>JAYGHB010000144.1:0-22126 GCA_034931985.1 Halotia wernerae UHCC 0503
TTTTGCCGTTTTTGCCAAAATTTATCTAGGCTCTTATTTTGGCAAAGGTATTGTTTACGAGACATGATTACTGAGGTTTTGGATTGGGGTTTGAAGCCTCATGCTGTAACTACTGACGCTTGGTATTCCAGTGGAAAAAATCTGAAATTCTTTAAAGACAAAGAATTAAGCTTTTTAACTGGGATAGCTAAAAATCGCTCATGTTCAGTTGATGGTAAAAATTTTACCCAAGTCCAAAATTTAGAAATCCCAGATAACGGTTTAATAGTACATCTGAAAAAGTTTGGACAAGTGAAAGTATTTCGGAGAAGTTCCAAAAACGAAACTCCTCGGTATTACATCATGTATGTACCTAACAAAGAAGCACTATTTTTAATTTATCGGGCAGATTTTGAAGAACTACACTCGATTCATTGGGGAATTGAATGTTACCATCGAGCTATCAAGCAAGTGTGTGGAATTGAGCTATTTATGGTGAGCCAGTGCGTTGGGCGGGTTCCCCGACTTGAAGCAACTGGCGAACCCGTAAGGGTGAGGACATCTGAGGCAATTAAAACTCACTTTTTTAGTGCTATCCGCGCCTTTACCCAACTAGAATTAATGCGAACCAAAGAGTTAATTGAAAACTGGTATGAAGTCCAGAGAAATTTGTCTCTTCAGGTGGTTCGTGATTTTATTCTGGAACATCTTGAACAAAAAGTGGGCTTGAATGCACATAGTCAAATTCCTGTCAATGCGTAAGTCCTGCTAGAGAGCAAAATATATGAACAAATTAAAACTTAGTATTTTGCTCAAATTGCTGCTTCAGCCATTCTGAAAATAGATGAGAAATAATACTGAAATGTAAAATTTTATCTAATTGAGGTGTAATAATTTCCTCAACATTAATTAAATGTACTCCCTTAGAAGTAACAATTGGTTTAAGAAGTTGGGGTGGAGTTGCTGCAAATACAGCTGTTGATATTTCTGGTTTTAAATTTATGCGGCTGAGTATTCCCTTATATCCTCCACATCGGCGTATTTCATCATTATGGATATATTGGTGGGCAACTTCAGGAAAACTAATCTCACCTTCTTGAATTGCGTAAAACATTTCCATTGCCAAGTCTAAATCATCGAAGACAACTTCATACATGACAACTTGAGCATAATCCAATTGGTTTTCCACAAAGAACTGTTCAACTTTGTCGGCGAATAAATGTTCTACTAACTTTGAGATAAGAACATTGTAATAAACTAACTCTTCCAAATCATCTAAAGAAAGACTATGTTTTTGTAGCCAAGACCAAGTAACTTCAGCATTCTCAAGCTTGTTGATCATCCGCCAGCTATCTGCGGCTTCTTGAAGTTCTTCTATCTCAACTTTTATACCTGCTTCTTGTGCTGCCTTTGTAATAGTCTTGCGATTGATAATATTTTCGATAACAGTAGGGATTTGACAGGAAAGTTTGATTTGGTGAATAATTTCGTCTGGGGAAACAACATTAAATTCTGACATAAATAAACTCCTGAGTAATAATTGATTTTTGCTCAACGTTATTTAAAGTTTTAAACCGCCTTTTTGCAACTTCTTAAATGGATCTATGACAAAGTCAATAATGCGACGTTCTCGAACAATTACTTCAGCAGTTGCTGTTTGACCTGGTGTTAATAAAATTCGTTTGTTTCTAGTTTGGATATAAGTTTTTGGCAATTCAATTTCTAGTTCAAAATTTTCTACTTTACCTTGGGCAGTCTCGACAACTTTAGAGTCTGGTGAAATCCAGCGAAGTTTGCCTTCAGTTACTCCATAATCTTGAAATGGGTAAGCATCAAATTTCAGTTTTACAGGCATTCCTACACGTAAAAAACCACTTTCTTGACTGGGCATTTCGGCTCTAAATATCAAAGGCACTCCTTGAGGTGCAATTTGAGTAATCATTTGTCCCGGTTGTACAACTGCTCCGGCATTATTGATAGATAACTGAAAAATTGTGCCATTAATGGGAGCGCGAAGAGTTTGCTGTTGTAGTTGAAATTGCAAAGACTGAATTTGTTTTTTAGTTTGGTCAATTTCTGATAGTACATCGACAACTTGAGATTGAAGTTCTTTAATTTGTTTTTGACTATCCAAAAGTGCGAGTTCACCTGTGCGAATGATGCGTTGATTGGTACTTTGTTGTTTGGTAATTTCGGTAGTAGCTTGTTGAATATCTGATTGAGCTTGTTCTAGAAGTCTTTGGCGTTCAAACATAGCGCCTTCTACTTCTTCTAATTTACTTTTAGAAATAGCGCCTTTGCGCCAAAGATATCGATAACGTTGTATTTCATTATTAGCTAATTTTAAGCGATCTTTTTCTAGCACGTATACTTGTTTACTGGAATTTAACCGCTGCTGAATTTGGTCAAGTTGAGCAAGTTGTTCAGAATCTTGAGCTTGATTTTGTAATTGCTGAGTGCGTAAAGACATTGTTAGTTGATTTTTTAATAATTGCAACTGATTTACGCGATTTTGTTGACCCTCAAGCTTGGCTTGAGTTTGTTGTAGTTCAGTGCGAGTTAAATCTGAATCTAAATCTAGTAAAATTTCTCCAGCTTTGACAGTTTGACCTTCTTTAATTTTGATTCCTACAACTTTTCCGGTAACAGGTGCATCCAATCTTAAAGTTCTGCCTTGAGGCTCAAGTCTTCCTCTAGCACTACCTGTTTCGTCTACTTTAGATAGCATCGCCCAAGGTAAAATGATCGCTGCAAAAATTACTAGCCAATATAGCAATCCGCGTGTCCAAACTCGTGGCAATGTATCAATTAATTCTTTGGTTAGAGAAGACCAATCTTCACTCACAGATGTAGAAGATTTTGACTGTGGTTTTAAGTCCAGTTGACTACTAAGATAGTGGCCATTTTGGCTAAATTGTTCTTGTGTCGTAAATTCGTTTGTCATTGTTAATTCTCAAATTAATGAACGCAAAATAATCGATTTAAATTGCTACAGTTAATTGTTGTTGATTAAGGTAGAAATAGTGACCACGTTTAGCCATTAATTGAGCGTGAGTGCCACTTTCAACTAACAAGCCTTTATCTAGTACCAAAATTTTGTCAGCATTGCGTACTGTTGAAAGGCGATGGGCAATCACCACTGTTGTTCTATCTTGGAGAATTGTGTTGAGATTAGTCTGGATGATGCGTTCAGATTCAGCGTCAAGACTACTGGTAGCTTCATCTAAAATCAGTAGTCGGGGATTTCCCACCAAGGCGCGCGCGATCGCTAGTCGTTGTCTTTGTCCACCCGATAGGGTTCCTCCCCCCTCACCAATCAGGGTTTCATAGCCCATCGCTAGCTCTTTGATAAATTGATGTGCGCCTGCTTGTGTAGCAGCTTCTATGACTTCTTCTAAAGAAGCTTCGGGATGACCTAAGCTAATATTTTCCCGAATCGTACTGCCAAACAAAAAGGTATCTTGGTCAACTACACCAATTTGTTGTCGAAGCGATCGCTTCGACAAGCTGGTAATATCATAGCCATCAATCAAAATCTTCCCTTCTGTGGGCGGATACAGCCCCAATATCAGCTTAGATATCGTTGTCTTTCCCGAACCACTACGTCCAACAAGTGCGATCGTCTGTCCTGGTTTAACTTCAAAACTGATGTTTTCTAAGGTGTTTATATCGCTTTCTGGATGATAGCGGAAAGTAACTTGATCAAAGCGAATGTCACCGCAAATTGATGGTAAAGATTGATGAGATTGGTGTTGTAAATCTTCTTCTGGTTCGGCATCAATCACATCATTAATCCGTTCAACAGCAATTAACACTTCTTGCAACTCATTCCACAGCAAAATCAATCTTTGAAAGGGATTAATCACATTACCCAGCAACATATTAAAGGCTATCAACTGTCCAATGGTGAGTTCATTTTGAATTACTTGCCACGCCCCAAACCACAATAAGACGGCGGTGACTACAGCTTCAATGCCAGAGCTAAATATTTGCAGGGTGTTGCCAATTATCTGCCCGGAAAAAGTCTTTTTCACTGACTTGCCGAAAAATTCTTCCCAATGCCAGCGCACTGTCTGTTCAACAGCCATAGATTTAATCGTGCGGATACCTGTGAGAGATTGGATTAAATACCCAGTTTCTTCATTATGTGCGCCAAAAATCTCACGGGAAACACGTTGTAAAAAAGGTGTAGCAATTAACGCCAATAATACGAATGGCGGCACAATCACTAGAGTCATTAATGCCATCTTCCAGCTATACCAAAACATCAATCCTACATAGACGAATACTGTTAGTAAATCGAGAAAGATCGATAGTGCTTCACCAGTTAAAAAACGTTGAATTTTACGGTTTTCCTGGACGCGAGAAATAATATCGCCAACATAGCGAGACTCAAAATATTTCAAAGGTAAACGGAAGGTATGGCTAATAAAACCCACAATCAAGGCTAGATCGACGCGGTTAGCTGTGTGATCTAAAAGGTATTGCCGCAGTCCAGTGATGGCAACTCTAAAAAGGCTAAAAATTACCAAGCCTATGCCTACAGCCGTTAGTGTCAGTTCACTGCGCTGGACAACTACTCGGTCTAACAATAATTGGGTAAATAGTGGTGTGATCAGTCCAAAAATTTGAATGAGAATAGAAGCAATAAAAACTTCCAACAATACCAGCCAGTGAGGTTTAGTTAATTCAAAAAACTGCCAAAAAGGAGTACTAGCTTCTTTTGTCTCTTTGAGTAAGGCTGTAGGTTGGAGTAATAAAGTATAGCCAGTCCAACCTGCTTTAAATTCTGTAGGAGAAAGGGTACGCTGACCAATAGCAGGATCTCCAACAATCACGCGATCGCCTCTAACTTCGTAGACGACAATATAATGTTTGCCTTCCCAATGCACAATAGCCGGGAGGCTTTGCTGGGCAAGTTTATCCAGGCTGGCTTTGACAGGTCGAGTCGAAAACCCAATGCTTTCTGCTGCTGCTGCTAAACCTCGCAGCGATGATCCATCCCGATCAACGTTGGCAATGTCCCGCAATCGGTTAATGTTAAAACGCTTACCCCAGTACCGACCAACCATGACTAAGCATGCCGCACCGCAATCTGATGCACTTTGCTGTTCAAAGAAGGGATAGCGTTGAGTGATACGTTGCCATAGATGACCGATTTTTACAGTTGGACTAGGGAAGTAGGCTTTATTAATTTTTTTCTGGAACTGGTTTTTTGGCTCAACAATAAATTGCGGAAATATAACAGGTTCAGATGCTGCTATTGGGTAGTTGCTGGCATCCAGTTCAGTTAGTTGTGGTAGATATTGCAATGCAGTTTGCCAATGCGAACGGCTGAGGCTGTATAGTTGCGTTGGTTGAGTTACCTGCCAACTACGCTCTTGAGGTAACTGAGACAAGGTGTAAATATTGCCAGCAGTAAGTTTGAGCCCTGATGTGTGCAGTAGTTCGCCGCGACGCAGTATCCAGAGTTGCTGGTTTTTGAGTAGAGAAGATGGAAGTTTGTTAATTTGAAGATTGTGCTGCTCTAGTAATGGTTGGATTTGCATCACGTTTTCGTAAGCAGCATTATTCAGCGTTCCATTTTGGCGACATAACAGCAGTAAATCCCAAAGTACAGCTTGACGGTGAAGATGCTGCCCAATGGAAGGATATTTGCGGATCAGCGATCGCAAATAATTTCCGGGAATATAACCAAGTTTGAGATTTACTGAAGCCCTAGCAATGTAAGGTTGAAATTGTTCTTCTGGAAATAGCGTTAATTCTGCAAATGATCTTCCTGCACCTACAGAGGCAATTAAATTATCGCTGCGATCAAGCAATCTGACTTTACCTGCCAGAATTATATAAATGCCAACGTTTGCGTCTGCTGTCTGCCAGAACAGTTTGCCTGCACTAGGCTGGAGAATTTCAATTTGTTTGATGCAGTCTGAAAATTCTTGTTGTGAAAGAGTTTGACCCAGAGTTTGGGCAAGCTGTTGAGGGGAAAATTCTGTTTTGTTCTGAACCATAATTTCCTGATAGTTTAACGGCAGAATTAGTTACTTGTCTTAGCGAAATTCAATGACCACCGAAAATCAGGCTCTGAGTTTGGTAACAAGTTGCCAATAGTAATCCGAGAATTTTTGGTGTTATCAGTTTCCTTCTCAACAGCTTTGCGTGTCTGTCGAGTCGAAAGTCCCATTTCTTTAAGTAAACGGTTAATGTGGCAAGCACTAACTTTAATTCCCATCTCTTTTGCTAAATGCTTACTTAACCATTGCCCTGTCCAGCGCTCAAATGCATAGCCATACTCACGCGGACTATGGCTTGCTAGTTCTTGCAAACGAGCCAGATATTGCTCATTCACAGCCTTGGGACGACCCATCGGGCGATCGCTCCAATGATGAGCTTCACCTGTTTGGGCGATCGTAATCCAGTGCCGCGCCGTCTCCTGAGCGCATCCTAACGCTTCACAAATTTCAGTCTGAGATTGACCTGCATCTGCCAACAATATGATTTCAATACGACGGCGATATTCTGGACGTAAGTCTGTTTCTAAACTCTTGAGCAAAAGCTGACGCTGAAAAGTTGTTAAGTGTAGACCTTGCTTGTCCACAGCAATTCCTCCTGGTATAACTTGCAATGCCCAGATAGAAATTAATCTGGATATTTCCTGAGAACCTCTGTTACTTCTCTGAATCAAAACTCCGGGTATTCCACAAGTTGTCACAAAACTACACACTAATTTTTTCGGGGGTCAGAAGTGTAGGTCTTTTAGCATTGGTGCTGCGCTACACCAGAAAAAGCAGTCTCTACAACTAGAGATATCACCTCAGTTGTAAATTGCATTATTTTAAATATTTCATCGTCTTCCTATGCTTTAATTTGCAACAAAAAATTAGATTACTAAATATTAAAAAGTAAAAACATAAGTCATTGAATTATGCATAAAAACAAGTTTTAAATACCTTGAAAATATAAGTTTTTCGTTAGAAGATGGAAAAGACATTAGGAAATGTAGAGCTAACCTCTACCACAACAAATTTACTAAGAGAAAGAAACTCATGGCTAACATTGAAATTACTGATTTGCATCCTACTGGTTCGGAGTTATTTTCTGATTCTGAAGGCTACATGAATGATTTAAGTGACAACGAACTTGGTACTGTCAATGGTGGAATCCTAACTTCACCTGTTTGCGCTGCTGTCATTGCTAGGGTTGTTAGTCCTCGCCTAACACGTCAGGTAGCACGTTATTTAACCAAAGGTAGATAGTCATTGCCTAATTGTCAGTAATTTAGGACTGGCTTTGCTCACCATATCCATATTTTGGTGGGCAAAGAAATAAAGTTTAACCCTGTATGTTTTAGTTTATTCACCTGTCTAATTTATTGGCTAGCCTACGTGTATTTCAACAATCAAATCACAGTTATACATCTTAGAAAGAGGAAAAACAATGGCCACTATCAACATTTCAAACTTGTATCCTACTGGTTCCGATTTGTTTTCTGATTCTGAAAGCTATATGACCGATTTAGGTGATAGTGAACTTGACAACGTTAATGGAGGAATATCATCAATTATGTTACGAATTGCCGCGAAGTCTTCATTACGTTGCGTCAACGCTACAGTGAGAATTACTGGAATACAAACTCCACGAATCAGTATGTTTTGTTAAGCAATGAATCAGAGGATGTTTTAAAAGTAGTTATTGATGTTTAGATCCCCCTAAATCTCCCTTAAAAAGGGGGACTTAGACTCCGTTTTCCACCTTTCTAAGGGGGGCTAGCTAGGGCTTTCAAGGGTAGGTATTTTGTATTTGGTCATTTTTTGACCATTTCAGCCGATGCTTAAATCCTGAAACGACCAAAGCACGTTAAACAATTGAGAATTTTCTCAACTATTTTTGAGATTCTGAAAAACCTACCCTTGAGAGGCTAGCTAGGGGGGATCTCAGTATATCTTGATACTTTACGAACATCCTCCAAGACTTGGTTACTGATAGTTATTCACCAATTTAAGTACAAGTCAAGGAAACTATAATAATGAAATTCTTGTTAAGCTCTCAAAATGTTTTCGATTACTTATTGAGGCAGAATATATGTACTCATCAAAAGCAAAATTTGAGCCAAGTCGAGCTAAAGGCTGCTAAAAACTTTAACTTACTACTGAGTTTACAAGACGATCGCCACCTCCTCGTCAAACAAGAGCGTCACAATCGAGAAGGGGAAACTGCGGGTGAATTTTTGAGTGAATGGCGAGTTCATCAGTTCTTTCAACAAACTCCTGAACTCAGTCACATTTGCTTAATGCTTTCAGAGGTTTTACATTTTGATGCGGAGCATTCTGTTATTGTTTTTAACTACCTTAATGACTATTGCGATCTAGTTGATTTTTACATTAAGGAAAATGTTTTTCCAACTGCGATCGCCACTTCAATCGGCGCAACTTTAGCTACAATTCATCGCGCTACATTCAACTGTCAAAAGTATCAAGAATTTTTCTCACAAACATCTGAGGATACATTTATTGAACAAGCACCTAACTTTAATCTTGGGTTAGAACGGATTAGTCCTGAAGTTTTTGGTCAGGTTCCCGCAGATGGACTGAAATTTTTTGCACTCTATCAGCGTTATGATAGCCTCGGAAAAGCGATCACAGAACTTATCGATGAATTAGTGCCTTGCTGCCTTACGCACAATGACCTGAAGCTGAATAATATTCTCCTATACAACAATTGGCAAAAAGTCCTACCACCAAATCAATCAACTAACAGTATTATTCGACTCATAGATTGGGAGCGAGGTACTTGGGGAGATCCTGCATTTGACTTAGGAATGCTTATTGCCAGTTATTTACAACTCTGGCTGAATAGCTTGGTTGTGAGTAAGTCTATTGATGTTGAGGAATCTTTGCGATTAGCGATGACACCACTCGAACAACTTCAGCCTTCGATTGCAGCCTTGACTAAAACTTATTTGGCGAATTTTCCAGAAATTTTAGAGCATCGCCCTGATTTTTTGAGACGAGTTGTGCAGTTCTCTGGCCTTGCGATCATTCAACAAATTCAGGCAATGATTCAGCATCAAAAATCCTTTGGGAATATGGGTATCTGTATGCTTCAGGTTGCCAAAACTTTGTTATGCCGTCCAGAACAATCAATTCCGACAGTTTTTGGAATAGCAGGATCTGAACTGAGACTAATTCGTAATTCGTAATTCGTAATTTGTAATATGCAACTACTAGATTCTCCTCAAAGTTCATTGTCAACTCGTGTGCTAGATTCTCTACAAGATATAGCCAACAATGTTGAAATCAAACCCGACTTCTGTATTGGCCATCCAGCTTACAAACCCTTGGATATTCCTGCTGAGGTAGTAGCCCGCTTTCAGCGAACACCTTTAGATCTACAAAATAAGTACTTGAGTCTGCAACTGCAAAGTTTTCTCTATGGTATTTACTACAATGGCTTTCTACAAGCTCACTTAGCAACAGATGCCGTAGCACTGCATCAGAATCTAGAGAACAATACTTTTCTAGGAGTAGATGTAGAATTTTACGATCGCCTACATAAAAGTAATCTTGGTGAAGGCTACTTTGACCCAGGTTGGTCTGTGCTGCGCCAAGAAAATGATCAGAGTCTCGCTGTTACTAAAGGCGGTTTGACTTTGCATATCGAGCGCGATCGCCATTTACAACCTGCCGAGCAATCGGCATCTGTAGGCAACATAGTCGGTATCCGGATGCCTCGTAATTTAGTTCAAAACGGATTTTACATGGCTGTTAGCGATGCCGGGCCAGACACTTATCCTCAGACAGTCAGAGTTTACTTTAACTTGACACCTGAAGGTGCGATCGCTGTTATGGAAAGCCTGACACAGCAATTAAACCAAATCAAAATTCCTTTTGCCTTTAAAGTGCTATACAACCCTTCTGATTACGGACGCTATGACAGTGGGGTTTTGTACTTTGAGAAAAGTAACTATGAAGTAATCCGGCAAGTGCTAAAAAATGTTTATGCAGAAAACCAAGCTCATTTTCGCACTGAAGTACCACTATTTACAAAGTTGCTTGCACCTGGAATTGCTCTAGCAGAAGAACCAGATTTCAAATTTGCTGAGTCTGAAAGTTTTGGGATGAACCGCTGTCAAATTGTTGCCAATGCCTTGCTAGAAGCTCGCAACAAAGGTGATGAATCGCCCCAAAGCCGGATGGCATTTATCCGTCAAAATTTCTCACTTCTAGGAATTGATTGGCAGCATTCTTATCTCAATGCCAACTCTGTTGATACCTACACCCTGTTAGACTTATGAAACTAACTGATCTTGCATCGCCTCAAGTAGCCTCAGCCAGCAAAGTTAGTCATGTAACAAATAATTTCCCAGAGTCCGATTTACGTTTTACCGCAAACTAGGGCGGACTGATTTAACAGTCAGTTGTCTAGGTTTGGGTGGTGGTGGTAGTATCTCAAGTGAGGATACCCTTTACGCTTTCGAGCGTGGAATTAACTACTTTTTCTACTCTAGCGATTTGCACCACTATATTTACAGTTCCATGTCTGGAGCGCTGCGCCAGATGTGTAGCCGTTGTTCCTCAGTGAGAGAGAAAGTAGTCCTGGCAACTGTGACTTACATTAAAAGTCCAGAAATGACGCTAGCTGCTCTATTAGATCAATTTGTAGAGCTAAATATTGATTATATTGATGTGTTGTTCTGGGGCTGGATTGGTGAGAATGATGGTTCAGTTTTACAGAATTGCTTGCAGCTTTATCCTGATTTGAGAGGCAGCAATAGCGTCTATCAGCGCACCATTGAAAGAATGTTTGGCGCTTCCGAAAGACTTAAAAAGATGGGAGCCGTTCGCTATATTGGTGCTTCATTTCACGATATTAATTTGGCACAACAATGCTTACATAGTGACTTATTAGATGTGGTGATGGTTAGACACAATATCGCGCATCGCTCTGCTCAAAGTCGAATATTTAATCAATTGGATCTGCAAGATCCTTGTCGGACAGGTATCGTTACCTTCAAGTCTACAGGCTCTCACTCAGGCGCACTCTGGGATGTTCCGAGTAGTTTACCAGAAAAATGCTGGCAGCCTACTATTCCTGATTTATATCGATACTCGTTAACGCAGAATTGTGTTGACGTTTGCTTAACAGGTTTAACTCGACGTGAAGAAATTGATGCGGCTATATCTGGAGTTCAGCAAGGTAAGCTAACGACTGCTGAAATCGAATATATGAACCTTTACGGCGATTTACATCGCAATCAACTGACAATTCCCGAAATCCCATCCGAAAAACTGATTTACCGCAGCTAAACGCCAATAATTTCATCCAAATCAACTTTTACAAGAGAACAAAACAATGACAGAAACTTTGGAAAACACAAAATTAGTCTCTGTGTCAGAAATTGCTTTAGCAACAGATGAAGATGTGATTGCTTATCTGCGTTATTCTCACAAAATAGCTGAATATGCAGTTTTAGCCGAATGTAATGCATTTATTTTAAATATTTCTCAACAGTTTGTTTTGACTGTTAATGACGAAGAATTACAAATAGCCGGAGATGCATTTCGACTCGAACATAAGTTACTAGGAGTTTCTGAAACTTTAGCTTGGCTTCAACAACAACGAATTATTGTAGACGATTAGTCTAGGGGTATCAGATTAGAATTACTTACAAAAAAGTTAAAAGAATATCTGTTTGGGGATGCTGTTGATGGTCATTATCTAAGTAATCGTCAAGATTATCAACGTGTTGCCTTATCTCAAATTTTAGTCAACGACATAACAGAGGCTCAGAAAGTAACTTATGCAATTCGAGAGTCAAATGAGTCCTTCTGTGCTGGGAGCATCCCACTTTTTTGAACGTCATTGCGAACGTAACGTTCGCCCTTGGCGTTCCCGAAGGGTAGTGGAGTGAAGCAATCGCAAAATCTCTCACTACGAACAAGTCAATGCGATTGCTTCGTCGTTCCTACTCGCAATGACACTTGTTCTCTAGTTGTCAAATAAAAACTGGGATGTACCCTCTGTGCTTTAGCACTAGAGTACTCGAAAGGTAAACAGTCTAAACAAAATGGTGGCTTTGTTGGTATTCGCTTTCTGTCAGAATTAATGCCGGAGATTGCACAAGCGATCGCTCAAGCAAAAGAAGGCGAAGTGATTGGGCCAATACAGACAAAACTGGGTTATCACATCCTCAAAATTGAAAAGTATTTTCCTACTGAGTTCAATGAAAGTCGAGAGCAAATCTTAGAATCTCTATTTCAAAAATGGCTACAAGCAAACACTACCTTTGCTTCGCGTAATGAATAGCATCAATAGTTTTTAACTTCCATTTTTGATTAAGACAATCAGGCAATCATTTGTTTGACTTGAAAAACTCAAATGATTAATTTTTAGCTGCCTCTAATCCATTTTAGAGGTAGTTTTTTATTTGATATACAGCGTTTATCGGTTGGGTGTAGTACACCTTTTAAGAAGAAAGGGGCTAGAGATTAGAGACTAAAGGCTAGGGAAATATACCTCATCCAATGAAATTTGCTGTATTATTTAAACTTGTCTGTATTTTACATAGTTTGAAACTGCTAAAAGTTCATTTTTAAACAAAAAATGTAGTATTTTGTTTGTTATTCGAGTAAATATATGATTAAAAACAATAGATTTTTACGATAAATTATACATTAAGCCTCATCAGTTGTATTTGGTTTTCCAGTGAACAACCTTTATCTACAAAACAACCAATAATCAAATAACTATTGAGTAAAAACCTAAAACATTATTCCTGTAATTTTGTTTTTATAATCAAGTTTATCAGATTGACTTACTAAGTTCAAAATTAGACAATATAAAGTGAAGAGATTAAATAAACAAATTTAGTCTCTATCTAATTCTTCACTGCTGAGTTAAATTGCTGGGATGGCAATTTCTATTGTCATCTTGCCATTTTTGAGTGGGTTACTAATTTATTTACATTGAATAATCAAGGAGTCAATCATGGGTAATATCCATATCACAGATATCGATGTCGTTCGCGCTTGGAAAGATGAGGAGTATCGCTCAAATCTTACTGAAGCTCAACTAGCTCAACTTCCAGAAAACCCAGCTGGACTAACTGACATCATGGATGAGGAAATGAACGACGTTATCGGAGGATGGAGATTTCCAGGGGTAACTAAATTTCTACGCTGCGGACGTGTGTTAACTGTTACTGCTGAATGTGGTTGCGGTTGGACTCTAACTGGGCGCTGTCGATGTCGTATTTAACTAACTTTTAGTGTTAGTTAAAATTCTCCAACTCTTGAAATGTGCTTGATTGAAAGTTTAATTAACTAGAATCTAGACACTAGGATTGTTTTTGAAACCTAACACTATTACTCAATCAAGATATCAAAAAACTGAGGGATTATTACAATCCCTCTTCACCTGATTAGTTAAATATTTTCAACAATTTAAACTATTAGGATCATGAGTCAATCTTATTTTCAGTCTGCTACTTGGTATAAAGCTACTACCTTAACTGAACGCATTGCATCTCTTCATACTATTCAATGCGAATGCGCAAGCGCTGACTTGTCAGTTCGCACCAACATTAACCCCCAACTGCAACAACGACAGATGCAGCGTTGGAAATCGCAATCCCCCTTTAGCAATAACTCTTTTTTTTCTCAGCGTTTAGCTATAGATGGTGTGACGGAAGACGAATTTGGCCAAATTCTAGGTGAATCGATTGAAGCTGTGCAGAACCGTTGTAGCGAACTTCCAGACTGGTTAACACAGATAAATCAAGCATTTGCTCGGCCTGTTTCTATTTCAATGCCGTCTTTAGAAGAATTTGTAGATCCAGAATTAAATGGTTTTTTAGATGCCATTGCACCTTTAATTAATCAAGGATGCGATCACCTGTATCAAGAAATTCCAAAACTCATCCAAACACAGCCTGATTTACCATTTAATCCTAATACAATTGTAGCTTTATTATTTAACAGCCTCCCAGAACAACTGCTGTCAATATTGGGACGCACAATGGTTTTAGAACTCAATGTAGCTCGTTTGCAAGGAGTACTATTAGGTGATACACAACAAGAACGATTCCAGAGTTTTTTACAACGTCTACAGCAACCTGAAGTTGTGCTTTCTCTGTTGCAAGAGTATCCTGTATTAGCCCGTCAATTAGTAATTACTATTAACCGTTGGGTAACTGTTAGTCTAGAATTTATCCAACATCTTTGTAGAGATTGGACAGAAATTGTTAACACCTTTAGTCCAGATAACGACCCAGGCTTATTATTAAAAATAGATGGCAGTCTTGGCGATACTCATCGGGGCGGAAGGTCAGTACTAATTGCAAAATTTAGCTCTGGTTTACAAATAGTTTATAAGCCTAGATCACTTGATATTGAAGCACATTTTCAGCAACTATTAACTTGGCTAAATCAGCGGGGTAATCATCTATCATTCCGTACTTTGAAAATATTAAATCGCAAAACTCATGGTTGGGTAGAATTTGTGGTTGCCCAAGGCTGTACCGAACCAGAAGCTATCCAGCGGTTTTATGAACGGCAGGGTGCATATTTAGCACTACTATACGCCCTAGAAGCGACCGACTTTCACTTAGAAAATTTAATTGCAGCAGGAGAACACCCGATATTAGTTGACCTAGAATCACTTTTTCATCTTCGGACTGAAGGCATGGATATTACACAGTCAGACTTGCCTACAGTCAATCAAATAATTTATTCAGTTTTACGAGTTGGTTTACTACCCCAACGTCTCTGGGCAAATGCTGAGTCAGAAGGAGTTGACTTGAGTGGCTTAGGAGGAACAGCCGGGCAACTCACACCTTATCGCGTTCCCCACTTAGAAGCAATTGGAACTGACGAAATGCGGTTTGTACGCGAACGGATGCCAATGTTCGGCAGTCAAAATCGACCAACCCTGAATGATGCCGAAGTGAATGTACTGGATTACACCGAAGAAATAATTACTGGCTTTACCAATATTTATCGCTTACTGTTGCAATATCGAGATGAGTTGTTATCAGCCGATGGGCCTTTAGCTTGTTTTGCCGAAGACGAAGTTCGGATTATTTTTCGATCTACCCGCACTTATAGTTTATTGCTGTCTGAAAGTTTCCATCCTGATTTCTTACGCAATGCCTTGGATCGCGATCGCCACTTTGACCGATTGTGGGTAGGAATCGAGCAACAACCATATCTAGCAAAGGTGATTGCTGCTGAACGCCACGACTTATGGCAAGGGGACATTCCCATGTTTACAACCCGCCCTAACTCCCGCGCTATTTGGAACAGTTCTGATCAGGAAATTGCCGATTTCTTTGACGAAACAGGCATTACAGGAGTGCATCGTCGTATTCAAAAACTCAGTCAAACAGACTTACAGCAACAACTATGGTTTATCCGTGCATCTTTGACAACCTTGGTAATGAGAGACGCACAAGTAAAATGGTCTAGCTATCATCTGAGTGAACCGCAAAATAGTACTAGTCGGGAGCAATTACTCAAAGCAGCCTTGGCAGTGGGCGATCGCTTGGAGTCACTAGCTTTGCGGGACGAAAAAAATGTTTCTTGGCTTGGCTTAACGCTGATTAATGAGAAACACTGGACTCTGGCTTCTTTGGGAATCGACCTCTACGATGGTTTATCGGGGGTGATTTTATTTCTGGCCTATCTTGGCAGTGTGACTCAGCAAAAGCGTTACACTACACTGGCAAAAAATGCCTTGACGACGATGCAACGTCAACTAGATAGTGACAAAGCATTAATCACTAACATCGGTGGCTTTAATGGCTGGGGAGGCATAATTTATACTCTCACCCATTTGGGGGTTTTATGGGATGAATCAGAACTGCTAGTACAGGCTGAATCTCTGGTTGATTTGCTTCCAGATTTGATTGCTAAAGATGAACAATTAGATATTATTGGCGGTGCTGCCGGTTGTATTGCTAGTTTGCTCAACTTATATCAGTTTGCCCCTACTCAACGCACACTTGCAGCAGCAGTTCAATGTGGCGATCACCTGATCACCCATGCCCAAACAATGGAATATGGTGTAGGTTGGATTGCCCCAGGAATGGGGAAAAAACCACTGGCAGGATTTTCTCACGGGGTGGCTGGCATCGCGTCGGCGCTGCTGGAACTCTCAGCAATTACGGGTGAGGAGCGTTTTTGCAAAGTTGCTTTAGAAGCTATTGCTTACGAGCAAAGTCTCTTGTGTCTTCAAGTCGGTAATTGGCCGGATTTACGCGAGTTTGAAAATATAGTTCTTTCAGAAAACGAACAGCAAGCTAACTTTATGACAGCTTGGTGTCATGGTGCGCCGGGAATTGGATTAGGTCGATTGCGATCGCTACCCTACCTTGATAATCCGGAAATTCGTTCTGAAATTGACACAGCACTCAACACTACTCTGACTCAAGGTTTTGGTCTCAACCACTGCTTATGTCATGGGGATCTGGGTAATTTAGAAATGTTGTTGCAGGCAAGTCTTACCCTTGATGATCCCAAATTGGATTCACAAGCAATACCTTCGCCAATTTACGAGGGTGAGATGATGATGCTTTAACCATTAACTCCCATTTCTTTGAGGGTTGGCAAAAACAATCAGTCCTAAAAATTCCTTTAAGGTTTCCTACAAGGGTTTTTTAACGTATTGACAGCAGGATAAGGGTTTCAGATGAAAAACCACCTTTTCATCGAAACGCTTATGTATGCTTAATTTTGCCACTTTTGCCAAAATTTATCTAGGCTCTTATTTTGGCAAAGGTATTGACAAGTTAACCGCCTTGCATCTGTCATCTTAGAAAGTATCAAGCAACATGGCTGGTTGTGTGGAGTGCCAAAAAAAGTTGAAACACCCGGACTCATGACCGGACTTGCTGGTATTGGTTATGAACTACTACGACTTGCAGAACCAACGCGCATTCCTTCAGTGCTAACACTAGCACCACCAACGCCTTGGTGTAAATAATTTTGAAATTTGCGAACTCTTGATTTCTTCTGTTTGCTTTGAAGTTCTCGATGTTTCTTGCAAAAGCTATGCTGACGAGTCAAATAGGATTGCTGTAGCCACTTGGAAAGTGTAGCAATTAGTTGTAGTGTTTGTAGGGTAAGTGCGATCGCTCCACAAAAACACAGCAATCAATATGCTTTTAGCACACTATCCAGGCAATACCCGTACATAAATATTAGTAAAAAATCTTGCCAATTTAAAACTGTTGGATACTCATTAATCCTGAAATTTAACGGGTTGTAGTTGACAAAACTACTGCCGATATAGGGGGAAAAATGTCTATAACGACGAGATACTGGCGACCTTGGGATTGGAAATTAGCAATAGCAATTTGGTTGGCGATGAATGGTGCGATCGCCCCTTTAAAAGATTGTGCTGCCCAGATTACACCCGATAATAGCTTGGGCGCTGAGAGTTCTGTAATCACACCCAACGTTGAGATCAAAGGTGTTCCCAGTGATCAAATCGATGGCGGAGCAACTCGTGGCACTAACCTCTTTCACAGCTTCCGCGAATTCAATATAGATCAAGGACGAGGAGCCTATTTCACCAATCCAACGGGTGTTGAAAATATTATTGGTCGGGTGACGGGGGGTAGCAGATCCGATATATTCGGTCAACTGGGTGTTTTGGGTAATGCTAACTTATTTCTGATTAATCCTCATGGCATCATTTTTGGGCCGAATGCCAGTCTGGATGTCAGGGGGTCGTTTGTAGGTACAACAGCTAATGCTCTGCAATTCAGCAATCAAGGCATCTTCAGTGCTTCTAACCCAAATACTCCACCCTTGCTGACAGTAAATCCTTCAGCTTTTTTGTTCAATCAAATTGCATCTCAACCAGTTAATTCCATTGAGAATCGAGGGTTTCTCTCAGTTGGTGATAGTCAAAGTCTGTTACTAGTGGGAGGCAAAGTCTCCCCAACCCTGACTGCAACTGGAGCAATATTAAATGAAGGCTCTCTATTTGCTTCCAGTGGGCGAGTTGAACTAGGAGGATTAACCGCAGCAGGAACCGTTGGGTTAAATCTAGAGGGCAAAAGTCTCAGCTTAAGTTTTCCTGATGGCGTAACATTAGCTGATGTCGCCCTCACAGATCCGGCTTTTGTTGATGTCTCTGGGGATGGTGGTAGTATTGCCATCAACGCCCGCAACTTGGATATTTTTGGAGGTTTGCTGCTTGCTGGTATCAATTCAGGACGAGGGTCTGTGAATACTCAAGCAGGAGACATTACGCTCAATGCAACAGGAGCGATCACAATTGCTAGTAGCGAAAACTTTCCCAGCAGGATTTTCAACGTTTTAGATGAGCAAGCAGTAGGCAAAGGCGGCAACATCAATATCAAAGCAGGGTCACTATTCTTTGATAACACTAGAATGACTACTTTTACTAATGGCTTGGGAAATGCAGGTAATATAAATATCCAAGTTGATGACTCAGTAGCGATCGCCAATAGCACCTTCAACACTAGTGAATTGGAAAATGGTGTAGGTGTAGGTGAAGGCGGTAACATCAACATTCAAGCTCGCTCACTCTCCCTGGATAACACTTTAATGAGTACTTTCACTGCCGGGAACGGGAGTGCTGGCAGTATGTCTCTACGGGTTAATGATGTAATTTTCCTCACTAATAGCGCATTGACCACCAGTGTATTGCAGCAAGCAGTAGGTAATGGCGGTAACGTCGAAATCAAAGCTAGGTCACTGTTTTTGACTGATAAGTCTGCTATTAATACCTCTTCTTACGGACAGGGAAATGGTGGGAACGTATTAATTCAGAGTGATGATTCGGTTGCACTGTTTGATAGTGAAATTAATAGCCTAATCTTGGGCGACTTTCCCGCAGTAATAGAGCAAGCGGTGAGAAAGGGCGGTGATATTAATATTCAAACTGGTTCATTGTCCTTAAACAATCAAGCACAACTGGATGCTAGCACTTATGGACGAGGAAACGGTGGTCAGGTATCTGTGCAAGCTAGAGACTCAGTGTTTCTCTCTAATAGCTCGATCAACAGTAATATGGCAGAGCTAGCTGTAGGTAATGGAGGAGATATCAATATTCAAGCTACGTCATTGTTTTTGACAGACAATGCTTCATTAAGTTCTGACATTTCGGGACAGGGAAATGCTGGCAGTGTTTTTATCAAAACGAGTGGCTTGGTTAGTGGTGAAAGTAGCTCTATTTCTAGCAGTATGACACAGCCAGCTATTGGCAATGGGGGTAATATATATATTCAAGCCAGGTCACTCTTATGGACAAATGACCTTGATTTAAGTGGTGCTGGAATTACTACTAGCTCTCTTGGTAAAGGAAATAATGGTAGTATCTCTGTGCAAACGAATGACTCAGTTTCCCTTTTTAATAGTTCAATTAGTAGCGGTTTGCTAACAACAGCCGTGGGGAAAGGGGGCAATATTGAAATTAAAGCCAACTCGCTAGATTTGTATGATTCTCGATTAACTACTAACACAGCTGGAGAAGGAAATGCTGGCAACGTATTAATTCAAGCAAATGACTCAATTTCGCTAGTAAATAGTGACATTGCTAGTGATAGTGACGGCGAAATCTTCAACAATATAGGAGAATTAGCTGGTAAGGCAGGAGATATTAATATTCTCACTGGATCGCTTTTCTTAAGTGATAAATCTATGCTAAGTAGCAGTACTTATGGATATGGAGATGCAGGTAACGTATTTATCCGTGCCAGTGATTTTGTTTCGTTTGCTAGCAGTGATATCTTGAGTGCCTCTACTAGCTTAAAATTTATCGGTTTCGGAGAATCAGAAGCAGAAGGACAAGGCGGTAACATAAGCATTATTGCTGATACCCTAGTTTTAGATGATACACTTTTTGCTGCTGCTACCAGTGGAAAAGGGAATGCTGGAAATATATTTTTACAAATTAATGACTTTTTGAGGATCGCAAACAATAGCCAGATTATTAGCTCAGTAGCACCTGGCTCTGGAGGGGATGGGGGAAATATTAACATTCAAACGCGATCGCTCCGATTAAGAGATGGCTCACAAATCCGAGCAAATGTTGAGAATTCACGTAACAATCTTCCTACTGGAAGCGGCCAAGGAGGAAATATTCAGATCAGTGCTTCTAGGTTAATTGATATCTTTGGAGTCAGTTCAGATGGACGCATCAGCGGTTTATCTACTGGAACTGCGGGAACAGGAAAGGCAGGTTCCTTAACAATAAATACTCCCTTGTTAAATCTCTCTGACGGGGCATATATTACTACTGCCACCTCCGGCGCTGGTGAAGGAGGAAATTTAAGTGTTAACGCCTCCGAAATTGTGGGGTTATCTGGCATCTCCCCTTCTGGTAATTCCGCCACAGGCTTGTCTACCAGAACTACAGGAACAGGAAAGGCAGGTTCCTTAACAATAAATACTCCTGAGTTGTCTATTTATGATGGGGCAAGGGTTGATGCTGGTACTTTAGGTTCCGGTGAAGGAGGTAATTTAAATATCAATGCCTCAAAATCGGTGCTAGTGTTTGGAGAAGCAGCCAATGGTCAGGCTGTTAGTACCGTGACTACTCAAGCTAGCCAGACAGCCACAGGAAAAGCAGGTTCCTTAACAATAAATACTTCCAATTTGTTGGTCTTTGATGGTGGACAGATTAGTGCTAGTACCTCCGGTGCAGGCGAGGGAGGAAGTTTGAATATCAATGCCTCAGAATCAGTGTCAGTGTTTGGCACTTCATTCAATGAAAGATTCCCTAGCGGCTTATTCACTGGAACTGAAAGTACGGGAAAAGCGGGTTCTTTGGCGATTAATACTCCTGAGTTAGTTGTCTCAAATGGAGGATTAATCTCAGCTGCTACCCGTGGCTCAGGTGAAGGAGGAAATTTAAATATTAATGCTTCCAAATCGGTGCTAGCGATCGGAGAATCAGTCAATGGTAAGGCTGTTAGTACCTTGTCTACTCAAGCTAGCCAGACAGCAACAGGAAAGGCGGGTTCTTTAACAATAAATACTCCTGAGTTATTTGTCCTTGATGGAGGACAGGTCGATGCTAGTACCTTTGGTGCAGGTGAGGGAGGAAGTTTGAATATTAACGCTTCACAATCAGTGCAAGTGAATGGCATTTCAGCCGATGGTGAGTCTGCTAGCGTCTTGACTACCAGAACTCAGGGTACGGGAAAGGCAGGTTCTTTAACAATAAATACTCCTGAGTTGTTTGTCCTAGACGGAGGACAGGTTGATGCTAGTACCTTTGGTTCGGGTGAGGGGGGAAGTTTAGATATCAATGCTTCTAAAACAGTGCAAGTGATTGGCACTTCATCTGGCGGTCAGTCTATTAGTGTCTTGTCTGCTCAAACTCAAGGGACAGGAAAGGCAGGAGATATGAGCATCAATACACAGCAATTACTAATATCCGATGGTGCAGAAACTACAGTCAGCAGCCTAGCAACAGGAGTAGCAGGCGACCTCAACATCACTGCTAATTCTGTGGAACTCAATAATGGCCGGATCACAGCACAAACTTTCTCTGGTAATGGTGGCAATCTATATCTGACTGTTGCAGACTTACTACTAATGCGTCAAGGCAGTGAAATTTCTACCACAGCGGGTACAGCACAACAGGGTGGAGATGGCGGTAATATTACTATCAATGCTCCTAATGGCTTTATCATTACTGTCCCTAGTGAAAATAATGACATCACCGCTAATGCTTACACAGGCAAAGGTGGTACAGTAAAAATCAATGCTTTTGGTATTTATGGTATTCAATTCCGAGATCAAGAAAATCCACAGACAAGTGACATTACTGCCAGTTCTAATTTTGGCTTGAACGGCACGGTAGAACTTAACACACCTGATATTGACCCTAATAGCGGTTTAGTTAGCTTGCCAACTGTACCAATTGATATTGAAGTTGCACAAGGCTGTACTGCGGGTGGAACTATAGCTAAAAGCGAATTTAACATTATTGGTCGCGGTGGCTTGCCTCCTAATCCAGGTGAAGCTCTCAACACCGATGCAGTACAGGTAGATTTGGTAACTCTTAAGCCAGAAGTTGCTCAAAAACCTCCGACAGCTAGCTCAACACCAAATTCTATTAGACATATCCGAAAACTATCAAAGCTTTACTGTGGCTAGCTTATAGGATG
>JAYGHB010000145.1:0-20014 GCA_034931985.1 Halotia wernerae UHCC 0503
TTTGCATCCTATAAGCTAGCCACAGTAAAGCTTTGATAGTTTTCGGATATGTCTATGCAAAAGCCAGTGGTCAAGGAGGAGGATTAGATGCAGTAGTAGAGGAAATGGGGCAAAGATTCGCCCGTAAATCTCGGAAGTCCAAGCCTCAAGCAGCAGCGTTGTAGAAAATAGCTCGACAGTTGCACTTTAAAGGTGCAACATTGAAGCTCAGAACTCGGATGTTGAAGTAAATTGCCCGGCGTTCCGAGTTCTGAAGTTGAATTTTTGAGTAAATAGCTCGGTATTCCGAGTTCTGAAGTTGAACTTTCGAGTCAAAAGCTCGACATTCCGAGTTTAAAGGTTGAAAGGTGAAGTTAAGAAGGCGATCGCAGCAGTATTTTATCCAAAAAAGCTCATCACTAAGCTTTACGGAATGAAAACTCGACCTACTCCCATATAGTTTTCCAGATCGAACACAATCTCAATCAGGCGAGTGGCACACTTTTGCCGATAGTTACTCTCATCAAATCGATCAGGGTTTCCGATTGTCAGAATTGGCAGAGAATCCGGTGTATTTTTCTCACGCATTATCTGTTCCAGAGAATCGCCTCCCTTCATATTTCGATTCGCTGTAATCAAAATCATCTGGTTGGTTTGAGCAAATTGCCAAACAATGCGATCGCTACTATCCATCGGCAACCCAACTCCGCAAACGTGAAGAAGCGGATGGGTAACAAATCAAGCCATCCTTCAGCCGAGAGTGTTCCCCAGAATAAAACAGCATCGCCCGTTAAGTTGTAGTCAATCAGAAAGTTCATGACTGGGCTTGAATGCGTGCTTTCCAGGCTTGAAGTTTTGCACGCAGGGCTTCCTGACCTGGTTTAGGGGGCATCGCTGCAATTTTTGCAAAGTGTTCTCGATTTCGCTCTTCCCAATATTGCCGAATTTCCGCTGCTGTTTGCAGACATTCTTGGTATTCTGCTTCAACTTCAATGTGATGGGTTTCAATATACGCTAAGGCTGAATAAATCTGCTCATCGTTAAGACCGAGCTTCTCACGAATCAGCTTTGGTGGATACTGAGCCTTCAGGTAATCCATCACGTCGTAAAGTGTGATGCGTGTGCCTGCGATCGTCAATCCACGTTCTGTCCGAATGATTGCCGCCTTTCCATTAGCTGTTGGAGCCATACCCACGGCCTCTTAGAATCTGCTTTTACTAAGGATTTTATCAAAAATACGCCGCAAGCAACTTCAAGATACTGTCCCAACAAAGGATTCGCGGGTTCAACTCTATTAAATCCTTCCTCGGTTCCCCTCAATACGAGTCTTACACTACCTACTTCAACTTTTTGCAAAGTCAAGGTTGCATCTCCTGAAATCTCGCGTATGTGAGCTACTATTGCTTCTAACTGCTTATCATCTAAATCATCAAGCGTTGCCTTTAAAGTTATTTCCCATTTGATCCTGACTCTTTGTTTTTTGAGAATAGAGAACTGGAGTTAAATATTCTGAAATACCTTCAAGCTCGATCTCAGTACATCCAAAAATGAGTCAATCTGAAGTTGGAACTTGGTTATTGAGCCAGTTTCAGCAAAAGGAGAGTTAAACATTGGCAGTAATGACGGTCTTGACTAGAAAATGTGCAGCTACGATGCACACTAGCTTTCTACAGCCATTACCCTATAAAATTATGAATAGGAATATTAAAATTTGTAAATATAAATATCAATGTCTAACGTCTTTATTGACAAAAGTAAACCTCGTGTCATCGTCATTGGTGCAGGAATCGGCGGACTGACTGCTGGGGCATTATTAGCTCATAGAGATTACAGTGTCTTAATCCTAGACCAAGCTCTTGTGCCGGGAGGCTGTGCTTCCACGTTTAAACGGCAGGGATTTACCTTTGATGTGGGAGCAACTCAGGTGGCTGGGCTGGAGCCGGGGGGTATTCATCACCGCATTTTCTCAGAATTGGCAATAGATTTACCACAAGCAACACCTTGCGATCCAGCTTGTGCAGTTTATTTACCTGGGGAAAGTACACCTATTAACGTCTGGCGCGACCGAGAGAAATGGCAAGAGGAACGACAAAAGCAGTTTCCTGGTAGCGAGTTGTTTTGGCAGTTGATGGCAACATTATTTAACGCCAGTTGGGAATTTCAAGGACGCGATCCCGTATTACCGCCGCGTAATTTGTGGGATTTGGGGCAACTAATTCAAGCAATGCGTCCCAGTACATTGATTACTGCGCCCTTTACCTTCTTGACGGTAGGAGATGCCTTAAGATTATGTGGGTTAGGAAATGACCAACGACTGAGAACATTTTTAGATTTACAACTAAAGTTGTATTCCCAAGTTAATGCAGATGAAACTGCATTACTTTATGCCGCGACGGCTTTGAATGTATCCCAACTACCACAAGGACTATTTCACCTCCAGGGTAGTATGCAAGTACTAAGCGATCGCCTCGTGCAAGCTTTAGAAAGAGACGGTGGTAAGTTGTTGATGCGCCACACTGTCGAGGAAATCAAAGTAGAAAATGGCAAAGCCAATGCTGTAGTCATTAGAAATCAGAAAACTGATGAAGTCTGGATAGAAACCGCTGACCATGTAGTTGCTAACGTCACTGTGCAGAATTTAACGCAACTATTAGGAAAACAAGCGACCTTTGGCTATAAACATCGGGTGGAAAAATTGCCCCCAGCATCAGGGGCGTTTGTAGTGTATTTGGGTGTAGATGTCAGCGCCATTCCTCTTGATTGTCCGCCCCACCTGCAATTTATGTACGATGCCAATGGCCCCATTGGCGAGAATAATTCTTTATTTGTCTCTGTTAGTCATCCTGGAGATGGTCGCGCCCCAGAGGGTAAAGCTACAATTATCGCTTCTTCCTTTGTCGATCCTGCACCGTGGTGGCAAACCCAAGATTATGAAGGACTCAAACAAAAGTATACCCAAGAGGCGATCGCTCGTCTTAGTCAATATTTCTACTTAAAACCAGAAACAATTATTCATCAAGAAGCTGCCACACCCCGCACCTTTGCTCATTTTACAGCCCGCGATCGCGGTATAGTTGGCGGCATTGGCCAAAGAATACCCACCTTCGGCCCCTTTGGTTTTGCCAATCGGACACCAATCAATCATCTGTGGTTAGTTGGTGATTCTACCCATCCAGGGGAAGGTACTGCTGGGGTGAGTTACTCGGCGCTGACTGTGGTTAGACAAATTGAGACGGAACTTTAATGCTAGTGAAGTCAAAATAGTGATATTCCAGATAGCATGAGATAGCGGGTAACTAAATATACTTACTGTGCTAAAATTTACGCTAATCTGAATAAATAAATGAATTACGAAACAGCTCACAACCTCCTCATTGCCCAAACGCTCACAACTGAGGAAAACCCAGATGCCCTGTTAATGCGTATGAAGCAGGGAAAACCGCCAATACCCGGTCAGATCACCTCAATTTTATTAGCGTTAAAAGTGGTGTTTGAAGGTCTTAAAGAAGACCCTAGTCTCAACAGAGAATTAGCTTTTGCCCTTTATCAGTTAGGTGTTAAAGCCCAGCAGATATTTGTCGCAGGGCGCAAAGCTGGAGTTGATTGGCCGCCACTGTTAAAGGAAGATTTGCTGAGAATTTCTCTAGCGACTGAAAGTATTTTTTCTGGTGTATGGCAAACCCCACCTTCTGGGGTATTAGGAAAATTTTAAAAAAACATGTCTGTTGTGGGTATGGGGCATGGGGAAGAGAAGGATGAAATTTTTAATTTTTCATCAGAAATTTGGGTAGAAAGCCCGTGCTTGAAGCACGGCTTGACATTATTTCCGTTACCGCCTTGGGGTTGTTTAATTAGGGGTACTTTTGTATTGCACTTTCAACAGGACAATTACTGTTTCTAATCAACAACCCTGTACGCATAACGTTTTTGCTCTTTCGAGCCTCCCTTTCGGGGTTAAGTTAGCTTCGCCAATGTTTTAAGAGCTTGTTAGGCTAGCAGCACTGTTCCAGTGACCTTAGAACTGTTTAACCACTAACGATAGAGAGAAGTTTGTGGGGACGGTTTCCGTCCACAAAACTTCGGTGCAAGGAACTAGCAGGAGCATTCCTCGGTATCTTGACTCAAAAAACGTAGTCAATTAAGACTTAGGCTGGTCAGAATGGCTTGTTTGATTTCTCTTGCAAGCCTCATGCCTTTAGGCTGAGGTTTCTGACCCTTTCCTTGTTTAATTAACGAGTTCGTAATTCAGCTTCTAATTTATCTAAATCAGTTTTGAGTAAAACCGTTATCTGACCAGTGAAAGCTTTGCCTGTTTTGGGTTGGGCAATTTCCATCCAATAGGCGTAGCGATCGCCTACACGCAATTCTCCCCGTAAAGCTTCCCGAATGGGAGTTTTGGCATGACGAGCAGAGTTCACAGCACTCTGATTAGGATATTCATACATTACCTGAGCGCGATTAAAGTCTTGATAGATATTTAAGCCATAAATCACCCGTAAGGATGACTGGAGACGCTGAAATGACATGCCATTAATGGCATCATACATAGCCAGACGCTCACTGCGAATTCTACTCCGGTCTTTAGTAAATACTACCTTACCAGGGGGCAACACTGACGCTTGAAATGTAAATCGCTGGGCAGCTGTATCACTTTTCTGCACATACAATTGTTCTCCACTACGAGGGCGTAATGTGGGATGTGCTTTCATCCAGGTAGTTACTTCTTCTGTACTTTGCCCTGGTAAAGCATCAGCCTGGGAATCAAACAGCATTCCCACACATAGCCAGGGAACTAGAGAAAAGGGCAAAATCAAAAACTTAAGCAGAGATTTTTTGAGCATTTTCCTATTCGGGACTTACATTTAAACCAGTGAACAGTTATCAAGGCGTATGCTGGGGGATTTAAAACAGTTATCAAATATCTTTTGACTGATAACTGTTAACTGGTATAACAATAGGTTTCCCGTTTTACAGGAAAATTATTTCAATACTGAGATACTGCACTTACAAAGCATCGTTTGCTTCTAGGAATTGATCATAGTGCGATCGCACTTGTGATGTTGCGATCTCATTAAATTGGTAATTCTTCCTGCCGTTGCTGATAATAGTTTTAGAGCTAATTATTCAAGAGGTTTGATTGTGGTCTTTGCTGATACCAGTTCCCCAGATGTAATAACAACTCGCCTGACATTAGACGAGTATCGGGCTATGGAAGAAACTAACCCAGAACGCCATGAATACCGGAACGGAGAGATTATTACTATGTTGGGAGGATCAGTTTGCCCACAGTGCGATCGCCACAGAAATCTATCGTCGCATTAATTTTAATATTGCTGGATAAAAATTAGTATTAAGTGCTTGAGTTCTGAGGTGGTTGACTTATAAATCAGTTCTACAATCCCAACAAATGAGAACCAGCCGCCGCACCTAAGCAAGCAGCAACTTTCACAATAATTGGTTTAGCTGTTGATTTGTAGGCTGCTATTCACCCCTACTAGCTTATAAATGATAGACAATCTAGAATATATAGGCAATAACCTGAACCAATTATTTGGTTCAGTCTAGTGTTAGCTTCCAGCGTTGCACGCCAAAAGATTGCAAGATCATAAAAGACAAAGCGTCAAATTGAGCAAGAGATAAGGCTAAAAAACGTTGTGCAAATAACATTTTTAGGGACAAGTTCCGGTGTACCCACAAGAGCGCGCAATGTTTCTAGCGTTGCTTTAAGACTACCCCAACGGGCAGAACTGTGGTTGTTTGACTGTGGTGAAGGTACTCAGCATCAAATTCTGCGGAGTGAGCTAAAAAGTAGCCAGCTATCCCGAATTTTTGTTACTCACATGCACGGCGACCATATTTTTGGCTTGATGGGACTTCTTGCTAGTTGCGGCTTGGCTGGTAATGTGGAACGAGTTGATATGTATGGCCCGCCTGGATTAAATGAATATATCCAAGCTGCCTTACGTTACTCTCACACACATTTTTCTTATCCAGTCAAAGTTCACGCTGTCAGTCCCGGTGTCGTTTATGAAGATCATGAGTTCACCGTTAGCTGTGGTCTTTTGCATCATCGTATTCCAGCTTTCGGTTATCGCATAGCAGAAAAAGACCGATCAGGACGCTTTGATGTGGAAAAAGCCAAGGCTTTGCAAATTCCTCCTGGTCGCATTTACGGTCAACTTAAGCGTGGTGAAACGGTGACACTTGCCGATGGACGAGTGATTAATGGCAAAGAACTGTGTGGCCCTACAGAAATCGGACGCAAGATAGCCTATTGCACAGATACAGTTTACTGCGAAGGTGCGGTCGAACTGGCTCAGGATGCAGATGTGTTAATTCATGAGGCTACTTTTGCTCATCAAGATGCAGATTTGGCTTTTCAGCGTTTACATTCTACAACTACGATGGCAGCGCAAACAGCTTTAGTTGCTAAAGCAAAGCGATTAATTATGACTCATTTCAGTCCCCGCTATGCTCCCGGAAATATCTTGGAGTTGAAGGATCTGCTTCAGGAAGCTCGCGCAATTTTTCCTAATACAGACATGGCTTATGATTTCATGACTTATGAGGTTCCCAGACGACGGCAAGTAGAGTTAACTAATGTCAGGGTTTGAACTGGGAATTTGGGACTTTGACTAACTAACGTCGCGATCACTGCGACTATTGAACCGGAAATTATCAAATAAGTTTATCAAATCTTTATTTAAAATATCAAATATAAACTGAAAAATGTACTGTTATCTACTTCTTATAGATATCAAAAAATACTGCAACTACTAAGTTTTATTACACAGTTTTAAAGATTGAATTGTTATTCTTTATACCTCTATTATACAAAGCTCCTGCAATTATTGAATTGGTATTTAAGAAAATATTCAATTATTTACATGTTATTTTTTAATTAAGTAACTTAGCAATAAGCGATTACAGATATTTAAACTTTATTGCCACTTGCCTTGTGAAACCCCAGATTGAGTTTTAACATCACAATTCTAGATCAAAGGGATTGAGTATCTTTATATACTGTTTTTGTAAAATACATCAAATTAATGCTGCTGCGATCGCAGCAGCATTTAATACTGTCATAGTAATAAAAAAATAACTGTATGAATAATAAAAAAGTAGCAGAAAATTAGGCTTTTGTTGACTAGTGTGAATATGTTAAAGATGACCAAATAAGGTTGGCAATCTTTGATTTAATACTCAAAATTTAAATAGCAGCATCATCATTTTGCTAGAGTTTATTAATATAAGCGAAGACAATATGTATCAATTGTTTCTTCAATAATCATTGTAAAAAATCTTCATAGCTAAGTAGGGAAACATTTAGTATGCTGTTGTGTCTATAGGATTATCAAAATTCATCTTCCAAATATTTCTCATACATATTTTTTCGATGTTAGAGGGCTTTAATGGTGGCTAATACAAATATAAATCAAGAGCGACTAGTTACTAACTCTTCACCAAAGGCAATTGGTATCAAAAAATTATCTACAACTTTATTTCGCCAGCGCTTTCTGATTTTGGGTGTTTCCTGTTTAGTCATGTCAATTGCTAGCTTTTTAGCTGTTAATAAAAAAACGAATTACCAGAGCTATATGCAGATACTGGTAAAATCCAACTTATATGAAGAGCCACAGTCAAACGATATCCAGAAAGATGCAAATAGTGGGTTGACAGACTTCAATCTTCAAGGAATTGACTATACTGCTCAGATGAAACTAATGCTGAGTTCTAAATTAATAGATCAAGCTGTAGATTTGCTGCGTCCTGATTATCCCAATATTACATCGGAAAATATTAAAGGAAAAACGGAGGATGGGAAAAAACCACCTCTAGAAGTGACCCAATTAGAAGATAGTAAAGAAATTAATCAGTTCCTTAGTCAAGTATTTGAAATTTCTTTTAATGACGAAGATCCAGTGAAAGCCCAAAAGGTACTTCAAGCTCTACAGAAAGTCTATCAGGAATATAATATAAAGCAGCAAAAAGAGCGTCTAAATAAAGGACTTGCTTTCTTTAATGCTCGTCTACCTAAAGTTAAAAAAGACTTAAATCAAGCAGAAACAAATCTAGAAAAGTTTCGCAAAAAGCATAATTTACTAGATCCAGAAGTCCAAAGTAAAATCCTGCTAGAATCTCTAGGTGACATTCAAAAACAGCTACAAAATACTCGCGCACAACTGCAAGACGTACAAGCTCGCTATTCTAGCCTAGAGCAAAAAATGGCGGTCTCATTCCAAAACGCAGCAATTTCTACTCGTTTAAATAAGTCAGTTCGCTACCAGTCGCTATTAAATGAGATGCAAAAGACTGAACTAGCTCTAGCTAAGGAACGGTTGCGTTATACAGACGAATCCCCAAAGATAGAAGTATTAGAGCAGCAACGCCAGAGTCAACTGAAATTATTACGGCGCGAGGTGGAGCGATCACTAGGTGATAAAACTATTAAAACTAGTAGCAACGTAGAATCACCACTGACACCAGGCCAAGTAGTAGGAGTTGACCCGCAACTACTCCAAGAGTTAATTCAGTTGCAGACAACTTCCTTAGGACTAATTGCCAATGAAAAAAGTTTAGCGGCATCCGAACAGCAAATTCGCTCAGAAATGAGCAAATACCCCAGCCTGATAGCAGAGTATAACCGCCTACTACCAGAAGTAGAAACTAATCGTAAAACCCTTGAGCAACTGCTACAAACACAGCAGTCTTTGGGATTAAAAATTGCTCAAGGAGGATTTGATTGGCAGGTGTTAGAAGAACCGCACTTGCAACCCTCTACAAATGACAACAGATTATTGCTTTTAGTTGGAGGTTTAGTAATCGGGCCACTGTTAGGCATTGCAGTAGCCTTAACTTGGGGAATGTTTAGTCGCACCATTGGTTCTGTACAAGAATTACAACAGCTGACGAATCTGCGATTACTGGGGTTCATACCAAAACTAGCACCACGTAGTCCTAAGAAGCGCCTTCCCAGTCTGTCTATGAACGGGCGGCGAAACTTAGCTCCTTCTTTGGTAGAAACTAACACTTGGTTGCCTTGTCACGAAACCTTGGATATGGTCTACCAAAATATTCAAATATTAAATTATCCCTTTCCCTGCAAGTCTTTGATGTTGACTTCAGCCCTTGATGGGGAAGGTAAGACAACCTTAGCTTTGGGGCTGGCTGCTAGTGCTGCCCACATGCATCGACGGGTACTATTAATTGATGGCAATCTCAGGCATCCTCATCTCCACAAAGTTCTGGAACTATCTAATGACTGGGGATTATCTCTGTTATTAGTCGATGAGACAAATACCGATGCTCAGGATTACATCCAGCCAATTCATCCTGCAATTGATATTTTGACTGCTGGCCCAACACCAGAAGATACCGTCAAGCTGCTTAGTTCTCAGCGAATGACAGAACTAATCAAGTTGTTTGAGCAAATTTATGATCTAGTACTGATAGATGCTCCGTCAATTTTAGGCACGGTAGATACCAGAATTTTAGCAGCCCTTTCTAATGGAATCATCATGGTGGGGCGTATTGGTCAGGTCAGCCAAGCTGAAGTGACTCAAGCAACAGGAATTTTGAGCCAATTGAATTTAATCGGAATCGTTGCTAATGAAGTGAGTAATGCCCAAATATAGGGAGCAGGGGGAGCAGGGGAGGCAGGGGAAGCAGGGGAGCAGGGAAGCAGGGGAGCAGGGGAGCAGGGGAGCAGGGGAAGCAGGGGAGCAGGGGAAGCAGGGGAGCAGGGGAAGCAGGGGAGCAGGGGAAGATCAAGAAATAATATAATGCCCCATGCCCTATGCCCCATTCCCCAATTAGTTGATTGCGGCCTGACAGCTAACCAAAATGCATTGCATAATTAGTAGGAAGTGGCAACCTTCCATGTGGGAGAACTGTCTCATCTTGAGTAGTAAATGCAATAGTCCAGAGCATTAAACAGATACTAATTGTGATTTAAATGATCAGCATGAAATTCCAACTGTACTTAGGCTCTTTATTTTCCCAGATTAAAGTACGTCATTGGTGGATAGGTATCTTCTTTTGGATAGCTTTGGTCGCTCCAGCTCAAGCATCTGTAATCCTGCGTGTAGCAATTGAGAAGGAAGTTAATCAAGTAAAAGTTGGCAGTTCTACAACTGCGGTTGTCAAGGATAGTACCGGCCGTACTCTTGGACAATTGCCAGGGATGAGTTCGTTTTATGCTCAAGCTATTCCTGGTGGAGTTGCTTTAGATAAGTGGCAGTCTGGTTTATTTTGGATTGAACCAACAGGTAAAGGATTCGTTTATATTGGCGATCGCTGGTATCGGGGTAGAACTTTGGTTGTCCCTACAGAAAAAGGCTTAACCGCTGTCAACTGGGTTGATATGGAAGAATATCTCTACAGCGTCCTTGGTGGTGAAATGAATGCCAGCTGGCCTCAAGAAGCCCTCAAAGCCCAAGCGATCGCAGCCCGTACCTATGCCCTCTACGAACGGGAAAAACAGCGCAATAATCCCCTTTATGATTTAGGGGCTAGCCCCGACCGTTGGCAAATTTACAAAGGTGTAAACAGCGAATCTCCTGGTACTTATGCCGCAGTTGATGGTACAGCAGCGCAGGTATTAACTTATAAAAACAAAATTATTCTCTCAGTTTTCCACGCTTGTTCCGGCGGACACACTGAAAATGTAGAAGATGTGTGGGGGAATACCCTACCTTACCTGCGGGCTGTTCAAGACTATGATCAAAATGTCAGCGAGTGTAATTGGGTCAAGACCTTTTCTCCATCTGAAATCAGTGCCAGAATTTCTGGTGTGGGTAATGTTAAGGAGATGATTCCAGAAAGCTACTCTCCTTTCCGCAGTGTTAAAGTCTTAAAAATCGTCGGCGACAAGGGTACGAAAGTACTACAGGGCGAGGAAGTACGCACTGCACTCAAACTTAAAAGCACTCGCTTTAACGTCGCTAAGGGAAGCGATGGGGGTTTTGTACTGCAAGGACTTGGCTATGGTCATGGTTTAGGTATGAGTCAATGGGGGGCTTACAATTTGGCTCGACAAGGAGCAAACCACCTACAAATTTTGGGACATTATTACCAAGGCGTAGCCCTAACACCAATTCAAACGAAGTAATCAAAAAAGGATGAAGTTTTATCCTTCATCCTCGATACTTCATCCTTCATTTAGACGCTTTTGCCATTCAGCATCAATTTCTGCCGATCGCTCAACTTCTTGTTCGAGTAAGTCTGTTTCGGTAGAATACACTAAGTCTTCTTTGCCAATTACTTTTTCTGTGGCAAACTGGCTGGCATAGTCAATTTTGTGCTGTAAAGCTGTATCTGGATTTGTCAATATCCTAGCCCGTGACAGGCGATCGCGGTTGTGTGCAGCAATTTTTTGATTGCGCCACTGAATCCAGAAATAACGCCCTAATGGTACAGCCAGAAAACCTATTCCGTAAGCCAATAGTAGCCAATAAATTCCTTGGACAAAAGCTACTAATCCACCTATTTGGGCTGCAACTGTGCCATCTCTTAATAAACTGCCTAGTATTAATGCTCCCACAAAATTCACTATACCCAACCCAGCACTCAAAGTCATTTGTCCTGAACTGGCTGCACTAAAACGCCAGGGAGATTCTTCTAGGTATACTGGCAACGATTGACGACGCTTTTTAGCTGCACTCACCTGTAACTCTGGGAAGTAATATACAATCTGCCCTTCAGGACTGACTTGTGGTTGCCCGTTGAATCGAATCAGAACGGGCAGCATATAATCTTCATACTCTTGTGTATATACCTCACCGAGATTATCCAGATACGGCGCAATTTGTTCTGCTACAACTGCACCACGGTTATTTTGAATAACAGCAGCAATTTCTTGCCAACGGCGTTCTTCTAAGTCGGCGTTAGGATTACCGTCACCAAATAAAAACGAAAAAACAGCCTCAAAGAAATTTAAATTGCTGTCTTGTTGCCTACCGCGCCGCCGTTCCCGGTAGCGTCTATCGTAGTTGGGGCTAAAATACCAAAACAAATCCGGAAAAAAGAAGAAGCCACCACCATAATTACTACCCCTATTATCGCCATCACGGTCTGAGTTAAGAGCAGTGAGGATAATAATAATAGCAATAGTAATTAGAGCGATGGAAGCAATTAAGAAAATTCCAAAGGAAATACGAATGAGGTAAAATAAAACTCCCCAAACCTTTTTCCACCATTCCTGTAATCGCAACTGCAAGTATTTATTACGCAAAATTTCTCGAAAATTTCGCGGAAATTGGTAAACGATATCTCCAGTTTCTGCTACTTGTAAATGTCCGCCAGCATCAGATGCCAGGGCTAATAAGCCTTGTCCCGCTTCCGCGACATTTAATCCTGCCTGGGTTGCTACATCACCAATGGTAACGCGGTAGCCCAATTTTTCCACAGCCTGCATAATGGTGGGATTGGGAGCCATAGCTCTCCCCTCCTATTGAAATTCATTTGCCTTCTCTTAAGTATAAAGTTTTATTGAATGTCGGCGGGAAACTCTATTTCATGGGCATTGGTAGCTCCCCCATTCGCCATGTCCAAAAACTCTACCTCTAAGGGATGGAGCTTTTATGTTAAAATTATTTGCCTTGGCTTGGTTAACCAGCAACTTTTCTATTCTAAATATGGCTCAGTATACTCTCGCTCAAAGCCCAGAAATCATTCTCACCGTTCCTGGTAAAGATTCAGCGAAAGCCCGCGAAAAAGCGATGGATCAGCTGATGGAACTGATGGATGCGGGTAAGCTATCCACAGAATTAGAAGAGGGATTTAGTCCTCAACAATTAATTGAGGTGAAGGAACCAACTACTGAATCTGCTAGCGCTGAAGACTCTATTACACAAGCTGTCCAAGTTCTGAACAATCTGGCTACTCTCAAGTTGAAAGTTCAAGAATCACGCACTGAAGCATTGGAAATTCGCAAGGCTGTTGATGTTCTATTCTCAGATAATTCAGTAACTGAAGAAGAAATTACTCGCCTCAAGGAAGGTTTTAAAATTCTCAAGAATTTTGCCCAAGCTAATGTGCGTTATCAGGAAGCGCGAGCTAAGGCAGAACAGGCTCGGCAAGTTTTAGATCAGGCCTTAAAATCACCTGATAAGTAGTACCTATTCAATGCTAGAGACGCGTCATGGTGCGTCTCTACAATGATTTATTTATTACATTCTTTTTTCAAATTGATAAAAAAGTCAAAAGGAAAAAATAAATTCTGGCTTTTGACTTTTTATTTATCAATTACACCATTTAAGGCCGTCTTATTCTTCTCAAAGCAGAAGAATTACTTTCCATTTCTGCAATTTCACCTACCCTTTCAGCACTGACGCTCTGCTTGTAATATTGCTGATAGTAGTTATGAGATACAGGTGCACCCTCTTTAGACTTATTGGCTATCATTCCTAACAAGGGAGTGCCAGATACCTGAATCTCTTCTAAAACTTGTTGTAGCGCAGTGCGTTTTAGCTTACCTAAACCAGCCACTAGCACAATACCGTTAGTATTTGCAGCTAATAAATAAGCATCTGCAAATCCTAAAAGCGGTGGCGTGTCATAAATAACTAAATCAAAATCAGCTTGTAGGTCATTCATTAAATCTTGCATTTTCTGAGATGCCAATAACCTAACTGAGTCTGGTGGAATTGGCCCCGCAGTCATCAAAAACAAATTTTCTTCTAAGGGCGATCGCTCAATTACATTGTGCCAATCTAAATCTTGTGAGATTATATCGGTCAACCCTTGAACATTCATTAGTCCTACTCGATTATGTAAAGTAGGATTACGTAGATTAGCATCAACTAACAATACTCTTTGACCCATTGCTGAAGCTGCCTGTGCTAGCTGTACAGCAATAGTAGATTTTCCGTCTCCCTGTACTGCTGAACTAATTACCAAAGAACGAATTGGCGCATCTGAACCCAAAAGCAGAATGTTGGTATAAAGAGAACGAAAAACCTCGAAAAAGGAAGTACGATTTTGTGGTTTTAACTCTCTTGTGAGATTTGTTTCGGTTGCTGGCTCTAGTTCTTTTCTTAAAGGAACTACTCCTAATAATGGAAGTCTAGTAGTGTCTTTGAGTTCTTGAGCAGTATAGAAAATATCGCTGAGTTTATCCACGACTAAAGCTGCTCCTACACCCAACAGTAAACCTAGAATACTGCCCAATGCTAAGTTTAATTTGGCACTGTTTGATACAGGGCTAGGCTTATTCACTGTGGCTAGTTTTGGATCAAGTAACAACCAAGGTTGTTGCTTTTGAGCTTTCTCAATTTGCAATGCTTGTTGTTTGGTTGTAAATTGAGTTAATCCATTGTTAGCAATTTGTAATTCTCGTTGAATGTTATCGTGATTACGGCTGATAGTTGCCAATGCCCTCATCTCATTATTGAGATTTTTGATCTTATCACTCAGGGATGTATCACGGGCTATCAAAGACTGGATGCGGCTTTGAAAATCTTTTTGAACACGCATTTCTTCTTCAGCAAGCAAGGGAAGTAAATAAGCTTTCCTTTGCTTTAAAGTCTCCATTACTGGATTGTCATCCGTTAATACAGCAGCTCGTTGTCTAGTTTCAATTTCCGTTTCTTGAATTTGAGTTAGTATGTTTTGGTAGCGGGCATTTTCAGTCAGCAAGGAATTACCAGCTCTCTCACCTGGCTGTTGTGCTAATTCTTTTTGCAAATCATTATATCTGGCTACCAATTGTTCTAAGTCCACCCGATTAGTGATTTGCTGTTGCCGAAAAGAAGCAATTTGATTAGACAATTCTTGAGCTTTCTGTGTTGGATCAATTAAGCTATTTTCCCATCGCAAGTTTCGCAATTGATTTTGCCAGTATTTAACCCGTTCATCTAGCGGCTTTCTTTGTTGATTAACAAAACTAATCGCTTGGTCTACATCTGACTGTCGCTCCTCTAGGCTATATTTTAAATAAGCATCAGCTAGTAGTTTGGAAACATCAATAACTTGCTGTTGGTCTTCGTCAGTATATTGAACTTCTAAGATCTGGTTACTTTTTGCTGTGCTTTGAATAGTTAAACCAAGAAGAAGTGATTTGTAAGTTAGCTCTGGGTACTTAGATTGCAGCTTTTCAATAATGGGATCGAGGACGCGCGGACTTTGTAAAACTACAATTGTGGTAAAAATTGAGTTGTTAGAATCAGCACTTCCCCCATCTTGAGAATTTATTGCTTGAGGAACATTAGCTATAACCTTACTTTCACCGGTTACAGGCTTGGTTAAAATTTCAAACGTTCCTTGATATACTGGAGGATCTGTTTCCGCTTTTAATACTGCTGCCGTTGCTATTAAGCCTGTTATACCTACAATTAACAAGATTCGGCGGCGTAAAATTGCTGCTACTTGACCCAGATTCAACCCACCCTCATCACTTTCTTTGAACTGAGCAGCGTTATTATTTAACAATAGGTGGGGGTATTTCTCTGACTTCAGCATAGTGTTTGTAAACTAAACTACCAAAACTTTATTAGACAGACGAACATTCCGATCCAATATTCGGGATGTATTAGGTAGTTGGACTTTTCAGCGATCGCCTTGACTGGCGTTGTATTTATGTAAACTAGTGAATTGACTGATTATTATATAGTCCAAACAACTACAATGTTATAGGTTTTGTTAAAAATTGGGCTAATATACCCATGATTGTGACTACAATCTTCTTGAAGATATAGGCTAAGAAGGAGTTATGCAATATAACTACAGTAACATTGCCTAGGATAAACTTGTTTACGCCCCTAGCTGTAGCATCAAAATTGTATAGCAATTTTACTCAGCCAATGATCAAAAGGCGAGTTAATCTGAGTATTAAGTATACTGTGTTTGTTGTCTACTTAATTTTTATTAAAAAAGAAGGAGATGTATTTTACCCTTCAATATACTGGGGCGCTAGGATTCGAACCTAGGAATGGCGGGACCAAAACCCGCTGCCTTACCACTTGGCTACGCCCCAATGTTAACGTCTTAACTAATATAGCAGTCTATCCTAGGGCAATGTCAAGTAGTTTAAGAGTCAATTCTGGATAAATACCATAGTTAGCAAATGGCATATTATTAGTTTGATTAAGTTGGGATTCATTCCAGGCTTGATCAAGATTGTGATCAGCTAATGAGCCTTTAAGTTGCATAAAAAACTCCACGCCACTTGCGGGATGAAGTTTTTGGGCATGGGAAGAGTCACCAATACCCAATGATGGCAGTTGCTTCACTTGGGGAGCCACTGCGTTGGGCGGCTCTGCCGACTTACTTGTTCGCGTAGCGTCTGGTAGAGTTAGTTGCCATGCCTGCCGTTGGCGAAGACTCTCGCAGAGAAGGGGAGAGGCTAGCGCCTGCCGTAGGATGCCCGTACCCCTGCGCTTAAGCAAGCTACGCGTAGCGTCTCCTAAAGGAGAAGGGCTGTAGGGAGAAGACCGCACTGCCTCCCCAATGCCCCAAGCGGTGAGGGAGCAACCTCGACCACCCACAAGAGGATGGAGTTTCCCGCCGCTTTCAAAGTAGCCCTTACTACAAGCGAATCATTCTGGAAAACTGTACACATTCATTTTTGCTTCATAAAAAATTGACATATTTGTATTTTTTTCATGAATCTAGCTTTAAAAAATAGTACAAGTATGTAGAATACTGTCTTAGATACTACAATAAGTAGAATTTCTTATATATACCAATACCTATTAGATACAAAAGCTAGGAGATAAAATGCTTTTCAGTCAAATCTCTTTTGTTGTCTAAATTAAATACAAAGGAAGATTTTCATGGTTAATTGAGGATTCCTATAGATAGGTGAAGTATGCCAAGTCTTGGAAAGATAGTTACAGGAAATTGAAAAAGATGAAATTTACAGAATCAGATACCCGTATCTTAGAATCTTCAGTTGTAGTGGCAGATAGGGAACAAATCTTTTCAGATATCGGTGGTGAAGCAGTGATTCTTCATCTCAAGACTGGAATCTATCATGGACTTAACGAGATAGGCGCACGAATCTGGACTTTGATTCAGGAACCAAAGTCTGTCAAAGACATTCAGCATATACTCTTAGAAGAGTATGAAGTGGAAGTTGAACGTTGCGATCGCGACCTCATAGCCTTACTAAAAGACCTGTTGGCTGCTGGACTAATTGAGGTTAAAAATGAGACGAGCGCGTAATTTCCTGCGCTTGAGTGCAGGCGATCGCTATTTTTTAATCAAGACCTTAGTTTTATTGGTAGCCATTAGACTAGGGCTATCTTTGTTACGGTTTAACACTCTACTCAAACTCTTAACAAAAGTCAGTCAACCACGTGAGCGATCGCAATTTGCCAGCAAAGTCACTGTAGGCAAAATTGTCTGGGCTGTCAACGCCGCAACTCGCTATGTACCTGGTGTTAAATGTCTGGCGCGTGCCTTGACTACCCAAGTCCTGATGAGTCAGCATGGGCAATCTCCTGAACTCCGTATTGGTGTTGCTAAAGGAAAAACAGGAAAGCTGGAAGCTCATGCATGGATCGAATATCAAGGATGGGTTGTCATGGGTAATCTACAAGATCTTTCCCGTTATATGCCACTACCATCCCTTGCAGGAGTGAAACTATGAGTGGGATCATGGGCATTGATCATCTCAACAGTCATCCTGTCAATCATCAAGACCTAGAAAAGATGGTTGATATACTTGCCCATCGTGGCCCCGATCATGCAGATATCTGGGTTGAAGAGTTTGTGGGTTTAGGTCATCGGATGCTGTGGACAACTCCTGAATCTTTAATAGAGAAATTACCCCTAATTAATCAAGCAGGCAATCTCGTGATTACTGCTGATGCTCGCATTGATAATCGCGAGCAATTAATTACATTATTAGTATTGCCTGAGCGTCCGATAGAAAAAATTACAGATAGCGAATTTATATTAGCTGCTTATGAGAAATGGGGCGAGTCTTGCCCAGAGCATCTTTTAGGTGACTTTGCCTTTGCAATTTGGGATAAACGCCAACAATCTCTATTCTGTGCCAGAGATCATTTTGGAATTAAGCCTTTTTATTATTATTACCAGCCAAATCAAATTTTTTTATTCGCCTCAGAAATTAAGGCACTCTTTTGTGTACCAGATGTACCATGGCGACTGAACGAAGTCAGAATTGCTGACTACTTGGCATTAATGATGTCAGACAAAGCCATCACCACTTACCAAGACATTTTACGACTGCCTCCGGCTCACAGTCTGGTTGTCAATCAGTCAGGCATACATATATGGTCATATTGGTCACTTGATTATCCGCGAGAATTACAGTTAGAGTCAAATGCAGATTATGCAGCAGAATTTCAGAAAATTTTTACAGAGGCAGTAAGTTGTCGCTTACGTAGTGCCTTTGCGATCGCCACTCACTTAAGCGGCGGATTAGATTCTTCTGCTGTGAGTTGTGTAGCGCGGAATCTACTGGCGACAGCAGGAAAAACTCAACTACACACCATCTCAACTATTTTTGACAAAATTACCGAATGTGATGAGCGTCCCTTTATTAATGCAGTCCTTGACCAAGGGGGCTTCATTCCCCACTATACTTATGGCGATCAATTTAGTCCTTTAGCTGACCTAGACAAGATATTTCAGTACGAAGATGAAGCTTTACTAGGCCCTAGTCATTTTTATCCTTGGAACTTAAACCGGATTTCTCAAGAAATGGGACTGCGAATTTGCCTTGATGGGTTTGATGGCGATACCACCGTTAGCCACGGCACAACTAGATTAACTGAACTTGCACATCAAGGAAATTGGAAAACTTTTGCTCAAGAAGTAAAAGCCTTATCACCACACCACAATGTTTCACACGCCGCTGTGTTGCAAAGTTATGGTTTGCCATATCTACGGGATTTAGCAAAACAATTTCGGTGGATAGCGTTTGCTCAAGGAGTGCAGCAAATCTACCAGCATTTCGGTATTTCCCGCAAATTATTACTTATCCATCACGGAATTAAACCTTTTGTAGAGCAAGTCTTGCAACTTTGGCGACGGTGGCGCAGACAAGAAAAAGCTCCCAATTTATTTACTTCCCAGATTCCTCTAATTAACTCTCACTTTGCAGAAAGTATTAATTTTGATCGGCGTCTTCAAACATTGGCAGATCCCACCGAAACACCTCTGACAGTTAAAGAGGAGCAATGGCGTAGTCTCACCCAAGGATTACTAACCTACACCTTAGAGCAGATGGATCAATATGCCGCGATGTTTTCTTTAGAAGCTCGTCATCCATTTATGGATAAGCGATTAATAGAATTTTGTTTGGCATTACCATCTGAGCAGAAGCTATACCAAGGCTGGGGTCGAATAGTGATGCGTCGGGCTTTAGAAAATATTTTACCAAAAGAAGTTCAATGGCGTGGAGGGAAAGCAGATCTAACCCCAAATTTTATAGATGGGCTGTTGAACCGCGATCGCCAACTTCTAGATCAGGTGATGTCCCATAAATTGGACAACATAGAAAAATTTATAGATATAGATTTTCTACGTGCAGCTTATCAGCGGTTGATATCAGCTGGGAATAAAGTTAGTGATGAAGACAGTATGGCCATTTGGCAAGCAGTCACCTTAGCTTTGTGGCTTGACTACAAGCAAGTAATGTTGTAAGTCCAACTTGGCAGGTTGTAACTGTGGTTTTTACCCAAATACACCGTAAGTCCAAATCTCAGGGGTATTGCCCCAAAATACACATCCAAAATCAAAACGAGGAGTTTTAATCATGAAAAAACAGTACAGCACACCTACTTTAACAACTCATGGCAATGTTGAGGAGATCACACAGTTATTTGGCAGTTCTAAGAGTACAGATTTCTTGTTCTTTAACGGTGCCAATGTAACTAGCGCTAATTCAGTTGCTGGTGAAGGTTCTATGGATGGCATAATTATACCTAAACCATAGGTACAGAGGTAACATCTGCAAAGTCAACTACCTACACCTCCTTTCAGGGAGGTGTAGGCTTGTGGAAAACCTAGTTTACCGAAGAACCCGGTAAGCGTAAAGCTCAGTCACTTTAGTGCTGAGATATAA
>JAYGHB010000146.1:0-19662 GCA_034931985.1 Halotia wernerae UHCC 0503
CTGGATAATTTCACTTAGTTACTACTTGCTCATTCCGGAGAGTGACAGAAGAGGGATATAGCGGTGTGCAGTTGAGTGAGATACAAAAACTTTGCTGAAATGATTTTACAGTAAGGACTTTGGTGTTCTCATCTAATCGATAACCGCTATAAACTTTAATTTTCATCGTCCAAAAGTGAGAGCATCCAGCGAATATGCTCCAGGGCCTAAAACCGCGATCGCAATCAGCATCACGCAGTACATAAACGCTTTTTCCCAACTGGGCGGTTCACCTTTTCCTAAAGGGCCCTGATACTGGTCTTCGGGAATTAAGTATGGATCTTTAGCTACAAAAGGCTTACCTCCAGAGACGTGTACATATATAGCAAAAATCATCGAGCAGAGAATAGGCAAGGTTGCTAAGAGTGTAAGGAATCCTACAATCAGAAAAATTCCGCCGCCTAACATAGACGCAGCGGATAAAAAGCAAAGAAAGACAGGCATTTTTAAAGACTCAGCCCACTGTTGAAGATGCGTTATCTTTGGATAGCCGTGGATGATGAACAACCCACCAACACTAACTCTTAGTAATAAAAGTGCTAATCCTGGAAATCCATCAGGATACACATTATATAAAGCACTCAACAGGTGTGGGCTTAGCTGTGGAAAATTAAATGCAGCTAGTAGAAAAGCGATCGCTACACCCAGCGCAAATTGATAAATCATAGCTGTATACCACGAGTATTGAGGTCAATAGCATATAAAGATTTGCCCGCCGTTATAAACAGGCGATTGTGTTCCTTTCCCCCGAAAGTGAGATTAGCGCATGTCTCTGGAACTAAGATTTTCCCCAAACGAGTCCCGTCAGGGGCGTATACCTGTACGCTGTCTTGAGAACTAGTAAAAACATTGCCATGTTCATCAACCCGAAATCCATCAGGTAGTCCTGGCTCAATGACTGCGAACACACGTCCATTTTTTGCCCATCGACCATCCACAACCTCGTATACACGAATATGATGAGGCCCCCCAGGAATATTAAACGCAGCTGTATCTGAAACATATAAAAGGCTTTCATCTGGACTGAAAGCCAGCCCATTAGGACGTACCATGTCTGTTACTACAGGATAAATTTCACCAGTCGCAGGGTCGAAGCGATATACGTAACTTCCGGGTTGTTCCTGTTCGCCGCCGTAACCTTGGTTTGGTTCGGTAATTCCATAGGGCGGATCGGTGAACCAAATTGTGCCGTCGCTTTTGACTACCAAATCATTGGGACTGTTAAGGCGTTTACCCTGGTAGCGATCAACTAAAACTTTCCATTCACCATTTTGTTCATGTCGAATGATCGCACGCAGACCGGACGAACAAGCAACCAGACGACCTTCCAAGTCGCGGTAATTACCGCTTTGATAATCAGAAGGATCTCGCAGAACGCTCACGCCATCGTTAGCACTCCAACGCAACAAAAGGTTGCCGTGAGCATCGCTCCACACAACGCTATCATCTTCATGGAAGTAAACAGGCCCCTCGCTATGAACTGCACTGTTGGCAAGCTTTTGGAGTGAAGCACCAGGGCGTACAATAGCACACAGGCGATCGTCATAAATCTCAATGGCTTCAGGCATAGGAATCTCCTGTTATTTAATTTGGTTATTGGCGATAAATAGCAGGTTCAAATTAATACCCAATTGCTATAAAAATGCACTTAATATTTTGATCTATTTTGATTTATATTATGTTTTTTACCAGTTAAGTTAAGTTGGTATAATCAAACCAAACCATATGAAACAAGATGAACTACAATAAAACTCTTAAAATCTAAAAAATATTTTTATCATCAAATAAATTTGTTTTGTTGTTAACAATAATTTATAAATTATCTAACTAATGGGTATTTTATAAATTCCAATTCACATAGTACAATTTAAATGATATATACATAAAAATGGAATAATAACCTCTCTTGGGGAAGAGATAAATACTAATCCATTAGATAGAAGCAATATTGTAATTAAAGTTTTACCCTACATCATAATAAATCTATCTTCAGAATCTATTGAGTCTTTTAAACAACTTAGAAACTCGCCCAAATTATTACCAAATTACTTAGTGGCATAAAACAAATAAAATCGTAATTAGTATAAAACTACGAATTACGAATTACGAATTATGACAAACATCACTGAGTGCTACGACATCATCATTATCGGTACAGGAGCAGGTGGAGGGACACTAGCTCACCGTCTCGCCCCTACAGGTAAGAAAATTTTGGTTTTGGAAAGAGGCGACTTTTTGCCGAGAGAAAAAGATAACTGGAATCCAAAGGAAGTTTATCAAAAACATCGTTACCACACTGATGAGCAATGGTATGACAAGGAAGGTAAGGCCTTTCAACCCCAGACAGGTTACTGGGTTGGTGGCAATACTAAACTCTACGGTGCAGCCTTAATTAGATTACGGGAGCGAGATTTTGAAAGGGTAATTCACAAGGAAGGAATTTCTCCAGAATGGCCTTTGAAGTATCAAGACTTTGAGCCGTACTACACCCAAGCAGAAAAGCTGTATGACGTGCATGGCAAGCAAGGGGAAGACCCCACCGAACCACCTCGTAGTGAACCATATCCTTATCCGCCAGTCAGCCATGAGCCGGATATGCAGTCTCTTGCTGATGGTATCCGCGAACTAGGTTACTACCCATTTCATCTACCACTGGGATTAAAGCTGAATGAAAGCGATCGCATCAATAGTCCCTGCATTCGTTGTGATACCTTTGACGGATATCCCTGTTTGGTACATGCAAAAGCCGATGCCGAGGTCAACGCCATTCGTCCTACCTGGGCAACGTATACCAATTTCACCCTCAAAACCAATACCAAAGTCTTGCAGTTGCATACCAGTGAGTCGGGACGAGAGGTTACGAGGGTAGAAACTGAAATTGCCGGAGAAAAACATTGGTTTACAGGCGATATTGTGGTTGTTGCCTGTGGTTCTGTCAACTCAGCTGCTTTGCTTTTACGCTCTGCTAATGACAAACATCCTAACGGATTAGCAAACAGTTCCGATCAGGTGGGGCGAAATTTCATGAAACAGCTAGAAACAGCCATAGTTTCCATGCATCTAGAGGTGAATCACGCCAACTTTCAAAAAACGATCGCCATTAATGATTTTTACTGGGGAGAGCCAGATTTTCCTTATCCAATGGGCATGGTGCAGAATACAGGTAATGTCTTAGCGGATATGATTCCCGCGGAAGCGCCGCCACTTATGGCTCCGTTAGTCAAGCTGATTCCTCATTATGAACGATATTTGCTAGCCGAGCGATCGGTTGGCTGGTGGTTGCAAACAGAGGATTTACCAGATCCTAATAATCGGATTCGGGTGGTGGGTGACAAGATTCACGTTGACTATACATTGAATAATACCGAAGCAAGCGATCGCTTAATCCATCGTTGGACATCTGTACTTAAGTCCATCCCTCATTCTGCTAAACATGTTCTGCCATTTAGCATTTATCCTCGCACTCATTTGCCTGAACAAGCAGTTGCTCATCAATGTGGTAGTTGTCGATTTGGTACAGATCCTAAAACCTCAGTCCTTGACATCAATTGCCGTACTCATGATGTCGATAATCTCTATGTTGTAGATAGTAGTTTTTTCCCGTCAAATTCAGGTGCTAACCCGACGTTAACAATTATGGCGAACGCATTGCGGGTTGGCGATCGCATAGCACAAAGAATCAAGTAAAAATCTATGAAACCAGAGGCATCACAGGATTCATTGATTAACTTGATACTGCCCTTAGCACTCATTTTAGGGCTAGTTCTGCTCTTGAGTTTCAATGTGGAAGGCACAGGGGAAGGTAGTGTAACTATTCCTTTAGAGACATGGCTCAAAGTCATTGTCGGTTATTTGGCAGCGGCAACAGAAATTGCAGCAGCAGTTGTGATTGGCGGAGCCGTAAGCCGAGGTATTACTGCCTATCTGCGATTGTTGTTCTCTCGCTCCAAACAACATTTTGATGCCACAGAAGGAATTCGTCTGCAATTGGGGCGAGTGCTGGCATTGGGGTTGGAATTTACTGTTGCTAGCGATATTTTACGGACGGCAGTAGCACCCACTCGTCAGGATATTTTAAATTTGGGAGCGATCGTCTTGCTGCGAACCTTGCTAAATTATTTCTTGGAGCGCGAAATTCAGCAGGGAGAAAAACGCCGTTTATCAGAGCCGGAGCTTGATAGGAGTATACGATGAAACCCCACCGTTCCAACTTAAGACCTTTGGGAGGTGCGAATCGATCACTCCGCAGCCGCCTCACTTGGAAGGGTGAATTGGTACTAGCTACTGCCCCAACAGTAGTCATATTGACCGTGTTTGCCCTAGTGAATGTACTAACCCAACAGCGCTTGTTGTTTTCGTCCCTTGCCTCCAGTGCCTTTCTGATTTATCTCGATCCCCAGCACAGTACAAACACGGTACGAACTCTAGTCATTTCTCAAATGATGGCAGCTGGAATTGGTTTTATAACTTATATGTTACTGGGTTCGGGTTATGTATCTGGTGGAGTCGCAATGAGCATCACAATCGTGCTGATGATCTTGTTAAATGTTATGCATCCTCCAGCTGTTTCCACATCCTTAAGCTTTGCCTTAAAAGCTGGCAATGAAAACAACCTAGTTTTGTTTGGTCTGGCAGTAAGCATTACTGGCCTGTTGGTTGGACTAGAACGCTTTGCCCTATGGCTTCTGGTATACCTTAGCCCAACGAAGTAGTTCCATACTCAATCTACATAGTTTCAAGGAGAAATAGATAATGAACGAAGAACACTCTACTTCTAACCCACAAAATGAAAATCAAACGAACCCAAATGCTCATCCCATTGCTACAGGATTAGGAGCAGCAGGAGGTGGTGTGGTAGGAGCTGCACTAGGTCGCTCAATTGGCGGTAAAGTGGGTGCTGCTGTTGGTGGAGTTGCAGGAGCAATTACTGGTGGCGTTGCAGGCAACCAGCTAGCAGAATACGTAGAGGAATTTACTGAGGAACTTCAGCCGACAATTGGATTGGGATTAGGAGCTGATCACAAACCAATTGAACTACCCCGTCACTACACTTGGGAAGAACTACAGGCGCTATCAAAACCCCAAGGTGGAGAAATCCAACTTACCAGAAAATTAGCGAGAGCGTGAAAGCCCCTGAGAAAAAGCAACGCAGTTGCGTATTTCGTGCAATAGATGCGGGGATGAAACGCGAACGGCGGGATTTATCCCGCCGTCCCACGCAATCTTAACATTATAAAGTCACATGAATTCATTCGGGGGAGTAGTCAAGTACACAAAAATTAGCTGATAATAAAATTTCATAAAGATTAACATCCCTTTCAACTAAGCAGGCATGACCGCTATGAGGTAAAGTTATGATCTGAGAATTGGGAAAAATATTACTTAAATGTTTTGCTTCCGCTTCTGAAGGTAAAAGTCGGTCATCTTTACTAGCAATTAGTAAGACAGGTTGAGTAATTTGAGATAATTTATTCTCGTCAATATCAAATTCTCTCATCAGGGATAGTCGCTGATTAGCAGTTGCTTTTGGTGCAGAGTCTGTCGATTTTAAAAGAGCTTGGCTAGCAGTAGGTGAAATTTGACTTAAATTAGCTAAAAAAGGCAAAGATAAAAACGAAGAAATTTTATAAAACAATTGAGGTGTGTAAGGAAACAAAAGCGAACCAAAACTTAACCAAGGTACTCGATGAAATGAAGAAGCAGAATTAATTAAAATAATTTTGGTAAATAATTGAGGAAATTTTTCTAAAACTTTTAGCGCCAAGCAACCACCAAATGATTCTCCACAGAGATAAACAGGCGATGTCTCACGACAAGCCACTTCTCTTCGAGACGCTTCGCGAACGTGTCTACGCGGTACTTTTTCTAGTTCTATTTGAGTTAAAGTTGCTACTTCTTGGGTCATTTCATCCCAACTTGTTAACTCATCAGGTGGAATGACAAAACAACGTACATCAAAAGCAGCTTCTAAACCTGCTGTTTGAATATACATGAGTTCTTTTCCAGTCTCATCCATCCCCGGAAGAAATACTAAAAGCGGATAATTAGGGTTAGATGGCTGAGTAGTTAAAAAATAAGGATGACTGCGAATTTTAGATAACATGGCTAAACTACCATCTATAACTATCAGCAAGTTACCTGACTTGCTGATATAAAGTTTTCAGTTGATAACAAGGTCTAAAGTATTAACAAAGACTCTACACGTTAGCTAAAGCTGCTCCTGGTATTAATTCTACCTTCACCCAGCCTGGTTGCCGTTGGTCGAATGCCTTGTACGCATCAAGAACTGACATTAGCGGTTCGACTTGGGTTAAAACTTTTGTCGGGTCTACTGTGCCATTACGAACCAAATCCACCAAAGTTGGAATATACTTACGGTGATTACAATTACCCATGTTAATTGTCAAATTTTTGTTCATCGCCGTACCGATGGGGAAGAAATTGTGGGTAGGTGGATAAACTCCAATAATCGAGAGTGTCCCGGCTTTAGCTAATGCTTGAACTGCCCATTCCAATGCTTGAGAAGGAGCATTACCTGGATGCCAATTTCCGTTTTCAGGATTAGTTTTAGGAGCAATTTGTTGTAACTGCTGCTGAAATTTTTGTGCTTCTTTTTGAGCTTTTTCGGCGGCTGGGCCACTATCAGGAGCATTCGCGTCTACGCCAACTGCTTCAATTACCCTATCTACACCAATTCCCCCAGTCAGTTCGCGGATCACTTCAATTGGGTCTTCGGCATTGTAATCAATGACTTCTGCACCCAAATCACGCGCCATTTCCAAACGCGAGGGAATCGTATCTACTGCAATGATGCGTCCTGCACCGAACAATCTGGCGCTGACAATTGCAAACTGTCCTACAGGGCCACAACCAAAAATGGCAACTGTATCTCCTGGTGTAATCTCTGCAATATCAGCTCCAAAGTAAGCCGTAGGGAAGATGTCAGATAGAAGAATTGCTTGGTCGTCTGTAACCTCTTTTGGTAACTTGACTAACCCTGCATTGGCATAAGGAATCCGAGCATATTCTGCCTGCAATCCATCGAAGGGGCCAGCTGCTTCTGGACCTCCAAAAAAAGCTGTCCCGGCATTATGTCCGTGGGGATTGGCGTTATCACATTGAGCATGATACCCTGTACGACAGTAAGAACAATAGCCGCAGGCAATTGTCGAGGGAACGACAACGCGATCGCCTACTTTCAAATTCCGCACATTAGAACCAATCTCTTCAACAATACCAACGCCTTCATGACCTAGAATTGTGCCGGGTTTCATGCCTGTGAATGTTCCCCGAATCATGTGTAAATCTGTGCCACAAATTGCACTAGATGTTAGTCGAATGATGGCATCTGTTGGTTCTTTAATCTTAGGTTCTGGGACATTATCTAATCGAATATCTCCAATTCCGTGAAAAACAACTGCTTTCATGGTGAACACTCCTAATTCATGAGGTTTATATTTCAGAACAAAACTGGTAGCTGTTGAGTTTAGCTACTACAAAATACTAAAAAATGTCTATGCGATCTAGTAGGAAAAATTGGATCCAAATCAAACTCTTTGATGGATAATTTCAGCAGATGATTGAGTTTATTTTGGAGTAAATGACATCCGCACTTAGAAATTATGGTATCGATATTGCTATAGTTTCTTATCGTCCTTTAGAAAGATATAAATCATAAATATCAAGGTAAAATGAAGAAACTGAAAGTAATAGCAAATTTTTTAACAGGATGATGATTAGTGCGATCGGCTTTACCCGTTGGAAGCGATCGCTCCTAATTGTTATATAGACTGCGAATAAATAAGTTTTAATCCCTAATAGGGATTTTAAGTGATTGTAACCTGGGTTTTGAATGCCGTGTTGCTTGGTGGCAGCAGATGTTTCAATCCCTAATAGGGATTTTAAGTGATTGTAACTTGCAGCTAGTTTGGGTGTCACTTACCCCACAATCGTTTCAATCCCTAATAGGGATTTTAAGTGATTGTAACATTCCTTACGCACAAACTCAGCAGTCCCGCCGCAGATGAGGTTTCAATCCCTAATAGGGATTTTAAGTGATTGTAACTCTTTATTGGCTGTTGGACGAACCAATCGCTGTTGTTTCAATCCCTAATAGGGATTTTAAGTGATTGTAACTCCAGGCGATCGCAGAGGGAGGGGAGACAACAACAGGTTTCAATCCCTAATAGGGATTTTAAGTGATTGTAACTTTTAAAGATGCAGTGCAGCGCATTATTCCCAATGTTTCAATCCCTAATAGGGATTTTAAGTGATTGTAACCAATAGCCCGTGATCACCGTGGGAAAGTCTACAAGTTTCAATCCCTAATAGGGATTTTAAGTGATTGTAACCTGAAAATATACAAAGTTGTTTGGCGTCACCATTCCTGCGTTTCAATCCCTAATAGGGATTTTAAGTGATTGTAACTCAGTTTGAAAAAGAGTTTGATGCTTTCGAAGAAGAAGTTTCAATCCCTAATAGGGATTTTAAGTGATTGTAACAATCTTGCCAAGGCGTAGATGCACAACAATATTTGTTTCAATCCCTAATAGGGATTTTAAGTGATTGTAACATATAGAATAAACCTTTCACTGATTTTTCAGGGATGTTTCAATCCCTAATAGGGATTTTAAGTGATTGTAACCATAAAAAACGGGGATAGCGATCGCCTTGCAAGTTTCAATCCCTAATAGGGATTTTAAGTGATTGTAACGTTGCGCGTGGTTGCAGTCAAAGATGTTCCACATGTTTCAATCCCTAATAGGGATTTTAAGTGATTGTAACCGAACGCAGATACTTTTCAAAGTCTGCATATACTCGTTTCAATCCCTAATAGGGATTTTAAGTGATTGTAACACTGTATTGCAGGGTGGTATAACCACCTGAGAAACCCTGTTTCAATCCCTAATAGGGATTTTAAGTGATTGTAACAATTCGAGAGGGGATACATGGAACTAAAAACAGTGTTTCAATCCCTAATAGGGATTTTAAGTGATTGTAACTATATCTGCGCCGGGTGGTAAAAATGAAAATATGTTTCAATCCCTAATAGGGATTTTAAGTGATTGTAACCTGAACCATATGGAGAATGATTCCGGGTATATCGAATCAGGTTTCAATCCCTAATAGGGATTTTAAGTGATTGTAACAATGTTTTCCATTCCTGCCCATCCGCTGTGCATGGTTTCAATCCCTAATAGGGATTTTAAGTGATTGTAACCGTTTGTATCCTGTCGCCTTGCACCAGCACTCTTCCGTTTCAATCCCTAATAGGGATTTTAAGTGATTGTAACGAATCGACGCGATCGCACACACCTATGATTATCTCGTTTCAATCCCTAATAGGGATTTTAAGTGATTGTAACAACATATTTCACCCACTCTCAGAGACTATGGAAATAGTTTCAATCCCTAATAGGGATTTTAAGTGATTGTAACAGGTATAATTAATCACATCGGTGATGTGAAGTCATGGTTTCAATCCCTAATAGGGATTTTAAGTGATTGTAACTTGCGATCGTATTTAATATATTCGATCGCGTAGAGGTTTCAATCCCTAATAGGGATTTTAAGTGATTGTAACCAGCCAAAAAAGCTGAGCTATCATCGAAAATGTTTCAATCCCTAATAGGGATTTTAAGTGATTGTAACATGTCCGTTATTTCCGTCCTGTTGATGGAGAATGGTTTCAATCCCTAATAGGGATTTTAAGTGATTGTAACTTAGCAAAAGTTGGAGTAGAAATTAAGCTTATTGTTTCAATCCCTAATAGGGATTTTAAGTGATTGTAACAATTCATGATTACCCTATTGTTAGATTAGGGCTAGTTTCAATCCCTAATAGGGATTTTAAGTGATTGTAACCATCTGGAAAATCTCAAAGCAATTCGCGATGCCGCGTTTCAATCCCTAATAGGGATTTTAAGTGATTGTAACGTCATGCGCTCAAAAGCCCAGAAGTTAGGCGAGGTTTCAATCCCTAATAGGGATTTTAAGTGATTGTAACCCCACTCTGAATCTTTAATACTGAATAAAACTTTGTTTCAATCCCTAATAGGGATTTTAAGTGATTGTAACTAATCCAGTAGCTACTATTGATTGAGAAGTTGCAATGTTTCAATCCCTAATAGGGATTTTAAGTGATTGTAACAGAGAGATTTTCAACTGAAGATTCAGAATTAGGAGTTTCAATCCCTAATAGGGATTTTAAGTGATTGTAACCGTCCGGAGTTGAAAGCGTTGATATATTTGATTTTCAAGGTGCAGTTGCGTCAATCTAAAATTAAAATAGCTTTTTAGGCATTGGGTTGTCAATAGTGACATTCGGTAAATAACCCCAAACGCTTGTGTAGCAATGGTTAGCAGTTTTGCGTCAACCTCAATATTACCCTTATAGGGTTCAAAGCTAGACAGGATAAGCTTTTGAAGCACAAAATTTCACCCCTTTTATAAAACACCTACTGGTTGACGCTATTCTTACCTACAGCAATCCTGCTGATTCATACAACCGTTTTTGGATAGCTGTAATCTTCACGCCGTAATCCAAATCGGCTGACCAACGCCCTGATAACTGATTAACTGATGCTGCAATACCACGGGTGACAAAGCGAAACCGTGGATCTACTACTTCGTTGACTAAGGGTTCTAGACTGGCATAGGCTTTTAAGTGTTGGATGTGCGCTCTTACTCCAATTCTGGCACTGGGAAAGGATGCAGCCTCTGCACCACCACCGATCGCACCTAAGCCTGCAAAATTATTTTGCTCAGGTCGAATATCACCGCCAAAGCGTAAAAATCCCGTTTCTAAACACATTTGGCAAAAAGCAATATCATGGTTGACTCCCTCTGCGATCGCTTCTTCTCGATAAAGTTTGGGGATGTCAGGAAACTTAGCTAAGGCGTTATCGTTGTTGTTTCTCAAAAATATTTGTAACTGTACTTCTGAGGTTATACCATTCGACATTACTCGATCAAATTGACCAGGGCAAACTACCACATTTGAGCGTAAGCTAACGGTACGAGTTGCAGCATCCCAACTAATGGCAATATTAAAGTCCCGTAATTCAACGGCTTTAACATATACCACTTTGCGATAAGTAATACGATTGACGTTAGGGGCTTTTGACAGGTCAATCCGCAAGCGATCAACTAAATCAATGGGGATGTAAGCATTACCATTAACCACAACTCCTTGCTCAGGGTAATTTTGCCCGTTAATATTAATATTGATGGCTGGATAACTTGGTTCCGGGGGAGTATTGGGAGTAGGGTCAATTACACGACTCCAAGATGCTAGTCCATCAGCAATTCCCAAAGCAAAATCCCGGCGGCGATTTTGCAGCAAAGCGCGATCCTCTGGACTGCTGAGAAATCCCACTTGCATCACCAAAGCCGGAAGGACTGTCTGGCGACAGAATGCTAAACGACCCAATCCACTATCTGTATCTGGTTTGACTCCTCGATTAGGTAACTGGGGGACACGGCGCAATAGCCCCACTAGTAACAGTTCAGCGTTGCTCTTACGCTCACTGTTGTTAGCAATATAGTAGACGCTAGACCCACGCACGGCCGGACTGCTAGCCGCATCAGCTTGAATTTCTAAGGCTACATCACCCCGACGACTACGAGAATTGATCCAGGCGATGGTGTCTGCAGCACTTAGGTCATCGGGAACTGCTAAAACTTCAAAACTCCGCGCCCTGAGTTCCGTGACAATAAAATCCCGCAGCAGAATCATTTCTCTAGCTTCTGTCGTACCACCTGCGATCGCACCTGGATCGATTCCTCCTGCTTCTCTACCTCCGTGTGCTGCTGAAATAAAAATACGTCCCATTTACAGTATTTCCTCTGATAAAATTAAGCGTAAGCAATTCTATAGATCATCTTAGGTCTAGCAACAAGAGTATAATAGCCATCAGAAGTCTTTGATTATTTGTCCTTTGTTATTTATCTAAACTTGGAAATTGGTTACTGAGTATTATTGGGACACAATTAGTACTAGCCTAAAGATTTTGTAGAGATATTGATGTAGGCGATCGCATTTTAAGATCTTAAGTTGGCACGTTCTATTAAAACCTCTTTAAGTGACTGGACGTACCACACGAATTAGTTTTTCTTGCAACGGTTCTTGTGCAGTCACAGCCTCGTCTATCCATGCTGCAAACTGTTCCCAATTACGATTATTCGTGCAAACAATAATACCGAAGTGGTTAGAACTACGACGATGCAAACAGATAAAATCATCTCTGTTGATAGTTAATATCGAGCGTTCTTGACTTATAGAAAATACCAGCACTTGGTCATCAGCTATACCTTGGTCTGCATTTCCAGCTTCTTGGACTGTCAACGGTCAATGATCAGTTGTTATTTTCCCTGCTCCCTGCCCCTTTTCCTCTTCCTACCCCAGTTCCCCATTTGATGGGACAATGTAAACGATAAATTACACTTGCTTTTTATTGCTCCCAGCCTAAAGGAATTTGTAGAAATGTGGAAACGAATTGCGTTAACTTTGCTATTAGTATTGAGCCTCAGCTTGAATAATCCTGGTGTCGCTGCTGCGGCTGGATTTAAAAGCTTTGTGGATACGACTGATGGCTATGAGTTTTTATACCCTAATGGCTGGTTACAAGTAAAAGTTGCTAACGGCCCCGATGTGGTGTTCCACGATTTGATCGAGGTATCCGAAAATGTTTCTGTGGTTATTAGCCCTGTTCCAGATGACAAAACTTTGCCAGAACTGGGAACACCAACAGAAGTAGGATATAAATTTGGGAAAGCTGCTCTTGCTCCTCCTGACTCTGATCGTTCAGCCGAATTGGTCAACGCCCTGGAGAAAGAATCTAATGGTAAAACCTATTATATTCTGGAGTATTTGGTGAAACTTCCCAATCGGGAACAACGACACAATGTAGCTAAAGTCGCTGTCAGTCGTGGTAAGCTTTTCACCTTCAACACCTCGATTCCTGAAAGACGTTGGCAAAGAGTCCAACGGATGATGGAAGACGTTGTAAATTCTTTTTCAGTATATTAGTTTTCTTAGCTCTATGGTCGTTCCACCTTTTGTACTTGCTTCTGCTTCCCCAGCGCGACGACGCTTGCTACAAACTGTTGGCATTGAACCGATAGTTAAACCTAGTGACTTTGATGAGTCACAAATTCAACTCAGTGAACCTGCTCAGTTGGTGCAAATTCTAGCCCAACGTAAGGCAGAAACCGTAGTTTCCCAGTTTGAATCAGCTTTAATTATGGGTTGTGATTCAGTTTTGGCAATCAATGGTGAGATTTATGGTAAGCCAGCGGATGCTTGTGAAGCGATCGCCCGCTGGCAATTAATGCAAGGCAACTTTGGCGATCTTTACACAGGTCATGTCTTAATTGACACCTCGCAAAACCGGACTTTAGTCAAGTGTCAGGTAACAAGAGTTTACTTTGCTCAAATGAGCGATCGCGCCATTCAAGCATACGTCGCTACAGGCGAACCCCTCAAATGTGCTGGTGCTTTTGCCCTTGAAGGTTTTGGCAGCTTATTTGTAGAAAAAATTACCGGATGTCACAGCAACGTGATTGGACTCAGTTTACCCCTACTACGGCAAATGCTGGCAGAACTGGGATACGATGTCACTGATTATTGGCAGTAGTGCCGTTATCGTTTGAAAAACCGTCCTAGCCACAGTACAAATAAAACTCCTAAAACTAGCCAAGTAATTACGATTACACCCCCTGCTATCCAATTAGTAGGCTTTTTTTGAGATTTTGCGGTCTCAGCCTTTTCTCGGCATTCGGCTAAGACGGATGAAGGAATCAACCTCAGGACTAGCCAAATTCCCAACGGGATGAGAATCAGATCGTCAAGATAGCCGAAGATAGGAATAAAATCTGGAATTAGGTCGATGGGACTAAAAGCGTATGCAACAACACCCACTGCCAACAACCTTGCATACCAAGGTACTTTGGGATCTTTACTCGCTAAATAGATAGCATAGATATCTTTTTTAAGTTTCTTGGCTAGTTGCTTTAATGACTGCATTATTGATTATTGCACCTACTAAACCAAACAATATCCAAAAAACAATCATCATCCTTTTATGGGACACATCTCGCATTTCCTCGCTTGAATCAGGCAAGCGTTTTCGCGGAGCGTTCCAGCGATCGCGAGAAAATTTGTCTTAATGCAGTAATGCGTTACAATCATTCAAAATCCCTATCAGGGATTGAAACACGGTCATGTGGATCTAATAGATATGTTATGTCAGGCCCCGCAGGAATAATACTACCTGGATTCAGCGGAAACAGACTGCCGTAGTAATCATACTTCACGCTTTCTAAGTCACAAGTATCAGCAACGCTTTTTAACTGATACATATCACGCAGATAGGCTCCCAAATTCTGATAATCCTTGATTCTGCGACGGTTACACTTAAACAAGCCGTAATATGCAATATCAAATCGAAACAACGTTGTGAACAAACGTACATCTGCAAGTGTGACATTGCTCCCACATAAGTATCGATTTGTCTCTAGCACTACATCAATCTCATCTAAAGTGGTGAATAGTTCCTCGCACGCCTGATTATACGCTGCTTGGCTTTGGGCAAATCCGCAGCGATACACACCATTATTCACATTTTCATAAATGCGATCATTCCATGAGTCAATTTTCTCTTTTAACTCCTTTGGGTAGAGATCTAATGTAGGATTGAGTGCGAACTCGTTAAATTGTGAGTTCAGCATCACAATAATCTCAGCACTTTCATTGTTGACGATAGTCTTTGTTTGTTTGTCCCATAATACTGGAACTGTAGAACGTCCGCTGTAACCAGGGTTAGCCAGTTCATATAACTCAGCAAGGGTATCGCAACCTTGTTCTTGGTCGTTAAATACCCAACCTCCGGAAGTCGCATCAGGAGAAACAACAGATACCGATATAGCTTCTTCTAGCCCTTTGAGTGTCCGTACAACAAGAGTTCGATGCGCCCAAGGACAACTCAGACCAACATAGAGTTGATAGCGTCCCGCTGCTGCTGGGTATGGGCTATCTGCTTCTGTGGTAATAAAACTTCTAAACTGGCTGCTAGGACGAATGTACTCTCCCGATTGATTGCGGGGAGCAATTTTTGACATCATTATATGCCAAAGCGTAGTCCAAACAAACTTACCCAGCTTGATGATTAGCTTTGGCGGGAGAGACTTACCTTTTTTTTGAGTCCTGGGCATCCCTGGTTTCAAATTTTTGATCTCAGTCATGGCTGGAGTTGAGAAAAATTAAGGATTTGGAAGTAGTTCCTGATTTTGCAGGTTTTGGTTGTCCAATGTCCGAGGTAGCTGTATTGCCAGCACTACCATAATAATTGCCATATACAGTACAAGAGACATCCACAAAAGGTGGTTATTGTGAAAATACCATGCTGCGATCGCCACAGGACTAAAACCCAATCCAAAAGCAATTAGAACGGCATTACGTAAAGTTTTACCCTCCTTTAAACCAATGAAGTATCCTTCCAGCATGAAAGCAATGGCAGTAAATCCTAACAAAGGCAGTAACCAAACCACATAGCTACTAATGTGTTTGTTGACCTCTGTATGATTAGTCAACAATCCGAATACTGCGTCTGGGAATAAAACAGACGCAGCAGCGAAACCTAGAGCAATGACTAAACTAGTCAGTATAGAAATAATCAGTAATGGAAGCATCTGTTCTTTGGCTCCTTTACCCTGAAAATTTCCGGTCAGAGTTTGGGTTGTCATTCCTACCCCTTGCACAGTGAACTGACTCAGCAGAGCAATCTGGAGTAGCAAACCATTTTCGGTTAAGAAAGTTGTTCCCATTACCGCACTCAGATTAGTGAAAATGGCATAGGTCGAAATCAAGGCTAAAAATCGGATTAAAATATTACTTTTCAGTACAACAGCATCTTTAAGGGCTACCCAGTCAAAAACCTCTTGCAAAGCGGCTGGTAAAGTTCGCCATTTGATATTAAAGCAGACACAAACTAAACCAGTTACTAGTGCTAAATACTGACTAAGAGCTGTTGCTAGTCCGGCTCCCATACTCGCCCAGCCCCACTTGACAATCATGAGATAGTCCAGCAATACATTAGAACCATTACCAATGATAGAGATGAGTAGCACTACGCTATTTATTTCCCGTCCCAGAAACCAACCAATTAAGACAAAGTTGAGCAAGACAGCGGGTGCGCCCCAAATCCTGGCATAATAATAATCAATTCCAGAGCTTTCAATTGCTGGGGAACCGCTGAGGATGGTAAATCCAATCTTTTGCAGTGGGTATTGGAGCAGTAAGATAAGTAAACCGATTCCTAACGCAATCAAACCACTCCGTAATCCTGACAACAGAACGGCTTTGGAATCATCAACTCCAACAGCTTGTGCAGTAATCGCATTAGTGCTTGAACGCAGAAATTTTAATACACGATAAAGGTAGTCAAAGAGGATAGTTGCCAAGATGACTCCAGCCAGGTGACGAATATCTGCCAAATGTCCGAGGAAGGCAATATCAACCAGACCTGCTAGAGGTACCATCATGTTAGAAAGCACACTAATACTTGCTAATCGGTAAAATCGAGGCAAAAAGTTGTGCTGGGTGGGAGCCGCCAATGTCATAGATTGCCGTATGGAAAATTATCTAAATCGGACTTCTTTAGTTTACGCGACGAGAGGGGGAGGCAGGGAACAGGGGAAAAAGAGCAGGGGAGGCAGGGGAAGTAGAGGAGAATAACAAATAAATAATGTAATTCTCAATGCCCTATGCCCTATGCCCCATTTTTATATAATCAAATTTGCAACCAAATTCTACAAGAAACAAGTGAGAAAAATTTGGCTCTCAGGAGGAGTGTTAATTAGTTTGGTGATACTGCTGTTATTTGTAGGAGATTACGGGCAACGTTCTTTACTGATGAATGCTGTTGTACCTTCAGTAAAACCCTCACTACCAAAAAAGATTCACTACGAGCAGCGTACCTTAGCCCAGAGTATAGCTCATATACTATTTATTCCTAGCGATCGCCAATTTTTAGTGACTCCGGCAATATCAGAAAAAGTTGGTACTGTAGAAGAATTTTCTCAGAAATATCGGGCGATCGCTATCTTAAACGCAGGCTTTTTTGATCCAGTTAACCAAAAATCTACATCATATATTGTCCTCTCTGGTCAAATAGTGGCTAACCCCAAGCAAAACGAACGGTTAGTGAACAATCCCAAATTAAAACCTTACCTAAATCAAATTTTTAATCGTGCAGAGTTCCGCCGTTACCTATGTGGGCAAACTATCCGCTACGATATTGCCTTACACACTGAGTCAGCACCCGCAGATTGTCAATTAATCGATGCTATTGGTGCTGGGCCTGGTCTGTTACCAGAACTTACTTCAGTACAAGAAGGCTTTGTGGATAATAGCAATGGAAGAGACGTACTTGCTAGCAACCAACTCAACGCCAGAACAGCTTTAGGTATTACCCATGATGGGACAATTGTTTTGGTAATGGTGGCTCAAAAATCCTCGGCTCCTGCTAACTCTGGGATATCTTTACCAGCACTGGCAGATTTCATGAAAACCCTTGGTGTCAAAAAAGCAATGAACCTAGACGGGGGAAGTTCGTCTTCGTTTTATTATAAGGGTAAAACTTTTTACGGCAAGATTAATTCACAGGGTGATTACGTCAAGCGACCCGTGAAATCGGTTTTACTTGTTCAGGAAAAGTAGAGGAAATTATTGCTTTCAAACAAGTAATTTTTGTGCTGCTTCCAGTAAGTCTTGGTGAACTGCTTTAAAAGTTATCTCCTGATTCTTTGGCAGGCAATGCAGTAATTTTTGGTTGAAGTCTCCAAAATCAGTCGTGGAGTCGGTCTCTAGCTCTGATACCATTTTCTGTAATTTCCTACCGCTAGGAAAACAATCAAATGGAAATTAAGTACTTTGATATTTAAGGAGGAGTGAAATGGGACTTAGTGACGGACTCTCGAACCCCAGCAAAAAAGCAATGGTCGTCGATGATTGCTGCAACATGATAGAAGCGCAACTTGCTTCCAAGTCAGGTATCAGGGGTATTGCCCTGAAAACCGCCTTTGCGGCTCTTAAAGGAGTTAAGCCAGGGTATATTACCTATGTCGTCGAGCAGATCTTGCCGCAGTGTTTCGTAGCTATTGATCCTATCTGGAATGAGGGTGTGGAAAAGGGCGACCCCGTTGAGTATCTTGCTACGAATCGTTCTCGCACAGCGGACGCGCTACTCAGCGTTACCGATGCAAGGGCCAAAAACGTGAAGCGCCAAATCGTGCGAGGAACGTATGAAAAACTCCGCGGCTCAGCTAAGCAACATGTAGAGCAGGCAGTTCCAGACTTAGCCAAGGTAGTTGATAAATACACCAAGATTTAATCAACAAAGAAGAGTACTTCTAGGTAGTATTTGTATATCTGCAATAGTAAAGTTAGCTGAGATTAAGGCGATGGCAGTGATCTCAGCTAACTTTTTCAATCAATAATGAGAATTTGGAATTTTAGTAATCTGAAATACTTTTTCTCAAGCAAATTTTTCATTAGTGAAATAGTTATTGATTGTAATTACTTATAGATATCCACCTCTTTATTTATTATGTTAATAACAAATAAAGTAAAAATAAATGCACTCCACTAATTTATACGTAAGCTTATTAGCTTGATGTATTAAAGATAATACTTAGCTTATAACTGATATAAATTTTGATTATACACAGTTTTACTTTGTAAAACTTAGGGGCAATAATTACTAAATTATAGCTAAAAAGCTCTATTTTGCTTCAATTTCTGATTGCATTCGGCATGAGTTTTTTTAAACTTTTGAAAATGAATGAGTATTATTTAAGGCGAGAGAACATTATACTTTCAACATCAAATTAGTTATAAACATAGTTATAATTAAAACAAATTTTTTTAAAACTTTACATATTTATACTAAGTTATTTTAGAATCAAAGCTCAATTAAGAAAATCATTAATGCAGACAAAAAACTTCCATACATCAATATTTGATCTGTTTTTATAGTTAGTACCATACCTTTTTTAAACATCAATTAAATTTAGATATATTTCCCCTGAACTTCATACCTATAAGCTTTTGGCAACAAAATACAGTGAAGCAAAGAAGATCATCTAGATGTTTTACTATGCTCAAGACTATATATTTAGTATTTTGTCAAGGGTTTGATTATGTATTGACATTACTTTGCAAGTATGTATTCAAAGAAATTATAACGAATGTTACCTTTTGCTCAGTATGTACATACTGAAAAATCACCTAGAACAACTTTAAATTGTTCCTCGGTACAATTTGTTCTAATTCAACTCAATCAAAAATATGAGAAGATGCACTAGTCAAAAATTAGGAGAATCAAGTATTTTTCTCAATTTCAGTATATTCACGGTGAGACTTTCATTTCTTTCAGGTTTATAAAAAGGCAACTCTTAGTGTTCTGAATTCCATCGTCCCGAACGATGACTTGGCTATTACTGAAAATCACAAAAGTAGTGATTTGTGATTTTGTCCAAAATTTTGTGTGTGAAAACGTTGCTCTAATAAGGGAATTCAAAGCATGGCAATCATTAGCGTTACTACTTCCGCAGATAGTGGAGC
>JAYGHB010000147.1:0-19314 GCA_034931985.1 Halotia wernerae UHCC 0503
TCCTACTTATCCTGACTGATTTTCGCCCTCTTTGCAAAAAACTGGGATGCTCCCAGAGCGCCTTTGCTTGCTGATGACAAACTAGGCCCTGTACCTGCTGCCCAGTTAACAGCAGAGGAACATACTAAGAATAATCTGCCGGATGTGTTGAGTCGTTGGCAACTGCGGAATACTACGGAACGAGAGCGTCCCCGCACTGCTCAGAGTTTTTGTGTGCCAAAGGTTGATATTGCTACTCAGGGGTATGATCTTAGTTTGAATCGTTATAAGGAAGTGGTGCATGAAGAGGTGGAACATCGCGCACCCAAAGATATCCTCACTAATTTGGCAAAGTTGGAGGCAGAGATTCAGCAGGGGATGAGAGAATTGGAAAAAATGATGGAATAAGATGAGATCAAAATCTTTGATGAGCTAAGGGAAATTTTATCACCACATTTTACAAAGATATTCTGGATGCCATTAAGGAGGATTAAATGAGTCAAGAACAGCTACAAGAATTGATGAATCAAACGAAAGACCTTTCAAATGAGGCACGGCTGAGGTTAATTAGCCACCTGCTGGCAGAAGTGAGAGGAGCAAATGAGTCAACAAGAGAAGCAGCGATCGCTCGAATTCGTCAACGTTGGGAGATATTGCCGATTCAATCGAGTAGTCAAGTGCAAGAGTGGAAGGAACAAGGGCGACCTTAATGGTGATTGATACGATGGTTTTTGTGTATGCTTTGTTACGTGTTGAATCTCAACATGAGCAAGCACTTTCTGCTTTAGAAAGAGCGGAACAAATTATTGTTCCTGATTCTTTCTTTGCTGAATTGGGTAATGTTGTATGGCAATGGATTGTATTTAGACAGCTACCGCTAAATATGTTGGTCTTGAACACATCGAAACAGGTGGCAGATTTATAGGTCATAAACCTGTAGACAATGGTGAGCTTGCCAGTTCTAAGTTTCAGTTTACTGAGCAACATATTCTCTACGGGAAACTCCGTCCTTACCTTGCCAAAATTGCGTGTCCAGAATTTAGTGACATTTGCAGCACAGACATATTGCCGATTTTGCCAAGGTCGAATGTTGACCGAAAATTCCTATTCCACTTTCTTCGTCAGCCCAAGATGGTTGACTACGCCAATTCGCGGGCTGTTGGAGTCAACCTACCGCGCTTAAGTCCATCTGTGCTTGCCAACTTTGAAATACCTATTCCACCATTGGAAGAGCAGAAGCGGATTGCAGAGATACTTGATCGCGCGGAAGAACTCAGGTCTAAACGTCGGGAAGCGATCGCTCAACTCGACACCCTCACCCAAGCCATTTTTCTAGAAATGTTCGGCGATCCACTGAGCAATCCGAAGGGGTGGAAGGTAAAGACGTGCAAAAATATTTGTAGCAGAATTACAGTGGGAATTGTGGTACAGCCAGCATCTTATTATCAAGAATATGGAGTTCCTGCTTTACGATCTCAAAATATCAAGCCCAACTCAATTTCTACAGATAATTTAGTTTTTTTCTCTCAAAGTGACAACGAAACTAAATTGGCTAAAACAAGAGTAAAAGCAGGAGATGTGGTGCTTGTTAGAACTGGACAACCTGGAACTGCTGCTGTTATTCCTGAAGAACTTGATGGTGTTAATGCAATTGATCTTTTAATTACTACACCTTGTAAGGATGTCGTTGACTCTGTATACCTCTGTTCTTTTTTTAATTCTTCGTGGGTAAAGAAATTGGTTTTATCTTCTCAAGTGGGTCAGATTCAGAAACATCTTAATGTTGGCATCTTAAATAATGCTCAAATTATTTGTCCCCCTCTCCCCCTTCAACAAGAATTTGCCCACCGCGTCAAATCTGTAGAAAAACTTAAAACAGCACACCGCGCCTCACTGTCAGAACTCGATGCCCTTTTCGTCTCCCTTCAACATCATTAAAAAACATTCAAAAATCTCATACAACAATCCTCTCTCTTCTTGATCTCTCCGTGTCCTCTGCACGACGGACACTTTGCTCAAGTCGGGAGACCCGCCCACGCAAGTGTCCTGCTCTGTGGTTGGTTTTCTTGGATAATTTATTTCTTGGAAATCCCTAAATCTGATTTCATGACTACTTTCGCCACCGATTGAGCCAATCTACCTGACCAACCCAATCTGCTGCTTCTGCCTCAGATAATAGGCTATCTAATGCCGCAATCAAATCTGAAAGTGACCAACTATTCTGAGCAGCAAGGATAATACCGCCATGTTGAGGATACTGTTGTGCTAGAACAATAAAGTCTCTCACGTTGAAAGTAAAGATACATCTGCCCTGAGCAGTTGAGCGTAATAATTGAGTTTCATCACTAGCATCTAAAGGCATCCAGTCATTTGGAGTACGAGTAACATCATGCCCTTTAGACACCAATGCTGAATGCAGCGATTTACTTGAGGTATCTGCATCCAGATGAAGCTTGAGTTTAATCATTGGCAATTTCTAAGGATTGCTCAGAAGCGATCGCCGCGTCAATCTGCCCCTTATTTACTGCATAAAAACTCAGAGCTTCTCTTACCTGTGCTTCAGTCAGCTCATACTCATTCTTCATCTGACTTGGACTCATACCCCATTTTTGGGAAGCGATCGCCACAGTCTGCACTCGAATTCCTGTCCCTTTGATGACTGGCACAAGTTGCCCATTTGCCCCCTGACGATAAGCAATTTGTGGAAAAGATGCTTTGAGAGTACTTACTTTTTCTGTTACAGCCCAGAGAATAAATTGGTCAAGCGAAATACCCTGACTCTGAGCTAATTGCTCAACTTCTTGCTTCAACTGGTCAGGTAAATTTAGGGCATATGCTGTCATTTTAAGTCCCTAGTTTCTGGCTCTAGTAAAGATCATATTGTAAATCTAGATAAATCAGGAGATAAGTTATTCTACACCAACGGTTACGAGCATTGGCTGTGGGATGACACCAATTACCCACCCCGACAGGTGCAAGGATTTTACAAAAAAACCGAGTTGGAACTGCTTGTACAGCGTCGGACTACCCGCAAGTCTTTAGCAGAAGCCACCATTAAACCAAGCATTGCCGAACGTTATTACCAAACTCGTGCGATTCGCCGCGTTACTGAAGCCTTCGAGGCTGATAAAGACCGCAAAGCCTTGATAGTTATGGCGACTGGTGCAGGTAAAACCAGAACAGCGATCGCCTTGGTAGAGATGCTGATGTGTTGTAACTGGGTCAAACGCGCACTGTTTCTAGCAGACCGTGTAGCCCTGGTAAATCAGGCAATCAATGAAATAGACCGCAATACCTACGGACTGTTTGACTTAGAAAACGGCGTACCTACCGATCTTCGTTTCGCATGGGGTCTTCCCACCAGGAAAGATAAATAGCAATGCCCACGCTACAATCTCTAAAGAAGTTGTATTATCTGCTTCACAATAGAGATAACATCTCTTATTAAAATTCATGCCAACCCCCACTGCTACCATTCCCCATTTAATTGCTGCGGGCTTTCATGCCCTATCCGATCCACTAAGAATTAGTGTATTAGAATTGCTACGACAGCAAGAACTGTGTGTGTGTGATTTGTGCGAGGTTTTGGGGGTAAGTCAGTCAAAACTATCTTTTCATCTGAAAACCCTCAAGGAAGCTGGCTTAGTTCACTCCCGTCAGGAAGGACGCTGGATTTATTACAGTTTGAATTTAACCCAATTTAGTGTTTTAGAGGAATATCTGGCAGGTTTTAGCCATAATCGTGTAATTCCATCTGCCCGTTCCTGCTGCGATTAAGAAGATAGCGGTTTTATGACTCAAGCGATCGCCTATTTCCCCTCAATCGGCACAGTTGACAATCAAGTGTGTCAAAGCATCAATCAGGCGATCGCCTTCCATTGGCATAATGTCCTTACCATGCATAATCTCCTGGGTAATCACAAAATGCACTAATGACCCAATGAGAATCCTAGCTGTTGCCTCTGGATCAGGTATATTCAGTTCCGAACAGGATGCTATATATTTACTAATAGTATCGATTGCCGGTTTAGCAATGCTGTGAATAAAAACCTGCGCTAACTCAGGAAACCGTGCAGATTCCCCCATTAACAGCCTTTCAAATGCTTGATATTCTTGGTCATTGACCATCTGATCTAATGCTGTTGCAGCTAACCGTCGCAGCACAATATAAGGCTCTCCCTTCAGGGGTTGCGTTCCTAAAATAGAGTGAAACCGCTTTCTAGCTAGTTTCTCTATCAACGCCCTAAAAAGCCCCTCTTTATCTTGAAAGTGGCTGTAAACAGTTGCTTTAGAAACCCCCGCCGCTTCTGCAACTCGATCCATACTAGTGCCAGCATAGCCGTGAGCTAAAAATTCCTGCATCGCCCCTTGCAGAATTTTTTCTACTTTATCTGCTGAACTTGAACGATCGATTTCCCCAACTTTTGGGCGTGCCATTTTTCAATAATCCTTCGTTTGTAAGCAGTCTTAAGAATTTCTGTACTTTGTAACACCTTACTCGAAAGTATGTTGTGCAAAGTCAGCAAATAACCAATTATTTTTAGTGATTGACTAAACTAGTCGGTCTAGTATAATCATATATATAACTATACAGTTTAGTTTTGTATCTTACAGATCATTCTCTCTATTGAGCATATAAAAGTAGCTGTAAGAGTAAAGTGAGAAACGGCATAGCTTTCAAATAGGCATCTACCAAAGTTGGTCAATACATTTCCAAAATTCGATTTTTCCCTAATTTGAATCAGCCAATAAGGTATGCTATTGTGCAAAACTCAAAGCTAGACGGTTCAATATCTCCTCAGTCGATTTTACGTCCGCGCCTTTTTATAGCAATAATTGTATCTTTGACTGTATTGGGAATCAGTGTTTATACAGTATTAAAATTTCAGGATGCATCAAATCAGAAGGCACAAGCCCCAGCAGCAGTATTGCCAGAGCTAAAAACAGTAACATCTCTGGGACGAATCGAGCCAAAGGGAAAAGTCATTAAACTTTCTGCTACCACGTCTACCGAAGGCAGTCGAGTAGAGCAATTGCTGGTTAAGGAGGGAGATAGAATCAAACCGGGACAGGTGATAGCTATTTTAGACAGTCGCGATCGCTTAGAAGCAGCCTTAAAAGAAGCACAAGAACAAGTAAAAGTGCAGCAGGTCAACCTGAATCGCATCCAAGCAGGTGCTAAACGCGGAGAAATTGCCGCGCAACAAGCAACAATTGCTCGCCTAGAAGCAGAACGCCAAGGAGACATTGATACCCAAATAGCGAATATTGCCAAATTACAAGCCGAAGTACGTAACGCCCAAGCCGAAGATCAACGTTATCAAGTGTTGTATCAAAAGGGAGCAATTTCCGCCTCTCAAAGAGATAGCAAGAGCTTAACTTTAGAAACAGCCCAAAAAAGCCTGCAAGAAGCACAGGCGCAATTAAAGCGTGTTCGCTCAACCAGCCAGCAACAACTAAAAGAAGCGACAGCAACACTTGATCAAATTGCCGAAGTGCGAGGAGTAGATGTAGAAGCTGCCAAAGCAGAAGTTAGTCGTGCCGTAGCGGCCATGAACCGGGCAGAAGTAGATTTAAGAAAAGCTTATGTGCGTTGGCCTAAAACTTTAGCAGAGCGATCGCCTCAATATGGACAAGTATTCGAGATTCACACCCATCCAGGGGAATTAGTCTCAAGTGATGGCATTGCTGATATTGGGCAAACCAATCAAATGTATGTAGTAGCCGAAATCTACGAAAGCGATATCAACAAAGTGCATTCAGGGCAACGAGCGCGAATAGTAGGCGAGATTCTACCTATTGAATTGCAGGGAACCGTAGAGCGCAAAGGCTTACAGGTACAACGGCAGAATGTAATTAATACTGATCCCTCCAGCAATATTGACAACAGAGTAGTGGAAGTCCACGTCCGACTAGATGATGCTTCCAGCCAAAAAGCTGCCAAATTAACAAATATGCAAGTCAAGGTAGTCATAGAAATATAAGGGAATAGGGAATAGGGCATAGGGCATAGGTTATTCTTCTCCTCCCCTGCTCCCTCTGCTCCTCTGCTTCCCGTTGCTTCCCCCCCTGTCTCCTTCACTCCTTAAATAATGGGATTACTCAAACAACTAAAGCGGCGAACACCTCTAGGGTGGCTGCAACTGAGTCATGAAAAAAGTCGTCTGTTGGTAGCATTGTCAGGTATTGCCTTTGCCGATTTGCTGATGTTCATGCAGTTAGGCTTTCAGACTGCCCTATATGACAGTAATACTAAGCTACATCGCAGTTTGCGCTCAGACATTGTTTTAATCGGTTCCCAAACTCGGAACGTACAAAGAATATCGACATTTTCTCGTCGGCGACTTTACCAAGCAATGGATGTACCAGGGGTAAAATCGGCAGAGGCAATGTACATCAGCAACATGATCTGGAAGAATCCGCAAACACGGCGTGATACGGAAATTCTAGTGATCGGGTTTAATCCAGACAAGCCAGCTTTTGACTTCCCCGGAGTTATCCAAAAGTTGCCAGAAATTAAACTACCAGATACCGTCTTGTTTGACCGTGCTGCTAGAGGAGATTACCAAAAAACGATCGCCCAACTTGAATTGGGTAACACAGTAAAGACCGAAGTAGAACGGCGCACAGTTACTATTACGGGTTTATTTACACTCGGTGCTTCTTTTAGTGCTGATGGTACGCTAATCACCAGTGATCAGAACTTTTTGCGGCTATTTCCCCGACAATTGGCTTCTAGTGTCAGTGTGGGCTTAATCCAAATACAGCCAGGCTTTGATCGCAAACATGTAGTAGCAGCATTGAAAGCACACCTCACAGATGACATCAAAGTACTAACCCACGAACAATTCATTGAATTTGAAAACGACTTCTGGAGACGAAATTCTCCCATCGGATTTATCTTCAGCATCGGTGTATCAATGGGATTCGCGGTTGGTGTGATTCTTGTCTATCAAGTCCTTTCCACAGATGTTAATGCCCATGTTAGAGAATACGCCACCTTTAAAGCAATGGGGTATTGCAATTACTACCTGCTAGGTGTGGTGTTTGAAGAAGCTGTGATTTTGGCAGTATTGGGCTTTATGCCAGGAGTTGCAGTTTCCTTAGGACTTTATTATCTAACTCGCAGTGCTACAAACTTGCCGATTTACATGACTGCAATCCGGGCATTGCAAGTATTAGTACTGACCATCATCATGTGTACCATTTCCGGAGCGATCGCCACCCGTAAACTCCAATCCGCCGATCCCGCAGATATGTTCTAAAAAACAGCAAACAGTAGAGCAGAGGAAGTAGGGGAAGACAAGAAATAATTTTTTGACTTTTGACTTTTGACTTTTGACTTTTGACTTTTAACTTTTGACTTTTTTCTGCCCTATGCCTAAAGCCATTTCCATCCATAACCTCGACCACTACTTTGGTCAAGGTTCACTTCGTAAGCAAGTTTTATTCAATCTCAATTTAGAAATTAAGCCTGGTGAGATAATTATTTTGACTGGGCCTTCTGGTTCTGGTAAAACTACACTACTGACCTTAGTGGGTGGGTTGCGTTCTGCCCAATTTGGCAGTTTACGAGTATTAGGACAAGAAGTTTGTCATGCTAGTGCTAAGCAATTAGTGCAGGTACGACGCAATAACGGCTATATTTTTCAAGCACATAACTTACATGGTAGTTTGACAGCACTCCAGAACGTCAAAATGGGTTTAGAACTGCACCAGCATATTGAGCTACAAGAGATGCAAACCCGATCAGCCAAGATGCTTGAGCAGGTAGGACTAGGAAATCACCTTCATTATTATCCTGATAAACTGTCAGGAGGGCAAAAACAACGCGTGGCGATCGCTCGTGCCTTGGTTAGTTATCCTCAAATTGTCTTAGCAGATGAACCCACGGCGGCCCTTGACAGTCAGTCTGGCCGAGATGTAGTTAACCTCATGCAAAAACTGGCTAAAGAACAAGGCTGTACAATCCTCATGGTTACTCATGACAATCGTATTTTAGATGTTGCCGATCGCATTATTCACATGGAAGATGGCAAACTGTCAAAACTTACGAAGACATAGTGAAAATGTAACCTAAATAATTCTTGACGTTTAACCTAATCGTGTAATTCCCCATCCCTCTATAGGGTGGGGATGTAAGCGAGTCAAAAAGGAAACGCCCTATTTTTAAATTTTACGCAAGTAAAACAAGCAATGGGGCAGTTGAGAATGGCACTAAGAAAAGATGAAACCTAGTCAGGGCAGGGTGTAGGGGGTAGGGGGTAGGGTGTAGTGTTTAAGAAAATTGAATTTTAGTGCATCAAATAGAACAACATCTTCTTCTTTCCCTACACCCCACACCCTACACCCTATACCCAAAAGCCAGTAATATCGGGGGTTTACGCTTATCTTAGTGCCATTCGGGGCAGTTGAGTTTTTGACAACATTAGCTTTTTGGTTTCTCCTGAGATTGTATATATTCTTTGACCACTTCCAAAGGTGCGCCACCTGCTGAAATAACACAGTAGGCATCAGTCCAAAAACTAGGATCTTCTTTCTTCCAGTAAAACTGCTTTAGATAATCTTGAAATTCTTTCCTGACAATACGACTTGAAGCGGATTTGAGAGAACTTACTAGCTGTGAAATATTGTTGTCAGGGTGAACATCCACTAACAAATGAACGTGATTTTCTTCCCCATTAAATTCTAGGAGCTCGCATTTTCTTTTATCGCAAACACGACTAAATACTTCTTGCAACTTAGAGAGGATTGCCTGATTGATAACGTTTTGACGATATTTAGTCACAAAGACTATGTGAAACTGAATTATAAAAACAGCATGAGCCGCTTTTCTGAGTTGAGTTTTCATATTGACAACTGAAATTCTGCAATGGTAGGATCCCACAAGTCACAACTAAACAGGGGGTGAGACTTGATGGCATTGCGTAGAGCAACTTTTAGGCTTTATCCTACAGCGAAAGTGAATAATCTATTACACGATCACAGGAGACTGCACAAAGAACTCTACAACGCCGCAGTTTCCAATAGAATTACATCTTACAAGAAATTTGGTAAGTCTGTTTCATACTTTGAACAACAGAATTGTTTGCCAGATTTCAAGTCAGTTTGGACAGAGTATAAACAGATAAATTCCCAAGCATTGCAAGCAACCTTAAAGCGTGTTGATTTTGCCTTTCAACGCTTTTTCAAAGGGTTGGGGGGTTATCCTAAATTCAGGTCAATTCGTCACTATTCCGGTTGGAGCTATCCATCTTTCAGCGGATGGAAAAGCCACAGCACAGGTGATAACGGTTATTTAGAGTTAGCAAAAATTGGTTCTATCCAAATGCGAGGCAAAGCTAGGTTATGGGGTCATCCTAAAGCCTTAGACATAGTTCACCGCAATGGGAAATGGTACGCATCTATAGTTTTAGATGTGGATGATAATTTGCTAAAAAATAGCCGCAAAACTGATGATAGCGTAATAGCCATTGACTTAGGATGTAATGACGCTATTGCTTGGACTAATGGTGAAAAAAACGGGTTGATTCCTGCTCCTAGATTTTTCAGGAAAGCAGAGCAAAAAATTAAACACTTGAGTCAGGGTAAGCGTCGCAAGCGTTCACCCAATTTTAAAAAGAAACAGAAAGCTTCTAGAAGATGGAAGAAAGTTCAAAATCAGATTAGTAAGATCTATCGCAAAGTAGCTAATCAGCGTCAGAACTGGGTTCATCAAGTTACCACACGAATAATTAGCGGTAATAGCACGGTGGTAACTGAAAAACTAGAAGTCAAAAACATGAGCGCCAAAGCTAAAAAAGGGAAGCGCAAGAAGCAAAAAGCTGGTCTAAACAAATCAATTCTTGATGTTGGCATGGGGATGATTAGACAATCTCTAAAAACCAAATTAGATGATGTGTGTGGTGTGTTTTCTCAAGCACCAACCAAAACAATCAAGCCATCTCAAACTTGCCCTAAATGCGGGTATCAACAGAAGAAAACTTTAGACCAGAGAGTACATATTTGCAGTAATTGTGAATATACTCAACAGCGTGATATTGCTTCTGGTGAGGTTCTGCTACTTTGGCACTCAAATAGACTACCGGGGCAAGGAACTTGCCTCGTAGGCGTGGATGGCTCTAGCTCTACTTCACGCACCCGCAAAACTGCGGGAAGCATGAAGCAACTAGGTCAAATGAAGCGTCAAAAATCTTGCTCTACTGGTGGGGATGTAGAAACCCCACCCTCAACAAACTAGGGTGGGGTAGTTCATTGCATTTGTTCAAATACTTCACACTTTTGTCGTAATTTTGTAATAGTCATGTCATAACTGTGTGTGATATTTAGTTTTGTATTTGGTTACAAAATGCTTTTTTCTGGGTAAAAGGTAGTAAAGCTCTACCTTTTCCTTTTTTATTATTAGTTAAAATACAAGGAAAATTATTAAAGAAGTCTTTACCCCATGTCCCATGCCCAATGCCCCTTAATTTTTTAACATGTCATTGAAATCAGTTAATGATATTTTAGGTGTTCTGGAACAACAGGCTAAATGGCAAGAGCAGCCATTTCAACGCTTGCTCGAATGTTGGGCAGAAATTGTGGGAGCAGTGGTTGCTGTTCATACTCGACCATTGTCTATTCAGCATAATGTTTTGCGGGTGGCAACTTCTAGTGCTGCTTGGTCACAGAATATGACTTTTAAACGTCAGAACCTGCTGTTAAAGTTAAATGAACAGCTACCCACACCCTTGGTAGATATTCGCTTCTCTACTGCTGAATGGCGTTGTATACCAGAGGTAGCGCCGCAACAACAAACAATTTTGCCACAAGAGCATCCGAGTTACTTGGGTCGTGTTAGTAACTTCCACCGTGATGTTACGCCCATTATTAAGAGCGCTAATACTGTTTTTGGGGACTGGGCAAAGACAATGCAACAGCGATCGCATGGCTTACCTCTTTGTCCCCAATGCCAATGTCCCACCCCACCCGGTGAACTCCAACGTTGGGATGTATGTTCTTTCTGTGCGGCCAAGCAGTCAAAATAAATCAAATCCTTACTTCCTGACTTTGTTACCTAAATTTATTTTGATATTTGGAACAATCATCATGGCTAGACAGTCAAATTCTTATGACTAAATAAATAATACTATTTAAAATAATGCCCATAAGGATAGATAACACTTGATTGTAAATAGAAAATCTGAAGTATATCTTAGGGATGAGGTAAAATTAAATTTGCATCTAAAGTCATACTTTTAATCTTGATCCCCAGCTATTTTTAGTCAAGATTAGTATGTATTGACTCTAGCGATCATTTAAAAATATAACAAGAATATAAAAACATCCTAAAGTTTATTTTTTTATGGGGATCGCTAGAACCTAGAGAAAATAACGACTTTTTGGCGATATTCAGTATTTATATCTAGAAGCAGAATAGCAGAATATAAGAATGCAAATCAGCCAGAAACGGCACTAAAGATGAAATAACATGAAACCCATTAAATTCTTGACATCTGCCTGTCGATATTGTCATCATTACAAGCCAGAGGGTCGCCGTGGTGGAATGTGTCAACAGTTAGGAGCGCCAGTTCAAGCAAGTTGGAAAGCTTGCTCTTTGGCGCTTCCACCTTTTGCACCTTCTTGGGAGTCTTTAGAAGATGCTTGGAGTTTGCCAGATGCAACACGAGTCTTAGGTGTTTCTCACTCTATGGTTTCTAATGTAGACAATGCAGTTCTTACCCCTGTGGAGGAAACAGTTAAATGCTCCTTACAAGAGGCTAAGGCTGAGGTAGTACGAATTTAGTCACTGTTTATAACTGGCTGGACTCAGTTTTTAGTCTGCTTGCTTAAATATTAAGATTTATCTTTAAGATTTCTAGTGCTGTTAATTTGACATCTTCAGAAATCGCATCTTGTTCAAGATGCGATTTCTGCAATTTTTAAGGTAGCCAGGGGAAGGTACGAAAATTCGGTGGACGTTTTTCTAGAAAAGCTTGTTTTCCCTCAGACCCCTCTTCTGTCATGTAATACAGTAGAGTGGCATTTCCAGCAAGTTCTTGTAAACCGGCTTGTCCATCACAATCAGCGTTAAATGCTGCTTTGAGACACCGAATTGCGATCGGACTTTTTTCTAAAATCTCCTGCGCCCATTGAATGCCTTCGGTTTCTAATTGTTCGACTGGGACAACACAATTCACTAAACCCATGTCTTGGGCTTGTTGTGCATTATATTGGCGGCAGAGAAACCAAATTTCTCGTGCTTTTTTTTGGCCAACAATGCGAGCGAGATAGCTAGCCCCAAAACCTCCGTCGAAACTACCAACTTTAGGGCCAGTCTGTCCGAAAATGGCGTTATCGGCAGCGATGGTGAGGTCACAAATTAAGTGTAAGACGTGTCCACCACCGATCGCATATCCAGCTACTAGAGCAATTACGACTTTGGGCATGGAACGAATCAAGCGTTGCAAGTCCAGGACATTCAAGCGGGGAATACCAGCATCGTCCAAGTAACCAGCTTGTCCCCGCACACTTTGATCACCACCAGCACAAAAAGCATATTTGCCATCTGTGTATGGCCCAGCACCTGTAAACAGAACTACACCAATGTTTGTATCTTCACGGGCATCACAGAAGGCATCGTATAGTTCAAAGACAGTTTTGGGGCGGAAGGCATTACGTTTATGGGGGCGGTTAATGGTAATTTTAGCGATGCCATCAGTTTTGTGATACGAGATGTCTTCGTAAGTTTTGACAGTTTGCCAGTTGACTTGCATGGGAATAACTGCGCTGTTGTGCTTGAGAATTTTATCGCGGACGTAGGGACAAGCGATCGCTGAGTTAAGCTAAATTGGTAAGTATTTGGATGATTCGCTGATCATCTCCATGAAATTTATCGGCATTGATTTAGGCTGGAAATCTCAACCTAGTACAACACGGCGGAAATTAAGTATCCATTAAACAGCCAAAACCTTGCCCTTATTACTCAATAGTTTATAGCTAATTTCCGTAAAATTACTAAATATGATCAGTATTTGGAGAACTTTTATTGAGCTAAAACTTTCTATAAATTCACCCTAACTTTACCCAATTAGGGCAGACAAAAATTAAAGTAGCTAATGAGATAGTTAGTTTATTCACAAGTAATAAAGATGACAGGATATATCAAAAAACTGTTGATTGGTACTTCGGTAGCAGCAACCATGAGCGCGATCGCCACAACTCCAGCTTTTGCTGTCAACCTGACCAGACCTACCAATATTCAATTCACTACTAACGGTGTTGCTAACACTTCTGCCAACCAACCTAATATCAATACCTGGACTTATGCTCCGGGTTCTGCTGTGTATGACAGCACTGGCATCGGTGGCGTACAAAGACGTATTTTAAACGATTACAACAATTCTGGCAACATTAATAAAGCGATCGCAGCTTTAACAGATAACGATAGTTCTACCAATATTGAACTGTTTACATCAGGTGAAATAGTCACAAATCATGTTGGATTTACTGCTAATCTAGGCAACAAAACCATCAAGATAGAGAGTGTCACCAAGGCTGACTGGGCTGATGGCACATTGGCAACAGGATGGCTAACAGGCTTTCAGAATGCTTACAGCGGATTATTGTCAAGCAGCACATTCCTTGGTTCTAACTTGCTCACACTTTTCAATGCTAACTTTACTTCCCTAGTCGGTTATCTCAGCACTAACGGTTTTAACTCTGCTGGCGATCCTAACATTGGGGATGTGACATACAACCAAGAAACTGGTAATTTAAAAGTTGACTTAGTTGGACATTTGAATCTAAGCGGGCAATATCTAAATCCAGCAACTTCTAGCCGTAATTCCACAGGAAATCAGTTATTGGATCTGATGCTGGCTAAGATATCACAAACAGCACTTCTGCAAAATAAACCATTGCAAATAAGTGAAATTGCCAAAGTCACTTTTGATCACAAAGTTGACTATGCCTTTAGTTTTGCAGCCATAGAGTCAGGTGCGATCGCAGGCGATCGCAGCAAGACGACTGACAACACATCTCACACTGGCATTTACTCCTGGAACAAGAGTTACACAACTGCATCTGTACCCGAACCTTCGGCATTACTTGGTCTGATGGCTGTTGGTGGTCTAGTTTTTCTCAAGCGCAAAGTTCAAAAAACCGTAATTTCCCAATCAGACAAGTCCATTTAGTAATTTAGGTGATATTCAAAGTCGCTTGTAGAGTTTCCCTCCAAGCGACTTCTCTTTGCACCAAGTGTCCTCAAATGGCTAACTAAGGCGCTAATCTAGCTTTGCCAAGACGCTGCTTTTCATACCATTGTGCGATCGCTGGAGCCCAATCTTCAAAATGCGGCCACATCAATTCACACAACTTTTGAATTTCGAGTTGAGCATCTTTCTTGTTTCTCAGATCGCAAAAATGCAAGAAAGACCTTAAATTGAAACTCACTACAAAATGCTGGCGGTAATCAAAAGGTACTTTACCTCTGGCGTGTTCTTCAGACATACCAAACTCAAAATCAGCCTTGTATTTCTTAGCAGCTTCAAGACACCACTGCAAATCTGCGGCTCGTTGTTCTGGTGAATAGTAATATTTTTTGCCTTGTCTATCAGTGTAATAATCAACTGGACGCAGGTAAAAAACATCTTCAATGTCTTTTTTCCCTTCTACTACATCAATAAATTGATTACCTGTATAGCGGAATGAATTGTGAACAACTACGCCATTAGCGACAAAATTGTGCCATTTCCCGTCTACTTCTAAATCGTAAGTTTTTTGCATACCTAAATATCGCACTTGTACAACTTTCATTGGGTGCGCTTTTAGTTTTCGTCCTGCGGGTTTAGGTTTTTGAGCAGTAGTAACAATAGGAACGAATAAACCAGCTGATAGCTGTTCTTGCAGCCAAGTTTTGTCTCGATAAACTCCTTCACCAACGATGACTCCGTTGGTCATTAAATAACAATCTGGATTATATGTAATGATTTGTCTTTTAGTGTCTGTTATAAACTCTAAAGCTTGTCCCATAGTCTGCCAACCTCGCTTAGTCAGCAGGTGATGATTTTCTGTACAGTCTAATGTTCTGCCATCTTCCAGAGTCAAGCGGTAAACAGGTTGTATTCCTTGAGCAAAAATCTCTTTAATATGGCCGAGTTCAAAAATACCCGTTTCTTCATTCAGGACGCGCAGTTTCATTTTTCGCAGGCGGATTTTACAATCTCTGCGATAAATTCCTGGTTTTTCTCCTTTACGTCCTCGAATTTTTCTTTCGCGGACTGCTTTTTCCCCATTAGTCCATAAATCGTAAAGTTCTGAAATTTTAATCTTTGTTAAACCTCCCGAAGTTTGAACAAAAGTAACCTCACTGTCTCCACTCAGACATTGAACATCAAAACTTACGCCCACGCGATGTGTACGGGCTTGCTGCATGACACTGTGGGGAAAATAGCCACAGTTAAAAATAATCTGGGGATGTTCTAGCGGCCCATAATGTCCTCTTTCACCCGCTAAAAGTCGCTTAACAATAATTTCGCCGCATTCTGACTCCGAAGGCCATGAGTCACGCTCGTCACACACGAATCCGTCGGTATAGTCTTGGTGCATCGCAGCATAAATCACCTGCTGCGGGTTTGGTGTTTTGGCAATAACCTCTACTCGGAATCGCTGCATTGGCTAAAAGTACGTATTTGTTAAACATAGTTATGAACCCGATTCATCATCTTATCTCTTTAGGCAGATTCATAAACTTTACAAATTTTAATATGATTGTAACAATAATTTACAAAAAAAATAACTGGGAAAATCTTATGCGTACAAATGCTTCCATCATTGACGACCAAGGCAAACTGAACAACTTTGCGATTGAGCCAAGGGTATATGTAGACGAGCAAGGCGACCGCACAGGGTTCACGAACTATGCAGAACTGCTCAATGGTCGTTTAGCAATGATTGGTTTTGTCTGTTTGATCGCATTCGAGGTACTGACAGGACACGGTATCTTTGGTCTTTTGACAAGCCTGTAAAAACTGAATTTCATAGAAAGCGGCATTGATAACTCTTCCCCATGCCCAAAAACTACGCTCACAAGGGGTGTAGTTTTTTATGTTATTTTGGCAGTGATTGATAGCAAAAGCCGTTTTGAAGATAAGGGTATCGGGTGAATTATGGCTTTAACTGCTTCGACAATGTTGCCTTTAGGCACTAAAGTACCAGATTTTCATCTACCGGAAGTAGTATCTGGAAAGACAATTTCGCTTTCCACTTTTGCAGATAAAAAAGCACTATTAATAATGTTTATTTGTCGGCATTGTCCATTTGTGAAACATGTCCAAAAAGAATTGGCGCAGTTAGGAGAAGATTACTTTACAAGTAATTTGGCGATCGCAGCTATCAGCACCAATGATGCGAAAAATTACCCAGATGATGCGCCAGAATCTTTAAAGGCAATGGCGACAGAACTAGGATTTAAATTTCCCTTGTGCTACGACGAAACTCAAGAGACAGCAAAAATTTATACAGCAGCTTGTACTCCTGACTTTTTTCTCTTTGATAGCGAACGCCAACTTGTTTATCGCGGACAATTAGATGATAGTCGTCCTAGTAATGGTAAACCTGTAACTGGTGCAGATTTACGTGCAGCGATTGAGGCAGTATTGGCAAGTAAACCTGTAGAAGGTGAACAAAAACCGAGTGTTGGCTGCAATATCAAATGGAAACCAGGAAATGAACCCAGTTATTTCGGTTAAATAAAACTTTTTATTTCCTCCCCTATCCAATCACAGATTGTTACAGGGGAGGAGGCAAAAGATTTAATTATCAGTGCTGAATTTCCAGATTAAGGATATAGCTTCCTAATTGGACTTTTTCTGCCCACAATTCGTATTCCACCCGCAAATGCTCTGGCAAGTGGTTTCCATTAAGCGTTAGAGTTTTCGTAAAATTGCGTAAACGAATGGGATTATTAGGTTGTAATGATTCACTTGGCAACCAATAACGGCTAACGCCATAAACGCCTTGTTCCCAGAAGTGACGGTAACTGACTTGACCGTTACCTTGCATAGTCATGATTACCCGGTAAGGAGAAATCTCCAGCCACAAAACTCTGGGACTGCTGGAGGCATAAGCATCACTCATTTTGGGGAGAAATGCATTCTCGGAACTGACAGAATTTGTTAGTTCGCAGGTAATTAAAGGCGGTGCAGTCAACAGTAAATGGAAACGGTCAGTATCTTTTTGATACAGTGTCCCGGCAGTTTCAACAACAGACCAGAATGGCAGGTCAGTGGAAATAACTGATAAGCACACGGGCTTGCGGTGATGGGTCAGCATGGGAGCGATAAGGGCTAAAAGCTATTGAACAAGGTGCAATCAACACTTAGTATCTCTAGCAGGTCAGGGTAAGCAACTAAAGACTAAAACATGCTTAATATTAACTGAATATGCTTATTGAAGAAGCTAGGTAAATAAAAATGAAAACAAGTGAAATATTAATGTAGATATTAAAAACGATACTTTACTTTTTCTACAGCAAGGTAGGCTGTAAGTGAAGCTTGTGAATCCTTATACTTTTGTGAATAAACAAAGTGATAGCGCCGATGAACAAAAGACATTCATTGCAGCAGGACAAAACAGTACTTAAGTACCTGCTGAAAGCATAACTGAACATTAGAATTACTTTTGGTAGATTTGATTAAATTTTAGAGAATCAAAAGCGATACGATACTAAAGAGTAATTCTTCAGTGGCAGTAAACTAATAGGACTTACGCAAAAGTCACGGAATTACGTCATTACGAGCGAAGCGACGTAATCGCCTAAAATTCTGGGATTGCTTCCCTACACTACGTTCCGGTCGCAATGACAAATTTTGCTTGCGTAAGTCCTGACTAAGTTACTGATAAACTTTAAATGTATTCAAAAGCCAGTGTATCCTAATGTCGGCTTCTGTTATTACCGTAGAAACGCAAGAAGACCTTTCTCATAAGTTAATTATCCAACAACCTTCTGTTGGGCTATCTTTACAGGGTCGTATTCGAGTACCGGGGGATAAATCTATTTCCCATCGGGCTTTGATGTTGGGTGCTTTAGCCCAAGGTGAGACTGAGATCCAAGGTCTTCTCTTAGGGGAAGATCCCCGTAGCACTGCGAGCTGTTTTCAAGCTTTGGGTGCGGAAATTTCGCAACTAAATACGGAATTGGTAAAAGTTAAAGGTATTGGTCTGGGGAATTTGCAAGAACCAGTTGATGTGTTGAACGCTGGTAACTCTGGTACAACACTGCGACTGATGTTGGGGATTTTGGCATCTCATTCAGGACATTTTTTTACTGTCACGGGTGATAGTTCTTTACGATCGCGTCCGATGTCGCGTGTGGTGAAACCTTTACTGCAAATGGGATCACAAATTTGGGGACGTAAGGGTAATTCTTTAGCACCCCTGGCAATTCAAGGACAAGCCCTCAAACCCACGCACTACTTCTCTCCTATCGCCTCAGCCCAAGTTAAATCCTGCATCTTACTTGCTGGTTTAATAACCGAAGGACAAACTACCGTCACTGAACCCGCCCTTTCCCGCGACCACAGCGAACGGATGCTCCGCGCTTTTGGTGCTAATCTTACTATCGAACCGGAAACCAACAGCGTGACTGTGACTGGCCCTGCTCAACTGTACGGACAGAAAGTAATTGTACCAGGAGATATCAGTTCAGCTGCTTTTTGGTTAGTGGCTGGGGCGATCGCTCCAAGTTCGGAATTGGTGGTGGAAAATGTTGGTGTTAATCCCACGCGCACAGGAGTTTTAGAAGCTTTGGCGCTAATGGGAGCAGATATCCAACTGGAAAATCAGCGAGAAGTTGCTGGTGAACCAGTAGCCGATTTAAGGGTGCGTTCTAGTCGTTTAAAAAGCTGCACCATTGCTGGAGATATCATTCCTAGATTAATTGATGAAATTCCGATTTTGGCAGTAGCGGCGGTGTTTGCTGAAGGTACAACCATTATTCGAGATGCTGAAGAGTTGCGGGTTAAAGAAAGCGATCGCATTACTGTAATGGCACAGCAACTTAATAAAATGGGAGCGCAAGTGACCGAATTACCCGATGGTATGGAAATCACTGGCGGTACTCCTTTAGTGGGTACTGATGTAGATAGCCATACAGATCATCGCATTGCCATGAGTCTAGCGATCACGGCTTTGGTGTCTACGGGGATCACCACAATTCACCGCGCAGAAGCAGCTGCGATTTCTTATCCCAACTTCACAGCTACCCTACAACAAGTTTGTAGCTGAATTAAGTAGTCGTTTTGACATCCTCTCACCGCTAACCTGACGGTGTAGCGGGAGATTCCTAAACCTCAC
>JAYGHB010000148.1:0-18995 GCA_034931985.1 Halotia wernerae UHCC 0503
AAGCTCTTAAGGATACTAAGCCGAAAGAGCGAGAGGATGTATCAGATAGAGAAGCCGTTCGCAAGATGAGGAGGTACATTGAGAAACTTACGTCTGACAAATACGGCTACACTTATGATGAAGTCTCAGAGATGTTGAAAGGGCTGGGCATTCATTTGAGTGGGAGCAGAATTAAATATTTATTAGGTGAGTTGAAAAAAAGTAGTCGCCGCCAAAAGAAAAACCAGCGCGAGACTACCACTACTGAGCTAGTAGTGAGTGAGGTTGACTCTGAACCTGTAAACAGTACTAAGGGCAAGAGAAAAAATCAGGAGCAAACCAAGCTAAGTTCCGAGCCGGAAGCAGAGCCTCATATTCAATCAAGTCGGCAGGCTTTCACACCTAAAATTTACAGTCACGATGAACTGTAAATTGTTTGGTAGCCAATTACTGCATTAATTGGTGAAAATTAGCCATGCTCAAACTAGACTGCTTTTTGAAGAACGCAGTGCAAATATGATTTGAAAATTAGTAAAGTCTATTTCAGTCCTTATATACTGGCGTAAGAACAGAGAACGGCAACAAAACAACAGCATTGTTGGTCAAGTTCCTGCATCTGAGCAAGAGGTTTAATGTCAAACTCTGTACCTCTAAGTAGTCTGATTCTCCCTGAACTGTCACAAAACGTCCAATCAGTGTTTCTGCAATGGATTTATTGTGGTGTTGATTTGGATCTCCTAAATAATTTTGAGTATTAAAAGTCATAGCTGATCCAGAATTGTCTCCTTGTTCATGCAGCCTTTCGCGTCGTGCGGCACGTCTAGCTAATATGGACATCAGGCTAGACCAAGTTTCAGCATCAAGTCGGTAGACTTTAATTTTTTGCTTCTCAAAACCAGGCTCAAACCTCGACCAGCGAAAAGCCGCTTTGATTCCCAACTGCGATAACAGCTGATGCACAACATTCACATCACTCATTTTGTCGCTGACGGTGCGGTTGAGATGGTGGTAGATTTCGGATGCATATTGGCGCATCTTATCAGCGTAGGGTTCTATGTCGGCCTTAGTCCATTCTTTAAAAGGATCTAAAAAGTCGTTTAACCCTAATGCTTCACGTATCTCGCGCCGCAGTGCTGTACCGGAAATATCCCACGGACAAACAGCTTGATTCCACGTAGCTTGTTTTTCTAATGATTTGGCTGTTCTGTCCAGTGCTAATTCGGGGTTGAGTTGTGCCTCTAAGTTGAGCAGATAAGCGCGTCGTCGGCCGCCATTGTCCTTCATCACATCTGCTAAAGTTAACTCGTCTAGGCAGTAGAAGTCTTTCAGGTAGAATTTTGTAATTGCTAGTGCGTCTTCTGGTGAGACAGAATCTTGGGATTCTAGCAGGACAATTTCTGGGTAAGTTAAATCTGCGGCGGCAACTATAGCTTGAGCTTCAATTGTTTTAATTTCGTCTTTGGCTTGCTTTAACAAAACTTTGACTGCCGACTCGGATTGCCGATTATCAATTGTTATGTGATGTCCTTCGTGTCTGAGTCGAACTAGTAGTGCATCAGATAGATTCATCATCGAATAATTCTGCTCGGCACTAATCCGGGCATAGAGATTGACGTGGGGGTTACATTGCCAGTCGTAATTAGCAATTTCTTCAATAATGTCAGGTCTGAGGTTGGAGCGAATTAAACTAACGGTGGCATCTGTTCTTTGTTGTAATTGTGTTTTAATTTCCAGATAATTGCTGGAGCGAGAAACTTTACAGTAATTTGTACCACGTTTGGCACACCAAACCACACGATCTACAGTGTCTCGCACACGAATTAAGGATTGGGACATATCAGCGTCGGTAGATGATGCACCTGTGAAAATCCCATAGACTTTTTCAATGAAATCTTTGAGTTCAATGCTGACTCCCGTTGCGATTGTGGGAGTACAAATAACTACGTCATATAATCCTTCGGCAATGACAGCATCGGGTGTTTTCATAAACCGTTTCTCAACTGTATTACCGCTGGTTTCGGAGTTAATTAACAGGATTCTGATTCCTGGAATTTCTTTTTGTAGGAGTCGCGCTGTTGCCTTGCTTGTGGCTTTGCTATCTGTGGTCACATACAGCATTTTCCCTGCCTTGAGTTGGCGGGCCGAGGCAATTAAATCGTTGATAATTGCTGATTTATCTTTGGCTTGAATAAACGTTACATGATACGGTTGCGGTTGATAGTCGTTGCGAATTAAAAAGATTGGGGTAGCATCTGCCCGGAGTTCTCTGATGTAGTGTAGGGTCTGATTGTTTAAATCAGCGTCAGCAGCAATAATCCGGCGGGCAACTTTAATTAATTCTGCAAACCTTGCTAGTAATGCCGGACGTTTGCCGTTTTGGTCGCAGGTGCTAGAAGTGAGTAAGTGACGAACTACCTGGACAATTTCATCAATGATTAAGTCACAGCCAGCAAATTTTTTGGGGTCGATGGCTAAGAGTGAATCTACACAGAAACCAATTCTGAAGCTGTAAGCTGCTCCTTTGATAAAATTGCCGTTGAATTTATCTAAGTCGCCACGGTAATCTAAATCAGCTCTTGTACATAAATTCTGCACGAGCGAAATTCTGTGACTCGCGGCTAATACTTTTTGAGACTGAGCTGTGGTTTTGGCAATAAATTTAGTTTTACCTGTGCCTTTGCTAGAGTCGAGGGCAATAATTCCTTGCTGAGGTAGGTTTTGGATCTCTAAGGTGGATAAGTCAGCTGTGGTCAGTTTTAAAGAGGCATCGTAAGTTAAACGATTTTCTAAACGTTGCCACAGTTGCCAGTGTGCTAGCGGTAAGGCTTGATTTAAGGTTTTTTCCCAGGCTGTTACACCAGCTTGGACTATTAGGTCATCCACGCCTTTACAAGTACCTTGTTGACCGTCCCAGATGGCGATATCAACCTGTGTGACGGCGGCGGTCAGTAATCGGCTAAAGCGGTAATTTGCAGCGTTAACCCGTCTTTGGGTTTCTGTGTTTGTGTCCTGGTCAAAAGCTAGGGTAAAGTGTCTACCCAATACAGCAAATCGCGCTATGTCTGGGATTAAGTAGGGCTTAATCGGGTTGCCAAGCTTATCTTTGGCGCGGTAGCCGCCGTTAATGCCGTAAAGGGCAATGGCTACAAATCCTTGAGATAACAAGGATAGGGATTTTTTACCGCCTTCTGTAATGATGATGGGGATTTCTGGGTGAAGTTCTAGCCAGTCCCAAAAACTTTCTCCTCTTGGGGGGACTTCTACACCGTAGCGGTTGGCAATTAAGCGTCTAGTCTCCCGGTTAATGGTGGGGAGATAGGCTCGTGAGCCGTTGCCAATTGGGGTTTCGTATTTTTGAACCTTGCTTTTTTTCGCATCAGTCCTGGGCGTACTGAGTTTGGCTTGCCAGGGGCTACCGTCTTCGTTAAAAAATATTGCGGCGTGGAGTGTGGGTTTGGCTTGATAACCAAATCGGGTGTATTTCCAGTTCAGTGCATCATGAATTGGGGTGATGATATCCCCGCCAGCACCAATTTCTAAATCAGAGACGATGCGGATATTATCAGTGTAGAGAGAAAGTGCGATCGCCGAGCCGATAATAAATTCTCGCTCAATTCGGCTGGCAAACTCATGAAGGCTTTCTACTGGCAGTAGGTTTTGAGCAGATGGTAGAACACTTGATAGATTTTTCAATTTCTTTCTCCAGGCAGGGGTTACATTGCCCTCGCCAAGAAAAGACTGTTGCTTAACTTCTATCTACAGAACAGTTGGCGTAACTTGTGCCGTAGAGAGGAAAGAGTCAAGTAGTTTTGGTAAAGCCTTCATGCCTGTTCCTTTTTCTTGGGTATCTGTTGGAAATAAATAATAGACATTTATAATTAAGGAAAGGCACTACTCGACTAAGGGCAGCTCCACAACTAAGGACTTATCCACAGTGAGTGTCTTCAACTCTGTCTTTTATGGCGGGGTGAAACGTGTGGTAGGTGTTTGCTGCACCGAAGCCACAAAATACGTAGCGAAATCAAATGAAGAATTTGAGCCTAAGTCTGTGAGTTTGCCGCTCGCAGACTTTTTGGCTTATTAGCTCAATTTCCTAGCGATTTAAGACCATAAATAGAACTCAATTGGTTGGGGTTAAGATGTTGTTTGCTTGTCAGATGGGCAGTTTGCCAGGATTGGTTCTATCCGGTCAAGTCTATCTGGTTGGTTTATGGTGTTGATCATGCACTATCATTTCTAGATTCTTTTTGACTTTTTGGTTTGCTCTGTTCATCAATAGCTTTTTTAGTAAGGGCTAACACCAAACTAGGAACAGTACGATATTCGCTATCCGCCCATTCTTTTAAAACCTGATATTCCTCTTCATTGACTCGGATAGTTATAGATGGCTTTTTGGATGGCACTTTTAGCACTCATTGAATAATGCTTCATGACATTCACAATTATCCAACCTAAAAACAAATCTTTCTAGGTGAAGCACTTATAAAAATATTTCATTTCTATTGACAGGTGCAACACATGTTGATTACCATAACAGATAAGTCAGGCGACCGACAAGCGCCGTTATCTAATTTCTGTCCACCGAGTAAGGAAATGCTTATAAATCAATCCTTTTAGCGTGTGGATATGACAAAGTAGCGGTAACTATCAGATGCTTGTCTTACCTTTGTCAGTACCTAACGCTGGCTATCAATCACTATTTGCCCATTAACTAATAGATGCTCTATGAAAGCGTCAAACTCCTCACGGGGGCTTGATTTAGATGACCCTGGCTTGTTTTGTGAAAGTTATGTAACAAAATCTGAACTCGCAAGAATTCTTAATATTGCCCGTTCAACTTTGGTCAGTTGGGACGGTATAGCTCTTTACCGCATAGATGGCTATCGGCAAGCTTACCCAGTAAAAACTGATGGCAGTACAGATCGCTCTTGCCCATTATCCCCGTACCAAAGCTGGGTTCTGTCCCGTATTGGTCGGGTAATGCAAAATCTCAAGTCGGCTGAACGAGTCAAGAACTATATCAAAAAGCATCCCGAAGATTTTAGTCCAGCAAAATTTCAAAGCCAATTTCACCAAGTAACCAGAGGTAATGCAGCATGAAAACTATAGATAAGGTTTCTATTAAAGAAGTTTGTGAACTACTAGAGATGCCAGAGGAAATTATTAGATTCTCTTTGCAAGAGTCGCATCCAGATGATTTTGACAGTCTCAAAGAAATCAGTTTTGCTGAGTTTGAGACATTAGCTCAAGTTCTCAAACAGAAAGCTGAACAAGAACAAACTGGAGAAATAGCCGCGATTGCTCCATCAATTAACAATACTCTGCCAGTCCCAGAGCAACAAAAAATAATTAATGGTGCATTGAATGCTCTGGGTGAGTTTGCCGGGAACTACACCTTAACCATTGATAAAATTACTTCCACCCTGATGTTAATGTCGCCGATGCACAGCAAGCTCTAACCGAATTGGGCTGGGAACTGCAAGCACACAGCACCGTTGATTTAAATCGCTTTGAAGGTTTTTTTCAGTGATGGGAGAGCGATCGCACCGACTGCGAATCACTGCGATCGCCCCCATTGTATCTACGCATCAGACACAATATGGATCTTAACAAGATGACGAAACCACTAGGATACTACTGCGCTGTTACCCCTGGAGATTGCAGCTTCCTGGATGAACTGCAAGACGAGTATGGGTCAACCTTTTCTAAATTAAATCGACTTGAAAAACTCTACATTTTGAGTGCAATCATATCCAACTTGACCGCTACACAGACGAGCTTATCAGGAAGGAGCGTTGCAGAAAAGACTCTTGCAAAAGTAACACCGATTATTGACCAAATTAACCAGCGCTTGCTAATTAGCGAACACCTGGGATTAGCAGATGCGATTGTTAACCAACTCAAATATCAGCACTAAGGAGTCATAATAATGGATTTTGCAATACGTAATCCTGTACTTGGTCATGCAAGCCATATTGATGAAAAAGCGCAGTCTTGGGGAGGATTTGATGCTGATATTTTGGGCTATCTCTCCGATATAAATAAGCTAGAAAAGTTTGCAGATTATGCAAATAATGCCCAAGAATTATCTGACCGATTAGAACCATTTTTGGACAATGCCAAGGTGGTCTTTGAGGCGATGGAGAAGCTGACAAAAGGGCAGGTAACTTGGACGGAGTTAAGAAAGCAATACGGCTCCCATGTTGCTAGTGCCATCGCCAAAATTCGCAAACTTAATTCCGAGTTCGATTCGGAGATGAGTAAGATAGATGCCCAAGATAGAGCCGACTTGTTGCGAATTGACCAAAAGCGTAAACACGCCCTGGCTGAGGTGGCTACCCAATTACACCATGATTTACAAGCCGAATTGTGGCGGCATGAGAACAAGATTAGTGGGATAGAAAATAGACAAACTGTGCAAGCAGAACGTCAAGCAATCACAACAGGATTGAGAGAAAAACGTCAACAACTTTTAGCCCGTGCAAGGTTTGGCTCCAGGGCGCTAGAGCCTAATCTTGCTCCCCAGGAAGTTATACCTTTTCAATCCCAAAATCATGCACCAGCGTCTAGTGTTTCTGCAACGGGAACAGTGAGAGGTTGGGGCGCAATGTTGGGTAACTTGTGGCAGAAATTAGGCGACAGATAATCTAATTAATTTAAAGGGTAAGACTGATGCTAGTTAGGAAACGATATGAAGATTCCCATAGCGTCAGTCCTTTTTTGCATGAAGGGCTGGCACAAACTCCACAACAACAACAGCAACCATCTCAACCGCAACCATTACCTGAGAACAACCGAGGCAGGACATTTAGACGTGCTGGTAATGCTTGTGAAATTGTCGCTGGCAGTTGCCTAAATTCGGCAGTAATTTTCACCTTTCATTTGTTGCAAGTTCACCCTGTTGGAATGTTCCTTGCTGTTGGCACTGCACACCTGTACTTTACTGCCACTGCAACAGGTGAAGGGTTCAACAATTTCATCACTAATTTAATGACTGGTTGCAGTGCATCTTTAGCGTTATTGTGTGCGCTTTCAGATCCATTAGGCGAGTGGTTAGAAGCTCGGACTTCCACACAAACAGCTAAGACTGAAATTCAACAGATGTACTTGCCCAAAACCTCTGATTATTCCAGTTGGGTGAATGGTGCATCTGTGGCGTTAGTTATAGCGATATTAATGATTTTTTTATTTGGTGGTAGGAAGAGTAAATGAAGAAGGAAGGAGGAAGGAGGAAGGAGGAAGAAAAAAATTAATTGTTTTGGAGTTTTTGGAGAGTAGATACCATAATGCGTTGCAAATCATCCACATCTTTCATGACAGAAATAAACAGATTAGGGTCAGCTAAACCTACTTCTTTCGCAATAATTAACTGGGTATCCAATTCTCTCAAACTACCTAAAGCAATTTGCAAAAACCTTATATATTCTGCCTTGCTTACTCGCCCATACCCTTCAGCAATGTTTGAAGGCACTGAAACCGCAGAGCGCCTGATTTGGCTTGTCAAACCATATAGCTCGGAGTTAGGAAAATGCTTTGTAAGTTGATAACACAAAACCGAAAGCTGGATACCACGCTTCCAAATAAATTGCTCTCTATGACTCATAAAAGTTTGAAGGAAGAAGTTAGAAGTACTTATCTAATTTTATCTTCCTCCTTCCTCCTTCCCTCTTCCTCCTGACTTCACCTATGAATTATTTAAGCGAGAAACATAAACAGTTATCCGAGTCACAACAATCGGGTTTAATGTTGTGGTTTGGTCGCCTGCCAATGGATAAAAAAGCTGTTGCCATTGGATTAAGTTTAACTGTGGGTATTGGTACGGCGGCGATGGCGTGGAAAGGGGAATCAAGCGATCGCATTTACTTCTGCGTTCGCACTCCCCACAAAACCCTAAAGTGTCAGGACAAGAATAACAGACCCTTCCGCGTGACTCCCTACTACTGGGAGCAGTGGCAGTTAGATGGAATGCCCCCTCAAGTTGTGCGAGATCCAGCGATGGGAGTTAACGGACTAGTCAGGGCAAGCAATCCAAACAAACCTTTTTTTGCTACAGCTGCATTTTTGGGGTTTGCACTTGCGGGGTGGATGCTGCGCCATTGTCAGGACGAGGAAAGACAGAAAGCTGTTTTTGTTGACATCGCCCAGAAACGGGATGCAGCTACAGCAGAGATGGCCGCACGTTCCGAGTTGTTAGATAGTTACAGGGATGTTGCTATCAAAGAAGTGGAGTTGCAGGCTGACTTAGATCTAATCGCCGGCGATCGCACTGTGGATATCCAAAAAGCGGAGATTTACGCCCAAACTGAGATTGAAGTGACCCAAATTGAGGCAACTGACGCTATCTTTGAAGCGCAAACCGCAGGTATGACCGAAGAACAGAAGGCACAGTACATCAAGCAACTGCGGGAGATGAAAACGCCTTATCTGCAAGGTAGCCAGACTTTACAGGGAATAATTGACCCCAAGGATAAGGTTACTGGAGATGAACAGGGCGCAATAGCCGCTTCACCCGATGCATGGGTGCAGAATTTGGTCAAACAAACTGCACTAATCTGGGGCAACCAAGGGGGCGGTAAATCTTGGCTAGCCCGTTATGTCACGCAACTTAAGAAACGTGCAGGTTATCGGGTGATTGTGCTAGACCCAGACAGCAACTCTTCTGAATGGCGAGGGGTTGAAAGTTACCACTCTTGGTCGGATATCGAGCAGCAGATCCGCGATTACGTTAACGAATTGGAGACGCGATTACAAACCTTTAATAATTCATCCTTAAGCGAGGAGCAATGGCGGCAGAAACTTTGGAGCGAGGGGAAAGCTTTATCTCTCATCTGTGAGGAGGCCACCACATACGGCGACTTTATTAAAGATGAGGAATTACTATCAAAATTCGGCAAGTTAGCACTGACTAAAAGCCGTAAGCAAGAGATGCCAATTACTGTTATTGCTCACAACAATACCCAGACGTGTTTGTTTGGTATTAAGGGCTTGCATAATCTCGTTTCTAAAATGCTCCAAGTTGAATGTTTGGCAGAAGTAGATCCAGTTACACTACAGCCCAAATCGACGGGTAAAGCTAAGGTAAAACTCGATAGTTCCAACGAATGGCTTGATGTTAATCTGCCGACTATGACAGCTAAAATATCTGATTTTAGCAACACTGTACCAGCAGAAACTAACCCAAATCCCCCCATCGATAAAGCTACTTTAGAGCGCATTTATGAACTGGAAATCAATCTTGGTAGCAACGTAGGTGATACCCAAGATGAACCTAAAAAACTATCACCTATGGCTCAAAAACTGTATGAATATCTCACTAGAACTGAACGAATAGAAGCTGATGTTAGGGAGTTCAAGGGCAACTTTAAAGTGAACGGTGAAAGATTCACTGTTGAGCAAATTAAGGGCTGGATGTACGAAATTGTGGGGGCTGATTTGGCTGATTGGATAGCAGAAGGAGTTATCAAGCTCAATCAAATTTGACTGCTTTCTGTGTCCGCGTGTCTGCCTCCAAAAACCCCCTTTTTTCTCGGACACCGGACACGAGACACCACAGACACTAAAGCTCGTAACCCTTATACAGTATAGACATCGCCAGACACCAGCCGCCCTAAGAGCAGACACCATGTGTCTAGTTAATGTCTGTCAAATGTCCGCTTTTCACTGTTAATTAATTTATGGAAATAGCTGAATACTATGCACAAAGATTGAGTTGAAGAAAAAGTGGCAATTGACTTATAGTGAGCTTGCACTTGTCCTGGTTTATGAAAGTGATTACACTGTCTGTTGTTGAGGTATGAATGGAGGACATAAGCGCCATCCTCAATAAGCTAATCGGCTATAGTTTTTTGTAGATTATCTATTTGGTCTTGAGAAAGAGTTGTTTTAATCAACTTTCCTTCAAACCGATGAAATTCGGCAATGTAGAAAGCCAACGAGATAATGCGGGTTGTAGCGTTCCTGCTGTCGGGCTGATTGATAAGTCTTGGTTAATCGTCTGGAATCGTTCACGAAATCTTACGCTGTTTGGTACAACATTTTGCAACGTAGCCATAAGGGTTCCAGTCCCTAGCTGTCTAATTGGTATGAAAGAGCTTGAAACTCAAGCACAGTAAGAAGTTCCGTATGTTGATCGACTAAAGCTTGTATTGTGCTAACTGGATGACGATGAAGGCGACGTTTTTGTTGGCGAGGAGCTTCGGCCAAAGCTAATCTCCGACGTTGAGTTTTATACTCAGTTATAGGTACTTGCTGAATTTGTGCAAGTAACTGTTGTTCGCTTTCGGCAAGAAAGAGAACTTGATATTGCCCAAAATCACGCAATTCGGAAGTTGATTTACGTCCACTAATTCGTCGCTGGTGGCGACGCAGATGGCTAAACATAGCTTCCATTTTCAGGTTATCTGGCGGCAAACCAGGGTATCACAACGCAGTGCAATAAGTTAGCCCCGTATTTGTTCCATAGTCGTTGTAACTTTTTCTTGAGAGCAAACTGTGCCGGATTTTGTTTAGGGTCAGGCACAAACTGCTGTAATAATTCTTCCATCTCGCATCGAACTTTAAGGCTTGTCAAGGATAAGTTGCTAGTATCTGTAGTAAATGAATACACAAATCTAGCTCACATTCCACAATTATACGCTGGGCATCAGGGAAACTTCTTTGTGGGCGATGACGTGGCAACTTTACTATCACGCTTCTTTTTGCTGCTGGTAGATTCCTTTTTCAGCTTACCTGCTTTGCATACTAATTAGACAATTAGGGGACTTGACCCCTCCTGTTACTGGAGTTTAGACTAGTTTCCGGTGCGAAACTCCAAATCTTTACGGCGATTGATGTACATCAAATATAAGCGTAAGCTAGTCCTCTTAGAACTTGATGAACTGATTCTGAGAATTGCCCAACCAGGAGTGCGATCGCTATGCCCCTTCACATTTCACAAACACCGCATTCCATGAATCTGGAAGCGGTTCTTGACAATCTTCAGGCAACTCCCAACGGACTCACACAATCAGAAGCTAAACGTCGTTTAGGGCAAGTCGGGGCAAACCGTCTCCCTCAGTCATCTCCCCCTAGTCGCTGGCAAATTCTGTTGCGACAGTTTTGCAGCCCGCTGATTTACATTCTGGGACTGGCAGCCTTGGTATCTCTTGCCGTGGGTGACATAAAAGATGCAGGATTTATCATTACCGTTTTAGTCATCAATGCGGTGATTGGCGGGTATCAGGAATGGAAGGCAGAGCAGAGCAGTCGGGCGTTGCAACAACTCTTAAAAGTTCGCGCTGCGGTGATGCGAGATGGCGAAGTTTGCGAGATTGACGCAGAGGAAGTGGTACCAGGGGATGTAGTTTGGTTGGAATCTGGTAATCGGGTTCCTGCTGATTTACGTTTGATGCGGACGCATAATCTGGAAGTTGATGAATCACTGTTGACCGGAGAATCGCTCACTGTGCTTAAACATACCACTTGGATGGGCGAGTCGTCTACTCCCTTAGCTGACCGCCTGAACATGGTGTACGCAGGTTCCATCGTCGCGCGGGGCAGAGGCAGAGGGATTGTCGTTGCGACTGGAACAATAACAGCGATGGGGCAGTTGGCGCTGGACATGATGGCAACTGTTGGGGGTAAGCCCCCTTTATTAAAGCGCATGGAACGGTTTAGCCAGGTGATTGCTCTGGCTGTGGTGGTAGCAGCAGTTGGAATTGCCTTACTGGGTATTTTCAAACACGGATATAGTGTGGTTGAGATGTTTATGTTTGGAGTTGCCCTAGCGGTTTCGGCAATTCCAGAAGGATTACCAGTGGCATTAACGGTGGCGTTAGCCGTAGCGACTCATCGCATGGCTCAACGCGGAGTGATTGTGCGACGGTTACCTGCCGTTGAAGGCTTGGGTAGTTGTACCTTAATTGCCAGTGATAAGACCGGAACCTTGACCTGCAATGAACTGACGGTGCGCCAGATTTGCCTGCCCAATGGTGATCAATTCGAGGTGACGGGAGAGGGATATGCGCCGATAGGTCAGGTTTTGTTTGAGGGACAGATCATTGTGCCAGATCGGTTGCCGTTAGATCGAATGGCACGAATCTCTGTGCTGTGTAATGAAGCAGATCTGCATCATAGCAATGATCATTGGATCTGGCGGGGCGATCCCACAGATATTGCCTTACTGTCGATGGCACATAAGCTGGGCTGGAACCGAGAAACGACACTGAACCTATATCCGCAGGTGAATGAGATTCCCTTCGAGCCGGAACACAAATTTGCAGCAACCTACCATTCCATCGAAAATCAGATGCGTGTGTTGGTTAAAGGCGCACCGGAACGGGTGTTGAATATGTGCGATGTGCCACCCGATGCCCCCTCACCTTGGAGGATTGCCCAGGGCATGGCAGAGCAGGGATATCGGGTGTTAGCGCTTGCCGAAGGCATGGCATCTGGGGATATTGATCGGACACAAGTTCCAACCGAACCTTCCAACCTGACTCTGTTGGGATTTGTCGGCATGATTGATCCATTGCGACCGGGGGTAAAAGATGCGATCGCCTCCTGCCATGCTGCCGGAATTGCCGTGTGGATGGTGACTGGAGATCATCCAGCTACTGCATTGGCGATCGCCCGTGATTTAGGACTAGCCACGAACGTAAGTCAGGTAGTTACCGGAAGTGATTTAGAAGAGCGATCGCCCCAGGAAATACAGCATCTAATCCAAACTACCTGTGTCTTTGCCCGCATTGCTCCCCACCAAAAACTCCAACTTGTGAATGCCGCCAGAGAGTCGGGTCACTTTGTTGCTGTGACAGGCGATGGCGTGAATGACGCTCCCGCACTGCGGGATGCCAACATTGGCGTAGCAATGGGTAAATCTGGAACTGACGTGGCGCGGGAAGCGGCGGAACTGGTTCTCTGTGATGATAATTTTGCCACCATTGTTGCTGGGGTGGAAGAAGGACGGATCGCCTACGACAATGTTCGTAAGGTGATTTACCTGTTGGTTTCAACTGGAGCAGCGGAGATTATTTTGATTGGGTTAGCTGTGGCGACGGGATTGCCTCTGCCCTTGCTTCCGGTGCAACTGCTCTGGCTCAATTTAGTGACAAATGGCATTCAGGATGTGGCTTTAGCGTTTGAGCCGGGAGAAGGCGGTGCTTTGAACCGCAGACCGCGATCGCCCCGTGAACCCATCTTCAACCGCCTCATGATTGAACGCACCATCATTGGCGCGACTGTTATGGGTGGAGTTGGTTTTGGCACATTCTATTGGATGCTAAATTCAGGGTGGAGTGAGTTTTCGGCTCGCAGTTCACTTTTATTGCTGATGGTGCTGTTTGAAAATATCCACATTGGCAACTGTCGCTCAGAGAGTAAATCGGTATTTCAGTTATCGCCATTCCGCAGTCCAATTCTCCTGACTGGTACGGTTATGGCGTTTCTGATCCATCTGTTGATGATGCACTTGCCAATAGGAAATACTTTGCTCTCCACTGAACCTGTGAATCTTAAAACCTTGGGCATACTGATTACCCTGAGTTTGACAGTGTTAGTGGCAATTGAGATGCATAAAGTCATTTCCCTACCTGCAAAATCTGGCAAGCATCACACCTAATTGAACGCTGATAATTCCCAATATGGAACTGCTCGACCAATACAGCCCTGCTGCTGCGATATTGCGATAGCGTAAAAGACTAACAGTATCTAACGCATAGGTTGAAAAGGTGGTGTAAGCACCTAAAAACCCTACAGCTACTAATAATCGCACTTCTGGAGAAATGATTGCTATCCGTTCTCTGGAGTTGAAGCGACTGTTTAATGAGTTGGTTGAGAACAGTCTGGCCGTCTGGCTGGATGCAAATACCATCTCTATCAGCCCATAAAGACAGACGGACAAGGGAGACAGAAGTAGACAGAATCCTTATGGAACAAGGGACAGAGTTTATAGACACCTAGACAGACCTCGGACAGTAGACAGAAAGCTCTCGGCATTGCACCGGGGGCTTTGTTGTTGGCGCTCACTCTTGGACAAGCGGGACTACTGGCTAGTTTTTGCTGATGATTTTTGGTCATTCTCCAACACCGGGAAGTATCGACGAGCATTAAGGGGTTTCTTCCACCCAGTCAACTCAAACAGGTATTCATCAGGGTCAAGGTTGAGCATCGTTGCCCATTGATTGATTTGACTGCCGTTGATGTTTATTCGCTCACACAGTTCAGTCTTAGTTAGCCCCTGTTTAGCATCATGATCAGAATGTGAAAATTTCATTTTCCCTCTGGGTATGTCCTCAACCCTCTCTCGCAGAGATGATAACCCCGCGTTTATTAGAGCCTGCCGTAGCCCATCAATTTCTGTTCTCAGCGAGTTAATCTCATCATTAAATTCCCTTTGTTGCTCGGCTACGGTCGCCTCTAGACCATCAATTTCGATGCTTTTAACCTTAAGCTGCTTTACCTCAAGTTCGAGATTTTCTGGCATTACTTCAATCGGAATATTGCCCTCTAAATAATGCTCAAGTATAATTGTGAGAGCTTGAGAGGCTTTTTTTATTTTGTGGGTTTTCATCCACTTTTCTAAACTAGCATAGAGGCTGAAATCAAGGTATGCCGTGACTTTAGCGTGATTGTCTAACCAGTCTTTAGTTGCCATTATGCTGCTTGTTATATATTGGTAATTTAAAGTCAGTTACATTAAATTTAAAACAATTTTATTGTAAAATACTACTGTATTAATAGTAATTTACTAATGTGCATTGGCAGCTTACTATATTTAGTTAAGAAAACTAAAGTAAGTTACTAAAATTTAAAAGTGTATGACTCTAACCGTCTAAACAGGAATGGGTATCTGACCTAGACGAAATAAGGTAAGCAATTTTGAGCTATATACAATTAAGTAAATTACAGGAACAGATAAATTAAGCTACAGTCAGATAATTATTTAAATAAGTTGCTTGCTTTAATATACTTGTAATTTGTTAGTAAACTAAAGCGCCTTACCACAGTAAGTCACTCTCGCCTAAACCCAGACAAATAGCGGGTGTTATCTACTCGGTGGTTGGTGGTAGCAGAACAAGAGTGAGATGGCAAGCGATCGCTTTTAAAAAGAAATGGTTGATATTATTAATGCAGCAATAATGGACATAAATTATGTCGTCAGTCACGATTAACCTGCCAGAATCCGTATTTAGCGCCCGTCGCCTTTCTCCAGAAGAGTTTGTGCGTGATATGCGCCTCGCTGCTGCTATCTACTGGTATCAGAAGCAGGAAATCTCAATGGAGAAAGCAGCTAGTGTTGCTGGGTTAAACCGCCGAGACTTTCTAGCTGTCCTAGCCCGTGAACAAGTGGATGTCTTTGCTGTTGACTTTGATGATTTGCAGAGCGAGTTGAACCGTGGCTGAGCTGCCTGCTATCAACACATCCCCATTGATTTTTTTGACCAAAGGCAGCTTTCTTGATTTGTTGCTTTTAATTAGTCCATCAATTATTGTTCCTGCCTCTGTAGCCGCAGAAATTCAGGCGTATGGTTCAACAGACGTAACAGCAGCGGCGCTCAAGAATACTGATTGGTTGGTTGTACAAGAAACACCTCCTATCCCGAATGTGATTCAAAACTGGGATTTGGGTCTAGGTGAGTCAGCCGTACTAACCTGGGGCTATGCAAATCCAGGTACAGAAGTAATTCTGGATGATTTAGCAGCCCGTCGCTGTGCTGCCACCTTGGGTATTCCTGTACGGGGGACATTGGGTATTGTGATTGCTGCTAAACAGCGAGGGGTAATTCCGGCGGCACGTCCAGTTCTAGAACAATTGCGCTTGTGTGGGATGTATTTATCTGACCGCGTGATAAATCAAGCATTGGCATTGGTAGAGGAATAGATGCGTTGGCCCCAAGCCGTGAGCAGATTATACCTGTAGTTGGTTATAGCGCTGCAATCATAAGCAGGTTTTATCAGGCAACGGTATCATGCGGGTTGTAGCGGTTGCGATTGATAAGTTGGAATTGATTACTTGAGTGAGCGCTGGTGACACCAACGGAGTTACAATACTTTGGGTCAGGTATTACACGTTTCTCATCTAACGTGGAATCCCCTCAGCGGTGAAAAAATGAAAGTAGACGGCAACGGGCAAGGCAAGATATTAACCCAAGACGAATTGAGGCGATTATTCACCGAAGGATTTCTTACCCCCCGCGATCGCGCTCTGTTTGGAATTTGCCTTTTCACTGGTTGTCGCGTATCAGAAGCACTAGCACTCCAGACGACTGATATCAAATCTGGTGCTATCACTTTTCGCAAGTCTACCACCAAAGGCAAGCATAAAACCCGGATTGTAGACATTCCACCAACGCTAGCAGCAATCATGGACGAGTACCAACCCCAAAGTTCTGTAATGTTTCCTGGTATGCGCGGTGTAACTGAGCGTTTAACCCGATTCATGGCAGACAAGATTTTGCGTGATGCCTGCAAGCGGATTGGAGTAGAAGGAGTTAGCACCCATTCGTTTAGGCGAACTGCCCTCACGCAGATGTCGAGCGCTGGGATACCTTTGAGAACTATTCAAGAAATCTCTGGTCACAGTGACCTGGGGACGTTGCAGCGTTATCTGGAGGTTACGCCAGAGCAGAAGCGAAAGGCCGTTTCGGTGATTGGGTTTTAAATAACAAACTTGGACATTTTTTGTTATTCCCTGTAGGATTATTGCTATGAGCCTATCAAGAGGTAGCAGATGAACGTTTCTTTGACCCCCGAACTAGAAAAGTGGGTGCAATCTAAAGTTGAAACCGGTATGTACACTTCTGCTTCTGAAGTGATCCGAGAAGGTCTGCGGCTTCTCAAGGAGCAGGATGCCCTCAAAGCAATACGCCTTGCAGAGTTGCGTCAGGAGATACAGCTTGGGATTGATAGCGGAGAATCTACACCTCTAAACATGGATGAAATTATCGAATTGGCAAAACAACGGCGGCAGCAGAGAGAATCAGCATAATGGCGATAATTCTCAAAAAGCCGTTAGCGCAAGCTGACTTATTGGATATTTGGAATTTTATTGCGTCGGACAGCTTTGAAAAAGCAGATCGGCTTCTACAAAAAATTGACAGCCAACTCAAAATGCTGGCATCAAACCCAGGTATGGGAAGAAAGCGTGACTCCTTAGCGCCAAATCTGCGGAGTTTTCCAGTAGGGAATTATCTAATTTTCTACCGTCCCATAAACCAAGGGATTGAAGTCATTCGTGTTCTGCATGGGGCAAGAGATATCCAAAGCCTTTTTGAAGAAGACGATGAGTAAGTCGTTATTCAGTTATAGGTTATAGGTGACTGTCGTTGAAATTTGTGAGTATGATGTACACCAAACCAGATAACCAAATAACCAGATTTATGGTTTACCAGAAATATGGACAGTCCTAAGAAAATTGTTACTATCACTGGGTACAAGGGAGGAGTCGGGAAAAGCACTACAGCAGTGCATCTTGCAACTTTCTTTAGTGAACTAGGTAAAACAGTCCTTGTAGACGGCGACCAGAACCGTACAGCTTTAGCGTGGTCAAAGCGCGGGTCATTCCCCTTTCCTGCTGTTGACGAACGGCAAGCGCTCAAGGTAATTGCTGATGCTCAATTTGTGGTTATCGACACTCCAGCTAGACCTGACTCAGATGATCTAAAAGAATTAGCTAAAGGCTGCGACCTTCTAATACTGCCCACAAAACCAGATATTGTAAGCCTTGAGCCAATGCTTTTGATGGTAAAAGATTTGGGTGAGGCAAACTATCGTTGCTTGCTGACTATTGTTCCGCCCTATCCCAGCAGAGAAGGTGAAACACTGCGTCAGGATTTGTTGAATGGAGGCATCCCCGTATTTCAGGCAATGATCCGACGCACTGTCGGCTTTGAGAAAGCAGCAATGGCTGGTGTCCCCATTCGGGATGTTGATGACTCACGTTTAAAAACAGCTTGGGCTGATTACCTTGCACTTGGTAAAGAAGTTATGGAGATTTTGAAATGAGCAAGTACGGAGATTTGATTAAAAAAGCCAGAGAAACAGAACCAGAAAACCAGAAAGCCATAAATGCAGAAAACCAGAGTTATGATTTAGCAGAACAAGAGCAGATGGTTAATCTGTGTGTCAAAGTTCCTATATCCCAGCGTCGCTACTGGATGTCTAAAGCTAAAGAGCAAGGGATTACTGTAACCTCAGTTATTGTTGAGGCGCTAACCCAAAAGTTTGGAGAACCAGAAAGCCAGAAAGCAAGAAAACCATAATAATGATGGAGAGGGGGCGGCAGGATAGACATGGAAATGAATTTAGGAGAAACGTTAAAAACTAAAAGAGTCAGGGTAAGAAGAATGGGTAAAAGCCTAAGAGAAAAAATAAAAGAACAGCCAATAGAAAGCCAAATTCAAATTGAAAACCGCGCTCAGGAATTAATAGCTCAGGAATTAACTAGACAAAAACTCTTACTAGAGAAACAGCAACTTAAATTGAGAGCGAGAAAAAGAAAAGGTTTGAAACAAACAGAGGTAGTTATATTTGTCAAGATTATTCATAGAACATTAATTTAGTAAAACACTACAAAAGCCTGCCAAACAACAACGACTTGGCAGGCTTTAAACTTATTATTAAAAATGTTTAGCCTCATTCCCACTTTTGAATCTCGACACTGCCCAAATCCTGCAAGCTTATCTGAACAAGCTGTGAAAGATTATCGCCCTAGCAGCACAAATCAAAGATATTGGTAATGGCATTATCCTTAAATATCATTATCGTTGCGTTCCGGTGATTGCTGATTTTTCATCCCAGAGCATTGGCACAGTTCACACGTTCCAGGGTATCTCGGTGGCTACCCTTCCAAGGTGGACAGAAATCAGTGATAATTTTCTCAACTCGCCAATGTTCTGCAACTGGTAGTCTGTGGTTTATTAATCGGCGACCTAATTTATTGAATGTTGCTGTGAGTAGAGCAAGAGAATTGTTTATCTTGGTAGGGAATGTGGGGCGAATTTCTGAAGGGGGGCATACCAGAGAGTTAGTAGAATATA
>JAYGHB010000149.1:0-18170 GCA_034931985.1 Halotia wernerae UHCC 0503
TCCTACTTATCCTGACTGATTTTCGCCCTCTTTGCAAAAAACTGGGATGCTCCCGTTCGTCACCTAGTTGAAACTCTTGAACCGCCCAAGATTGGCTAAAGTCTGAGACTAAGTTTGTATCCCCTACAACTACCCGCAAAATTTTGATGATAGCTGCTTCTGGAGTGAGAGATTGTTGGTTAGTAGTGTGTTTTTTCAAATCTCCCTGAACTCTTAATAACGAAGAGGGATACATGGTTTAGCCTAGGTTGTATTTGTAATTTTTATAACTACTATTTTGTAAATGTTTATAGTATTAAAAATTAGTGATTATTTAAGTAATTTGGTTTTGTGTTGTTCGAGGAGACTTTGCAAAACGCAATTTTTTTTTACTTTTTATGACTGCTATTTTAAGTACCATGTTCAGCGGCTTTTTTTATATAAAACTTTGACAAACAGGACTCTACTACTCAAGCCTAACTTTTATTAACATCAGAATATTCATCACTTGTTGATGCTTATGATGAAAATTAAATTATTAATGTCGTAACTTATTAGAGTTTTACTGATTTTCAACCAGTATCTATTAACTTTAATTGAATGTGAATTTTATTCATAAATACTTTTAAATAACTGCAAAAAAGCTTGATACTGAATCTAACAAATCAAATGTGTTTTTTTGATGAATTTACAGCTTATAATTATCAATATTCTTACTCAATAAAAATGGCAAATTAATTTTTTCACAAGATATAAGAATTAATATGTACATAAGCGGAGTGATATTTGTAACAACTACATAAGTAGAAGAATACTGTTATTTTTTTTGAAAGCAGTATTAGTTCGGGAACATTTAAAATTTTATTAACCCTACTTACATTTTCCTTATGATCATAAAATACCCGGAAAATAAATCAAAAATTGTAGATTTATACTGTTTAAGATTAAGGTAGAGTGCCGTTCAAAATACAGATAATAAAATATTTATAAAAGTTAGTATGTATCTTTAGTTACAAACTAACGATCGCACGCACCACTAAAATCAAAACAGCCATAGCCAAACCGGCAAAGTTACCAACAATAGCATAACCCCTCCTGCCAAAGCAGTAACTGCTAAGTCACGATCAAGATTAAAGGTTTCGGCAATTACCAATGTGCCAAATGCAGGAGGCATTGCCATCTGTAATACTATTACCTGTGCGGCGGAACCAGTCACACCAAAAAGTGGTAAGGCAATGCCAATAACTAAGGGAACTAGAAGCATTTTAATTGCCAGAGCTATGCCTACCTGTGGTAATTTGTGCCAAGACTTGAGCTTTGAAAGTCGCATTCCAATTAATACTAAAGATAAAGCAACGACACTCCAACCCATTTTCTCTAGATAGAACTCAACTATATTAGGCATTGTTACTTGTCGCAGTACCAAGCCAAAGCCGAAACTCCACAGGGCAGGATTAATTAAGATTGCTTGAGCAATTTGCCTAAAATTGCCAATACTGCCACCAAAATGAGATGCTAGTGCCACACCCAAGCCATAAGTTCCAAATAGTGAGCCTAGTAAATCGTAGAATAAAGCCCAAGCAAAGTATTCTTGTCCTACCATTGCTAAAGTAATGGGAAAACCTAGATAACCTGTGTTACCCACCATTGCCGCTAAAATTAAACTACCTTGAGTTGATTGTTGGGGAATCGTCTTTGTGAAATAGGCTTGCCCTTGAATTCCTAGCCAAGCCAAAAATGCCCCTAGTAAAATAGCTAAATAAGCGATCGCAGGTGCAATCCAAATCTGCCCCGACAAGTCAGCTTGACGTAAAAAAGCTACAATACTTATAGGTACTCCCACCCAGAAAAGAAACTGACCTAAACGAGTGGGAACTGCTGTAGGTAGTTTGCGTCCCAAAAGAAATCCGACTAGGACTAATCCCACCAGCTTGACGTATAGTTCTAGGAGATTTGTCAAGATTGCGCCTAAGAATTACAGATGTAAAATGTTACCTGTTGCGTTTATTTTTTATAGTCTACCGGAAACGCGCACAGTGCCTCTAGTTTCTAACTCTGAAGGTTTAGTACGCCTGGAAATTTATTCGCAGTCCTAAAAATCATCCTGACGATTTTTAGATTAGTGGTATAATTTAGTGCAGGAGGTGATAAAAGTGTTTAACTTGACTTACGAATTTAAGCTCAAGCCGACGCAAAACCAAATAGCATTATTTGAGGAGTGGCTAGAGACTCATAGACGGGTTTATAACCATGCTTTAGCTGAACGTAAAGACTGGTATAAGTCTCGTAGTTGTCAGGTTAACGCTTGTAACCTCCGCAATTGCTACATAATCCCTGCCGATACGCCACGTCCAACATTTGCTAGTCAATGCAAGTCCCTTACTGCTGCACGCAAAGAAAATGAGTATTTAAAACGTGTTAATGCTCAATCTTTGCAGCAAACATTGAGGCGACTTGAAAAGGCTTTTGTAAGTATGTGGGAACAAAATTACGGATTCCCAAGATTTAAAAAACCGGGAAGAATGCGTTCTTTTTGTTTCCCCCAACTTTCACAAAACCCATTTACTAATAGTTGCGTGAAACTTCCTGTAATTGGTGCGATTAAATTCCGTCAATCACGGGATATTCCCGGTGGTGGGGCTATCAAGCAAGCGCGTGTGGTTAAACGTGTTTCTGGTTGGTATGTAATGTTAACTATCCAATGGGACATTAACCCACCCCAGCCGATGCCACACGGAGAAGCAGTAGGAATAGATGTAGGATTAACAAGTTTTGTTGCGACTTCTCATGGGCTTTTAGTCAAGCGTCCCAGGTTTTTTGTTGATGCCGAACGCAAGCTGAAATTGCTGCAACAGCGTGTTTCCAAAAAACATATTGGCTCGAACAATTGGAAAAAGGCACAAAATAAAGTTGCTTCATTGCATGAATACGTTGCTAACTGTCGTAAAGATTGGCATCGAAAACTGTCTCACCAAATCTGTAATGATGCAGGGATGGTATTTGTGGAGGATTTAAATCTTGTTGGACTATCTCGTGGCATGTTAGGCAAACACTGCCTAGATGCAGGCTTCGGGCAATTTTTCAGTATCCTCCAACAAACTTGTTTCAAGCGTGATGTTTATTTCCAGAAAGTAGATGCTCGAAAAACAAGTCAAATATGCCCTAACTGCAAAGTTGAGACATGGAAAAAACAGCTTTGCGAACGTACTCATGTTTGTTCAAATTGCGGCTATACAACAGATAGAGATGTTGCAGCCGCACAAGTAGTCGCAATACGCGGACTTGCAGCCGTAGGGCATACGGTCAAGATGCTTGCCGAGGGCAAATTCATTGGAATCCCCGTGAAGCAAGAATTTCCCGGCTTTTTGTGTGAATGAGCAATAGCAAAATTCACACAGCCGTGGGGAGTGTCAAAATCTGTTATTAATGTCAAAATCTGTTATTAATATTGAACAAAAGTAGGAGTTGACCTTTGAATAAAGTTGGTTTTTCTGGACAACCGCAAAATTCATCGGGTAGCCCTGGTGACGATATTCCGGTGGCTTTACGCGATACTCCTGATGTAGTGTCTAAATTACGTTTGCAACCTCTAGTTTTGCTGGTAGGAGGATTAGTAGGATTTGTTCTGCTGGCTGTAGTTAGTGGTTTTTTGTTTTTCGCCATTGCACCGAAAAAAACAGCCGATTCTCCAACTTCGCCAACTTCTGCTGCGGCATCAAACTTAGAACCTAGTAATTCTGCCAAACCTCAAAGTAATAATGGTGATGTTATTTTGGGACATTTAGCGTATCCAGAAGCACCTGAGTCAGAACTAGCGCCAATTACCGCAGATGGGCGAATCAAAATGCGAAAAACTGCTGCCGAAAAGTTTCGGGTGATGGCGCAAGCGGCACGCAGTGCGGGTGTAATTTTAGTGCCAATTTCCGGCTTTCGCTCCGTGAAAGATCAAGAGCCGTTGTTTTTTGGCGTTGGGCAAAAGCGAAATCAGACTCCAGCCGAACGATCTGCTGTCAGCGCTCCTCCTGGTCATAGTGAACATCACACAGGTTACGCTGTAGACATTGGAGACGGAGCAGTACCAGCAACTAATCTGCAAACCAACTTTGATAATACCAAAGCTTATAGGTGGCTACAAGCGAATGCAGCCCGTTTTGGTTTTGAAATATCATTTCCCCAAGACAATGTTCAAGGCGTGAGTTATGAGCCTTGGCACTGGCGTTATGTAGGCGATCGCGATAGCTTAGAAATGTTCTATAAAGCCAGAAATTTGCAGTAAGAAGGGGACAGGCTTGGATCAGTTTATATCCTAAACTACTTGGCGATCGCTATATTAATTTTAGATGCTACAAAATTATTCATTTTTAGGAACTCCAGAAAATAAATTATCTAAATTTATTCAGATTCTATTTTTCTTACTCCCCCTGCTCACTTCCCAGTAGAAGTAGGAGTATCTGATGACGATGGCTGATATTGTTGTTGAGAACGACGCAAAGCATTTTGCAACTTACTTTGACTTGAAGATGGGGCTGGTTCTGTTCGCCGCCGCCGATTTTCAGTTGGTTTGGGCTGGGTTGATGAATTGTTAGTCACAGGTTTACGTCTGACTCGACGTAGAGATTCTCTAACACTTCTCTGCTGATTGCTAGGTTTTGTTGTGGCTGCACCAGACGAAGGTGTCGATTGCCTTTGTCTAACTCTAGATGGATTAGAAGTTTCTGGAGGAACATCCATGATAGTTGATGTCGTTGACCGCCGTCTGCGTCTTGGAGTTTCCTCGGTTAAATTTGCAGATGCTGCTTGTTGTTTTCTCTCTTGTGCTGCTTGTCGTTTTCTTTTTTCTTGGAGTTCACGATGCCGTCGAGAACCTTCAATCGCATATTCAGTAGAAATTGAGACTCCCTCTCTACCACCAGCAGCAGGTTTTAATTTCCAGTCGCGTGCTTGTCTAAGAGTCTCTTCATCTAAGGCACGGTTGCCACTGGAATTAATAACACGCACATTAGTAACATTACCTTTAGCATCAGTATCAACAGCTACTTCAACTTTGCCTTCAATTCCTCGTCGTCTAGCTGATTCTGGATACTTCGTACCGCATTGACGGCAAGCTGCCCGGCCATTTCCTGAACCTGGAGAATCATTACTTGGTGGTGCTTCTATTTTTGCGGGGCTTGGCGCTGTAGATACTGTCCCACTGCTTCTGGGTCTTCTATTACTAGTACCTGAATCTACAGCAGGGTTAGAATTTGTGCTACCAAGTTTATTGGACTCGACTGGATTAGTATTATTACTGCTTCCCTGAGTAGCAGAGTTTCTCAATCCACTCAACAACCCTGTTAATTTTTCACTGCTTTGGTTTACCGTTGGAGACGACTGCTGGGTATTGGCAGATTCAGATGTGAGTACTTGAGGAGTTATGGCTGCTGGTTGTGGTTGTGTGGTTGGCTCTTGCTTTTGGACTTGGGGCGTTTTTAAATTATCTGAAAGCTTTGAAACTGCTCCAGTTTCTAATTTCAAAGGCTGTTTCTGTTCAATGACAGGGGGTTTAAAAGGAGTTGGAGCGATCGCTTGACTTTTAGGTTGAGGTACGATATCTATTTCACTTGTATTGCCACTCTTTTCAGGAACCCTTGCTGAAGCGGTTTCTGGTTCTTGTTTGATCTCATCTGGTGGTTTTTCTATTTCTAAAGTCGGAGAATCAATGATCGTCACTTCTATTGGTTCATCTTCTACTTCAGGTATTATCTTCCCAAGATTAAATATACCTAGGGAAAGTACGCCGAGATGCAAGGCTAGCGAACCAATCAGACTGTAAATCAGAAAAGACCTGATAGACTCAGCTTCTTTGGAACGCTGTTCAACAGCTATGCCTGAAAAGGTCATAATTTATTGCAACCTAATCTTAGTAACCTAGACATACTAAAATGCTTAGATAAAAATATCAAGTAATAAAAAACTCTATCTTGAAGGGCATGGGGCATAGGGCATGGAGAATGGGGTATAGGTTATGGGGCGTTGTTATTCTCATCTACTCCCCTGCTGTCTCAATGTACAAATTAAATGCGTGACAGCTTAATCCTCTCAAGGCAAATAATTGAAAAAGATTTGCATAATATTTTAAAGACTCTTGACAAATAATCTCAATTTACATGAGGATTTCTGGTAGTCTGTCTGTTATTGATTTATTAATGAGGCTCTAAATGGGAATTAATAATCTGTTTACGGCTGGCGGCGTGGTGATTTGGCCGCTGCTAGGGTTTTCTGTGTTGGCGGTGGCCTTGATTATTGAGCGTATCAGGTTTTGGGTCAGAATCAATAGCCGTCAAAGCCGTGTAATCAGAGAGGTATTGAATCTCTATCGCTTAGAAAACGTAGTTGGTGCAATCGATAAACTACGGCAAAATGCAGATTTACCCCTCGCACGTATTTTTCTAGCAGCCTTGGAATTAGAAGAACCGAATCCTGAAGAGTTTCGTTTGGCCTTAGAAAGTGAAGCACAAGCTGAAATACCTTTACTCAAACGCTTTCAAAATATCTTTGAGACAATTATTGGTCTAGCTCCATTATTGGGTTTGCTGGGTACAGTGTTAGGTTTGATTGCTTCTTTTGCATCTTTAGATATTGGTGATGTGGGAGGAACAAAAACAGCCACTGTGACTGCTGGGATTAGTGAAGCTTTGGTATCCACAGCATCAGGCTTAGTAGTTGCTATATTTACACTTTTATTTGCTAACTCCTTTCGGGGATTGTATGTACGCCAAATGGCACTGATTCAAGAGTATGGAGGACAACTAGAGTTACTTTACCGCCGTCACTACGAACGAGGAGAGAAAAGTTATGCGTCTACCAGATGAAGCAGAGATACCAACGCAGATCAATATTGTGCCAATGATTGATGTGATATTTGCGATTTTGACGTTTTTTATCATGTCTACGCTGTTTTTAACTAGGTCGGAAGGCTTACCAGTAAATTTACCGAAAGCAGCAACAGCAAAACAACAGCAAGTTTCCACTAAAGCTACCGTAACGGTAGATGAAAAAGGACAGGTAAGCCTAAATCGCCAACCAATTACGATTAATGATTTAATCAAGCAAGTGCAGACTTTAGTTGGTTCTAACTCAGAAGCCTTGGTAATTATTAATGCCGATGCTAAAGTTGGTCACGGTCAAGTAGTGGAGATAATGGATAGATTACGTCAGGTAAAGGGAGCAAAGTTAGCGATCGCCACTCAAAAACCTTAAACTGAATGGGGCATCCCTTAGGGAATTAAAAATTAAGAATTAAAAATTAAAAATTGAATTGATTCAATTTCATTTTTAATTGAGCGAAGCATGGGGCATTGAGCATTGGACATGAGGTATGGTTTTTAGGCGTTGCTGAATTGAAGTATGAAATTTGAAAACTCAATATTTCAAACTCTTGCTCTCTGCGGCTCTGCGCGACGGACACTTTGCTCAAGTCGGCAGAGCCTCTGCGTGTTAGCGTTCGCGGAGCGTCTCGTAGAGAAGCGGGGCGTAGCCCGGTAAATTCATACCTGGATTCAGCAACGTCGGTTTTTATTCCATTGCTTTAATTTGCTGATTTGCTGCTTTCTGCGCTCGTTGCATTGCCTGCTGTAATGGTTGTTGTCCCAATAAGGCGCTGACAAATTGGTTATCAAAGTTGTTGACGATCGCAGCTGGATATTTTCCTACCTGCCAAGGTGTAGCATAATCTATTCCTGCTACCAATGGCGATCGCAACGGGTCTTGGTCATAACCCAACTTCTGGGCTACCGATTTACGTGTTGGCAATGCAAACCCTGTCCCTGTCCATTTCTGCATTCCGGCTTTACCAGTGAGGTAGGAAATTAATTCCCAAGCTGCTGCTTTGTGCTGTGATTGCTTGTTCATGACGTAGGCAACGGTAAAGACCATTGTGCCTTTTTTATTATTAATAATTGGTATTTCTGCGGTGGCAAACTTAAGTTTGGGAAAGGTTTCTTGGAGGTAAGGAATTGCCCAGTTACCCTCAATCACCATTGCCACCTTACTTTGACCAAACATTTCACTACCTGAGTTAGTCCCAACATCAGATTTTTGGGCAGAGGTACGATCTTTTTGATACTGGTCTATCACTAATTGCAATCCCTGCAAGGCGGCTGGACTAGCAAAAACAGCGTTACCATTTTGGTCTACCACTTGCCCACCAAAAGCTGTTATTTTGTAAGCTTGACGCGCTAACTCTGGGCTGACACCAAAGCCGTATTTGTTCAGTTTGCCTGTTAATTGTTGGGAGTAGTTGCGTAGTTCATCCCAAGTAGTCGGCGGATTACTCAAACCAGCAGCGGCGAAGGCTGTTTGGTTATAAAACAACGCTAGGGTGGAATAATCTTTAGGCAAACCATAGATTTGGTTTTGATATTTGAAGCTGCTTAGTAAGGTAGGCTCAAAGTCTGCTAAATCAAATTTTGGGGTGATGTAAGCATCTAGGGGTTCTAGAACATTTTGGCTCATTAAGAAAGGAGCTTCTAAAGCATCAAGATAAAAGACATCGGGAGCAGCTTCCCCAACCAAACGGGTTTTGATCACATCCATGTATTGGTCGGAAATCACCTCATATTTGACTTTGATTGTGGGATTTTGCGCCTCAAAGTCTTGCAGTACTTGTTTTAATAGTTTTTGCTCCACAGGGGAGCCTCCCCAACCACTGAGTTTGATCGTAGTTGCGGCGGGGGATGATAATTGTAAACTATGACAAGCAATAATAGTAATTGCGATCGCTATTACCAATCCCCAAAATTTAAATAAATTCTTTTTAGTCACAAACTAATTAAAGTCTCTTAATACCTTACTTATAGCGGTTTTTCCTGCGATTAAAGGCTACTTTTCTAGCCCCTAATTCCTAGCCTACGACATTTTTCGCCTATGCTGCATATTTAATAATCTGGCATTGCTGAAAGAGTGACGAATTTACGCCAAGCCGAAAATCCGGTTGATTGAGGGCTTTGTGATAATGGAAGATAAAGCTATTTCCGTTCTCCTACAAAATCAATATATTCCTATGAGTATCAAAGAACTCCTACTACAAGAAATTGAATCTTCTCCCGATTTCCTCCTAGAAGAAACTCTTGATTTTCTACGCTTTTTGAAAACCAAGCAAGAAACAGCAGATTCCGATACTCTAGCTCAACCAGAAGAAAACCCGACAGACAGTTCTCAAATACCTTACCATCCAGCTTCCGGCCGTTCCATCCTCAGACATGCAGGCACTTGGGCAGGTGATGACTTCGATGAGTGTCTTCAGGCTGTTTATGCAACTCGTGGTAAAGCCAAGTTCGATTATGACTTAAATCCCTTTGAGTAATGTACCTGCTAGATACTAATCACTGTAGTGCTATTATTCTTGGCAAACCAAACGTCATTCGTCGAATAACTGAGGTTGGAGAATTAAACATAGCTACCTGTGTAATTGTGCAAGGAGAACTTACATATATGATGGAAAATTCTGCACAGAGAGAAACTAATCTTGTTTCTTTGACAGAATTTCTTGAAGATATACGTATCTACAACGTTACAGAGGATACGGCTAATATTTACGGTCAACTTAAAGCAGCCTTGATGAGACAATTTGGCTCTAAAGAGAAAAACAAGCGTAGGAAAACTCAGGTGACAGACCTGGGCTTTGATGAAAATGACCTTTGGATTGCTGCTGTAGCCTTACAACACGGTCTTATCGTTGTATCAGCCGACAATGACTTTCGGAGGATTCAACAAGTGAGAACATTATCCATTGAATCTTGGTTGTAAGTTTTACATGTTGGAAGATATTGGGATCTTTATCATATAATTTTTACGTACCAATAACAGCGATCGCGTCGCTATTACCAATCCCCAAAATTTTAATAAATTCTTTTTAGTCACAAACTAATTAAAGTCTCTTAATACCTTACTTATAGCGGTTTTTCCTGCGATTAAAGGCTACTTTTCTAGCCCCTAATTCCTAGCCTACGACATTTTTCGCCTATGCTGCAATATTTAATAATCTCAACTTCTGCCCCATTATTAACAGCAACTTCAGCCCTTGCTAACACTTGTTCAGTAATTGCATCGCTTAAATAATATTCCCCACAGTTATCACAGACTGATGCTGGAACTTTTTTAATTACCACAATACATTCATCTCTTTCCAAAGTCACGGTTACTAAACCTGGTTTAGTTTCTCCATGCTTGCAGATTACGCATCTCATAATCGTCTCCTAGTTCTAAAATCATTTGACCAAATATTTGGATGTTTCCATGTTTACCATATAATTTTGACGTACCTATAACAGCGATCGCGTCGCTATTACTAATCCCCAAAATTTCAATAAGTTCTTTGTGATCACAAACTAATTAAAGTTTCGGCGTTGCATAATAGCGGTATGAATCATTAAGGAATTGGAACATCCCAAAATTTGAGATAGTGAAGTAACAATCGAATCGAATATCTCAGCATTTGTACCGACTTGGAATAACATAGGGTCTTGCGATGTAATCGAGCCAGATAATGACGCAAGCGTGTGTTTTCCCCCTCAACCCGCGTCATGTAATCCCACGGCAAACTTCATTGCTGCGCGATCGCCAATTGCCCGATTCATACCCACTACATAATTAATTTGTTGGTGAATCGCCTCGGCTTGCACTTCACTGTAACAGGCATTCAAAACAATACACTCAATTTTGTTCTGAAATAACGGGAGCATCCGGTTTTGGCAGATAGACTTTTTTAGACAACCCATATAGTGGGGTTTGTGGCACTAAATAATTATGTTTCTTCCAAAAGTGGATGCACCCGAAATAACTTAAACAACCTAGTCAGTGACTCTGTACTCACTGGTTGCAATTGCCCGGAGTTATTTTCCAAAGCCAAGCCTTTATTTCCGCCCCCATGTCCCGAAAAATGGACAATCTCCGGCTCATAATCTAAAAGGGCGCGATCGCATTTTAATCCATACCCTAAGCAACTAAATTAATCAAATTGATGAAGCATCTAATTTATATTGCTTCCCATTCATCTCTACTGATATTAGCTTGACGTAATATTCTATTTAGTAAGCTTGAACTGATGTCTCCCTGATGCGGATTGGGAATTGTCAGCTTTAATTCACCTTTTAGCATGTATTGATGTTTACCACCTGGATAAGGCCCATCAAAACCGATATCTTTTAGGTAACGAACCAAATCCCGCCGATTAATCGATCCAAAGGGTGGCATTAGGCGACCTCTTGGTTGAAATTCAAGTTAATGCCATCCAGTATCGGCAGAGTGTGACCTAAACGCAGTCCTAGTATCAGCCATCCTTCAAGAGTATCTTGCAAATCTTCTCGACAAGCTTCTAGCGTCACAGCATTTGCCCATACTCCTTTGCATTCTGGAATTTCTCCATAGAAAGTTCCATCCTCAAGCAACTCGTAGGTTGCTTTGTGCATAGCTGTATGAATGTAATTTGTTAACATTTATATTTTCTTAGAAGTTCATTTAGCTTTTTGCCCGATTTCCCTATGAGTGAAATTTTATTTCTAATTGCGAATCTACAAAACTTGATTTTGTTTAATAAATAATTTTTAATTTATGAAACACGATCGCGCCATCAAAGCCAACGCGATCGCATTTTCATCCATACCCTAGGCAATGAGATTGATCGCTGCACTCATTAGATGATGGGTAATGGGGAGGCTATCTATCACCATACCCAAGCACAACAGCATCATGTAAGAGATGGAATAGAGGAACAATTCTCTGGCTACAGTGCGATCTTCTGGGTTTTGCAACAAGCGCCAAGATTTGTGGATAAATAATCCCCCTAAACTAACTGCGATCGCTGCATAAACAACTCCACTGGCGTGTAAGGGATAAACCAACAACAAAGTTGCTGTAACGGTGATCAGCGTATAGTACCAAATCTGCCGTACTGTTGCCACATCACCAGCAATCACAGGTAACATTGGTATTCCAACTTTGGCGTAGTCATCCCGAATCATCAGCGCTAACGCCCAGAAATGAGGAGGTGTCCATAAAAAGACAATGGCGAAAATTAGCCATGCTCCCCAGCTTAAAGTGCCTGTGACAGCAGCCCAACCTACTAACGCCGGAATTGCCCCAGCAGCACCGCCAATCACAATATTTTGGGTACTATGGCGTTTTAACCAGTGGGTGTAAACCAAAATATAGAAGACGATGCCAGAAAATGCTAACGAAGCAGCGAGTAAATTAGCAAATACTGCGAGTAGGGTGAATGACATCACAGCCAGAGCGATCGCAAAAATTAGAGCATCACGGGGCTGCACCTTCCCAGAAGGCATCGGACGATGGCGCGTCCTCTCCATGTCATAATCAATATCTCTGTCATAGATACAGTTAATTGTCTGGGCGCTAGCAGCAGCCAAAGTGCCGCCAGTAAGAGTTACTAGCAACAGTAATGGATCTACTTCTCCCTTAGCAGCAATCCACATACTGCCAGCAGTGGTAATTAAAAGCAACGGGATAATCCGAGGTTTAGTTAGCTGGTAGTAGCTTTGAATTACTTGTAAAAATGTTTCATGGTGGCGGGAGACATTAGTCTCAATCATGTTGGCTCTAGTTCCTTATTTTTCTTCAACAACTTATATATGCAGCCCCTGCTCAGTCTGGCTCTTAACTGCGAGCAAAAACACAGACTTTTTACACCTGCTTGGGTCGCAATCTTCGCCGTTGGGGCTTCCATGAAAGAGTGCTACTCACAACTTGATTTGTAGAGTCAACGACTTTTAGTCTCTTGGAGTGCAGGTGAAGGTGAGGGTTGGGATGATTCCACCACTTCTAGTTGCTAGGGGTTCGTGCTAGATGTGATGTCAAGTTCTTTGCTAAATAACCAGTGGCTAATAGCTAATAGCTATTAGTCATCAGTAACCGTAAGGGTAATAGCAAGATTCAAACGAACTTGAACTACGTTATGGATTCGGTCCATTTGCTTGTGTATTTATAGCAGATGGTGTTAAACCAACAGAGTAAGCATTGATATCACGACTAGCAATCCAGTCACGCAGTGCTAAAACTGTGAAAGCCGCTAAAGTACCCAGTAAAGTAGCTCCCACAGCTTGGTGAGAGACGGTAAGAGGCTCGACTTGCAGGTGTAATCGATAAGTAGCAACTCCCAAAAGGATTTGTAAAACCAATAATCCACCAGCCATATTTGCCAGTCGCCGTAAAGCTGGATGCAGCGCAGGTGTTCGCCAGGAAATCAATACCACTGCTAAAGTAGCAACAGTTGGCGGCACTAAGCCTAAAATATGGCTATACATCACACCGCAAAGCTGAGAACCGCCCAAGCACTGGTGTAATGCCCAACGAGACCCGACTAAAGCACCTAGTAGACTTTGCAAGTAAATTAAAATAGCGGCAATTAAGCCCACCCAAGGTAGCTTACCAACATTTCCAGTTCCCTGATAGGGAGTAAGTGCCGTGCCGATAATCAATAGGGTTGTAAAGAACAACAGTGCCGTTCCCAAGTGGGCGGTGACAATATCAAACCGCAACAGTTGAGTGACAGTTAGTCCCCCCAAAACGCCTTGAAAGACGATTAAAAACAAGGAGAATGTGGATGTCCAAGGTAGCCAGGTGGGTAAGAAACGACGATGCCACCAAGATAAACCAAACAGGGCGATCGCGCTGACACCAATTAAACTCGCATCTAACCTGTGAAACCACTCCAAAAATACTTGGAAATTCATTTGCTTGGCTGGCACTAGTTCCCCGTAGCATAATGGCCAGTCTGGGCAAGCGAGTCCAGCATTCATGACGCGGGTGGCACTGCCTATTGCCATCAAAATTAATGTGGCTATGCACATCCTCCAAACCAAGCGACGAATCACTTCTTTGGGCTTTTGCTGCTCTGCTGCCGCTTCATTTTGTTGTTCTAGGACAAATTCGTTCATCAACAATACCTTCTGCCCGCTTTTGGTAGTAGCTCTCTAAATTAGTACCAACCCATCTTTACCCTAGCGTATAGCCTAGGATTTTATAGATTGGCTTTCACTTATACATTGAATCACTCCAGCTAGTTTTAGCCAGAAGCTTTAGGTATTTTTCAAGTTGTTAACATTTGATCAATGACAATAAAAAACTTCACGCCACTTGCGGGATGAAGTTTTTGGGAATGAGGGATGGAGAAGACTCACCAATGCCCAATGCCCCAAGGCGGCGGGCAGCTAGCTAGCTAGCTATCCCTCTCCACCCATAAGGAGATGGAGTTTCTAGCCGACTTTCTATAAATCTCTTGTACTCAAAATTAGTAATGTAGCCAAAAAAATTAATAAAAATTTCAGACCTTCAGCCCCGTCAGCTTGCAGCCTAGACTACCTTAGTAAGTGAGCCGCTTTCAGATAACGTAGTAATTTCAATTAAGTAAACCGTGAAGATTCCAAGTACAATCTGGACATTACTCATTGGCATCGTACTAACGCTAGTCAGCCTTTGGTACGGTCAAAATCACGGTCTGTTGCCAACAGCAGCCTCGGATGAAGCCGTCTTAGTCGATAATCTGTTTAACACGATGATGATCGTTTCTACAGGTATATTCCTAATAGTTGAAGGTGTTTTAATTTACTCTGCAATTAAATATCGTCGGCGTGCAGGTGATAATGAAGACGGCCCGCCAGTTGAGGGCAATGTGCCTTTAGAAATCCTCTGGACGGCGATCCCAGCAATTATCGTTATCGGTATTTCTGTCTACAGCTTTGACGTATACAATGAGATGGGTGGCTTTGATCCCCATGCCGTACATGAAGCCCCGATTACTCAGCAATCGATGACAATGCCTGGAGCAGCGATCGCGCAGCGTGCGGGAACCGCTCTCGCTGCAACCTTAAACGATACGCCTGCCAGCACAGAACCCAACCTCAATCAAGAAAAATCTGATCAGGCAATGCAAGATCCAGCCACCGCAGCAGTCCGCAATGCTGATCAAATTCCTCAAAAACGGAATGCTCCTGGTGTAGGTATTGTTGCTCCTACTATTGGCGGCAGTCCTGACAAAGCAGGGCAACCACCAGAATTGCTGGTTAATATTACAGGTCTCCAATACGCCTGGATTTTTACCTATCCAGAAACTGGCATAACTACAGGTGAGTTGCACGTTCCCGTTGGGCGTGAGGTGAAAGTTAACATGACAGCCAACGATGTTATCCACGCCTTTTGGGTTCCAGAATTTCGCCTGAAACAGGATGTCATTCCTGGTAGGCAGAGCGAAATTCGCTTCACGCCCAAAATAGCAGGTACTTATGACCTTATTTGCGCTGAACTTTGTGGTCCCTACCACGGTGCAATGAGATCTCAAGTAGTGGTTGAAACCCAAGAGGCTTTTGATCAATGGATGCAAGAGCAACTAGTTGCCAGCAAAGAAACGCTAAATCAAACTGTTGCTATCAACCCTGCTAATCAATCCCCGGATGAATTTCTGGCTCCTTACACCAAGGACATGGGAATTCAGCCAGAAATGCTCAATCACATTCACAATGTAGTTAATAGTAATGACTATTGACCATTGACTCTTGACTTTTATGACACAAGCTCAGTTACAAGAAACCGCCAATATTCCTGCCCATAGTGAGGAGCCAGGGATCAGAAAATGGCAAGACTACTTTGGCTTTAACACAGACCATAAGGTGATTGGTATTCAGTACCTAGTCACTACGTTCATTTTTTACTGTATTGGTGGGGTATTAGCTGACTTAGTTCGCACAGAACTACGAACACCAGAAGTAGATTTTGTCACACCTGAAGTGTACAACAGCTTATTTACACTGCACGCCACAATCATGATTTTCTTGTGGATTGTGCCAGCCGGTGCGGGTTTTGCTAACTACCTAATCCCTTTGATGATTGGGGCAAAAGATATGGCATTCCCACGCTTGAATGCTGTTGCCTTTTGGATGATTCCACCTGCTGGGTTGTTGTTGATTGCTACTTTATTAGTAGGCGATGCACCGGATGCAGGTTGGACTTCCTACCCTCCCTTGAGCTTGGTAACAGGTCAAGTGGGTGAGGGAATTTGGATTATGAGTGTATTGTTACTCGGTACATCATCAATTTTGGGAGCAATCAATTTCCTGGTGACACTACTGAAAATGCGTACTCCAGGACTAGGTTTCTATCAATTGCCATTATTTTGTTGGGCAATGTTTGCCACCTCAGCTTTGGTTCTAGTATCAACGCCAGTGTTGGCAGCAGGTCTAATTTTACTGGCTTTTGACTTGATTGCCGGAACAACATTTTTTAACCCAACGGGTGGTGGAGATCCGGTAGTTTACCAGCACATGTTCTGGTTCTACTCCCACCCAGCGGTTTACATTATGATTTTGCCTTTCTTTGGGGCAATTTCGGAAGTGATCCCTGTGCATTCTCGCAAGCCGATTTTTGGCTATAAAGCGATCGCCTATTCATCTTTGGCAATTAGCTTTTTGGGGCTAATTGTTTGGGCGCACCATATGTTCACCAGCGGTATTCCTGGTTGGTTGCGGATGTTCTTTATGATTACCACCATGATCATTGCCGTACCTACAGGAATTAAGATTTTCAGCTGGTTGGCAACTATGTGGGGTGGAAAAATCCGACTCAACAGTGCCATGCTTTTTGCTATGGGCTTTGTGGGTACCTTTGTGATTGGCGGGATCAGTGGCGTCATGTTGGCAGCAGTACCGTTTGATATTCACGTTCACGATACTTATTTTGTGGTGGCACACTTGCACTACGTCCTATTTGGTGGTAGTGTTCTCGGCATTTATGCGGCGATTTACCACTGGTTCCCGAAAATGACGGGACGAATGCTCAACGAATTTTGGGGTAAGGTTCATTTTGCCTTGACAATTGTTGGTCTAAATATGACCTTCTTACCTATGCACAAGCTGGGAATGATGGGCATGAATCGCCGCATCGCCCAGTATGACCCTAAATTTACGTTCCTCAACGAAATCTGTACCATAGGCGCTTATATACTGGCAGTTTCGACATTTCCCTTTATTATCAATGCCATTTGGAGTTGGTTATACGGCGAAAAAGCTGGTAATAATCCCTGGAGGGCGCTTACCTTAGAGTGGATGACTACCTCTCCACCAGCGATCGAGAATTTTGATAAACTTCCAGTACTAGCTACAGGCCCTTACGACTATGGCTTGGAAAAGGCTAATGAAGGTGTACCTTTATCTGATCCCAATCCAGTCTTATCTGCTGGCCCGAACTCAGTATTAAGAGCAGAACCTGATCCAGCGGTTGCTGCCAATCCCGAAGACCGTAAATAAAAAGGATATGAGGCATTAGGCACAGGGCATTGGTCAATAATCCCTACTCCCCTTGCTCCTCATCTCCCCACCCCCTCTACACATTAAGGATTCATGCAAAGTCAAACAATTGATCCAGCTCAAACTGAACTGAATCATCACCACGCAGCGGAAGCAGCGCCTGGTCATCATGAAGAACATCCAGACCATCGTTTATTCGGGCTAGTTGTCTTCTTGATTGCTGAAGGGATGATTTTTATGGGGTTGTTCGGAGCCTATCTGGCTTTCCGTGCTACCTTGCCTGCATGGCCTCCAGCAGGTACACCAGAGTTAGAATTATTGCTACCCGGAGTCAACACTGTCAATCTAATTGCTAGTAGTTTTGTCATGCACAATGCTGACACCGCTATTAAAAAGAATGATGCGCGGGGTATGCGTACTTGGTTAGCAATTACTGCGGCAATGGGTGCTATTTTCTTGGTAGGTCAGGTGTATGAATATACCCATTTAGAATTCGGTCTGACTACCAATTTGTTTGCTAGTGCGTTTTATGTTTTGACTGGCTTCCACGGACTGCACGTGACTATCGGCGTTTTAGCAATTATTGCTGTGTTGTGGCGATCGCGCGTTCCCGGTCATTACAGTAGTGAAAAGCACTTCGGTATCGAAGCTGCTGAGATTTACTGGCACTTTGTTGATGTGATTTGGATTATTCTGTTCGGATTGCTATATCTACTTTGAGTATTAATTACTTAGTTATTCACTCCACGCGAATAACTAAATTAGCCCCCTTTTGGGGGTTTTTTTGATCGTTAATTTATAAATATATAGAACTCATATTTGATTTGTGAAAAAATTCAGTACACCTTTCCTCAACGGGGGGAACCCCCGCACAGAAGTGGCTCCGGAGGGAAACCCTCC
>JAYGHB010000150.1:0-17368 GCA_034931985.1 Halotia wernerae UHCC 0503
CCCTACCCCCTACACCCTGCCCTGACTAGGTTTCATCTTTTCTTAGTGCCATTCGTCTCTAACCCTTAACACAAACAACTTGTTTAAGTGTTGCTACAACTTCGACTAAATCTGCTTGATTTGCCATCACTTGGTCTATAGCTTTATAAGCACCAGGAATTTCATCCAAAACACCTGTATCTTTGCAACATTCTACACCCTGTGTTTGTTCAGTCAAATCATCAAGTGGTAAGCAAGAATATCTGTCATTATGAGTCTGCTGAGTTTTTACTTTATACTACAAATGTATTACATAAATAGTATAAGTGTCAACACGATCGCCAGACAATACTTTAGAATTTGTAAATAAAAAAACTGTGTTTGATCCTATGGCAATTCATCAAAATACACTCTGGGAAAATTTTCTATCTCCTGTGGTACGTTTTTTGATTGACGAGGAGAAATTGCAACGTTACGCGGATAGTATTGATTGGGAAAAAGAGAGCGATCGCTTTCGGCAAAATGATGTCATAATTCCTGATTACTACAGTAGCCAAAACTTTCACGGTATTGAGGGCGGATATCTCAATTTTGGTGCAGCAGTTTCTTATGATCCGATTACCCAATACGTTCTACCGCCTAATGAAACTGTAGTACGTCAAGCTTTAATTGATGCTGTTAAAGTCAAACCTCGACGCATACTCGATTTAGGCTGTGGTACAGGTTCCACGACTTTGATGTTAAAGCAGGCTTTTCCCCAAGCAGAAGTTATTGGTTTAGACTTGTCACCATATATGCTGGTAAGAGCAGAAGATAAAGCTAGGACGGCTGGTTTAGATATTATCTGGCGACATGGAAACGCAGAGAAAACCAGTTATCAAGACGCTTATTTTGATTTAGTCACAGCTTCTTTGCTATTTCATGAAACACCAACTATAGTATCCCAAGCAATTTTGCGCGAAAGCTTCCGGTTGCTGATAACTGGGGGACAAGTATTGATTTTAGATGGTAATCAAAACACCTTACGTCAGTTAGATTGGCTCAATAATGTTTTTGAGGAGCCATATATTCGTGAGTATGCTACTGGAAGCGTAGATGCAAGTATGGGTGCGGCGGGGTTTGAAGCAGTGCGAACTCAAGATGTATGGTGGATTAATCAGGTAACTAGCGGCGTTAAACCCATCCCCGCAATAGATGCAGCTACTCAAAAGCAAGTACAGCAGTATACGCCGACATCAATAGATCGCACAATAGATAATAATGATTTGGAGGACTTAGGATCTCCAGTTTTTGGCATAAGGGCATGAGTTTAAAGGCAGTTCTATTTGATTTCAATGGTGTGATCATTAACGATGAATCCATCCACCTGCAACTGATAGATGAAATTCTCGTTCAAGAAAATCTCCAACCCCAAAAGGTGAGTGAGCGTCAAGCTTCTTTGGGACGCAATGATCGCGCTTGTTTTCAAGAACTGCTCGCTAATCGTGGTAGGGTAGATACTGAAGAATATTTAACTCACCTGCTGCACCGCAAAGCACAAGCTTATGTGCTAGAAATAGAAAAATTAGAAAAACTGCCTTTGTATCCAGGTGTAGAAGACTTAATATATCAGGTGCGATCGCAGAATTTAAAATTAGGTTTAGTCAGTGGTGCAATTCGCCAAGAAATAGAACTGGTACTCCACCGCGCCAAGCTGACTGAGCATTTTAAAGTTATCGTCGCAGGTGACGATATCACTACCAGTAAGCCCAAACCCGATGGTTATCTGCTAGCAGTCGCCCTCCTAAACCAAAAATATCCCGAATTAAATTTGCAATCACAAGAATGTCTAGCAATAGAAGATACACCAGCAGGTATCGAAGCGGCGAAACAAGCACAGATGCAAGTCGTTGGTGTAGCGAATACTTACCCATTTCACATGCTTCAGCGCTGCTGTAACTGGACTGTGGATTATCTGACTGATTTGGAACTACAACGCGTGCAAGAAGTATATTCCCAAAAAGACCTCCAGCCTACAGCAAGCGAATGTTAAAATAGCTGATGTCAGTCAGGAGAGTGTCAACACTTAGCCCTGATTAAGGGGAATTAGCTCAGTTGGTAGAGCGCTGCGATCGCACCGCAGAGGCCATCGGTTCAAATCCGTTATTCTCCATTTTTACCAGAATATAGACACGAGCATAATAAGTGGATGTCGACGTTGCGACAGGCGATCGCTTCGGAGATGTCAGTGTGGGTAGTTCACCCTTAAATACCCTAGAAATTCATGAAGCTCCACTTAACCGCCACATTGCTATTTTAAGCCGTCAGATTGAGCTACCACATCAAGACCCAGGCGATCGCTGTTTGCAAGTTTTCATCTAATTTGATGATGTATCAAGTGAACTACCCTAAATTTTGCTCATCCAAGTGTTTTTTTCTCACCTGTAAGAAATCCGGGTCTAGTCTGCTTGAGATGCGATAAGCTTAAATGCAGTGATTGAACAACAAATTGGCTACCTAGAGTATGTTTTGCAAGCGAGGACTAGCGTTATTTTTGGGGATAATAGTACTTTTCTTGGCCTCCCCAGCGCAAGCGGTAGATTGGAGTCATCCTCTGTCATTTAGTAATGCAGAGTTAGCAAGACGCGATTTTTCTGGTCAAATTTTGCAAGCTGCTGAGTTTTCTAACGCCAATATGGAAATGATTAACTTCAAAGATGCGGACTTGCGGGGAGCAGTTTTAAGCGCTTCGGTAATGACGCACGCAAATCTGCATGGAGCAGATTTAACTAATGCGATGGTTGATCAGGTAAACTTAACTGGGGCTGATTTAAGTGATGCCATTTTAAAAGAAGCTCTTTTACTCCGTGCCATCTTTCCTGATGTGAATATAGACGGTGCAGATTTCACTGATGCAATTTTGGATGGCGCACAAATTAAAGAACTGTGCAACAAAGCCAGTGGAGTAAATTCTCAAACTGGCATAAAAACTCGTGATTCTCTAGGATGTCGATGAAGCGTGTTGGCGTAATTGGTGGTGGGCAACTTGCCTGGATGATGGGGGATGCCGCAAAGAAGTTAGGAGTAAAATTGGTAGTGCAGACTCCTAGTAAAGATGATCCTGCTGTATCCATCGCTCAGGACAAGGTTTTTGCCGCAGTTTATGATGCCATTGCTACTAAAATCTTAGCAACCAAAAGCGATGTCATCACCTTTGAGAATGAATTTGTGAATCTAGATGCTTTATCTGTTCTAGCCCAGGAAGGCGTTTGTTTTCGTCCTAGTTTGACAGCTTTGGCTCCCCTTTTAGATAAATATCATCAACGTTGTTATTTACGTGATTTAAACTTACCTGTTCCCCCCTTTTTTGCCCTGGAACAACAAGAAGAAGATATTGCATCTAAAATAGAATATTTAGATTTTCCATTAGTTCTCAAATCCCGCCGTCATGGCTATGACGGACAAGGTACTTTCATTATTCAAGATTTAGCTACTTTGCAGCAAAAGCTAAATTCTTATAACATTAGTTTGTTTTTAATCGAGAAATTTGTACCCTTTGCCAGAGAATTAGCAGTAATTGCTGCTCGTTCTGTAGAAGGTAAGGTTGTGACTTACCCAGTGGTCGAAACCCAGCAAGAACAACAAGTGTGTAGACGAGTGATTGCCCCAGCTGATATTACACTCAATCAAGCAGCAGAAATAGAGGCGATCGCACACACTCTACTAAATAGTTTGCATGCAGTGGGAGTTTTCGGCATTGAGCTATTTCTGACCACTGACGGTCAGGTGTTAGTCAATGAAATTGCCCCTCGTACCCATAATTCTGGGCATTTTTCCCTGGATGCTTGTGAAACATCCCAGTTTGAGCAGCACTTAAGAGCCGTTTGTGGTTTGACTTTGGGTAATCCTGCCTTGCAATGCGCTAGTGCTGTGATGGTTAACCTATTGGGGTATGAAAATTCTCATAGTGACTACCACAGCCAACGCCAAAAATTAGCAGCTATTCCCCACGCTTTTGTTCACTGGTATGGAAAAACAGAATCACGTCCTGGGCGCAAGTTGGGACACGTTACTGTTTTGCTCGATGCTCAAAACCAAGATACTGCAAGTGCCATCGCTTACAACATAGAATCTATCTGGTATCCGAGCTAAATTCGCTATTAATTTCCTATCCTGAACACACAACCTGTTTTTGAAAGCTATAATGAGTTAGTTACACTGCGACGTTGGTGACTGCCATCAAGTTTTTTGATCTATGTCTTTAAAGAACAGGGAGCTAAATATTTCTCGTGGCAGTAAACCGGGCAAGTACCCGGAAACTTTAAACGTAGAACATCGGTTCCCACCTGGTTTAACCAGGTCATAAACTTAGGTAAAACGGCGTTGTGGTGAACTCAAAATTATCAGCTCCCAAAGTCAGCAAGAACTTGGGAGCTTATTTTTTGGGCATAGGTGAACAGAGCAGGGAAAGATGAAGAAAATAATATAGCAGGGGACAGGGGAAAGGTTTAAAAGTCTGTTGGTGTTCGGATTTTATGATCAGTTTATGTCCTAAGCTAACTGGCTATAGCTATAACCAATGCCCCCTTCTCCTATCGGAGACGCTGCGCGAACGGATGACGCTCTCTACGAGACGCTGCGCGAACACAAGCTCGCTCTAAGCGGAGCTATGCCGCAGGCTTTACGCTGCGCTAACGCAGTCGCCTGATGCCACTTTCCTCAACGGGGGGAACCCCCGCACAGAAGTGGCTCCGAAGGGAAACCCTCCCGCAGCGCTGTCTCACCATGCCTGCCCCATGCCCTATATAAAAAAACGGCTTAGAAAAACCAAATCTGTATAGATTGATTCTAATTTAGTGATCGTTCAGAGTTAAGATAACAAAAATTACATTAAATTGTGGTTAAAGCTACAAAAAATTGTTACAACAACTTACTCATACCGTGTTTCCAGCCTCGGTTCTCCGACTAGACAGTGGTTTAACGTTTATTCATCAAGAAATTCCAACTACCCCTGTAGTTGTGGCTGATGTTTGGGTGCGTGCTGGAACAAGCCTTGAGCCTGAACCTTGGTTTGGCATGGCTCACTTTTTAGAACACATGATTTTTAAAGGTACAGCAAAACTAGCCCCTGGCATGTTCGATTACAAAATTGAAAACGAGGGTGGTGTGAGTAATGCAGCCACGAGCTACGATTATGCTCATTACTCCTTAACTACAGCTGCCCCTTATTTAGCAGATACACTACCCCACTTGGGAGAGCTACTACTGAATGCGGCAATTCCAGAAGATGAATTTATCCGCGAACGAGACGTAGTACTTGAGGAAATCCGTTCTTGTAATGATGATCCCGATTGGATAGGATTTCAAGCCCTCAATAAAAGCATTTACCAACACCATCCTTATGGACGTTCCGTGCTGGGTACTGAACAAGAACTCATGCAGCAGTCACCAGAAGCCATGCGCTGTTTTCATCACGCTCATTACCAACCGGAAAACATGACGGTAGTGATTGCGGGGGGAATTGCTCAACAGCCAGCTTGGGAGTTGGTAAATCGTTCATTCGTTGATTTTGCCGAACGCTCTGATTGTCCGCCATCTCCAAAGGTAGTAGAGCCAGTCATCGCTGGAATTTGTCGTCAAGAACTCTGTTTACCTCGGATAGAGCAAGCGCGGTTAATGATGGCGTGGGTTGTACCAGGAGTAAAGCAACTCCGTACAGCCTATGGTTTAGATATATTGTCGATGTTATTGGCAGAAGGGCGGACTTCGCGTTTAGTGCGCGACTTGCGAGAAGAATTGCAATTGGTACACGGAATTTACAGTGATTTTTCTTTACAACGAGAATCAAGTTTATTTACCATTACTGCCTGGTTGGAGCCAGAAAACTTAGAGCAAGTTGAATACTCAATTCTTACTCATTTAGAGAATTTGCAAAGACAAGGAATTAGCGAACAGGAACTTATTCGAACACGCAGATTGTTGTGTAACGAGTATGCCTTTTCTACGGAAACACCAAATCAGCTAACTGGTCTTTATGGTTACTACAATACCATTGCCCAAGCTGAATTAGCTGTGGCATATCCTCATCAAATTCAATCACTAAATGCTCAAGAACTACAACAATTAGCTAAACAGTATCTTTCACCGCAGAATTACGCGGTTACTATACTTAAACCCTGTTAATCAAAAGAAGCAAGGCAACAGGGGGTAGAGAGTACTCACAGATGTAGATTTTTAATTTGGGCATGAGTTGGTACTCTCATATTAAGTTCAGAGCGTGGCTCAAAGAAAGGAATTTTGCCAGATACTATCAACTTCTAAATAATCTCTGACGTTGGCGCGAGGTACGAGGCTTGACTAATTTCCAGAGCGAGTAATGTTCATCTTTGTAAACAATATTTGTCTGAAACTGATACTTGGTTGCTATTTGCTCACGCCAGTTATCAGTAGGATTCAAGAGAAAAATATCACTGAATCCCTCAGGAATCTTAGGAATACCTTGATTTTGCACCAGCTGAAATCGCACTTTTGGCTGTGTAAGATAACTCAAAGAAAAGACATTTCCATAATTGATACCTACAGAATTACTAATCAAAAGTGGTCGAGCTGATTGATTAATAATCTCTGCTACTTGTGGATTCCCATAACTAACTCCCTTACTCCACCAAGTCTCTGCTTGGTAACTCACTCTAGAAGAAACCAATCCACAGATAATTACCAATAGCAGGATCATTTGCCAAATGCTCCGGCGTAATAAGTTGCCATTATATAGTTGCGTAGCCAGCAGATAAGCAACAGCTATTTGAATACCTAAATAAGATGGCATTAAATATGGTTCAGAATCTAAACGTATATCCCCAGAAATTAAATCTGGCAATATTAAAGGGAGAGCTGGTACTATAATCAATGCTACAACAAACAACCAGACTTTGTAATTTGTTCTTCGACAAAGAAAATAAATAGCATATCCCACCAAACTTAAAAAAATTGGCAAAATTAAATATATCACAGGATTTTCTAAGCTTAAGCCTAAATCAAAAAAAATTCGGCTAACCTGCATCAGCCAAAATGGAATTAAAGGCATTTGCGATGCCTGTACTGCCGTCCCATCTGCTGAAATTAGAAATTGAAAAAAGTCAGCCGTCACAATTGTTATCCAAGGCATGAAGGCTAAAAACCCCACCACTGATGCTAGCAAATAAGCTCTGACAGTCTCATTCAGTTGGAATTTTGCTATTGTTAATATATAAATTCCATGAGCAAATACTACAAATATAGTCCACAAAGATGTATAAAGACTCAATATTAAAGTTATTGCATAAATTCCCCAGATAGCAAAACGGTCTGGTAGTTTTTGCTCTTTTTCTAACTCGTTTTGATCTTTTAATTCTAAACAGGCTGCTCGCACTAGTGCAGCGCTACATACAATTATGGTGACTAACCAAAGAATATATTCTCGTGCTTCTTGGGCATAAATTATTTGCATAGGAGAGATTGACATCAGTGCGATCGCTACGCTAGGTATTGATAACGGCACATTAAATAATTCTCGGCATAGCCAATAAATACAAGGAAAAACCAACAAGCTAATCAAGCCAGATAAACTTCTAATCGCTGTTACTGAGTTACCAAAAATATTTACCCAAAATCTGGCTATTAAGTAATAAAGTGGTGGATGTCGCGAGTCTTCTGTTGCCAGAGACATAATAGTATCATTAACGCCTTTTTCTAGATTAGGGCTTTGGAATTTGCGAAAACTTTCTTGACTAATTACCCGACCATTAAATATTTGTTGTTTAACTTCATCTACTGTGTAACCAGAAATTCTTAATGAAGTATAAATTTCATCGTGCGAGTAAACTTTGCTATCAAGTTCAACAAAGCGAAATAATGTACCCATCATCAACAAAAAGATCATTAAAAATCGCAACCAACTCGGAACGAGAGTGAGGTGCCGCATAAACAGATTTCTCAAAAAGTAGTTTAAAAACACCCAGTGAACTATCTGGATAAAATGCGATTACGTAGATGCCATACAACGAAGAAACATGTTAGTTTTGTAAATAGATAGATAGCAAAGGCAATAGGAAGCGTCAAATTTTTTAAAACAAAACACACAAAACTTTCGTTAAACCTCCGCCTCCCTTTGCGTAAACCTCTGCGCTCCTTTGCGTTTAAAAAATCAAACATTTGGGATGCTCCTAATTAATTGAGCCGACAATATTGACTGAAGTTGAGGTTGATACTATTTGTCAAAAAATAACACAGTAGAGAAACAAAGCATTGTTTCATGAAAAACCAAGTAGTTATCTACTTTTTCTGACAAACTGGAGAATGCCACCTAGTAAAATCTTCTATATTAGATATAGTTAAAAAATCAATAGTTTTGAATTGGCGATCAATTGCTGGTAGACTACATATTTTGGCTCCAATACTTAAATATGCCTGCAAAATACTAGGAATTTCTACATTACACGCATCCGGACTTTCTAAAAAAGTTTCTAGACAATATTGTGAATTTGGATTAACTAAAATACTCGAATGCATCAAGTTATTTTGCCGAAAGTAAAGACAAGCACAAGCAGCTTCTTTGGCACATTGAGTAAGTAAGGAAGCACAACCAAAAAAATATTTATTTTGACTCCAGATGAGATAATTTGCTAGCCCTTCCCAAAGTAACAAAAGCGCCTGAATATTGCGATATTCTTTAGCTATACACGCACGTCCTACTTCTACAGATGCTTGTAGTACAGAATCAGGAATTTCATTTAAATTAAATATGTCAGCAGCATCAAAACCCAGCCCTTGCATAGCCATTGTATAAGTTTGCATCCGATAGGTTCCAATGGTTTTACCAGTATGTTTGCAAATGAGCATTAAATGATGGCAGACAGCATCAAACTGATCTTGATCCATCTGGTTAAAGCTAGAAGTAGAAAATCCCAAGCCTAACTCCAGATTAAATACTTCAAATCGTAAGCGGAAAATTGAATTTAATTCTTCTTCATTGGAGGCAAGTTGTAGGATATATTTGTCGGTTTCCAGGACAGAAAAATCTGTCAAAAATGAAGGAGGACTAAGTGGGTAATTGATGTTGCGATAAGAAATTTCCATTTGTCTTCCAACTTTGAGATGTGCGAAGATATCCTACTAGGATTTACGCGCTGCACGTAACGCATGAAAACGCTATTTGTGCAGTTTTAAGGTGATTTGATATAGCGGTTGCTAACTGATTGCGATCGCCACTATAAATCATGGTTTGGTAATAATTCCCGCAAAATCTCTCACAAAAGCAGCAGTAATCGTTCCCCATCTCCTAAACTAACCCTGAAAAGAGGAGACTTTCGCATTTCCTGGTAAAAGAGGTTTGCAAGTGAGGGATGAATAGGGGATGGTGCTTTTATTATGAGCTTGAATTTTAGAAAAATCTGGCAATAAGATACAGAATTGGTATTAATGCACCCATCTATTTCTCTGTCGCCTCTTGGATAGAGAGTGACATACAGCAAGTTTATGGAGCTAACTTTTTACAGCAGTCTCATACTAATATTATCTCAAGGTAAATAACAACACAGTGTGAAGATAGCGATCGCTCCCTTCCCAACACCAACTTCGATAAAATTATTACGGTGCTACCTAAAAACTGTATATTGATATATGTTAATTGTTGTGTCATGTAATATCCGCTAAATCACCCATAATGAGCAGTTTGTAAGTAGTCGGACAAAATTAATTACGCAATGACTGTAAATATTTTTGTTCATTTACTTAGTGGGGACTTCAGTCCCCAAGACCAGGACTAAAGTCCTGACTACGAACATTTTTTATTTAGCTTGATTAACCGGACATGATATCAGTATTAAATATTTCTGGATGTAAACCCCAGATGAACATTGATAATCAACCAAAATTTACAATATTAGAAATTCAAGACCTTAATGTTAATTATGGCGGTATTCAAGCTCTCAAAAGCATTAATTTAACGATTCAAAAAGGTGAGGTAGTTACTTTAATTGGTGCAAATGGTGCTGGTAAAACTACCACACTCCGGGCTATATCTAAAATAGTTAATCCTAAAAGTGGTGAAATTATCTACAGTGGACGCAATATTACTCGTCGTCCAGCCCATGAGATAGTCCAAATTGGTATTGCCCACTGTCCTGAAGGACGCAGAGTATTAGCAAAGCAAACAGTTTTTGATAACTTACTTTTAGGGGCTTATATTCGTTCAAATCAAGCAGAAATAAAAGCAGATATTCAGCATCAGTTTGAACTATTTCCGCGGCTTGCACAACGACGTAATCAACTAGCAGGAACCCTCAGCGGTGGTGAACAACAAATGCTAGCGATCGCCCGTGCTTTAATGAGTAGACCAAAACTATTGCTTTTAGACGAACCTAGCTTAGGTTTAGCACCTGCGTTCGTCCGAGAAATTTTCTCAATTATTGAAAATCTGCGTGTTACTGGCGTTACTATCTTGTTAGTTGAACAAAATGCTCATCTGGCTTTACAAATTGCCGATCGCGGATATGTTCTAGAAGCCGGTTCTATAACTTTAACAGGTATAGCATCAGAATTAATTAGTGATGAGCGAGTGAAAAAAGCTTATTTGGGATAATTAAATGAAGACTTGAGAGGCAAAAGCAGATGGTAAAATCACCAGCTAAACCCCTGACTTTGGAAGAGTTTTTACAACTACCAGAAACAAAGCCCAGTTTAGAATATATCAATGGAGAAATTATTCAAAAACCAATGCCTCAAGGAAAGCATAGTATTCTTCAAGGTGAGCTAGTTAGCAACATTAATGCTTTGACGAAGCCAAATAAAATTGCCCATGCTTTCCCAGAATTGCGGTGTACGTTTGGCGAACGTTCGATTGTGCCAGATGTAGCCGTGTTTGCTTGGCAACGAATCCCTCTAGACGAAGGTGGGGATGTAGCAAACGTTTTTCAGGCTTATCCAGACTGGACAATAGAGATTCTTTCACCAGATCAAAACCAGACGAAAGTCACCGGAAATATTTTGCACTGTCTCAAGTATGGTAGTAGTTTCGGATGGCTAATTGATCCAGAGGTGCGATCAGTTTTAGTCTATCCACAAAAACAGCAACCGGAACTTCTACAAGAAGAGCAAGAAATATTACCAGTTCCTGATTTAGTCAGTAACTTGCAATTGACTGTAGGACAATTATTTGGATGGTTAAAATTGTAGGAGTCTATCCGAATGGTTTTTAAACTTGAAAGCGTTATTCCTTGGGGACGTTCGATGAAGGAATACGTCAAGATGTTTGATTTAACTTCTGAAGAACTCAAACTAAATATACTCGATTGTGCCGGCGGCCCTGCTAGTTTCAATGCAGAAATGACACTTCAAAACTACAAAGTTATTTCTTGTGATCCGGTTTATCAATTCACAGCAGATGAAATCGCTAAACGGATTGAAGATACATATCAAACAGTCATCGAAGGTGTCAAAGCCAATCAAGAATACTACATTTGGCAAGAGATCCAATCGCCGGAACAAATAGGTGAAATTCGCATGGTGGCAATGCGTCAATTTTTGGCAGATTTCCCTTTAGGAATCACAGAAAAACGCTATGTAAGAGATGAATTACCTGTATTACCGTTTGCCAAAAATCAGTTTGATTTGGCTTTGTGTTCCCACTTATTATTTACTTATTCCGATCACCTTTCACAACAATTCCATCTAGCATCAATCATGGAAATGTGCCGAGTTGCCAAGGAAGTACGCATTTTCCCACTATTAAATATATCCGGTGAAACATCGCCTTGGCTAAAGCCAGTAATCAATGAACTACAAAAGCGAGGATATTCAGTGGAAATTAAACAAGTAGCTTACGAATTTCAGAAAAATGCTAATCAAATCTTGCGTGTCATTTAATCGACATATCTAAAATTATTACAATTTGTTACAATAATTATTATATATTGGATTTGCAACCCACTTTTTGGGTGCTTATTTTTGTGTAGATGCGAATTCGCTCGCCTGAATATAAAAGCCCATGAGTCAAATAGTCTGGATTGCAAGACACGCCAACCGCCTCGACTTCGTAAATCCCGATTGGTTTCTCACCGCAGAACGACGCTATGATCCACCCCTGTCTGATGATGGGATCATCCAAGCACAGCAGTTAGCTAAACGCTTGCAAAGAGAACGAATTGCCCATATTTTCGCTTCCCCTTTTTTACGGACGGTACAAACAGCTAACGCGATCGCACAAGTGCTAGATTTGCCTATTAAATTGGAAACAGGCTTGAGTGAATGGTTAAACCCTGCTTGGATGACAGAAGAACCAGAAAGACTTTCAATTTTGGCACTAGCAGAATTATTTCCCCGAATTGATACTAGCTATACCTCACGTATCGCGGCTAAATATCCTGAAACTCATGAAAAAGTGCGGGAACGTTCTGGACAAGCTGCTAGATGCTTATCCACGGAGTTCTTTCCACAGGATATTCTCCTTGTAGGACATGGTGCTTCCGTATTGGGGGGAGCAATGGGGTTAGTAGGGGAAATTGCCAAAACAGAAGTTAAGGCTTCTCTATGTTCCTTAGTAAAAGTCGTGCGCCAAGACTCAGAATGGTTGCTAGAACTAAAAGGAGACACTTCCCATTTGACTCACATAGAGGAAGTAATTCGATTTAACTAAATTCCACTAACTGTAACTGGTATGACCTTATTATTAGCAGGAGACACTGGCGGCACAAAAACTATTTTACGCTTGGTTGAAACCTCAGACTCACCAGGTTTACATACTATTTGTGAAGAAGTTTATCTTAGTGGTGACTTTCCTGATTTAGTGCCGATGGTGCAGCAGTTTTTGCTAAAAGCTAACACGCCGACACCACAAAAAGCTTGTTTTGCGATCGCAGGGCCAGTGGTCAATAATACTGCCAAGCTGACTAATTTGGCATGGTTCCTAGATACCCAACGTTTAGAACAAGAGTTAGGCATTGCCTCTATTTCTCTAATTAATGATTTTGCCGCTGTTGGCTATGGCATTTTTGGTTTAAGTAAAAAAGACTTACTAACTTTGCAAGCTGGCAAACCCAAACCCGATGCTCCTATTGCCATTATTGGTGCTGGTACTGGCTTAGGGCAAGGATTTTTAATGAAGCAGGGAAATCAGCATCAAGTCTTTCCCTCCGAAGGTGGACACGCTGATTTTGCTCCTCGTAAGGAGTTAGAGTTTCAACTATTGAAATACCTGCTGGATAAACATGATATCCAGCGCGTTTCTGTGGAACGAGTAGTTTCCGGATTGGGAATTGTGGCAATTTATCAATTTTTGCGCGATCGCAAAATAGCCACCGAATCACCAGAAATTGCCCAAATCATCAGAACTTGGGAACAAGAAGCAGGACAGCTAGAAAAAAGTGTTGATCCTGGTGCTGCTATTGGTAAAGCTGCATTACAAAAAAGCGATCGCCTTTCGGAACAAACTTTGGAATTATTTATAGATGCCTACGGTGCAGAAGCTGGTAATCTTGCCCTCAAACTTTTACCTTATGGCGGTTTATACGTTGCGGGTGGCATTGCACCTAAAATACTTCCCTTAATCCAAAACGGCAATTTCCTACTCAATTTCACCCAAAAAGGTAGGATGCGTCCCATCCTTGAAGAAATACCCGTGTATGTTATTCTCAACCCCCAAGTGGGGCTAATAGGTGCTGCTTTATGCGCTGCTAGGTTATAACAACTACTAGCATGATCAGTAATAATTGCACCTAAAAAGGCAAAGAATATGACAAGAACAAGTTTGTTGCCACTTATCGCTGCCACTTTGATCTGCGGCAGTTCTGCTGCCTTAGTTGAAGCTAAACAACCCAAATCACCAGTTACTCAGGTCAAACTCACGTCTACTGAACCAGCACAGCCCAAATGGAAGTTATACACTGCCCCAGATGGGCGCTTTACAGTTTTGATGCCGGGAATGCCCGAAAAAAATACCCAGTCCCAAAAAACCTATATGGGGGAAATTAACTTAGAAACATTTATTGCTCAACCACCAAAGCAGCAAGTAGCATACATAGTTGTTTACAACGACTTTCCTTATAGTTACGGTCAAATGGCTAATCCCCAATTAATATTAAATAATGCACGGGATATGGCTTTAAAGACTACGAGAAGTCGTTTAATTAGTCAGCGAAGCATTCGTAGTTATAATGGACATCCAGGGAAAGAAATTGTTTATATCAACTCCGGAGGAAAAATTACTAAAAACAGAATGTACGTTGCTGAAGGACGCTTGTATCAAGTAATGGCTATAACTACCAAAAAGCAGCAGAAAACATTAGCTAAAACCATTACGGGATATTTAAATTCTTTTCAGGTAGTTTTGAAAAAATAAAATAATACCGATTCAATTAATGATTGCAACTTTGCTAGAGACGCAAGTTTTCGCGTCTCTACAATATAAAAGTGTACTGAGTTTTTTCAAAAATCAAATATGAGTCCTATATTAAGTATATTATCGGATATAGATATAATTAGTTTGTTATCAGGATAACATTAACTTTTTGTAGTTTACTATACAATTTTTATGATTTTTAGATTAAAATATTATATTACTAACTCCATGTAATGCAAAAAATTTCATCTGCGTGCTGGTAATGGTTCATGGTAATGGGGAAACTCATTAGTTATCCATAATATCCAATGCCAAGTTAACAACTCCCAATTACTTTTAGTGAATAATTGATAGTTGGTTATATATATTTAAACCTTCGGTATAATTGCGGAATTTGAGGCAATGGGCATTGTTAAAGTCAAATGGATTACTGGTAGCGGCAACTTGCCCAGGCGATCGCCATTCTCAACTCAGGATGGAAACAAGAATCACTAACCGTAAGTCCAATTTGATGAAGAAATATCAAGGTTTTGGCACAATAGTTTATATGCCTAATCAATTAGTTTCTATTCAAACTTTGTCTACTCAAACCTCTAGCTCGTTATTTACACTTACTGTTGCCCCAGTAAAAGTCATTCGTGGTTCTGGTGTCTTGCAGGCAGCAACAGCAGAAATCGCTCGTTTGGGAAGTCGTCCCTTAATTGTGGCAGGCACTCGCACTCTTGCCACTCTTCACAATCATCTGCAACCAATTTTAGCAAAGCCAGAATTGCAAATTGCTCAAGCCTCTTATGGTGTAGATTGCTGTGAAGCTAGTCTGAAATCTTTAAAAAAGACAGCTAAGGAACACAAAGCTGATGTCATTATTGGCATTGGTGGCGGTAAAGCAATGGATACGGCTAAATTAGTCGCTGATCAGTTGCAGTTGCCAGTAGTAACAATTCCTACATCAGCGGCTACCTGTGCAGCTTGGACTGCTCTTTCTAATGTCTATTCAGAAACAGGGGCATTTTTATATGATGTAGCGTTAACTCGCTGTCCCGACTTATTGATACTCGACTATGAATTAATTCAAACTGCACCACAAAGTACATTAGTGGCTGGAATTGGCGATGCGATCGCCAAGTGGTATGAAGCCTCAGTTAGTAGTGGGCATTTGCAGCAAACTCTAATTATTGCCGCAGTGCAGCAAGCGCGAGTTCTGCGAGACATCTTATTGCAAAAGTCAGTTGCCGCCTTGAAAGAACCAGGTAGTGAGGTGTGGCAAGAAGTCGTAGATGCTACTGTTTTATTAGCTGGGGTAATTGGAGGATTAGGCGGGGCGCAGTGTCGTACCGTTGCAGCCCATGCCGTACACAACGGCTTAACTCACATTGCAAAACACAGCAGTATACATGGCGAAAAAGTTGCCTACGGCATCTTAGTACAACTGCGCTTAGAAGAAATGATCCCAGGCAATCAACTAGCAGCAACCTCACGGCAACAATTATTGAAGTTTTACGCAGAGATTGGGCTACCACAAAAATTAGGTGATTTGGGATTGGGCAATATCACATTAAGCGAGTTACAAACAGCCGCAGAAATTGCCTTAGCTCCCAATTCGGACATCCATCGACTACCATTTAAAGTTCCACTAGAACAGTTAATGGCAGCGATGGTTTCTACCACTGCACCAACAGATTGTAGAGACACGACAAGTCGAGTCTTAACCAGGGGAATAAACGACGAGGTTGAAGAATGAGTTTGGATTGGATTGTCCCAGCAGAACGTGTACAGAAACTGCCACCTTATGTATTTGCCCGTTTGGATGAACTTAAGGCCAAGGCACGAGAACAAGGGCTGGATTTAATTGATTTGGGCATGGGAAACCCCGATGGTGCGACACCCCAGCCAGTGGTAGAAGCAGCGATCGCGGCTTTAAAAAATCCTGCCAATCACGGTTATCCACCCTTTGAAGGCACAGCTAGTTTCCGCCGTGCGATCACCAATTGGTATCATCGCCGCTATGATGTCGTTCTCGATCCCGATAGCGAAGCTTTACCGCTACTCGGTTCTAAAGAAGGATTAACTCATCTAGCGATCGCTTATATTAACCCTGGCGATTTAGTTCTGGTTCCTTCTCCCGCTTATCCTGCCCATTTTCGTGGCCCGGTAATTGCAGGCGGAAAAGTCCACAGCTTGATTCTCAAACCGGAAAATGACTGGTTAATTGATTTAGCTGCCATTCCTGATCAAGTTGCCAAACAAGCCAAAATTCTTTATTTCAACTATCCCAGCAATCCCACCGCCGCCACTGCTCCCCGCGAATTTTTTGAAGAAATCGTCGCCTTTGCCCGTAAACATGAAATTCTCTTGGTGCATGACTTGTGTTATGCTGAGTTAGCTTTTGATGGTTATCAACCCACCAGCTTATTAGAAATTCCCGGCGCGAAAGAAATTGGTGTGGAATTTCACACTTTATCTAAAACCTACAATATGGCTGGTTGGCGTGTAGGGTTTGTAGTGGGCAATCGCCATGTAATTCAAGGTTTGCGGACACTCAAAACCAACTTGGATTATGGCATTTTTGCCGCCTTGCAAACGGCCGCCGAAACAGCTTTGCAACTGCCGGATATTTATTTACACGAGGTACAACAACGCTACCGTACCCGCCGCGATTTCCTGATTCACGGCTTGGGAGAGTTGGGTTGGGATGTTCCTAAAACCAAGGCGACGATGTATTTGTGGGTAAAATGTCCTGTAGGTATGGGTTCAACTGATTTTGCCTTGAACGTATTGCAACAAACAGGCGTTGTTGTTACCCCCGGTAATGCCTTTGGGGTTGCGGGTGAGGGTTATGTAAGGATCAGTTTAATTGCAGACTGCGATCGCTTGGGTGAAGCTTTACATCGCTTTAAACAAGCTGGTATCTGCTATCAACCTGAAGCCGTACTTTCGTCAGTTGAATAGAGTTCAGGAAACCTAACATTATCTGAATTATGCTCTAATCAGTAAACCAAAAAGTTTTGCCAAAAGGTCGAACCACTAAGGATACAAGAG
>JAYGHB010000151.1:0-16394 GCA_034931985.1 Halotia wernerae UHCC 0503
GCTCACCGCCAATCCTTGCAGATGTGGCGGGAGTCTCCTGGAGGTGTCAGATGAAAAGATGGGACTTTAGTCCGTTAGCTAAAACAAAAATTCATCTCACTCCCGACCAATAACGAGTGACAGTTGTTGAGGAAAAGGGGTGGGCGACGAATCGCCAATTTCTGTGTTTTTTTGGTAAGAATTAACAGTTTGCGGTAGGGCATTCCGTGGCTTAATTTCCCCGATTGCGATTGCCGACACGACCGAGCAAGATGACTGAACAGCACCAAAAACCCGCAGGCAGTTTTATGGCTGTTTACACGCAGACTTGCTTACTTTGTTGTAGATGCAACCTAACTGACAATCTCCTCCGGTTTCTGCAACCCAACCCGCCAGCGCAAAAGTGCCGCAGCAGTAGCCATAAAACTGCCCCAAGCTAGGGGTAACCAGATAATTGCCCAATTGCCAAATGGCCACTCCACCTTCAGTCCTTCACCTAACCAATAGATACCAAATCCCATCAGTAGCATTGCTGCCACAAATTTCATCGGCTTGACAGGCACGCGATTAAGTGGAGTTCTGAACAAGAATGCAACGACAACTAAACCCACTGCCGCAAATGAAGCACCACTAATAGCATCTATCCATTGGCCTCCGGCAGCACCTAAAGTAACAACTGCGATCGCTACTTCTACACTATCTAATAGCGCACCTTTAAATGTGGTAACTACAGCAAACCAGTTCCAGCCAGATTGGTTGTCTTCTTTTGCTAGTTCTGCTTCTAGTCTGTCTTCTTTGTCACCTCCAACCTTGGGAATGCCGCCGTAGTACTTAATAATTGAGCGTGTCCACTTCTGCCCAAACAACAGTAGTAAACTGCCTGCAACAATCCTCAAAATGTCTACGGGGATGAGCGTTAAACTTTTCCCTAAGAAGAGTGAGACAATTATTGTTAAAGCAATGCCACTACCTGAACCAACTAGGGCGTTACGCCAACCTGCTAGCCTACCGACAACAATCACTATCCCCAGAATCTCGACTAATTCAATTAAAGAACCCGCAAAACTGGCAAGAAAGATTTCCCAATTCATAAAATTAATACCTTAGAGTCGTGGTTGATAAGTCAGCCAATATAGGGCTTTTTAGTTGTGTGCAATCCCGCGCGATCGCGCAGCGTCATTACAAATTACAAATTACGAATTACGAATTACGAATTACGAATTACAAAAAGTGCTTAAGTGTATGGAAAAAATCTCAACGGCCCGATTACAGACAACTTGACTCGTGTGCCAATGGACAGAGATATGGCAGATGGTGTCCGTGCATATAGCTTTTTTCCTGAAGCAGTTAGCAAGCAGTACCGATATTCGCTACCTAAAAAGCGCCGTGTCTTAATCATTGCTGCACCATCCTTTGCTGGTTGCAAAATTATGTCCTCTTCTGGGATCATCACATCACCATTGTCTGCCTCAGCATGAAGGCTGTAAACGCTGACTGTAGACTCGTAGCCGTTATTGGAGGATAGGCTATGAATACCGTTTTTTGAATCTTGTTGTTTGATTGCAAAACTTCCGATTTCTGTTTCCCATAAATTTCCTCTGCGTCTAGCTGGCAGAAAGTTAGCTTGGTTGACAAACTCGGCAACAAAACGAGAGGCTGGCTGATGATAAATTGCTTCTGGTGTTCCTAATTGCTCTAATTTACCTTGTTGCATGACAGCAACTTGATCAGCGATCGCCAGGGCTTCTTGTTGGTCGTGGGTGACAAAAATTGCAGAAATCTCATTGGTTTTGAGAATTTCTAACACTTCTTCTCGCAAACTCAGCCGCACTCGTGCATCTAAATTGCTCAGTGGTTCATCTAAAAGTAAGAGTTTGGGTTGGGGAGCTAAAGCACGAGCCAGGGCTACGCGTTGTTGCTGACCCCCAGATAATTCATGAGGATAGCGTTTTTCTAATCCTGTTAGTCTGACCAAATCTAATAATTCTGCCACTCGTTGCTGGCGATCGCTGCCTTTAACAGATTGCAAGCCAAAGGCAACATTTTCTGTTACCGATAAGTGGGGAAATAGAGCATAATCTTGAAACAACATGCCAACATATCGCTGTTCTGGTGGTATCCAATTACTGTTACTAGCAACTAGCCGCCCAGCGATCTCCACAGTTCCCGTTTGCGGAGATTCAAATCCGGCAATAATTCGCAGGAGCGTAGTTTTACCACATCCAGAAGGGCCTAGTAACCCAAGTATCTCTCCAAATGCTAGGGTCAAAGTGACCCCAGCAACGACTGGGACAGCCGTTGGGGAAAATTTGAGGGTGATATTCTCCAAGCGTAAAATTGCCGATGTTGTCATTGCTCTAACTCTTTTGTTTCCGTCGAAGTTTGTTTTAATCAACCTCCCTTTGCAGGCTACGTCGTGCTTCTATAGTCAGTCCTGGGTAACGACTTCGAGACAACACAAATAACGTGGCGCTAATCGAAACCACCAGCATGACAAGAGCCGCAGCAGCAGCATCACTATAGGAGACACTCTCAGTCGCTTTCCAAATATGGGTAGCTAAGGTATTAAAGCCAATGGGAGCTAATAGCAATGTCACTGGTAACTCCTTGATTGCTGTTAAAAACACTAATGCGCTTCCGCCTAATATCCCCGGACTGACTAACGGTAAGGTAATTTTGATCAAAGTTTGCCAAGGAGTTTTGCCTAAACTCCGGGCAGATTCTTCTAAGTGGGGATTGACCTGAAGTAGTGAACTTCGCACAGTGCCTACAGACTGAGAAACAAATAATACTAAATAAGCAAATATCAGCATGGGTAAAGTCTGATATAACCAAGGCAGATAATTTGCTCCCCAAAAGACCAGAGAAAAGGCAACTACAATTCCTGGTAAACCAAAGCCAATGTAACTACAGCGCTCAATGACAGTAGTGATGCGACTCGGAAATCGCACTGCCAAGATGGCAATTGGTAAGGCACAAAGGGTAGCTGCGATCGCTGCTAATCCAGCTGCTACCATCGAGTCCCAGGCTAATTGCATTAGTTGCGGTAAAGAAATAATTTCGTTTGTGCCTGTGACAATTAATCCTCGTACTAACCAGAATAAAGTTACACCTAGGGGTAACAATAGACCCAAGCTAACCACAGTTAGGCAAAACAAAATTGCAGGCACTTGCCAAATACCGAGACGAATCAATGCTGGTGGTCGGTAGGACTTTGTGGCACGAGTGTAGTAAGTAGCCCGTGAACGCGCTTTATATTCCAACCACAATAGCAGCAACACTAAACTCACTAGCATTAAAGCCAGTGCCGCTGCTTGATGGCGATCAAATGTATATTTGTATTGCAGAAAAATTGCCCGTGTAAAGGTATCAAACCGCATCACTGAAGTTGTGCCAAAATCTTGTAAGGCATTCAGCGCTACGAGTAATCCCCCGGCGATGATTGATGGACGCAAAGCAGGTAAGGTGACGCGAAAAAAAGTCTGTCGCTGGCTATAGCCTAAACTCCTGGCAACTTCCTCAATTGCTGGATCAATACCTTGCCATCCAGCTTGGATACTCAGCAGTAAATAGGGATAGGAAAACAAAGTCAATCCCAAAATTGCACCAGTCCAGCCGTAGATTTCTGGTAACTCCTGCACTCCCAAAGGTTCTAACCAAAGTTGTAATAAACTACCCTTGGGGCCAAAAGCAGCAATCAAGGCAAAACCACCTACATAATCAGGTACTGCAAGAGGTAAGGTGGTAGCAATTAACCAAAATCGCCGCCAGGGTAAATTTGTCCGCATAGTCAGAAATGCTAACGGTAAGGCGATCACAGTTGCCAGTAAAGTACTAACTAAGGCTATGCCCACGCTATTGAGTAATACTGCGAGGTTACGGGGACGGAATACCAAAGCTAATAACTGTTCTCCACCCACACCAGCCACCCGTATAACTAAGTAAGTCAAAGGCAGTGCGATCGCTATAGCTGTCAATCCAGCTGTAACAATAAGAAATAAAGGTGGATGATGAGTTTTTGTGCCTATAACTTGCATTGCTGGAGAGGATGAGGGAGTAGGGGCGGGTTTACCGAAATCATCATCAATCATGGTGGATATTTGTTAACCCGCCCCTACTATTACGGGGAAGGTAAAAAGCGAGTGGAATAGTGGGCAACCTAATTCATACCTTTACCCTTTAACCTTTTCCCCTCTTATTGATGGATTACTAGTTAAACCAAACCAGCTTCTTGGAGTAATGAAAGCGTGCCTTTAAGATCTGATAATTGGCTTAAATCAAGCTGGGGAGACTTTAATTGATTCAGCGGAATTTGGTTTTGGGATACTGGGATGCCTTTCACTAATGGATATTCGTAAAACTGCTGGGTGAGGTACTTCTGCACATCGGGACTGAGCATATAGTCCACCAACTTTTCGGCATCACTTTTTTGATCGGTAGTATTTAAGACTGCTAAACCTGCTACGTTGATTAAAGATCCGGCATCGCCGCGTGTATGGTGGATAGCTACAGGAAAATTAGGATCTTTGGTAATAAACCGATACAAATAATAGTTATTTACTAACCCCAAAGCGACTTCTCCCCGACCCAAAGCCTCAACAATGGCACTATTACTGCTGTAAGCCTTAGCTTGATTGGTTTTCATTCCCTTCAACCAATCCAGGGTTTTTTGTTCGCCTTCTATTAGTCGCATTGCGGTCACAAATGAGAGAAAAGAACCGTTAGTAGGGGCCCAACCGACTTTACCTCGCCATTTGGGATCGCTCAGTTGCATCACACTTGTGGGGAGTTCGCTGACTTTAACAAGTTTGGTGTTGTAATCAATTACCCGTGCGCGTCCAGAAACACCAACCCATTGTCCTGTAGGAGAGCGAAATTGTCGATCAACTTTGTTCAGTAGTTGGTCAGGGATAGTCAAGGTTCGCTTTTGTTGGGCTACGGCTCCTAAAGAACCAGCATCCTGAGCATAAAACACATCAGCGCGGCTATTCTTACCTTCTTCAATTAAGGCGATCGCTAATTCTGTAGAGTCACCATAACGCACTTCAATATTTATCCCCAAATCTTTTCGAGCTTTTTCAATCAGGGGTTTCATGATTTTCTCTTCTCGCCCTGAATAAATTGTCAGTGTTTTTGAGGTAGCTGCGACAGAAATTCCTATTCCTGTACTCAACAGCATACCAGCGATGATAAATGAGATTTGCCGTACTCCAATTGACACCATTAATTAACCTCCGATTTCAGATCAGGGCTGTAGATAAATATTCTGAAAGCTTTGATAAAGATTAACGGATATTTTAGGTAAGGATAGGTTACATCCAGGCATGGATTAGTTTAAGTTTAGGCAATTAACAGGTTAAGAATTACCTCATATCCTGAAAGGAGAACTTGCGGTTTTTGACTAGATATCTATTGGCTATCTTCACGATAATTTTACAATTCAGCCGTATTTTCCCTTAATCTGCTAAAGTTTTCGTCAATATCTCTGATTACCTATCCGCAATCCTACGAATTTAGTTTAGTAGTTGGATATATGACTATGAAATTTAGCAGTACCAAACTCGATGAAGCGATCGCATCTTGTCAAAGTTGCCATGATAGTCCTATTGTCTTTTGGCAGTCTCGGTATTGTCGGCGGTAGTGTTTTTCTCAGAAAAGCTTTTAGCAGCACGAATGAGCCAGAGTTAATCACTGATCCGGCAAGATACAGTGAAATTCGGCATCAACTATGGTCTAACAACAACCAAATCAAATATTTTCCTGATCAGATTCCTCCATATTAGAGTTCCTCACCTTAGGATATCTATTGCATCATTTTAGTCGTGTCATTCCAGTAGTGTGCATTACGGCATTTTGCCTAACGCACCGCGATAGATCAAATTAAAATAAAACAGAAGTAATTATATCAGTGAAAATAATGTAGACGTATTGACAAATACAGTAGCCATCAATTAATGATGGGAAAATAATAAGGTTGTGATTGTAACTAAGTATTGGGTGCAAAATGTGGATGCGATCGCTAATTTAACTTATCGAAGGAAATTGATAACTTTGTGAGATTAACGGCGCATTTACACACAAACTTATAAGGTAATTAAAATGACTTATGATTCGGAAGATGTGGAAAAAATCCTTCAAATAGCACTTGCTCGTAAGCATAAAGGGGAATTTTCACGAGAACAGCTTTTAGAAATGGCATCCGAATTAGGCATTTCTGCTAATGTGTTGGAAAAAACTGAACAAAAGTGGTTAAATCAACAAAAAGAAGAACGTTCACAGCGTAGATTTAATACTTCCCGTCGCAGAAGCTTCTGGGGACACTTGGTTTCTTACTTAGCAGTGAATTTATTCCTAATTCTGTTGAACTTAATAACTACTCCTAGTTCTTTTTGGGCTATCTTCCCGCTATTAGGATGGGGATTAGGACTGTTTTTTCATTGGTGGAATGTTTATCAAAGTAAAACAGATAATTAGGAAATAGCTTTTGAGAAGTGGTGCGTCTAAACTAAACTTCTGTCTAAATTTGAGAAATCACCGTTTTTGTAGTGGCGTAACAAGACTAATTTTGTGCATGAACAAAAATCCCTTTGATTCGGTTTACCCTGCGGTAAGCTACAAAAGTGTCTATAAGTAGATGGACAAAAATATTTACAGTCATTGCGAGCGAAGGGAAGCAATAACCTTGTGTAATTAATTACGTCTGTTTACTTAGATGGTTAATTTCATCTAAATTAATGCACTAGACATCTCCAGAAATTAAATGTGCATTATCCAGAACCCTTGTAGAGACGCTATTAATCGCTTCTCTACATTATTTTTTGGAGATGTCTACTGTTTTAAGTGTGTCACGCCAAGACGGCTAGCTCCATATATTGGCTTTCCGATTTGTCGGCGTAGCACGAAAGCAGCACTAATCGCGCCAATACCCACCAGTGCTAAGGAATTTCCCGGTTCCGGTACTGACGCAGCTATCTCGAAGGAGCCTTTAACTAAAGCCTGACCTATCAAAGGAGCAGTTGGGTCTGGACTAATGGTGTAATTTTCGGTAAGGGTTAGTGTGCCGATCGCACCGCTAAATCTACTTGTACCGCCAGTAATAGTCAGAATACCAAAAGCCGATGCTGTCAGATTTTCAAGGTCAATTGTACCAGTGACGGTACTGCTTCCAATCAAACTATCATCACTATCGTTGCCAAAAAGCTTGTCAGTGAACAGTGGTAAATCTTTTAAACCAAACGCTGCTGCGTCTGGACCGATTGTAGATACACCAGTATTAGGATCGACCTGAGAATAACTCATGCTTGATAGTTGAGTCAAGCCGTAAGGAGCATTAAGACTATTGCCAACCGCCGTTACCACCGAGATGTTCGGCGCGATCTCCCTCAAGCTAAGTTCTAGATTGTAGACAGCTTCAAACTCATAATTAGTTTGGGCGACTGCTTTTGTAGCATCTAACCCGAAACTTGCTAATGAAAGAACTACCGGAACAAGCCATACACTGTTTGAACGCAGCATTAGTTACTTCGTTTTAAAGTTAATTTTTTAGGTAAAAAGTATTCCTTTTTTACTTGCCAAAAATAGCATACAGCACATTGAATTGCAGCTGCAATGAAAGAATGGTTGATACGCTTGATATATCTTTAGATATTTTTGTATAAGTCAGGTTCAACTACTTGAAACTTATACTCAACAGCATAGATTATCATGAAAGCTCAAGAATAATTAAAATTAGTGATCTTTATATCTGCATTTAAAATTTTTTCTAATTTCTCCAGGCGATTTATCGACGAGTCAGTAAAGCGTTTATGAAAAGCCTGCTCAGAAAATCCTCCTGATTTTACAGTGCCAGAGAAAGTAATTCGATTAAGAATAAAAAAGCGTACTGCTCTATCAAAATCAGACAAACTGTTAGTATCGACACTAGTCAATTTCTCAAATAGTAACTTCCCATCTATGCATTTATCTTTAGTACAACGTATTTCTTCCACTAGCAGAGGTAAGTGAGATTGAGTGGATTTCCAAAACAGAAATAGCTCGCGGTTTAAATCGTTAATCCAAATTTTTAGATGAGGAAATTTTTGCTTTAAATAAATACATAACCGCCACCCACAAAAGGATCTCGAAGCTCAGAAAACCTATTTGGTAAATATTCGATTATTTGGTTAATGGCTTTTGACTTACCAGCTGGGTAGCGTAGTGGACTTTTTATCATAATTGTTGTAACTAATTTTAGGATAAATAAGGGTATTCACTTTTTTTTGAGAGGAGGTAACGTGACCTCACCTATAGATGCTTTCTGGCTGAGTCGCCCTTCCACAGAAGTTGCACCCATGCTAATTGGTTGTACCCTTGTCCGCCAGATGCCAGATGGACTCATTATACGGGGTCTGATTGTTGAAACTGAAGCTTATATGCCTGATGACCCTGCCATGCACGCCTATCGCGGTCACACTAAGCGAAATCAAGTAATGTTTGGCCCTGCGGGCAGAGTATATGTATATCAGATATCAATACCTTCGCCAATTTACGAGGGTGAGATGATGATGCTTTAACCATTAACTCCCATTTCTTTGAGGGTTGGCAAAAACAATCAGTCCTAAAAATTCCTTTAAGGTTTCCTACAAGGGTTTTTTAACGTATTGACAGCAGGATAAGGGTTTCAGATGAAAAACCACCTTTTCATCGAAACGCTTATGTATGCTTAATTTTGCCACTTTTGCCAAAATTTATCTAGGCTCTTATTTTGGCAAAGGTATTGAGATATATGGTAGTTATTTCTGTCTAAATATTGTAACTGACCAAGATCAAGTAGCGAGTGCTGTTCTCATTCGCGCCCTTCAGCTAGAGAGTATTCCTCCTTGGATTCAGTCTCCACAACAACTAAAACCCCATCGAATTGCTGCGGGGCCAGGAAAGCTCTGCCGCACACTGATGATTGATGTTACCTTAAACACTACGCTACTTCAACTGGGACAACCACTATGGTTGGAACACCGACATTTTCAGTTTCAGCAACAGCTAGAAGAAGGACATTTAAGCTTAATACAAACCGTTCGTATCGGCTTGACCAAAGGCGTAGATTTACCTTGGCGTTGGTATTTGTCTAACTGTCCTGCTGTCTCTAAGGTACATAAAGGCACTAACTCTAGTAAAGCACGGCAGAATAAAGCTTGATTTTTAAGGCAGTGTTACTAGTAGTCTGTCAAGACTACTTTGCTGGGTTAATAGTAAAAAATCCAGTTTTTTCTCCCCTTTGGGTTGACATACCACCAATCCGCCCCACATTCAGAGCGGATTTCGTTAGTTCAGCACATACTTACTTAGGTAGTCAACCAACAAGCAATTAGCTAGCTACAACTTCAATATCGACTTGCGCCATGACATCAGAATGTAGTTTAATTTCGGCTTTATAAGTACCAAGATGGTTGATATCAGGAATGGTAATACCACGCCGATCAATTTCTTGGCTAGTGGCTGCCTGAATTGCATCTACAACATCTTGATTAGTGATAGTACCAAAAATTGCTTCATTTTCACCAACTTGCTTAGCAATTTTTAAACTACCAACTTTTTCCAAAGCTGCTTTTTGCTCTAGAGCTTGTTGTCTTAGTTCTAACTGCCGCTGACGTTCTTGCTCACGGCGGCGTTCTACTTGCTTTAGAATACCGGGAGTGGCATGAGTTGCCAAATTCTGGGGAATCAGATAATTACGAGCATAGCCGGGAGCTACATCTACTAAATCACCAGATTTTCCTAGCTTGCTGATATCTTGATTTAAAACTAACTGTACGCGTTTCGCCATTTTTTTCCGTTTTTCCTGTAGAATCTCATTAAGTTGGGTTTGGGCAGGATAGCTTATATGGCTATGTCCCCAGTAGTTGGCCTATACCCTAAAGCTTACAGATCCTAGCGAAAGGCAGGGGGCGATCGCAACTATTTCGTGCCAGAAAGTCTGAGAATACTCTGAGAGAGAACTATCTACCCTTAATTCAGCTGCATTTACAAAACCAGGGATTTGAGAAATAGACTATTGTGATGTTAAGGCAGACTTAGAGGATGTATTGCTTTCGGTCTTAGCAGCGATCATCATAGATAGCAGTTTCGGCAATATCAAGCAGATAACAGTATTTAACAGTGTTAGTAATAGACTATCCATCAGACTCATAGATCAATGTCTCCTTTTAAAGTTTGTCAAAATTTGTGGTTACTATATTACTTAGTCTGGATCACAATTAGTCTTAATTACTTACATACAAGATTTGATTTTTTTCTCAGTTATATAAATTAGATAAATATGTGTGTTTAATCTATAGAACCTATTGATTTATATCTATCCTTAAAGAAGTAAAAAAGCTACTTTATGGTATTAGTTATATAAAAATCAAACTTAAGAAATAAAAACTCCAAGCTACAAGGGGATAGAGTTTTGTCAGTGGTTAGTGGTGATCACAACTAACCCGCGTAGCGTAAATAAAATTATATGTATGGAAATAAATAAAGGTAATAGGTAATTACCTATTACCTTTATCAAATAGGCGATAAATTTACCTGGGAAAGTCTGCAATAGATTTGATGCATCCAAAGATTATCTCGCTCAGCTTGATAGTTTTTACGTTATGTCTGAAGAATTAGTTCCAAGTTAGTATGAACCATGCAGAGATTTATATCTTCAGACAGCCCGTTAATTTGGGGAACAATTGGAACAGAAATGAGGACTAAATCTACAAAACTGGCTACCTGTCAATGTGTAAGCCGTACAATAAGGGAAACTAGTATTTACAATTCTGGCTGTTCGGGGTTTTGAAATCTTTGGCGATGTTTTAGCTGCTTTGGTTTTAAACGCCAGAATAGTAAAGATAAGCTTAGGAAACGCCAGACAGGCAGCGGCATTAATTAAGGTTAGCAGCACAGCATCTATTAAACCCATAGGTAATCACCCCTTTTAAAAAATAGGTGGTCTCTGTTTTTAGCTGCAAACATCATGCCTAGCAACTAATTACAAGGCAATCCATTACTTTTGCTTTATATAAATTAACTTTAACATAAACTTTTATCAATACAACCGTTTAATTCATGAAATTGCTTACACAGTATGGGATGTAGATATTAAGGATAGACAACGTAGCGCGATCGCAGCATAAGCTGGAAAATAAATAATTTATGACAGTGAGGTGATATTATGTCAAAAACTCAACCTGCATCTTCTTTTTTATCTAACATCACAAAGCGAGAAAGTCAGGAATTACAGCGTTTGGTAGATTATATAAACGTAGATTTGTTACCAGATATTTGGCCATTGGCAGCAAAGCGATTTGGTAATATTACTGCACTGTGTAATCCTCATGCTAAACCCGAAGTAGTAATTACCTATGCCCAGCTAGCAGAGAAAATTCAACAATTTGCTGCTGGTCTACAAGCATTGGGAGTCCAAGCAGGCGATCGCGTCTTTTTAATTGCTGATAATAGTCCACGGTGGTTTATTGCCGATCAAGGGATCATGACTGCTGGAGCAATTGATGCAGTGCGTAGTTCCCAAGCGGAAAAAGAAGAATTGCTGTTTATCGTTGCTAATAGTGGCAGCACAGTACTAGTAGTTGAAGATTTAAAGATACTAGAAAAACTGCGCGATCGCTTGCATGATTTACCTATTCAATTGGTAGTTTCACTTGCAGATGAAGCACCGCCAGAAGATGAAACCCTCAAGGTGCTGAACTTTTCACAGTTGATAGAAATTGGTATCAACCATACTTTTGTGCCAGTCAAGCCAAGCCCTGATACCCTAGCGACTTTAATTTATACATCTGGGACTACAGGTAAACCCAAGGGTGTGATGCTTTCTCACAACAATTTAATGCATCAGGTGAAAGCTCTGGGGGCAGTAATCCAACCACAACCAGGAAATGTTGTCCTTAGCATCTTGCCTACATGGCATAGCTACGAACGCAGTGGTGAATATTTCTTGCTTTCTCAAGGTTGTACGCAAATTTACACTAACTTGCGTTCTGTCAAACGAGATTTGCAACAATTTAAGCCCAACTACATGATCGCTGTACCGCGTCTGTGGGAATCGATTTATGAAGGAGTACAAAAGCAGTTCCGCGAACAACCAGCTAGCAAGCAACGCCTAATTAAATTTTTACTGGAGACTAGCGAGAAATATATTAAAGCCCGGCGAATTGCTCAAGGTTTGAGTTTAGATCATCTTGATTCTTCAGCCTTCCAAAGGTTAACAGCTAAAATCACAGCATCGGCTTTGTACCCTATCCATGCTTTAGGAGAACGCCTGGTTTATGCCAAAGTCCGGCAAGCAACAGGAGGACAAATGAAGTATGTGATTAGTGGTGGCGGTGCGTTACCGAGACACATCGATAATTTTTTTGAAATTATTGGTGTTGAGCTTTTACAAGGTTATGGCTTAACAGAAACTTCTCCTGTCGCCACTGCACGTCGCCCTTGGCGCAATTTCCGTGGTTCATCCGGGCAACCAATCCCAGGTGCAGAAGTTAAGATTATAGATCCTGAAACTCGTCAACCTCTACCAATTGGGAAACGAGGCTTGGTGTTGCTGAAAGGCCCCCAAATCATGCAAGGTTATTATCAAAACCCAGAAGCAACGGCGAAAGTCATTGATGCTGAGGGTTGGTTTGATAGCGGCGATTTGGGTTGGGTAACACCACAGAATGACTTAGTGTTGACTGGCAGAGCCAAAGATACGATTGTCTTAACCAATGGAGAAAATATCGAGCCGCAGCCAATTGAAGATGCTTGTTTGCGATCGCCCTTTGTTGACCAAATCATGCTTATAGGTCAAGATCAGCGTAGCCTCGGTGCTTTAATTGTGCCGAATATCGAAGCCTTAGAAAAATGGGCAGCCAGTCAGAACCTCACTTTAAGTGTACAGGATGACAATCTTACCTCCTCATCCAGTCAAAAAATTGACCTGGAGAGTAAAATGATCCAGGATTTATTTCGACAAGAATTGAATCGGGAAGTGAAAAACCGTCCAGGTTATCGTTCAGATGACCGTATTGGGCCATTCAGATTAGTTCTAGAGCCTTTTTCTATTGAAAATGGTTTGATGACACAAACCCTGAAAATCCGGCGACACATTGTCACGGAACACTATCACGATATTATTGACGGAATGTTTGCCCAATAAATTCCGCCTGCAAACTATAGAGTGAACGTGAAACTGTTATGGATGTCTCCAACCCTCAATTGCTTCTGAAGCGCGTAGTTAATGTCAAAGTCATTGTGACTCCCCTTTGGAAAGAGGAAGTACAACAGCAACTGCAAGCACAAATCAATCAAAGCGATCAGCAACTCCAACAGCTTGACGTTGAAGGACAAAGAGCGATCGCCGCTATTCAAAAGCAAAGTCTGCAACCACCTGGCCCCCAGACCCTGCAACAAATTGACAACATCCAACTCCAAGTCAATCAAAAGAAAAGTGAACTGTTAGAGCAAAAAAATCAACTTTTACAAAATCTCCAACAAGTGCAGTTTCTTGAGTTGGATCAAGAAGTCAATCAATTTCAAATGGAAGGCTTTTTTAAAGTCGAACGAGGTGATAACTTGATTAGCAAAATGCAAGTTGAAATCGTTCTGCGGGATGGCGTTGTAGAAGAAATTCGCGGCGATATTTAAATAAAGGATAACTGAAACTTAATTTCTTCAAACTTCATACTTTCATTGACAGCTTTGAGTGAAGTTTTTGTGGGGGCGGCTTCCAGTCTGACATTGTGTCTGGGAGCCAGCCCAAACAATTTGCCACATCGGAGGGGAACTAACTAAAAGCGATCGCCCCAAGGTTGTCATCTCAACTCGATATTTAATTGTATCAGCAGCATCAGCATTTGGCTGGATTTGGGTAATAGTCACTAAGGCATGGTTCTGTTGTGGATAAGCTACCTCTACCTTACGCTTGACTTTTGCTGTTATTTTATCATCTAAGGCATTCAGAGCCAAAGTAGCAGGATCGCTACCTTGGAGGGCAGAAGTGATACTTTCTAACGGTATAGTTTTATAGTGAGCGCGCTCTGGAAATACTGTTACATCCTGAGCCTGTTGTACTGCTGTGAATTGCTGCTGTTGACTATTGGTAGTTTCTGCAACCGATACAGATTGTTGGTGCTGATTGATATAAATGCCAGCACCAGCGGTGGCAAAGACACTTAGTATCAAAATCAAAAACAATTTCCACTTTACCGACATAATAAAACTAAAGAAAAAGTTCAAACAGATCAACTATCAATTTTGAATTTTAAATTGAAGTTTCACCACTAACCACATATCATATTCTGTAGAAAACCTCCTGTGTCTTGGTTATTAGGTGTAAAGAATAGAAACATACATATAGTAATCCGGTTTGATTTGGTGAATCACTCGTAGAGGCAGGGGACAGGAAAGAAATTATATGAGGTGTACTGAATTTTTTCAAAAATCAAATATGAGTCCTATAACAATTCAGTTTGAGTTGTAAAAAAGTTAGGATAACTTATTTAGGACTTACGCACTAGTCACGGAAGAATAAAACCGCAGAGGCGCAGAGGAGGACACTTGCGTGCGGGGGTTCCCCCCCGTTGAGCAAAGTGTCAGTGACACAGAGGAATAAGAGTTTGAGAGATATTTTGCGTAAGTCCTGTTATTGATCATTAACACTCAAAACGCAATCTCGACCAACCATTTACGATCGCTGTAAATACATAGACCCTTACGTTGTCTTGAGGTTCCACGATAAATAGCTCAGTATTTAGTTGTAATTTTTCTTTACCTGCCTCCCCTGCCTGCTTCCCTGACCTAAAATAGAAAATCTCGAATCCAAAACTCTCGTGCCGAGATACAATTCGATCTGATAAAAGCTGTTAAAGTCCATAAACTATTGATTCTGAAGCCACCATATGAGCATTCACGAAGTATTTATGCCGGCGCTTAGCTCTACCATGACCGAAGGTAAAATCGTCTCCTGGGTAAAATCGCCTGGCGATAAAGTGGAAAAAGGCGAAACCGTGGTGGTTGTCGAGTCAGATAAGGCAGACATGGATGTGGAATCCTTCTATGAGGGATATCTTGCCCACATCATAGTGCAAGCTGGTGATACGGCAACCGTAGGATCTGCGATCGCCTACGTAGTAGAGACAGAAGCCGAAATCGAAACCGCGAAGTCTTTAGACAACTCAGGTAGTGCTGCGGCTACTCCTAGTTCTACCTCTGAACCAGTTGCAGCCACAGCCTCAGTAGGAATACCTGCCTTGGCATCTCAAAATGGTTCTAACCACCGGGAAGGTAGGCTTGTCGCCTCACCCCGCGCCCGCAAGTTGGCAAAAGAATTAAAAGTTGATTTGAGTAATCTACAAGGTAGTGGCCCCTACGGTCGCATTGTCGCCGAGGATGTGGAAACTGCTGTTAATCAAGGCAAACAACCCGCTACTACACCTGTTACTCCATCAAAACCTGCACAAACCACCCCAGTTGCACCACCTGCACCAACGCCATATGTCGCCGCTGTTCCTGGTCAAGCAGTGCCTCTAACTACCTTCCAAAATGCTGTAGTCCGAAATATGCTAGCTAGTCTAGCTGTGCCAATATTTCATGTTGGTTACACCATTACCACCGATGGGTTAGACAAGCTTTACAAGCAGATTAAATCCAAAGGGGTGACAATGACCGCACTGCTAGCGAAAGCTGTAGCGGTGACTTTACAAAAACACCCATTATTAAATGCCAGCTATTGTGATCAAGGAATTGTTTATCATTCTGGTATTAACGTTGCCGTAGCTGTGGCAATGGATGATGGGGGATTGATTACACCTGTGTTGCAAAATGCAGACATGGTAGATATTTATTCGCTCTCACGGACTTGGAAGTCCTTAGTAGAACGCGCTAGAACCAAACAACTGCAACCCGAAGAATATAACAGTGGCACTTTTACTTTGTCGAACTTAGGGATGTTTGGTGTAGATAAATTTGATGCGATATTACCACCTGGACAAGGGTCAATTTTAGCGATCGGGGCATCTCGTCCACAAGTGATAGCTACAGATGATGGCTTATTTGGTGTGCGGCAACAAATGCAGGTGAATATTACTTCTGACCATCGGATTATTTACGGCACTCATGCTGCGGCATTTTTACAAGATTTGGCGAAGTTGATTGAAACAAATCCGCAATCTTTGACGCTTTAACCAAGAAGAGTTTTGCAATTAAAATTAAGTTTAAGACTTGGAGCTACACAAACTCCAAGTTTTTATTTTGTTTTTGGATATCTTGCAACCAATACGGTTAAGTTAGAGCTAAAGACCTAATTTTTTGTAGCGACTGTCTTAAAAATACGTGAGTCTCCAAGGAAGGCACACCTGCAGGAAGGGCGAAAGAAACAAAAGGCTCGTTGTGTATAGATTTCAGCCTCGTATGCA
>JAYGHB010000152.1:0-16366 GCA_034931985.1 Halotia wernerae UHCC 0503
ATCTCTTGTATCCTTAGTGGTTCGACCTTTTGGCAAAACTTTTTGGTTTACTGATCTGTTCTTTTACTTTCCCGCGTGTCAACTCTCTTAAAGCTGGCGCACATCTAAGGGGTAATACTCTTAAGTTGTCTAAAGTTGGCGAGGTTGAGGTCATCTTACATCGCCCAATTCCAGAAAGATTTGAAATTAAGCAGGCAACGATTTTAAGTAAGGCTGACGGTTGGTATTGCAGTTTTGCTTTAGAAGACAAAACAGTACCCGCTTTGTTGCCGATTGACGAAATTAAAACTGCTACTGGCATAGATGTTGGTTTAAAAAAGTTTTTAACTACTGCTGATGGGCAAAGCATTGAAGTCCCACAGTATTACCGCAAGGCACAAGCTACATTAGCTCGTCAGCAACGCCAGCTCGCTCGTAAAGTCAAAGGATCTAAAAATCACAGCAAGCAATCCAACAAGGTTGCAAAGATTCATTTGCACGTTGCAAGGCAGAGAAAAGAGTTTCATTATCATGTCGCTCATTGGTTGGTTAAATCTTATGATTTGATTGTTTTTGAAAACCTGAACATTAGAGGACTAGCTAGAACACGACTAGCTAAATCGATACTAGATGTTGCTTGGGGTGCGTTTCTCCAAATTATGCAAGCAGTAGCGGTAAGACGCGGCAAGCATACAACAGGAGTTGACCCCAGAGGGACAAGTATTAATTGTTCAAGTTGTGGTAATAGGGTTGAGAAAACTTTGGCGGTTCGTGTTCATAGTTGTTCTTGTGGATTGGTCATTGACCGCGACTGGAACAGTGCATTGAATTTGTTGAAACGTGGATCGGTTGGACTACCGATTCCTGGCTGTGGAGGCTTAGACGTTAGTCAGCCACTGAAGCAGCAAGTCTCTTATGTAAATTTGAGATGCTCCCGCTATATTGCTTGCAATTAGCGGTGAGAGTTGTCACTAGATAAATGTTATGTAAACTACATTTATTAAAAATCTGATTAAAAGGAAACATTCCGCCGTGAGTGTCAGCGTTCGACGGCTCGACTGAGCGCTCACGCCGAAGTCCGAACGGCAACAGGGAAATCTCCATAATTAAAATTAGGAACCACTGCCGTTAGCATAACGTTAGCGACGCAGGAGCATCACCCGAAGGGCATGGGATTAAAAGTTTTTAAAACACAATTAGCACCCACATACTGGCTCCCAGAACAATAGCAGCCAGATGTTGCCAAAACACTGCTCTGGGCGGTTGGCGAGCAATTTTTTGGGTTAATACGATTGTTAACAGTACAGAAAAAATCAGAGTAGCACCTTGCAAAAAGTCAATCACAGCGGGGTGAGCTACCAAGATTGGCAATTGTTCACCGTTCAAACCAAAAGTAGCAAAACTCACAGGCAAAATCCGTCCGCCTTCACTCAACCCCAAACGTAGATAGTGAGCTAAGTTGCCCCCCAGCACTAAGGGTAGATAGCCATAGGCAAGTTCGACAAATGATTGAGGTTTACGCTGAAAATTGAACAGATATATCAAACCGTAAGCCACAAAGGTAACAACGGCTGGGATAATTAAAGCCAGCAGTGAAAATCCTAAGTGTTGCCAAAACTGAGTTACATCCAGTTGCAACCCAAACCAAGATTGCAACTCGCTTAAGCGATGCAAATACACTCCACCCAACAGCAAAAATAACAATGCCACTTCATAGGTGCGAGGAACATGAGTTGTCCACAGTTCAATGCCAGGGGGACGTAAATTGAACTCGACGGAACGATGGGGACAGGCTTTGAGACAAGTCATACATAATACACAGTCTCGGTTATCTTCTAATTGGGCCGGGTGAGAGTATAATGGACAGCCATTGGTTTCCATGCCTTCACCCTTTTGGGGGCCACCCTTATAGCATTGATATGTGGTACAAGTTGCAGAACAAATACCTTGCTGCGCCCTCAGTTCAGTCATTGAAAGTTTGGCAAATAAGCCATTCATCCCGCCAATCGGACAGAGATAGCGACACCAAAATCGCCGTTCAAAAATGGCAGAAAAAATCATTGCCCCAGCGGTAATTAATAGCAGCAAACAAGCGCTAAGGTAGGCTGTATTTTCTAAATCCCAAAGTTCTTCCCAAAGGAAAATTAGGGTAAATAAACCAAATAAAAACCATCCGCCCCATTTCTCAGCTTGTTCTCTTGGCCAACGCTTGAGTTGTCGTGGAAATAGCCACAAAGAGAGCTTTTGCGTAATTTCCCCATAAATCATAAAGGGACAGACCGCGCACCACACCCGACCCAAGAAGGGAAAGAGAAAGAGGAAGAAAGGCCACCACCAAGCCCAAAATAGATTTAAAGCGAAATTGCGATCGCGTGTTTGAGGACCAATAAATAATACTCCTACCATGATCGCAAAAGCCGCAACAGTAAAGCCATAATTAAGGCGATCGGGCCACCAATAACTACGTAAAAACCGCCGTAAACGGGGATAGGCATTTAACAGATTCACCCGAAATCGCTTTTTCTTAGTTTCGGCTGGCCAGAAGATTTCTTCTGTAAGTTCACTGGTATCTTCCGCTTGCACAATTGCCCGTTCTACCAGATTTTTTAATTCCTTGAGATTACCAGGAAAATCATAAGACTGTAAGCGGCGTAGAGCTTCTGGGGCTATATGAGGTTTAGCAATACCTCTAGCCCGAACGTATAGACTGATGTAATATTCTACCTGTGCTTGAATATCAGCTTTCCGTACTCGTATTGGTGGTACTTTAATCACACGACCAACAGAACGTTCAATGATTGGTTGTGTTTTTTCCGAAACAATGAGAATGCGGGCTTTGCTATGACGAGGTTCAGCAGGTGGTTCTCCAGGACGGGAAACGGGGGTATATGTATTAGTTTGTAGTAACTGCGTCACCGCAGGTAATAACTCTGGAGGTAATTCTTGGATATTGTTGAAAACTAAAGTCCCTTCTTCTAGCCATTGCAATAGTCCTGGTTTACCGCCAGCGCGACCAAATAAATCTGCACCACTAGTTGGGAGAATCCCACAATTAATTTTAATGATTGGTTCTCGCCGTTGAGCAGAACCAAAGTGAATCAGAGCAGCTATATTGTCTTTTTCTAACCCTGGTTCCCCGAAAATCTCCACAGACTGGCGCTCAGTAGCAGCTTCTCTAATTTGCTCACGCAAACGCACCGCATAGCGACTTGTGCCAACAATTCCCCGTTGGGCTTTGGGGACTAAATATGGTCGCAAAGCTACAGAACGTTCTTGTTCGTAACCAAGAGCAGATGTCACCTGCGCCAATTCTTGCGCCAATTGCCGAGAAAAAGCTTGAGTAATTTCGGGATATTGGTTGACTAATGCCCGAAATTGTGTATTAGATACAACCCACAAATGACATTCTGTGACGGTAGTAATTGTGCAAGCAGCTAATTCATCCAACAGTAATTCTTTGAGGTGAATAACTGCTCCAGGAAGAAACCCACAAGCTAAAGCTGGGTTATTTTTATTGGTGGTATCGCTTTCGAGTTGACCTGTATGAAGAATGTAAAGGGCTTCTGGGGAAGTACCTTCACTATCTAGGTTTTTATCGGCTGGTACAACTTGTTCTTCAATAACTTGAGCGATCGCATTTAAAACTTCAGGTGAGAGAATACCTAAAGCCGTGCGTTCTTGTAGCCATATAACCATTTCTGGAGATGTCATGATGAGTTCTCCGTTTCGGCTGCTGTATAAAAGGATTATCCCTGAAAGGAATGTACAAAATATCTGAAATTCAGTTTTGATATTTCGGGAGTTATTTAAATCCTTTATACAGTACTAAAGCTCGTCCGTTTGCAGCCATCCTCGCCGGAATCTCACCTCGGTTGAGCTTTCTTGTAACGCCAAGGCGTGTTTCTTCAACCCAAGTTTGAAAGCTGGCTCCATCAAAATGGGCTTCACCAACACCAGCAAAACTAGAAGAAGCATTGATGATGCGGAAAATTGGTTCCTGTTTTTTAATGCCGTTAGAAAAAATTAATGCACCCAGAAGTTCTGTAGAACCGCCATTACTGGTTTCAATTTTGGTTTGACCCAGTTCTGTTTTAAAACCGAGAATCCAAAGTTTAGCACCTTTATTGACTACATTAGTTGTCTTTGATCCTTCAGCATTTAGCTGTCGAGCCCAAATATTTTGATCTGGGTTGAGGAATCTAACTTTACCCGTCACTACATCATCAATGAAGAGATCACCAGACCCTGTACTTTCTAGTTCTAAACCTTCAATACTACGGAAAACAACAGTGCGGTCAGCAACGCTTCTCCAATTGACTTTAGAGCCACGCCTGATGTAAAAATTCTCAATCATCAGAGTTGGTTGAGATCCTTTATCTGCAACTATCTCTCCCTTCCCCTCAATCCATCCCTGAGTTCCCATAAATCTTCGCACGTTTTTTCTCAGTCGCAGGGTTCCATTGATGGTAAAGTTTCCCGTCCTTGGCACTACTACAGTCGTAGCACCAGAATCAATTGCTGCTTGAAAAGCAGCAGTATCATCCTTTTTGTCATTTGATTTGGCTCCAAACTGCTCAACGCTGACCCATGTTTTTGGATCATCCCAAGGTAGTTGAGGAAATTGCCTAATCGGCAGTTGCAGCGACTCTTTCGATAACTCTTTTGATTTACTAGATGCAGGAAATTCGGCAATTATGGGGCGAGAAGTATATTCACTAATTGTAGTTCCTGAGATCTTACCGACTGCATCTCGTGCCGTACTTGAGAGTACATTTTTGTAACCTACAGCTGATATATTTCGGGCATAAATAAAGCCAGCAGAAGAAATTGCAGGCACATTTTTGGCATTACCATTGCCAACAAGACGAGCATTCAATAGTGTTAACATGCCTCCAGCATGATAACCGGAATTTTTATCACTACCATTGACAATTGCTGGTACAGAATTAAGACTATAAACATTCTCAAGACTCATTATTTGTCCACGATTGAAGATACCAGCCCTATTTTGATTGCGAACTGTGATGTTCTGCATGGTGATCCCGGCAATCACGTTATTGGTACGTATCCCATAATCGAATCCTACGACTTCAACATTCTCAACTAACAATGGGCCTACTTCACCATGTGTTAGTGCAAGACCAGTTGTTCCTTGACCATCAGGAGAAATAATCTTGACATTTCGCACAGATCCTAAATTATTGGCAATAAAATTGAGTCCTTCTGTTCCCGGATTTTTCTTTCCTATATTAATAGTCAGGTTTCTGACTGAGTTGGCAAAACGTTGAGCTTTTCTACTCGCTCTGAATGCTTTAGTATTTGGATCTAAGTCGGGGTCAAACCCTGTAGATATAAGTGGTCGAGGCTTTTTGGGATCTTGAAAGTTGGCAGAGGAATCGTTTAATTGAATAATCACGCCATCTCGACTTTGCCCTTGCAGTATAGTCCGCTTGTAGTCACTGGCAGAAATTCTTCCAGGCGGCCAATGCAGGGAATCAGAGATGTTATATGTACCATTGGGCAAATAGATTATCCGCCCCCCACCAGGAAACTGACTCAGTGCCTTTTGAATAGCTTTCGTATCATCCTTGCCATCGTTGGGTTTAGCCCCATATTCTGATGCAGTCACATCAACGATCGCTGCACTTTTAGGAAATACAATATTCTCTTGTAAGCCTTGGTTCGTTTGTGCGAGTACAAGCTGGTTTTGACTATTATTATTGTTATAGTTAACACAAGCAGTAGCTAAGGTAGCCACTAGGAGTGCGGGAGTAAGTTGTTTTAAGATTGACTTTTGAGAAGGCAACACCAATTGAATCTTCTCTCGGCTAAATTGACTACTTAATTACTTTTCCAGTGTATCTGAGAAAACGCCTATACCTTTCTACTTTTTTATAAGCTGGCTATATCAGTAATCACATCAAAGCTAGCTGGAGGCAGACAAAATTGTGGATAAAGAGCAGATATTGCAATGGTTACAGGCATTTGCAACTGAGATAGAGCAAAATAAGGAATACTTAACTGAATTAGATGCAGCTATTGGTGATGCTGATCACGGTATCAATATGGATCGTGGTTTTAAAAAAGTGATCAATCAGTTACCGAATGTTACCGATCAAGATATTGGTAGCATTTTAAAAACTGTGAGTATGACTCTGATTTCTAGTGTTGGTGGTGCGAGTGGCCCTTTGTATGGCACATTGTTTCTACGAGCCAGTACAGTAGTAGCCAGCAAGCATGAACTGGCTGCACAAGATTTGCTAGAGATGCTTCAGGCTGGGTTAGATGGCGTACTGCAACGTGGAAAAGCGCAGCTGGGAGACAAGACAATGGTAGATGTGTTATCTCCTGCTGTAGTGGCTTTTGGGCAAGCTGTAGGAACAAATAAGGTGATGTTGGCAGCAATGCAACAAGCTGTAGCAGCAGCGCAAGAAGGATTGCAAAACACCATACCAATGTTAGCGAAGAAAGGACGAGCTAGTTACCTAGGGGAACGGAGTGTAGGACATCAAGATCCAGGAGCTACTTCATCTTATTTGATGTTGAAGAGTTTATTGAAAACTTTAGAAAACAATACCCAGTAAAAGTAAGCAGGGGGAGCAGGGGAAGCAGAAGAAAATAATAAATACCTATTTCCCATGCCCCATGTCCCTTCTAACTCAACTGAACACCCGATGTTGCAAAGAAGGCATTTGACGACGAACTTGCTCTAAACGCGAAGGGTTAATTTCTGCGATCGCAATTCCCGGTAGTTCGCCAGCATCAGCTAAAATTACACCCCAAGGGTCGATAATCATTGCATGTCCGTGGGTTTGGCGGCGGTCATAATGAGTGCCAGTTTGGGCGGGAGCAATGATGTAAGAGGTATTTTCAATAGCTCTTGCTTGTAGTAATACTTGCCAGTGGTCTTTGCCTGTGAAGGCGGTAAAGGCCGCAGGCACAAATATGACATCGGCTCCTTTATCTGATAAATGTCGGTACAGTTCTGGAAAGCGGACATCATAGCAAACAGAAAGACCTATATTACCAAGTTTTTCGGAGAAATAAACCGATGGCAGTTGCTCGCCAGCCATAACAGTACTAGATTCTCGATAGGTGTTGCCGTCAGGGACGTTAACATCAAATAAATGTACTTTGTAGTAACGGGCAAGTTCTTCACCGCTAGGATCGATGAGTATGGTAGTGTTATAGACCTTGCCTGTATTATCTACTGGGACTGGAAAACTGCCGCCCAAGATAGTAACTTGAAAGCGCTGAGCCATTGTTTTGAGAAACTGTTCACTTTCAGTCGCAATAGTTTCCCCTTGAGCAAGTTTGTCTTCTTCTTCTCCCATAAAAGAAAAGTTTTCTGGCAAACCTACCAATGCAGCACCTCGACGCACAGCAAGATCAATTAATTCTTCTGCCTGTGCCAAATTTCTATGTAGGTCAGGCACACTGGTCATTTGAATAGCGGCTGCTAAATAAGACTTCATAGATTCAACAAAAAACAGTGGATTTGTGCGGTATAGATTCTCAAATATACCGTTACTTAAAGAACTGTGGGGCTGAATTAGATATGAGTCAGCTTTACTTTTCTTTAAGAGGTTCGCTGGTTTTAGTGTTCCTGAGCAATCTTCCTAGGGTTATACAAAAATGAGTCAGGTTAGGTGAAGTTTGTTATCAAACCTTAATAAACACTATCTGCTATCTTATTGACATCTCCCTCGGTTAGAAACCGAGGGATTCTAAACTGATGTTGCTACGGGGTCTAGAAGACCCACTCCGCAACGTTTACGATATGATTTATTTAATCTCTTGAACAAATCAATTCGTTGTGGCACTGTCAAGGATGCCCTACCCACCTCGGCTAGGTTTAATCCTAGCTGTGTGGCTACTTTTCTCATGATGTTGGCGCTTCCATTGCAATCTGCATTGATAACGAAACCATCACGACTTTTGTATAATCCTCTCTCTATCCGTTTTCCTGAAGCTTTCCACCCTTGGGGCTTTTCGCCGTGTTTGGGCAGGGAGTCGCAATCAAGAAACGATGCCTTACTTGTATATGCCTCCTCAGTAATTGTTAAAACAATTCCGTATTCTGGGCAAAGATGGTTTATCAACCTCACCGTTGTAGTAAGCTTTGACCAGTCCGTTGTAAGCTGTAATCGACTCACTAACTGACTTTAAAGTTTGTTGTGCTGACTGTGCAGCCATCGCCTTGTAATGTACATTCTGCTTAAGAATTAAATCTAATTCTGGGTAAGTGGTACTGCATCTATAAGTTTTCCAACCACTCCGTAAATCATCTCCACGCCAATAAATAGTAAAGGCACTCGTACTGAGCGAAGCCGAAGTATTACCATTTTCTTGTAACTTGGCATAATGAATTTTCTTAGTTTCATACAACGCACAATTAATTAAGCTGTTAGCTGCCTCGCATTGCAAAAGCCAAAATGCTGTTTCTTCATCATTAAATTTAGCTCTAATTGAACAGGTTTTATACACTTGTTCTTACCTCCTGTATATTTTACTTCTGATGGTTTTTGCTTATAAACAAACTCAGCATAAAAGTACTGGTTTCTTGGGAGTATTCGCAATTCCTTAATATCAACAAACTCCCGTCTGTCTCTAGTAAAGAGTTAGAAGTTTCAACATAATTCGTAATTACCAATTGTTAAATTTAAAACTCCTAACTCCTCACTATTAACTGTTAACTTTCTTCTGAGGGACTGCTTGTTTCAGGAAGCAGCTGAAGGAATTTGTCGATGTCTGTGAAAGCAGCTTGGTAATTATTCAAGGCAATGAGAGTGTCACCTTTCCTTGCAGCTTGATCAATTTTAACCAGATGGTTTAACAAATCTCGCGTGATTTGACGGGCTGTGGGTTGGACTTTGGGTAGCAGGTTGGGAGTGACATAAGTCATACTCAGCCTTGCTTCTGTGATGGGGCCATGTATAAAATTACCCACGTCGATCCAATCTTTCCTTTGGATCAGCTGTTGCAGTTCTTGTGAGCGATCGCGCACAGATTGAATTTCAGGAACGTGTACCTGAATTCTTTCCAGTTGAGCTGTTGTGTAAGTTGGCGGTGCAACTGCGACACCAGGGTTGCCACAACTAACCAAGAATGTGGCCAATAATACTAGAACCAGTGAAAAAATAGAGCGTTGACGCGCCATAAACCGAACTTATTTGTTTACCAATAACAGTGTCATTTTAGATCGCTAGGGTAATCTATCGTTCCTGTTAACCAGTTAATTTGCTGAAAAACTATGAATCATCATCTGATATTTTCCACAAGCAAGCTCAATTTTAACTTTTTTAAGTATAATTACTTAATATGCATTTTCCAATACACCAGCCTTCAATGAGCAGCTTTTTAGCAGCTTTCGGCAACCGTAATTATCAGGAAAGTGTGATTTATAGTTGCAAAAATTAAAAGGTATTGATAAGCTGAAACACCAAAATGATAAGCCTTCTGGCGGTTTTTCTGTCGTCACATCCAAAAGTTAGCCGACACAATCATAGGAGTGTTTTTTCGTGAACGCAGCTGAACAGGCAACTAACCTTGAACTCGCCAGCAAGATTGCTACGGTGGTTAATTTATTTAAATTCGAGTTCCCCGATGCCAAATCGGATCTGAAACCTTGGAAAAATGACCCAGAAACCAGAGAATTAGTCGATCCAGATTCGATAGACATTGGGTTTCACTTTCCCGGTATCAGCAAATCTTGGCGCAGTCGCAGCATCTTGATTCAAATTCGCTTTTATCAAGATCCCATAAATAACTCACGGCGGGCGATTGGGTTAGAAGTAGCTGGCTTTGATCATCGTGGTGAGGCTTGGCGACTTTCTACGGTAGAGAACTGGAGTTTTGTAGGTGAATCTATGCCCTCTCCCCAAATTGGAGACAAACTCAAACAAATTTGTCGCCAGATTTTAGAAGTGTTTAATAATCCCAGTGATTAAGAAATTATCAGTGTTCTTGTTCTTCTAAAGACCACTCAAGCTTTTGTTTGAGGTCATTGCAGTAACTCGGTGGTAAAACTTCATCATGCTGAAGTCTACCAACTATAATCCCTGGCGCAATGCCGATTTCACAACTAAAATCCGTAATATTTGCTTTACTCAATTGTGGAACTGATGTTAGGAATCGCTTCAGATCCGCAGGGGGGATGAGTATGTCAGCCGCAAACCTGTTTGCTTCTTGCTCCTTTTGTTGATCTTCAACAGATACAACACCTGTTCCCTCAAGAAAGAAATCACGTTTACCGTGCAGCAAAATATGACCAGCCTCGTGGAAGAAGGCAAACCATAGATGGTCATTAGTTTTGTAGCGTAGACTAAGTTGAATCAGGGCTTTATCAGGCTTCAACCAATGAGTTGCTCCACTAGTTCTTGTCTTAGGAATTTGAGGTACAAAAACCACAGCCACACCAGCTTCAGCACATAACCGCACCACTTCTGGTTGGAAAATATCTGGTGGCTCTACGGTCAAAGTGCGGATTTTTTGCAGTACTTCTCTAAATTTGTTGGCATCATAACTAGCACAAGCAATCTCAGCTGCTTCAATTTCTCCACGACGTAACCAAGCAGTAACAGCACCAGGATCGCTTGGGAACGCCTGAAACTTACGAAAGTACACATTAGTCTTATACCATACTGCCCTCCATTGTTCAGGGGAGGCGACAGCAAAAAAATTTAGCACTTCCCGAAGTTGCTCAACTTTATCTTGATAGTACTGAATCCATTCGGACTTAATCATTGCTTTTACAGGAATATGATCAAGCCAAGCTACTTGCTTTTTCAAGCGCTCTTGTTCATCCTGTCGCGCTAAAGCCTCTCGATATTGACGTTCGCGGTTGTTCCAAAAACTAGCAGGGATATTCAATACCCTCTCTAGTTGTAATGCCGTTTCTGAAGTAAGTGCTGCTTTACCATTGATGATTTCGTTAATTGTTTTTTTTGGTCTCCCAGTCCGTTCTGCCAGATCTGCCTGGGACATCCCCCACTCTTCCAGGACTTCAAGAAGAGTCTCCCCAGGAGGAGAAACGTAATCTGGCGTGTATTGATTTTGGATCTCATTAATCATGGGTGTCTTCCACGCCTAGTATTCTAACGGCAGTTATTTTACTCCAGTCAATGCCACTATCTGGTTTGGTCGGAATTGGTTCATCCGTCGGCTCAAATATCAGCCGATATGGATGATCTAAATCCACGGATAATTGACCTGTGCGGTCATAAAGCAATTCGTGGCAACGTCCAGGAATATTTCGCATATCCTCAAGTACGTTGGCAGCGCGTAAATCATCAAGCCTTCGCCGAATGCGTTTTGCTCTATCTGCACCCTGATTTTTCTCTAGAACTCTCTGGTCATTAAACTCTTTTTCAAGTTTTTTGTTTTTAAACACAATATTCATTATACCAAAGGTTCTAACAATCTTGTTAACCTTAAAGGTTAACAAGATTGTTAGTGTTTACATCACAAATTGCAGAAATTACACATAAATGAGGATTATACGCTCAAATAGCAGAACTTATGTACTCTACATAGCTCAGGTTTAAAATTACATTTTTGTTAGTAGCCATACCAGCAATTATGCACCTGAAAGTTTAGTTTTCAAAAGATGGTATCGCTTAAAACACTGCCAACTGACAATAACTAACAACCATTGGTGGGTGCAGTTACTAAACCATCACTCATTGCCCGTTTTACAGCTATCATTGGCACAGTAAATCGATTGATAGGTATTAGAACGTTTACCAAAGATGGTGTAGCGATTGTCGCGGATTTGCTCGTAAAAGCGATCGCCTGCCCATTTCATCCCCGGTAATGCCCGATAAGCGTCTATAAATACACTTCCCAATGGTAATAATCGCCCAATTTCTTCAGCCGCTGCACTACCTTGCCAACGTCTTTGAGGCACATTACCATCAATTAAAATCATTCCCTGTTCGCAATCTTGGGGTGTGATTCCCCACTGGGAAAGTGCTTGTTCATCTTGCATGGAAGCATAACGAAATAGCTTTCCCTGATCTAAGGTTTCTAAGAATTGCACTAAGGTGACGCAGAGATTACAATTCCCATCATAGATAACGTAGTAATTCATCGAAAAAGTGACTGATTTAGGATAATATTTGAGGGTGTTTTATAGATTAAGTATAGCGTTACACCTAAAACCAAACTATTGGGGTGAATTTTTTATATGTTATTCATTTTAAGTTAGTTTTGAGGATTGTAGTAAGGACTTTAGTCCTTACTACGAACTTGCTTATCCATCAATTTAAACTTGACAGACCACTACTGTGTACCCTATTACGCCATCACCATGCCACCATCGACATTAAAAACCTGTCCAGTGATGTAGGCAGCGGCGGCATCAGCGGCGAGGAAACGCACCATGCCGGCGACTTCTTCTGGTTGACCGTATCGACCTAGGGGGATGTATTTGAGAATATCTTCGGTATTGCTGAGATTGCTAGTCATGTCGGTAGCGATGAAACCAGGAGCAACGGCGTTAACGGTAATACCGCGAGAAGCTAGTTCTTTGGCGACGGTTTTGGTAAAGCCAATGACACCTGCTTTCGCAGCGCTGTAGTTAGCCTGACCAGGATTACCCATTTGTCCAGCGACGGAGGCAATGTTGATAATTCGCCCAGAACGTTGCTTGAGCATAACTTTACTGGCAGCGCGAGTGCATAGAAAAACACCAGTGAGATTGAGATCAATTACAGCTTGCCAATCTTCGGGCTTCATGCGTAAAAGTAGGGTGTCGCGGGTGATACCTGCATTGTTAATTAAAATATCAATGCGCTTGAACTTATCCATGACGGCGTTCAGCAGTACTTCTACTTGACTGACTTGGGAAACGTCTGCTTGTAGCGCTAAAGCCTGACCACCTGCTTGTGCAATTTCTGCTACTACATTCTCGGCAGCAGCACTAGAACTGGCATAATTGACAACTACGGTGGCTCCCTGTGCAGCTAATTCTAGCGCGATCGCTCGTCCAATTCCCCGTGAAGCGCCCGTTACTAATGCTACTTTTCCTCGTAACTTTTGCACATTTTCACTTAAGACTTCCATTAACTCTTCCTTAGCTTTTTAAATTACCGCGCTAACAATCTTATGGTGATTCGTACCTAAAACTTAATAGGATTCGCGGAATTTCCCATCCGCCTATGCGATGGAGACGGATAGCAAAGATTTCAGTGTTAGCTCTTTAAAGAAAAAGTTTTTGGTTTACTGATTAGAAGTTGACAATATCTACACTGCTAATCACTGCTGGGCTTCCTTGTAAATTTTCTTGAGTGTTCTCTACTTCCAATGCTTGCTCCTTATTAGTTGAAAACCATCCCACCTCAAGCTGGTATCGCCCAGTTGGTATTCCTGTAGAAGTTTTTAACTGATGAACATCTCGCACAACTGTGCCTGGAGTAATTTGATTAAGGGGCAAATAGTCATTGATCAGACTAGACTGTGAACTTTCCAAAAGTTTTCCATTGCTATCACGCAGGCTCGTGTTGATTGTCAAATCTGGCGGCAGTGATTCTAGAAATTTCCAGTAGTATGTGACTACAAGTTTATCTCCTGACTTTAGCTGGGAGGTATTCAAGTCATAACCTAGCAAACGCACTTGTTTAGCAAAAGATACTGATAGAGGAAACTGAATGTGTTCTAAATCTTGTGGTAAAGGTAGCGGGCCTGGATAGACGAGGACATAATCAATATTATCCATCTGCACGCTGTACAACGGTTGCTGGGCAGCAAAGTAAGCCAGCATTTTTGGTTCTGGCAACTGACGCTGTAATTGGTTGAAGTACAATACTACGTAATTAGCATTTATCCAGTTGATCTCGATCAGGTTTGGTGGGCTGAAACTTTGAAGTTCTAAAGTTCGACCCTGAAAATAGCTGCCAAAAGCCGGGCTATACCAACTGGCTGCTGTTATTTCTTTGGCATTGGGTAACTGATTCAACCAGTGAGCAGCTTTGTCAAGACCATCACCTTGACCCAACATAAACAAATTTTTAGCAGCCTGCGCTCCTCCAAGTAAGGGGTTGTAGTAGCTAATGTAATAAGGATAGCGAGGTACTAAGAAGAATAGTTGCACTACTGCCAGAGCGATCGCAGTCTTAACACCTTTAAGTATTCTCCAAGATTTGACCCAAATACCGAGTTGAAGCCAGCCAGCCCCAGCCAGCAAGGCTAGCTCTGGTAAAACCAGAATGATGTAACGGTCAATCTTACTGTGGATATTTGAGAGGACAAACAGAACAGAGACCGGGATTAAGGCTATTGCAGCCAACTCAGGCATTTTATCCAGTCGATGCCGTAACCTAGGTATCAGCAACGTTAATAAACAAACTAACAATCCTACTTGCAGCAGAGGTGAAAGACGATATGCTAACACTAGCGGATAAAACAGTTTTCCCGGTGAATCTGTCAATTTTCCCCAGAAAAACAAAGTGCCTCTATCAGCCTCTCTTAATAAACCTTCGTAGAGTTTTGTCCAAGTTTCTTGAGGAGCAACCCAAAATGCTGGCCAAATCACAAAGATGATTGCTGTTGCAGTTATGCCCCAGATTGTTAGATCGAAAATTTGACGTATCCAGCCCCTTTGAGGAAAACTTGTCCGCCAGACCCCCAACTCAATCAGTACAATCCAGACGATAATAGCAGGCAGAATGAAAATAGTTGGGATTTTTGAAGCGATCGCCAGCCCCATAAACATCCCTGATGCTAACAACCATTGGCGTTTGCCATCACCCCGCAAATATAGCAGCAGAAGTAGTACCGCCAAAATACTAAAATCAGCTTGTAAGGCATCAGTAGTAATGTAACGTTGGTAAGCTAAAAAGAAGGGTGATACTATCAATAAGCTGATAAATATCAATCCTATAAATCGCCCTAATAACCGTTTGGCTAGGATGTATATACCTACCATGCAAGCTGAAGTAATCACTGCTTGAACTAAGCGCGGCATTACATATAAACTTATGGGGCAAGGCACATAAACTTTATCAAAACAGACGTGCTGGAGTGGTGGCTGATCTAGGTTTAACCAATCTGGGAATAACGAGTACAAAAAAGAGTTGAGGAATTGGCTGCTGCCAATGAGCCACATATTAGTGACTCCTGGATGATGAAAGATATAAGTGTTCGCAAAATCTCCCTCAAATAAGTGCTTTATAAAAGTAACGCCGCGGTACAGCCACAATGCCTCATCTACATTTGTAGGAATAGTAATTGCCAAGACACGCAATGTTAAAGACACAAGAAAGATAGTGAATAAAATAAATTTAGAGCTTTTCATCTAAATTTATTTGAGGCTCTTATAAGCATAGTTTTGAAAAAAAATCATTAAGAAAATATCCTTTTAAAGGATGTTTGGAAAGTACTGGACGAATATGATGAGCTAATACACAAGCTTAGAAACAGTAAAGCAGTACTTGCTAATTTATTTCTCTGCCCAACGAAGGAAGTAATATCTAAATAAGGTATAAATTTTAACCAGCCTGGCTGTCAAAATCCCATATAAGTAAATATTTATACCAATTCTATAAAATCAAGCAACAGATTCAAACCTGGAAACCTTGATTCAGTCTGGCTTTCTTAATTAAGAATTAAGAATTACGAATTGGTATTGGAGGATGTTTCAAAAGTAGGGGGCTATTGTAAGAAAGCTCACAAGGCTTAAGCTGAAATTGTAAGAGGATGTCTAAGAAGTTAAATCTTACCCAATAGTGACACTAAACTTTTGAAATAGTTCAGAAGATTAAGCAACAATAAAAACAAAATAATGTTGTACCGATTCCATGAGGCACACATTACTATTGAAATCAAACAACAGAAAATTGATGTGTGTCACATGGCTACTAAAAAACAATTCAACAGCTTTGAAGAGATGCTTTCTGATTCTGATGTACCTGTTTTAGTAGATTTTTACGCTGACTGGTGCGGCCCTTGTCAAATGATGGTACCGATTTTAGAGCAAGTCAATGCTCAACTGAAAGATCGCCTACGTATTGTAAAAATAGACACCGAAAAGTACACAGAGTTAGCCAGTCAGTATCAAATTCATGCTCTACCAACCTTGGTATTATTTAAGCAAGGTCAGCCAGTAGAACGAATTGAAGGTGTAATGCAAGCACCGCAGTTGGTGCAACATTTACAGACGATTATTTAAACTGACATTTAAAATGTGAGGCTCCCCACTCTACAAATACATTAAGAGTGGGGACTTCTGTGAAATCATTGTTAGTATTTTTGTATCGGACAAATGAGGTTGTTTTGATAATTGATATAGGATTAATTTAGCAAACATGGCGATGTGCGGAGGATAAAAAATCAGGTTCTTGCGTTACTTTTATGGAGAATTAATACTAAAGTGCCAGTTTAATAAACT
>JAYGHB010000153.1:0-15857 GCA_034931985.1 Halotia wernerae UHCC 0503
GTGCGGTAATAATATTGCCGAATTACCTCCTCTACCAATTCGGGAGTTACTTGTTGATAGGTATTTTTAGCTACACCGTTTACTGGTTTGGGAGGCAGAATTTCGATCTGCGCCACCTCAATATTAGTAACATCCATCTGGGAAATAAGGATTACGCGACGATAAACATCTAGCTTCCTGGAAGCGCAGTTTCAGGAAGCTTTTATCTTATTCTAAGGCTTCAGTGGATGTGCCGGCATGAAGAGAACATCAATTAATGCCCTGGCTTTGGTTTAATAGTACATAAATACTGGTAAAATCCGTTTTTTGCAACGATCGCCCAGAGGTAACATTTTCTTAGAGGGAAAAAAGGGTGATTGCCTACACACTGGGTAATTATCATAGTACTGGCGTACTGCTTTATCGTAATTTTCGTTGTTTTAATCGCCTTGCTGTGGAGCCAATTCTATGTATTATTATCGTTCACCTCATAATATCAATAACATGACTGAGTCAGAAATTCGTGAGTGGGCAGAGTCTGTGTTTGAGAGACCAAAAGCCTTACAAGAGTTGCCACTCATCTTGACTCCCGAATATCTGTTTCAAACTCCACAAAAACTGCGTCGGCAATCGTCTGTTATTAAATCAAGCTTGGATGCTTGGATGAACCGTGCTAGAGAAGATGATGAACTCTTGCGGATTGAAAGACGTTTCATTCCCTTTGTCGAAATTTACATTCCAGATACCTCTGAGGGAAAGCAATTTTTTACCATCGCTAAGGCGATTGGTGAAATTCCAATGCAAGTAGGAGTCTTACCTAAAAACCAGAACCAAGGCTACTGGCTGAAAACTGACCATTACTTTTATCAAGCTAGAGGGGTTCTATTTGCTCATAAACTTTTGGGTGTGATTCCAAATCCCCTAGAAAAGCACGGATTATTCGCGGAATATCTGCCAGAAACTAGCATCCGCAATTTGGATCTCATCACCAACGTTGACTTAGCAGAGTATCAACTGATTAAGGCGGGAGAATGCTACATTCAGCAATGGGTTGCCGAACGCAATATTGTTTATCCATTTAACAATCCATTTGAATTGTTTGTTTCAATTCACAAGCCAGCTTTTCTCGACAGTTGGGCTTTAGGCCCAGCCTGTCAAGAATCTGAGTGGTTGTCTATCGAGCAACAAGAAGACTTCCTTGCAGTACGTATTCGTTTATTAGAACAAACCCCTTGGATTAAACGAGAGGATAAACGAGGAACATATCAACAGCAGGAGCAGGAATACCTCAAGTTCCTTAAGAATTATCAGTGGTACGGTTACTTCATTTTGGCATTGCGAGCTTATTACTGGAAGCTTGAGGAATCTTGGCAGCAATATATTAGGGCATTAAAAGCAGCTAAAACAGCTTATATCGACGATTTCTATTGGCAGGGAGGACAGCCCTACAAAGCACAAGAAATCCCAGTGGGTGAACAACCTCATCAAACTCGCAAAACAAAAAAACGGCAACGTGTTGAAGGAGTTGTAAACATATTAGGCTACATACTCTGGCAGTGGACTTAATATTTCTTTACCGATTCCGAAAAACGATTTGACACTGATTACTTTCAGTTAATTTGGAATCAGGCTAATTGAAAGCCTGATTTTTTATTACTTACCATGCTAATTAAGTTGCTTAAATAGCAATTTAATTAGGCATTTTTTTTGTAGTCAATTAGTAAGTATATAAGACGTATTCTGATTGGCGTATCATTCTGTTTATGGTTTTTTTGTGCATATCCACTACCTGCTGGATATGCACAAAAAATTGCTATATTCTTAGATACATTGAGTTTTTTCAGGAGGTAAAAAATGAAAATAATTGTAGGCTATGCCAGAGTTTCTTCTCGTGAACAAGCTGTTGACTCTCATGCTTTGGAACAACAGACAGGAAGACTAAAAGCCGCCGGAGCAACAGAAATTTTTCAAGATATTCAATCCGGTAGTAATGACGATAGACCTGCTTTAAAAAAATTGATGAACTTAGTGCAATTTAAACAAGTTGATGAAGTTATTATTACAAGAATTGATAGAAAAGCTCGGTCATTACCAAAATTACGAGAATGTATTGATATTTATCAACATGCTGGTGTGAATTTAAGGATTTTAGACCAGCAAATTGATTTAAATACATCTCAGGGTAAGCTAATGATAAATGTTTTAGGCTCTCTTGCAGAATGGGAAACTGACCTTTTATCAGAGCGAATAAGGCATGGTAAAGAACATCGCCGTAATAAACTAGCCGCTTGTGAATCCTATCCCTGGGGCTATCAAGTAGTTAATGATAAATATCAGTTAGATACTCGTTTATTTTTTTGTTTAATCTCAGACAGACCAGACAATTATCTTGAACTCTATAACGAAGAAAATGTCATAAAACTACCTGGTTTGACTATTAAACAGATAGCTAGAGATTGTATTGATATATTTCTACAAGTTCAAGGAATTAGTCGAGCTTTGAAAGTTATATTCACAAAATATGGATTAGTCAAAACACATAACAAGAGAAATAGTCGAGATAGTATATTACATTGGACAACAGCAGGTTTCAATAATTGGTTAACTAACCCTGTCCTTCGTGGTCACACGGCCTACTTTCAACGCATTACTATTAGCAAAGGAAAAAGAAAGAAAAATAAGCCTGAAGACTGGCAAATAATTCATGATACTCATACAGAGCATAAGCTTATTACTGAAGCCGAAGCAGTGGAGATTCAACAAAGGGAGCATCTCAGTTTTTGAAGTGGCTCAAACCGACAATAATCCATTGAGGTAGGCACAGCGATGGGCTAGGACTTGAGGCACATTTTCTCGTTTCCATTGTGCCCCGGAAATTTTCGTTCGGCGGTCAACCTGTTTAACGGCAGATTCAACTGAACCAGAACCAATTGAACAAATTTCTTCAGCTTGATAATATTCGTAGTTAATAATGCGATTGCGATGTTTATCCAGATAATGGCAAAAGTTTTGAGCTTGTTTACCTTTACAATTGATAAATAGGGTGATCGTTGCGTTAACTTGGCCTTTCCATAGTAGACCCTGTGCTTGTTTCAAGCGTTTTAGCGAACCCCCAACTTTATGTAAGTTTTCTATCAAATGGAACCAATCAAGTACTTCTCGACGCTGTACATCAGGGGCTAGTTGGTCAACAATATTCCAAATCCCATCATGTCCATCACCAACACAAGTAACTGTGTTAGCCAGTGGTTGGTTATTAACCCAATCAATTACAACCTGATTGTCTTGAAAGGACGTTCCAACCATTCCATTGTGATGTAAGCTAATTGCTTTATAGCCAAGCCAAGCGGATATTTCACCTTCAGTAGTGCGAACACGAATGTTTCCACCATCGACGCTTAATTCTTCAACCAAGTCTTTTTGTGTTGGCAATTCAAAGTTTTGACGATGCACCAATCTCTGTTGACTGCTGCGGGAAACTTGTACGCCTGTAAAATATTCGATATCTGCTGCTGCATCTTCATAGCTGACATTGGCACTCACCCGTAGGCAGCAAATTTCCAGATACGGGCTCAGTTGATTGCTAGAAGGGACTTGCAATTGCTGCGCTTGCTTAGTTGTGATTGGCAATTCTCCCAAAATACTTTTTAGTCGTCGTTTATACCCTGCTCTTGTGTCCGTAACTGTTTCGATAAAAAAACCCCTACTTCTGGCATGACGTGCTTCTGCATTTGACTTCGCACTGCCTCTTCAATTCCTGCAAGGTTTGTGAGCTTTTCTTTTGACGTATCTTCGTACAATATTTTAGAGATTGCCTGAATATGTTCTTGAAGAGCTTGCTTTTGTTCTGGGGTCATCGGTTAAGTAAATACACTCGTCTTACCTATCCTGACTGATTTTTGCCTTCTTTGCAAAAAACTGGGATGCTCCCTTACGCAAACTTGTAGATTTCAAGATAAATCATTATTGAAATTCTTCATGTCAGGAGAGAAGGATATTGATAAATTTAAGAGAACGAAGTAAATTCTATTTTTCTATTTCCATATCTCACTCATTATTTTGTAACTGCGCTTGCAACTCCCGTATTCGTTCCACAGTTAAACCTATAGTATAGATAGTTATAGAAGGATGAAATCCGAAAAAACTGGATGTGGGCAAGCTAAACCAGGGTAATGAGCATGGCTAAAACTAAGAAATCAGAAAACGTTCCCAATACGATGCAAGGAAAGTTCGATGCAATTGTAGGGATAACGAATGATTTTGCCAAACAGCATTTGAACGATGAATATGCCCAGTTGATTCGCTTTGCGACAGCAGCTTTGTGTCGGAAAAGACCATCTCCTCTGGCAAGCGGTAAGGAGAAAACTTGGGCTTGTGGTATTACCCATGCTATTGGGATGGTCAATTTTCTCTTCGACTCTTCACAAACACCCCATGTTAGTGCCAAGGAAATCTACGATTGGTTTGGTATCAGTCCCAGCACCGGGCAATCGAAATCAAAACAGGTACGAGATATTCTGGATATGCGGCAGATGGACCCTGATTGGTGTCTGCCGAGTAAGTTAGACAACAACCCGATGGCTTGGATGATTTCTGTGGATGGATTTATTTTGGATGCCAGGTCAGTCAAGCGAGAAATACAGGAAGAAGCATACGCACGGGGTTTTATTCCTTATATTCCGGCTGATGGCAAACCGTCCGATATTGATAGGGAACAAACATCACCCCATCAAAGTAAAAAGCAAGTATCACCTCATCAGAATAAACCAGTTAACTCTTCTCTCGATGCCCTGTATGTACTAGATGTGTTTTTAATTGATGGTCCGATCGCAGAGAAATTTATCGCCAAAAATCCAGTCATATCCCGAACCATTGAGATTAAAGGCAGCAACACCCTGGAAGACCTCCATAAAATTATCTTCAAGGCATTCGAGCGCAAAGATGAGCATATGTACGAATTTCAGGTGGGAGGTCGCGGACCACAAGACCCTAATGCCAGACGGTATGGCTTGAAACAAGCATTTTCCAGTTCCGATTTTACAGAAGCTCCTACGGGGGAGGTGTCTAGTACCCCAATTGCAACGCTCGGCTTATCTATTGATGATGCTTTTGGTTACTGGTTCGATTTTGGTGACGATTGGTGGCATCAAATTAATGTAACCAACATCGCAGAGAAGGCTCCAGAGAGCAAGTATCCTAAAATCACCGAGCGGGTTGGGGCTAGCCCTCCTCAATATGCAGATTTTGATTAACAAAAAAAGAGAAGCAAAAATTTTAGCCGGATGCATGAAAACCACTTGGCTTTGAGGCGACCTTTACGTTCCCAACTAGTTACTATTGCCATTTTCAATTATCTTTGGAAGCGCGATAATAACTCCTCATGGGTAGCTTGATAAATCAAATCCATATATTCATCAGTAGATAATTCCACCAATTGGGGAATAATAGCCTCCAATTGAGCATCTATTTCTCCAAACCGCAACTGAAGAAGCTTAGTAATACCAGCCCGTCGCTCTTCCTGACGACCTTCTTGAAGACCTTTTCGTTCCCAACTAGTTACCATTTCCATATATTCCTCTTCGTTAGTTAATCCCATTCTATCGACAGTGGCATTAAACAATTCCTCCTCTGCTGCGTTCAAATCTAAATACACACCCACAAATCCAGAAATCAATTGCATCCGTGCTGGGTCTAATCGTAAGGTAATCAATAACCGCAAACATTCAGCTTTTACCTGGGGACGTTCTTCCACAGCAATATTCATCTTAGCCATCAAAGCCGCAGCAACTGGATTTTGTTGGGTTAAATAATCCCGCCAACTCAATTGATTTAATTGAATTGACGCAAAATTAAAATTAAGTACGTTTAAACTAGGGAATGTTACTTGATAATTATTTGGTTCCGGTCGTTTCGGTTCATCGAATGAAAATATCACCACCGGATAGATAGGTAAATCGTATTTTTCATGTAGCCTTGCGAAGTATTTGAATATTCGTTTGGCGAATGCGGCTTGAGTGTAGGATTGAGCCTCAACGTGGATTAAAAAGTACGTATCTTCGTGTCGGTACTTGACTTTTGCTAACAAATCAATGTTTTTCTTCTCACCCTCAGTCACATCGGTTAGAACCAATTCGGGTAAAAACTGGATTGAATCTCGATCGATATCCCTTGCAACGTCTGGCAAGAATAGATCGAGGAATTCAATAAAAAACGTGGATATTAGTTCTTTAAATAAGCGGTCGTGGTCAATATTTTGATTGCTCATTTATCCATGCACCAAAATCAATCGTATTATTTGAAGATTTTCAACCGGAATTTTCCGGCAAGATGAATTTTTACATTTCTGCTGTCGATGAGTATTGCGTCACCCAGATGATAAACCAACACTTGGCATAATTTTATGTAAGACGCAGAATCAAACAATTGTAGAATATGTTCTGCGGGAAATGAATAAACCAATTGGAGTTTCAACTTATCAACTACGGGATACTCTACCAGAACAATTGCAAGGAAGTTTACCCACAATTGAGCAATTGGAAGCAGAACTAGAGACTTTATCTATAGAAGTAGAGGATGAAGAATGATTCAAAAATATGAAGAGTGTAATTTCCCTACATAGTTCAAAAATCCAAAGCAGAGATCGCATTCTTTCAGGACTTGTATAGAAATTGGTACAGACGGGCGTATATATACAAAACTCATCGAGTCCAGTAAAGACCACGGCGATGGCCTACGCTCGACCATAGATCATTGCTTTTGCTCTTGCTGGGCAAGTAAGTCTGGTTTCTGGTGGTTGATAAACTGGGATGCTCCCAGGCGTGATTCTACTGCAAGAGTTTCTCGGCTACCAAAATAATTCGTAATTCGTAATTCGTAATTCGTAATTAAATCATGACAACTAATATTACTATCACGGACAGGACTAAATCTTTTGCAGTTAGAATTATTAAAGCTTGTTGCTTTTTGGATGAAGCTTCAAGTGCAACTCGCATTCTTTCTAAACAACTTTTACGTTCAGGAACTTCAATTGGAGCTAATGTTAGAGAAGCTCAATCAGCCCAATCTCCAAAGGATTTTATCAATAAATTGGAGATCGCTTTGAAAGAAGCCAGAGAAACCCAGTATTGGCTAGAACTTTTAATCGAATCTGAGCTAGTTGAAAAACAAAAATTTCAATTACTGCTTCAAGAAGCAAATGAAATTGGTAAAATCCTTGTTGCCTCCACCAAAAAACTTAAAGATAAATAATTACGAATTACGAATTACGAATTACGAATTATTTGGTCATAGTCCAACTAACTGGTTTAAAAGCCGTAGCAATCCAGTGTGGGGAATCGCAATACAGACGAGTTTATCACAAGATTACGACTGGGATATCAATTACTTTATGGAGGTATCATTTGGTGATTAATCTATTAATTAAATGTTTGCCTGATTCAGTTCTTGATTCTGTTAATGCTCTTTCATTAGCAGAATTAGACAAACGAAAATTGATTAACTGGGCAGAAGATGTACCCATTGTGGAACCAGAAAATGAACATTCGGCATTTAATATAGCGTCTCGTTTTGCTGAATTAACGCCTGAGAATATGCCGGAGATTTTCAAGGCAATTGCTGAAATCTACACAAAATATGGTGATTGCTTGGCTTTTACTTATTTAATGGAATTATTGGCTGAATACTTTGGATTAATTGAAGTTGAAGAAAATGTACAACGATTACGATAACTTGAGTTTTGATGAGCAGCTACAACTATCAGAAGAGCAAATAAGGCGACGGCATCAGCAACGAATGTTTATGCAAAGAAATGCCGAACTGTTACAGCAAGAGTTGGAGCTAGAAGCAGAGTTACTTGAAGAAAATCCTGAATTTGCACAAGTGATTCATCAGCTAAATTTACTAGAAACTCAAGCCGGACAGCAAGGAGTGAAGGATGTTATTCAGGGTGATTCATCGCCAAAGTCTCGAAATATGTGGGGTGGTTTCTTTCCAGGTTTGAAATAGGAAATAGGTAACAATAAATGGCTTGGTCTAAATCGATCTCATTAGATGTTGCAAACAAGATTTTTTCAACAATATCAGTTTCGTTTCAAGACGGTGGGCTAGAGGGCGGATACATCGCCAAGCATTTAGATAAGACGCTAAGAAGAACTACATTAACCGCCTGTTGTGAAGCGGTTTTGTCTGATTGGGTGGCATTAAAGGAGAAGTAAAATTATGTCTGAACTATCAATTTTTGTATTCGAGTCTCAACAAGTCCGCTTCGTTGGCACAGCAGAAAAACCAGAGTGGGTAGCAGCTGATGTGTGTGCAATTCTTGAAATCAAAAACGCCAGTGATGCGTTGACTTCTTTCGATGAAGACGAAAGGGGTATCGCTAATGTCTATACCCCTGGTGACGACAATCCTAAAGGACAGGAAATGCTTACGGTGACTGAGGCTGGGCTTTACCGCCTCATCTTCAAATCCCGTAAACCTGTTGCAAAGCGTTTTCAGCGATGGGTTTTTCATGAAGTCCTGCCATCGCTCCGCCGCACTGGCAAGTATGAAATGCCCAAGCCTGATCAACAGCAAAACACCAAGCTCACCCTTGATGAACTAGTAAATTTTGGGCAAAAGGTACTTGCTGGTACAAGGCTGAGTCCAGAGCTACAGACAATTACCGTTGTGCGGGGTGTACAAGCATTGTGTCCTGAAATAGCTCCGATGGCAAAGGAGTTAGTGGGAGCAATTCAAGAAATCGAAGCTACTCCTGACCGACATTTGTCCCCAACTGCAATTGGTGAATTGTATGCCGAACAGCAAGGACTACCCAAGCCAATTAAACCTCATGTTGTCAATAAAGTTCTAGAAGCAACTGGTCTGCAATATAAGGAAGTCGAAATTAAAACTAACTCTGCTGGTAAACAATGTCGCAAAAATATTTGGCATCTTACTGAAGCTGGTAAGAAATGGGGGACTGTGACGCGGGATAAAGCTCGTACTCACGACAAGATTGTGGAACATGTTCGTTGGTTGCCAGATGTTCGTAACTTTGATTGATTATCCATAGACTTTTAGTTTAAGAGATAATCCTGAACAGCATGTTGCTGACGACTTAGAATGCTGATTGCTTTGTTTTGAATTTGGCGAACTCGTTCTCGACTTAAGTTAAGTTGTTTACCAATCTGTCCCAAATTTAATTCCTGTTCCGAACCAAGCCCAAAACGCAAAGTCAGAACTTCACGCTGTATGGGTGTTAGCAATGTCAACAGATTAGTCATGTCTTGGCGCAAACATTCTTGGGTAATACGCTCGTCTGACAAGCTGCTTTCGTCAGGTAAAATATCTAATAGCTCCGTGTCTTTATTATCTCCTACACGCTTTTCCAAAGAAAGTGTCTGACGACAGGCGCTTAGAGCTTGCCGAATTGACTCTGGCTGTAAGTCCAATGCCTCAGCAATTTCTTTGGTGTTTGGAGGACGACCCAATGTTTGAAATAGTTCTCGCTGTACCTTCTTAATTTTGTTCAGCTTTTCATTGACATGAACAGGTATGCGAATGGTACGAGATTGTTCTGCAATCGCTCTGGTAATTGATTGCGTTATCCACCAGTAGGCATAGGTGGAAAGTTTGTAACCACGGTTGGGGTCGAATTTCTCCACACCACGCTGTAATCCCACTGCGCCCTCTTGAATTAAGTCTAGCAATTCCATGTTGCGGTTCTGGTATTTTTTGGCAATCGAAACCACCAACCGCAGGTTAGCTGTCACCATCTTTTGTTTGGCCCGTTGACCAAGTTGAAGGATTTGGGTTAACTCAGCTTCCGTTTTGCCTGTGTCCGCGGCTAATTCAATAATTGTTGGCTCCCGATTCAGTTCTTGTGCAAGTTCAGCTTTCCGTTGCTCAATTGCTACCATTTGCTGCACCTGTCGGGCGTAGGCGATTTCTTGGGGGCCTGTCAGCAAGGGGAAACGTCCGATGTCTTGTAGGTAGAGGCGAACTAGATCCGAAGTGTGGGTGGGCATGTAAGTTAATAAGTAAAATACTGGCTTTCCATTTAAAGATTGAAAGTTTAAATTAATTAAATAATTTAACCAGGCGAACTTTCGTCTAAAAGTGATTCAATTTGAGCGAGTAATTTTTCTAGAGCTTTTTGTTTTTTAGGATTGTCCCAAACAGGCGCTTTTTGTAATCTGCTTGATATTTGCTTGTAGCGATCCTTTAAAGAAACTGATTGTGAGTCAATTATCCGAGATGATTTGATTCGTTCATTAATCTGTACTAAAGATAAATTTTCTTTTATCGCAGCTTCCATAAGTGCCGTTCTTTCTAGATCATTTTTTATACGAGCAATTGCCGTTGCTTTTGTGTATTCAATTTGACCCTTGCGTAATATATCTAACACATCTTGAGGCAGTTTCAGTAAAGGTAAACGACTACTGACAAAGGATTCCCAGGATATAATTCCTACTGTATCAAAAATAGTTTTAATCGCAACTGATTCTTCACTACCCAAAACGTTTTGGGTAACTTTCCCTTTAGCTTCATTTTGCATTCGGTACAGCAATGAAACAACATCATTAGTACCTTGATTCAATCGCAAACTGAGAAGCTGAAGTATACCCTCAGTTACTTCAATTGGATTTAAATCTTCCCTTACTAGGTTTTCAACTAGCGATATCTGCAACGCTTCTTGGTCGTCAAACTCCCTAATTACAACAGGGACTTCCTCTAACCCAACCATTTTTGCTGCCCGTAAGCGGCGCTCTCCAGCAACCAACTCGTATGCTTCGCCTTGTGGGCGCACAAGTAGTGGCTCAAGAATACCATGTTCTTGAATTGATAATGCAAGTTGGCTAATTTTTTCATTATCGAAATAGCGTCGAGGCTGTAATTGAGGTAATTGGATCGCATCAATGGAAATATTCTGTGGTGAGCCAGTAGTACTTTCACTTTGGTTAAAGTTTTCACCAAGCAAAGCGGCTACACCTTTTAAATGACTGGTATAAGGCTTGTCTTTTTTACTGCTAATCACGATAGTTTTTCTAAACTTGAGGTTATTTTTTTTAGTACACCGACAGCAGGATGTTTTGGGTTATATAGCGCCAAAGGTAGACGTGCCTCACTTGCATCTGCAAAAGCAATAGTTTTAGGAATTGGTTCATAGACTGTCGCTAGTGGTGATAATTGTTCCAAAATAGCTTTCATAGTTCTACTTTCTTGAGCAGTACGCGCATCATACATTGTTGGAATAAAGCCAGCAATTGCAAGCTCTTTATTGGCTCCTTTACGAAGTGAGGCTACAGTCCTCAATAGTAAATCAGTTCCCTGAAAAGATTTGAATTGACACTGAATTGGAACTAACACATGTGTCGCTGCTACTAGACTAATAACACTGAGTATGCCTAAAGATGGAGGACAGTCTATCAAAATAAAATCATATTTGTCCAATATGGATGTTAGTGCATTTTTCAGACGCATCTCACGCATTAACGCTGCAACAAGTTCGAGTTCAGCGGCACTTAAATTAATGTTCGCAGGAGTCAAACTCATTCCGTGAATTAGTTCAGGGTAGATTGGCAATGGTTCTTCACCGACCACTGCTTCATATACCGTGCTGATAGAGTTTTCCGGCTCTACTCCCATAAATGTTGTCAACGACGCTTGCGGGTCCATATCTATAAGTAGAACGCGATTTTTCTTTTTTTGAGTAAGATGATAACCCAAGTTCATGGTTAAACTGGTCTTTCCTACTCCCCCTGATTGATTAAATAGCGCAATAATACGAGTTTTGCTCACAGTTAGCTGTTGATTAAGAACTTAATAAATTAATGTAGAGAAAAATTAGAGTTCATCAGTGAAGCTTCTAATACGGCTGATTTTATCCTTGAATATAGCTTTATACAATCAAAAAGTTCTGGATTAAAAGCTAAAATACACTAATTTTGTAAGTTTACCTAAGTTCATTGAAACCCAAGTGCCATGAAATCTACGCAACGTCCATCCAAGCCACCCAAACAGCAACCAAAAAATAATGAACCAAGTCCCAAACCAGAACTTGTTGCTTATAAACCCGTAGAGAAACCCCAGGAGATATATCAGCCTACCCTCAATGATGAGCAGCCGCAAGCTCAAGTGATCGCTGATCAACCACAGCTTTTAGAGAAAGGTAAGTCCCACGCTCATGATGGGCTACTCCCTGCTGTAGGCGATCGCAAATCAGATTCTGGTACTCAATCCAATCAGCACCAGTATACACCCCGCAATCACGAAGAAGAGTTACCGCCCCAGAACTGCCAGCATATACAATTTCTGGACTGTGACAAACCAGTGGGACGAATTATTTTTGAATGCTACCACTGCCAACAGGGAATAATCAGCGAGTTTGCTGGAGAGCCAGTGATGGGAGAATACAAAGGCTACCCTTCACTAATTGAGGTAAAAATCCAATGCCCCAATTGTGAGCAGACGGCTATCAGGTTGACTACAGGGGAGGTACTTTCGACAACGGCGATACCTTCACCTTGGCAGCAATAATGGCACACGCCAATACAATACTTCTCGGTTAAGAATTAAGCAGCATTGAGTTGCAGGTGTTCGTCCTCAGACGCACATTGCCACTGCGCGGCTTGCTTGCCTCTTCCGGAAAAACACCTGCTTGCAGTTAATAACGCCAAGAATCACCTCAAACTCGACCATCATTAATGACATCTCCCAGGACTACCTAACGGGAGTAATTAACTGTAGCGACCTTTACAGATAACGAGCAACATTACTTAGTGGCTAGTTCAACTAAACCAAGGATTAACGATTACAACCCCTGTTCCAGCAAAATCATTTTCGTTACGGGTAACAAGTGATAGAGAGTTTTGCAGGGCGATGGCCGCAATGAGAGAATCCATAACGGGTAGAGGTCGCCCCGAAAGTTCTAGTTGTCCAGCCAAGCTCCCCCACAACATCATTGTTGAAATGTCTATGCTTAAAATTCTGTGTTCAAAGCGATTGGGTAGGGTTTCATTTAGCCAAGTTACTAAAGATTCTTTGCGTTTAGATGCACTAAGTTTGCTGATACCTTTGGCGATTTCGCCAATTGTAATCACGCTTAGGTAAAGTGTTTCTGGCACTTGGGCATCTAGCCAATCTAAAACCTGTTGATTTGGTTGTTTAGCAACTAGTTCAGAAATCAGGCAGGTATCAAGGAGGTAGGTCATGGGGTGAAGACATCGTGGGTCAGGCTGCGGTCGCGGCTCAGGTCGAGTTCTTCGGTGAGTTCAGCCAAGGGTGATTGACGAAAGAAATCCGAGAGTTTGCTTAGTTGCTCTGAGTGGGTGTTTTGTATAGTCAGACTTTGGGCAAGAAGTTGAATAATATACAGTTTTTCGTTGGGGGACAGTTGAAGGAGTTGTTGTTTGAGTTCTGGGATAACCATAATGGGGTTTAAGTGGAGGATAATTTTATTTTACTTTTACTCTTCTATAAAGGTTTGGGAGGAAAAATTTCGTACATGAAAACATCCACCACAATTGAAGAATTGCGTCAAAGTTACCAGTCACTTAGAACAGACAACCAGCCAGAAGTTTAACAAGCCAACTTCTTACCCCATCCATGCCACCCATTCAGGCGCAGATGACACCAGTTGAGCAAACCCATCGGGACAAACCTCCTCAAACTCAACCATCACCCCCCACCTTTCATCACTCGTCAGCGTACTGAGTAATTCTTGTACCACCTCAACCCCGCACTGTACCTTCTGGGCAACTAACTGAGCATAATATTTAACTCGCTGACACCATGTATTACGGAAGCTATGGGCTGTGTCCATACCCCCCCATTTATTACTCCCATCTCCATTATTGGGGGGTGTGGACGAAAGATTAGACGAATGTCTAACCACATCAACTCCATACTGGGTTTGCATCCTCGCCGCATAAGCCGCATTCTGTTCCTGCTCCTCCTGTCGTCTTCGTTCCCTTTCCTCGCGCTGCCGCTGCCGATACTCCAGCACGCGATGGACAAACGCAACATCATCAGTATTAAGGCTGTAATACCGAACCCGTTTCCCATCCTCCAACGGTCGCCGCGATTCAGTAGACAAACCCAACTGTGCGAGATACTGCCCCAAAATCCACAAGGGAGATTCATCAAGCGGTATCGTGAGATTGAGAATACCCTTAACGTGTGGTGCATTGCGCTTGGAAAAATCCGCTAGAGCTTCAACAGCTGCCTCGTTCCCCGTAACCTCACCCCCCGCCATCAAATCTGCCAGCACCGTTCTCAATCCAAGTCGATGACGTATGAGCCAAGCGGTAGAATGATTACTCCAATCAGTGCAGATGCTCAAGCGATCGCGCTCTGACTTATCCCTTTCCACAACAACAGCAGGTGGTGTAATAAATTCTCGTCCTTGGTCATCGGTGATCGCCTCTCCCGGCTTGGCCAAGATTGCCTCCAGTGCCACAATCTTTTTGATCAACTTGCCGCCGTCGTCCTTCTCCACCAGTTCCGGCGTAACGCTCATTCCGTAGGTGTCTTTAATGCGAAACTTCTCGCACTCCAAAACTTCCTCCGGCTTGAGATAATCCTGGTGTTGCCTGCTGGTATAAGTCCTGCGATCAATATCTTTGGCATCGGCAACTTTACGATAATGTTCCTCATCAATAGCAATACCCGCCGCTTTCATCCACCGAGCAGATCCCTCATCAGCTGCGTCACCCATTGGAATAATCGCATTGCCCATTTCTTCTAAGAGCGATCGCAGGTCAGCCCGTAGATTATTGATAGACCAGTTACGCTGCGCTTCGATTTGACAGCTGGTATCCAATGCCCAATCCTTTTCTGCACCACGGCTGCCTGTCTCTCTGTTAATACGGATGAGAAACGCCGTCATTTCGTTGTTCTGGAGAATCCTTTGTTTGATACGCCGCGCATTGGTTTCGGCATAACCAAAGGGAGGTCGCGGAGCCACCCAAACGTGCATCGGGACATTGGGACGATACCGCCACAGCTGTTGAGAGCATTCTGTAGCAGATTGTGATACAGCGTGAAATACACCGAAGATCCCGTCAAAATGATAGGTCGAAATGTCAACACCTGTGCCTAGACTGGGAGTAATGAGCAGTGCGTCTATGTCTTTGATCGCAATATTAATTTCACGAATAAAAATCACATTCTCTTCACTGCCGCTGTTCTCCGAATGTACAGCCCACACTTTTAATTTGCGATCTTCGCTGGGTTCAGGCGTTTCGTCGCTATCATCAATTGATGTCCCATCATTTAGTGCGCGTTCCAACTTTTTGATAAAACGCTTGCTGTCACTGACCATCATCAGTTTCTTGCCCAACATTAATTGAGCGTGGAATTCGGCAACGATCGCACTGCTGTTTTTACCTTCGTACCAATGAACCTGACGGCCACCAGAGCGATACTCATTTTTGATGATGAATGGTTTTTCACCCACCGGTCGCATTCTCAAGAAAAACTCGATAGTCAAATCGTCCAAGTGAGCATCTGCCAAAACAACCAGTTTGGCGTTGTAAACCAGATACTCCAACACTTCTAGAATATCCCCCCGGTGTTCTTTGCAGGTTTTCGACTTTAGCAAGTGAGCAAGATATTGGCAAGCCTCATCAATAAATAGGACATCGTAAGCTTGTAAATCACTCGCCATTTTATACAGTGAGTCAACAGTAATGCTGAGGGCTTTGGCTTTTGCCCAGTCACCGCAAGAAATCGCAGAGTACATGGCAGTTTGCAGGCGATCGCTAAGATTCTTCAGGAGATTAACGCGATGCCCGTTGTTCAAAAAGCTCAAATCTGGATTGTCTCTTCTGATGATCGCCAAAATCTCAGTCTTACCAGTTCCCATATCAGAAGCTAAACCAACTAATCCAGATTCA
>JAYGHB010000154.1:0-15756 GCA_034931985.1 Halotia wernerae UHCC 0503
CCCCTGCTCCCCCTGCTTGCCCAAATGTATCAACTTTAAAGTGAAACGGTATCAGCAGCTGCCTGAAACCCTTATAAATTAGATAGTTAAGCTCCTCAGAAAATTTCAAAACTGACTTTCTTCTGACTTGCTGATACTACCAGTAGCCTAATCAATATCAGGTGGAAACAACAAATAACTAAAGAATGTCTGAATTATTATCTTAAATTAGGCTGGGTAATTATGAAAAAACTTACTATTGGTCGATTTTATACTTATAGCTCTATTGGATTAATATCCTTGATCGCTGTACTTAGTACAACTACCTCTGCTTTAACTCAGATAGTAGACAATTCTCCAATTCGGCAAACTCCCATTACTGCTTCCAACTTAATTTGGCCAACTCAAGGGTTTATTTCTCAAGGCTTCCGTAAATATCAACATGAAGGAATTGATATTGCAGGGGCATCTGGCACTCCAATCGTGGCTGCGGCATCAGGTACAGTGGTCAAAGCAGGTTGGGATGATTGGGGATTAGGGAATTATCTAGAAATTAAGCACCCCGATGGCAGTATCACAGTTTATGGACACAATCGTCGTCTTTTAGTGAGCAAAAATCAACAGGTCAGCCAAGGTCAAGTAATTGCAGAAATGGGATCTACAGGTAATAGTACAGCGCCTCACCTACACTTTGAATTTCATCTTGATGGTCGTCTAGCAGTTGACCCCGTGCGCCAATTATCGATACCATTGGCGAGCAAAATACCACCACAGCCAATTGCTACCTCCGCTTCTAGAGGTCGCCCAGTCTCAAAATCTCCAATAGCTCAGCAAATTTCACCTTCACAACCAATTCCCACAAGTTTTGTACCTGTCGCTGATACTGGATGTAATGGCATCACTATCATTGAAGGTGAGACTAACAACATTCGTGTCAAAGTTTGTAATGATCGTGGTCATTTATTTTATGTTGGGCAGTTGAAGCAAGACCCAAGCCAACCAGTCAAGATCCCAGCTTGGAATATAGGCAAAGATACATATCAAGCAAATAATGGGAGCTTTTCCTACTTAGTTAACCGTGAGAAAGTGGAAGTATGGCGAAATGGCAGTCAGATTAGATCTGATAATTTTCATACTTTAACTCGTTGACATCTCCCCTGATTGAAAATCGGGGGATTCTAAACTGATGTTGCTATGGGGTCTAAAAGACCCACTCCCTTCGGGTGACGCTCGTTCCTCGCTAACGCTACGCTAACGCCAGTCGCCTGATGCCACTTTCCTCAACGGGGGGAACCCCCGCACAGAAGTGGCTCCGGAGGGAAACCCTCCCGCAGCGCTGTCTCACCGCAACGTTTACGATATGATTTATTTAATAATGATCAGTACAAATGTAGCGACTGTCTTGAAAGTCAAGCGATCGCTAACCAAAAACCAGGGCTGGGAGCATTGTCAACTCTTCCCCATGCCCAAAAATTATGTCATTTCTTCATGCTCATGGGAATGCTGTCCACCAGAATCTTTGTTCTGATGATTTTGCCAATGCATATAAAGCTTGCCAATATTGTCCGCTTCGGGCCACGCTTGCCAAGTATACGTGCCATTTGTGAACGAGTAACGAGTACTTGAATCCCAGCTGAGATGATATATCCAAACATCAGCGCCCAAAAGGCTTTCCATAAAATCCCTGCGCTGGTCTTTAAGGCTTCAAATACTAAATCAATCCATAGTGCTATCTCCTGACTTTATAGTGATTTTACTTTTACAGCAGTTGTGACAGTTGCAACATCAGCCCTAATGCAGGTGTGGATAGAATAGCAAGATATAGTAGTAATCAGATTGGATTCCTGAATCACTCGTAGAGACAGGGAACAGGAAGAAAAAATAAAAATAAGATTACGTGAAGAGATAGGGGTGCGATCGCTCCTCGATTATTTTTTTTTCAGTGGATATTCTGATGCTGAAAGTGTCAATCTTCTAAAATTTCCACCAAGTCTTCAATCATCACATTAAAGGTACGAGCTAACTTGTGAATGGCAGTAAAGTCAACTGTTGTCATTGCTGAACGACGGGCATAGCTTCTCACTGTGCTGTAAATCACTCCAGAACGATCTGAAACCTCTTTCAGAGTCCAGCCTTTTTCTTGTGCTAGTTCTCGAATCTTTAATCTGACTAATCCCATATTCGACAAAGTGATGCGATCACATCGTCCCATTTTATATGAGAAATTCAAAAGCGTAGACGCATACTCCTAGGATGAAGCCAGATCGCCTCTGCATCTAGCAAACTTTAGGCGATCGCTACAGTCTTTTGAAATTCGACTCTTGATTTCAGGTATTCATTATCCTAGCAATATCAACAGCAAAAAAGCTGCTCATACCATTTCACGAAATTATTGATACAAATTACTTTTCTTACTCCCCCTGCCTCCCCTGCTCCCCCTGCTTGCCCAAATGTATCAACTTTAAAGTGAAACGGTATCAGTTGCAGCCTTGATCAAATTAGTGCCTTCAACAAAATATCTTAAATTAGCAAGATTTGCCGACTATCGGTCAAAATATGCTTTAAAGAAATTGTAAATTGTCAAATATAATCTCGTTAACCCGCTTTACAGAGCTATACAGTTTAAATAAAAATAATAACTTAGCAGTAGTAAAATTTTCCCGAATACAGGTAATTGATACTGTCATAAGGAAAAGCAGTAAGTAGAGGATAAACAAAGCGATGAGGGATCCTTATCTGTTGGCAGCGAGTTTGTTAACAGGATTAGCATTACCAACATCGGCTCTTCCACAGGTGTCGATTATCATCCCGGAAAGTACTAAATTCCTGTCAGATTTACAAAATGATTCGCAACCAACAGTAGCTCACAAACATGTCCCTAGCTTCGATATCTCCTTACCAGAATTTCGTAGACAAGTGTTGCTACCCCCAGATACTTGGCAACAAACAACAGCATCTCAAAAAAATATCCCCAGTTCCGATACCTCCTTGCCAGAATTTGATAGCCAAGAATTACCAGAGCCAATAGAGCCATTATTTAACCCCAACTATCAACAGCCTCACATCTCACTGACATCTGGCAGTCAACTTTACTACCAAAGATTGGCAGCTCTGAAAACAGGACAGATTTATACACGCATGGATGGCGATAGTGTGCAATCATCCTGGGAGTCAGTTAATAAGCGTCAACTTACTTATGAGGACTGGAAAAGTTTATTAGTTTTGGAAGCTAAAGCAATCACCCAAGGTCAAGGTGAAAATCATCTCAGTATTTTAGTTGGCGATTCTTTGAGTTTATGGTTTCCTACACAAAAATTGCCTACTGGTAAACTGTGGCTAAATCAGGGCATATCTGGAGATACTTCTGGCGGAATTTTAAAAAGATTAGGAGCATTTTCGGCAACACGACCAGATATAATTTACATTATGGCTGGGATTAACGACTTACGAAAAGGTGCTAGTGATGACACAATTTTACGTAATCACCGCCGCATTATCCGCAGTCTACGGCAAAGTCACCCAAAAGCTCAAATAATTGTTCAATCAATTCTGCCTACTCGCTTAACAACGATTCCTAATAGCCGCATTCGTCGCATTAATGTACAACTGGCTTTGATTGCCAAACAAGAAGGAGCTAATTATCTAAATATTTATAATTGGTTTACAGATTTTGAAGGCAATTTGCGTCCAGAGTTAACCACAGATGGTTTGCATCTATCTCAAGACGGATATGATGTTTGGCGATGGGCATTACAGCAGGAAGAAATCAAGCTCACACAGCGAGAAAATTGAGTGATCGCAATGAAAGTTACTGATAGTGATTTTGTCGCCATACGTTTTGTAGTTGAACCCCACATTCCGCAAATATTGAAGCGGATTGAATAATTATGAAATTGAATATTACAAAGCCTGAAATGATTGCCAGATAATAATTTCAGGATTTTTATTTGTAAAATAATCTGAGTCTGTAGAGAAAGGTAAAAACCATGAAAGAGGCTCAAGAAGCAATATCCATCCTAGATATAGACCATTTAGGAATAGTAGCAGGAATAATAGACGAGATGGAATTGGTAGAAGAAGTGAATAAAATAGTGGGAATAAAAACGAAAGAAACTCTAACGCCAGGACAAGTAATGAAAGCAATGATATTGAATGGATTAGGGTTTTTAAGCGCTCCTAAGTATTAAAGAAGCACAAAATAAAATCTTAGACATTAATGATGATGAATGGCAAGATGGTAAAATATCTGGCTATAAAATAGCCGAAAGAGAAGGAGAATATAGCAACATAAAACAAAGATGGATAATCGTCGAAAGTGAATTAAGAAAAAAATCAAGTATCCAACAAGTGGAAAAACAAGTAGAAAAACAGAAGAAAAAAGCGCAGGCAGCACTAAATCAACTATCCAGACAAGAGTTTGCGTGTCAGCCAGATGCTAAAATAGCAATAGAAAAGTTATCAAATTCCTGGAAATATCACCAAATAGCAACAATTGAATATAGAGAAAAACCAGAACATAAAACAGCAGGTAGACCAAGTAAACTGAGCAAGCCGAATCAAATCAAATATCAAGTTAAAGGTCAAATAGAAACGAGAATAGAAGTAATAGAAGCAGAAAAGATTAAAGCTGGAAGATTTATATTGGCGACGAATATATTAGGTAAAAATGAATTGAGTAATGAGCAGGTACTCTTAGAATACAAAGCCCAACAATCTCATGAAAGAGGATTTAGGTTTTTGAAAGACCCTTTGTTTTTTACATCAAGCGTATTTGTAAAAACTCCCGAAAGAGTGGAGGCAATTGCTATGATAATGGGATTGTGTTTATTAGTCTATAACCTCGCACAAAGAAAGTTGAGACAAGAATTAGCTAAATTTGATGATGGCATTAAAAATCAAGTAAAGAAAGTCACAAATAAACCGACAATGAGGTGGGTATTTCAGATGTTTCAGTCTGTACATCTGGTAATCATAGATGGACAGAAACAAATCAGCAATTTAACAGAAGAACGTCAAAAGATTCTCAATTATTTAGGAAAGAGTTGTAGTCAATACTATCTAATTATTTGATTGAGGTGATTTGACCGAGAAAGATGTAGATCATTTTTGATAAAAGTAGTAAATAAAAATATTTAGCGGAGATTTAAATAGTCTCAGCTAAAATTATCGTGTTGATTTTATCGTCAATTACTGGCTTATTTGAGAGAGGCAATCTATTTTTAAAGCCCATAAAATTAATTTACTTAATATTCTCTATTTTTGGGCTGAAAAAAGTTAATCTCAACCAGAAAAATTAAGTAGATAAAATTTTCCTAGCTGGTTTTTTCAAAAATATCAATAATCTGAGTCACATCTGCGGAATGTGGGGTAGATGGTCAGACTATGAGCTAGCTCATGAACAGGCTGGGCGTTATCTGCCACACTAAGGCCAAACAGGTGAAGTGAATGCCCGTCCACTCAGAAGTAGGTCATGATCAATAAACTGGCGCAAAATCGCCTGAACCCCTCATTTCATCCTGAGATCCAGTTTGGTTTAATTTACCTGCTCTACTTAATACCGATTGAATGCCGGTTTGCCTATGACGACTAACCTGCTCCAAGTCCTCCAGGCCCAAGCCTGGTACCGTCCTGTAATTTCTCCAGAACATGGCGCTTACGTGGTGTTAGGCCTATCGTTTTTGGTGGGATCCGCCGCTGCCCAGCAGTGGACCTGGGCCACGACCTTGGCACTGGTATGTGCCGCCTGCGGTTTTCAGGCTGAACATCCTTTGATGCTGCAAATTAAGCAGCGCAAATCTTGGAAACTCCGATTTTTGGTTTGGGGTGGGCTGTACGGTGGGGTAACGGTGGGGGCAGCACTGGCTCTCTACTGGTGGCAGGGCGGAGGGTGGTCGCCTCTGTTGGCCATCTATGGGGCTGCAGCACTGGCACTGGTAATAGATGCGATCGCCGTTTACCGCCGGGGCCAAAAGTCTATTGCCAATGAGCTGATTACCTTTGCAGCACTGTGTCTGGCGGCTCCGCTGGCCTATGTAGCTACCACCGGCACCCTAGCCCCTATGGTCTGCGGACTATGGGCGCTGTGCAGCCTCTATTTCTCTAGCACTATCTTCACCCTGAAGCTGCGGAAACCCTCCAAAGGGGAGATAGCTGAGGCTACTTTAGGACGGGCGATCGCCTACCACGGCCTCGCCCCCCTGCTGGTCGCCAGCCTCTACGGCTTGGGGTTACTGCCGCTGGTTCCGGCGCTGGCGTTTGGCGTGGCCCTGGTAAAGTTCCTGGGCATAAGCCTAGGGCTGAACTGGTTTCGCACGACCCGCATTGGCCCGGTTGCCGCGATTGAGACCGTTACAGCACTGCTTTTCGGGGCGATCGTCACAGTGGCTCTGCTTCCAGTTCACGGGGGGGCGGTTTAAGGAGGAATGATGAACTTTCTCGATTTACTTTGCTTAGGAAGACCGAGCTGAATTGAGCACCAATTCAATGTTTGTTATCTGGTTCTAAAGAGGCGTTTAAATTATCATGGCAAGTCCATCTCTGGGGGGTGGGGTAAAAACCCGCTCCCGACTTAAAAACTTTAGTCTGCCGGTGTGGCTCATCCTTATTTGTGTGGTCACATTCAGCGTGCTGCTGGGGGCTGGGGCCGCCATTTCCAAGTATGCCCCACCCTACCCGGCTACCGTTGAGTCAACTCAGCATGAGGTGATTTTTACCGGCGCTGATGTCGAACACGGCCAGGTCACTTACCTGGGACGGGGTGGTCAGCATGTGGGCAGCATTTGGGGCCACGGCAGCTATCTGGCTCCCGACTGGACGGCGGATGTACTGCACCGCTGGGGTCTGGCCACTGCCGGGGTGCTCTACGCCAACGATCCCAGCTTTAGCCAGGCAGATCTAGAGGCGCTCAGCGCCACGGATCGAGCGATGCTGCAAGCTCAAGTGAGCGAGCAGTTTAAGCCCAACCGCTACGACGCCGATACCGATACCCTACTGCTGACCACTGCCCAAACCCAGGGGCTCCAGCAGGTGTATGCCGACTACCGAGAGCTGCTGGCCCACGGGTCGCGGATTCACTCCATCCCCGATGGCTGGTTTAAGAGTGAGCAGGAAATTCGCGACGTCACCTCGTTCTTTACCTGGACGGCCTGGGCAGCCTCGGCCAATCGGCCCCATGCGCCCTTTTCCTACACCGCCAACTGGCCTCACGATGATCTGATTGGTAACCAGGCTCCAGGGCAGTTTCTGGTGTGGTCAATTGTGTCGGTGATGGTGCTGATCTTTGCGATCGCCGCCTTCCTGTTTGTCTACCTCACCCAGGAGGATGCCGAAGATGTGCAGGTGGTAACCGAATGCCCGGCTATCCGTCTAGCGACCCCCAGCCAGAAGGTCACCAGTCTATTCTTTGGCGTAGCAATGGCTCTGTTCGGCGTGCAGATTGCCATGGGCATGGTCACCGCCCACTACGCGGTGGAGGGCGACGGCTTCTACGGCATTCCGTTACAGCAGTACCTGCCCTACGCGGCCTCACGCACCTGGCACCTGCAACTGGCCGTGTTTTGGATTGCCACTTGCTGGCTGGCGGCGGGCCTCTACTTTGCGCCGCGCTTTGGCAAGCAAGAACCGAAGGGGCAAGCGTGGGGAAATGGCGCTCTGCTGGTGGCTCTAACCATCGTCGTGGTTGGATCACTAGTCGGTTCCTGGGCCAGTGTGCAGGGCATTCTGATCGGTGATCGCAGCTTTCTCTTTGGCCACCAGGGCTATGAGTATGTAGAACTGGGCCGTCTGTGGCAGGTGTTACTAATTGGCGGCATGGTGTTCTGGCTGTGGCTGATGTTTCGCGCTCTGCGTCCCGCGCTCAAGGCCGAGGGCAGCAAAACCGGGCTGAACCACTTCTTTTTCTACAGCGCCATCACAATTCCGCTGTTCTACGCCTCGGGGCTGATGTATACCAACCACACCCCGGTCAGCGTGGCGGAATACTGGCGCTGGTGGGTGGTGCACCTGTGGGTGGAGGGCTTCTTTGAGGTGTTTGCCACGGTCACCATCGCCTATCTGTGCAGCGAACTGGGCTTTTTGAAAAAGTCCTCGGCTCTGCGAGCTACCTACCTGACCACCATCCTCTATCTGGGCAGCGGCGTGATTGGTACCCTGCACCACCTTTACTTTGCGGGTACGCCCTCCTTTATTGCCGCAATGGGGTCAGTGGCCTCGGCGCTGGAGGTGGTGCCCCTGACGCTGATCGGCTTTGAGGTCGTGAAGACCCTGCGGATGTCTGACCAGGCTCAAAACTTTTACCGTTGGCCCCTGCGCTTTTTTCTGGCCACCTGCTTTTGGAACCTGGTGGGAGCCGGGGTATTCGGCTTCCTCATCAACCCACCCATTGTCCTCTACTACTCCCAGGGCCTTAACACCACGCCCATCCACGCCCACAGCGCCCTGTTTGGGGTTTACGGCTGCCTGGCGATCGCCCTGATGCTGTTCTCTTTGCGGGAGATTGTGCCCGATCACGCCTGGAATGAGAAATTGCTGCGGTTCTCATTCTGGGGCCTGAATGGTGGTCTGGTGGCAATGATGATTTTGGGCCTAATTCCCAACGGCTTCTACCAACTCGTACAGTCCATCAACTACGGCACCTGGTACGCCCGCAGCGCCGAGGTGATTGGCTCTCCCTGGATGCAATGGACGGTGTGGCTACGCATCCCCGGCGACATCGTCTTTACGCTTGGCGCAATTGGCATCGTGCTGTTTACCGTTCAGGCGGTGTATGCGCTCTTTCAGCAGCCCACCCTGCGCGAACAGCCCCAGTCCGTAACCCCCATCGTCGAACGGAGCTAATCCCAGATTCTCGGTTTCTTAAAGAAACCGGGAATCCCTCAACAGTTTTTTATACCAAAGGACAAGCTGAAATTATTTAGCGCTCAAGGCTTCTTGATACAAAACCTGATTTAACTTACCGCTACGATAACCTTCTAAATCTAGAGTTACATAAATAAATCCCAACTCCTGAAATGCTGAAACTATTGTTTGCAAATCAGTCATCAATACAAAATCTTTAATTTGTTCTGGCGGTAGTTCAATGCGTGCTGTATCACCTTCAGAACGCACACGTAAATTCTGCCAACCAAGTTTTCGCAGGTAAATTTCTGCCCTCCCCACTCGTTGTAACTTGGCTACGGTAATTTCTTCACCGTAGGGAAAGCGGGAACTAAGACAAGGTTGGGCGGGTTTATCCCACCAAGGTAATCCTAGTTGTTGTGAAAGTTGACGGACTTCTGCTTTGGTGACACCAACTTCTGCTAAAGGCGATCGCGCACCTCTTTCTTTAGCGGCTTGGATTCCTGGCCGATAATCGTATAAATCATCGGCGTTTACTCCATCTACCACATAGGGATAACCCAACTCCCAAGCTAAAGGTTTGAGAGTATCGTGTAATTCACTTTTGCAAAAATAACAGCGATTGACAGGGTTAGAAGTGTAATTGGGATTGTCCATTTCGTGAGTCTGAACAATTTTATAAGAAATTCCAATGGTTGCGGCTTGAACTTTGGCATCTTCCAACTCTTCAGGTAACAACGAAGGAGAAACTGCTGTGATTGCCAAGGCGCGATCGCCTAGCACATCATAAGCAATCTTAGCCACCAAAGTACTATCAACGCCCCCGGAGTAGGCAATTAAAGCCTGCTCCATTTCTGCAAATAAAGCTTTCAGTTGCTTAAACTTTTCTGTTAGCATGACTTCTTAATTCTGGAAGAATCCCCTAGCACCCAATAAATCTATCTTAGTCATTATTTTGGAATAGTCAGTTTACTACCAAGGCATTAGCAAATCATCGACTTGTGAGCTTGTAGCAACGACAAGTACATCGCAGCACATTTAGCCCGAACCCCTATATAAATAATGTTGTAAGCCAAAGTTTCCAGCTAGCTTTTACAATCTCAATCAATTTAGATATTGAGATTTAGTCATAATTTTTATCCCAAGAGGCTTGAAGAAGAGAAAATTGCGCTGGTCAAATTATTTTTTCTGGCGATGGTGTTCTGTCCACCGTAGGCGATGTCTACGATGGGCTACGCCTACGCATCCTTGATTGCCATGACGACACCTTTAGTTCTAATGTACTGTCAAAATAAGACATTCACTACAAATATTCTGAACCGAGCAGTAGCAGTATTGGATTAGCTGCTCCCCCCCTACTCCCGGATAACCGTTTATGTATCGTGAATGAAGAAATATAGCGGTTTTGATATGGATGGAATATACCACTCACGCCGAAGTCTGAACCGCTGAGTTTACCGTTGAAGCCTCACGGCAGAAGCCTAATTCCTAGTTTACTGCACACAACCGAGAAGCGCTATAGATAAATGAGAATCTCGGATTATTTGAGCAAAAATGAAGGAGCAGTTATTTATGACTTTATCTACTCATTTAGCATCTAATTCTTCTTTAGCAGAGTTTTTTAAATCACCAGAAACTAAACCAGCGAGTGAGTATATCGATGGGAAAATATATCAAAAACCAATGCCTCAAGGAAAGCATAGCAGAATCCGAACTGAGTTATCATCTGTTATTAATAGTCTCAGTGAATTTGAGCGTAAAGCACTAGCGCTAATCGAGTTACGCTGTACATTTGATGAAAGTTCTTTGGTTCCAGATATTGCTGTATTTGACTGGTCACGTCTTCCTGTAGATGAATATGGAGAGATTGCCAACAGATTTGAAATATATCCAGATTGGATAATTGAAGTTTTGTCACCTGACCAGTTTGCTAACCGCGTCATTAATAAAATTATTTTTTGTGTTAACCAAGGAACAACACTAGGTTGGTTAATTGACCCTGACGATAAATCTGTGATGATATTTCAACCTAACCAACTGCCAGAGGTAAAATATGATGATGATAAATTACCTGTTCTGGGTGTGTTAGCAGATTGGCAAGTTTCGCCAGTAGATATATTTAATTGGTTGAAAGTTAAATAATTTGTTTATACTACAAAAAGTAGGTAAGAGCAATCACTCTTACCTACCTATAAAGCTTCGTTTGGGAAATACTTTTATTTGACTTCGCTGGCGGCAAACTTAGTTATTTTACCTTTTTTCACTGCTACTAACACATCGTAAGTTGCACAGTAGGCGATCGTTACATCATTGGCTTTATTGTAAAGGTTAACTACCATACCTGCACCACCAGGTTGAACTGCGATCGGTTCAAGATCACCAAAAAAGAAACGACGTAATTGATCGCCGCTACCAAACTGACCCTTATTCTTGATCAGCATGTCAATTTTTTGTTGCGTACTCAAGCCTGTAGCATCTTTCTTTCCTGCGGCTGATACTTGAACTAATGAAGGATTTACAACCTGAAGTGGAATATTTCCAGCTGTCAATATACCAGCCAAGGCAGTACTTGCAAGCAGGGATGATGTCAGTTTCATTTGTTACTCTTATTTTTTAAGTTTCCCGACTTTCTAAAGCATCTCATCTGTGACTGAAGCTCATCTGAAGCCAAGCTATGAACTATCTGAATTTATTCCTTGAGAATATTAATTTTTAACTCAGCCTTTTCTCAGATAGTTGTGATGTGATTATTTTTCAGTTCAAAATCCTAAATATTTAAATGTTATAAGGAAGGCAGGAGGACATTCGGCGAAGCTTAGTCGAGCCGCAGAAGGAAGAAAATATATTTTTTGCCCTGTGCCACAAGGTTTAAAACCTCTAAATTGATGATGTTGTTGGCGAATTAACAGGGGGTGTTACCAGTCTGGTAATTACTTGTCACTGAGGTTTCTCCCACACATTCTAGGCGGTTCAATTAGCGTGTTGTCCCCAGTATCTGCGTAGAATCTGTCCGCATTTTACCCCTGGTTTTAATCCATCCCTGCTGCTTGAATTGCTCTAGCATTCTCACAATACATCTGGATTTTCCCCCAACTCTCTTAATCTAGCCGCTAAACGAGCCGCCTGTGCAACTGCGGCCTCCTCTAGTGCAGCAGCAGCTTCTGCTTGTACAGTTGCAGCTTGTGCCTGTGCAACAGCTGCTTCTTCTGGTAACAAAACTAAATTGCCAGCCACATCGTAAAATCGCAACCATACAGCCGTTTCTCTGTCTATTGTTCCCTCACTCGTTCCCAACCATAGACCTAAACGCTTACACCATAGCCAACCGCGTTCATTTGGGGTCAAAGGCTGATATTGCTGGTTATCATCTAAATGCCATCCTTGTAAAGAATTAGGGTCAAAGGGGTCATAAACAAAATAATCTGAGGTACGGAAAGTTTGTTCGTAAAGGTTTTTCTTAATACCCTTGTCTATTGTTGCCGTAGATGGTGACATTAATTCTACGATTACATCAGGATAACGACCGTCTTCTTCCCAGACTACCCAACCTTGCCTGGAGTTATTGCAGTCAACATTGAGTACTGCAAAGAAATCTGGGCCTCGGAAATCACGGTTACGAACCTGGGTGCTGCTATAATAAATAAACATATTGCCCCCGGTAAAATAATCATTGCGGTCAGCCCAAGCTTGCTGCAATGACCGAATCAGGACATTCATGGCAATACGGTGGCGATTTGATTCCAAGGGTTCACCATCATCAAAAATTAAATCTGTAGGTGGCATGGGGGGTTCCCAGTCCACAACGGCTGCTGGATTTTTTTCAGTTGTCATGAGCGATCGCCTTTCTCACAAAGCCTTAGACTTCTATCATAATCTGCCGAGAACTGCCTGAATTTAGATATGCAAATTTAGTACAAATTACTCTTAACCCAATTTCTAAAATTACGCATAGCTTGACTTCTGCCAATAGTTAAACACTGCTGAACGTAATTATTAACTAATTCAATAATGGGAATATTAGGAAAATTAGGACTAGATTGCGATTTTATATATTTGCCTTCCTGTAGTAAAGAAATTTCTAACCCTTGTTGTGTATATCGCCAAAGTTCAGGAACTCTCAAAATCTCATAATTCTCAAATCGAGTCCGGGAGGTAATATCGATTTCAATGGCTAAATCTGGTGGTGGGTCTATATTTAAATCTATGCGATTATTACCAATGACAGCAGCTTGATTTTGAATATAAAAACTGGTATCTGGTTCTACTGCTTGACGCATTTGCTCATTTTTAAGAGTTGTAGAACCAAAAGGCTCAAAATCAATTTGGAGTTTGTCTAATAAAATTCTTACTAACTCACCAATATATTCTTTATCTTTTTCATGTTCTGGTAGGGGAACCATAATTTCTAACCAACCATCACTATAAGAAATACGTGCAGCACGCTTTTCTCCCATTTCTGCCAAAATATTTTCCAACTGTTGCCAACTAACATCTTTGAGCAACATTTGTTGACCTGGTTTGACGATAATTTGTTGTAGTTTTAAAAGCATATCGCCTCACAGAGTAGGTGTAGAGAACAGGGAACAGGGAAGAAGAAATAAAGTGCAAAGTCTGCTGGGAGGATACTCTCCCCAGAGAACTTTTTAAGAACCCCGGAGAACTTTTCAAGAAAATGTACTGAGTTTTTTTTTCAAACAGCCTCTAAGAGTCCTATTATTATTCTAAATCCGTCGAGTCAGCAGGGCGATCGCCTGGGTTTACCACTTTGCACCACTACATCTAGCTCAACTTCCAGCCAGTATTTCCGGTAAAATTAACTTCTAAAGACTGTGGATAGGGAGAAACAGGGTTGCCTACACTTGGTGTTAACATCGACCACATCGCTACCATCCGGCAAGCACGGCGGACGGTAGAACCAGACCCCGTAGCGGCGGCGGTGCTGGCAGAATTAGGAGGTGCAGATGGCATTACGGTGCATCTGCGGGAAGATCGGCGGCATATCCAAGATCGGGATGTGCGAATTTTAAGGCAAACGGTGCGATCGCATCTTAATTTAGAAATGGCCGCTACAGATGAAATGGTAGCGATCGCTCTCGATATCAAACCCGATTATGTAACTTTAGTACCCGAAAAACGCGAAGAAGTCACTACAGAAGGCGGATTAGATATTGCTGGGCAAATTGCTAGAATAGGTGAGGTAGTTGATAAATTACAGAGTGCTGGCATCCCAGTTAGTCTGTTTATTGATGCCGAACCAGCACAAATTGAAGCATCCATCAAGGTGCAGGCGCGATTCATTGAACTGCACACTGGGCAATATGCTGAAGCTAAAGATGAAACTAAGCGCCAGCAAGAATTAGCTGTTTTAGCGAAAGGGTGCGAACAAGCGATTAAAGCTGGATTGCGAGTCAATGCTGGTCACGGACTCACCTACTGGAATGTTTACCCGGTGGCTGCTCTCCCAGGCATGGAAGAACTGAATATTGGTCATACCATCATCAGTCGGGCAGCCTTGGTAGGAATAGAAAGAGCAGTCCGCGAGATGAAACAAGCTATAGGAGGGGACAGGTAACAGGGGATAGGGGATAGAGAACAAAACTATAACCTGTACCCTGTACCCTGTAACCTAAATAGAGGGGTTGTCACTGCGAAATCTTGATGAAATTTCAAGCAAAATCTTCAGCAAAGACTTCTATGAGCGCAACACAGTCTAACAACCTGCCGCTTTGGGTACAAGATAGAGATAAAGTTATTGCAGAAAGTACTGATGTCCAGTGGCGTGATCAGACAGCCCCAGATTATTCTCGCTCAAACGAAAATCTGGCTACAGAAAGTACACGTAATCATCTTGAGGGTACATTAGAAGCGATCGTGCAAAATTTGGTAAGAACCTTGGAGATGGAGGTATCTTTCAAAACTAATCCCCAAGAGTGGTTGTCTATTGTCAACGACAAGTTTCGTGTCAGTACCAATGGCGGTTTAGAATACAAAGCAGCAGATTTATCAGCCCAAGGTACTTACAATTTATTTATGGCTGATTCCGAACATTACAAAGCTTCTCAAGAAAGCTTTGAAACATCAGCCCAAATCTTCCATACAACCTTTCCTCAAGGATTTCCTTGGGAGGTACTGGAAGTGTTTTCAGGGCCACCAAATGTAACATTCAAGTGGCGGCACTGGGGACATTTTAACGGTGCGTACCAAGATCATGCACCAACTGGAGAAACTATAGAAATTATCGGCATGAGCATTGCTCGTGTAACTGATGACTTGAAGATTATTTCCTTGGAACACTACTTCGACAACACACTGTTTTTGGACAAATTGACAGCTGGTGGTAAACAGGTAAGTAGTGAAAATAACAAAGGTGCTTGTCCCTTTAGTTCTTGGTTCAAGAAAGTCAAAAAAAGTTAGTTAATCAGGGTACAGTGTGATCTCTGTACCCTTAAATTATTAATTAGTAACCATCAAGGATGAAAATGCAAACATATTATTACGTTTTGGCAAGCCAACAATTTTTGGTACATGAAGAACCAATAGACGAAGTTCTTAAAGAACGCACTCGTCACTACCACGAACAAGAAAAAGAAATTGATTTTTGGTTGATTCGGCAACCAGCCTTCTTAGAAGCACCAGAGATGGCAGAAGTGAAAGGGAAGTGTCCTAAACCAGCCGCCGCGATTATTTCTACCAATTCCCAATTTATTACTTGGCTAAAACTGCGATTGGAGTATGTAATCACAGGGGATTTTCAGGCTCCTTCTGAAACAATTCCCAATCCTTTGGCATCTCTTACTAATGTGTCCTGATATAAAGTCAAGAGTCAATGGTCATGAGATTGTCAACTGTAGACTATTGATCATAACTATAGCAGGAGACAGGTTACAGGGGACAGGAGAGAAGTGCGGTCTTCTCCCTACAGCCCTTCTCCTTTAGGAGACG
>JAYGHB010000155.1:0-15711 GCA_034931985.1 Halotia wernerae UHCC 0503
TATATCTACACCCCATAGCTTTGTCAACTCCTTTTCCTCAGCTATTTTGGAAAATATGTATATGACTGTTTAAAAGGTTTGCCTAGTCAGGGTTTTAGGTGAGTCTTAAAAAAGAAGGATGCATTAATGGCAGAGAGAAACTATTAGTGATCTTTGTCTCAGCCTTACGCAATGGAATGGTTTGTAATTTAAATGTATATAAAGTAGAGGCGATCGCAGACCTAATAATGTTGACGATGTTTATCCACCTCACGCTTTTTATTGCGATAATTCCCAAGGGGGACGTGTTCCCCATTGGTTAGTTAAGGGGGATAGATGACTATCAAGCGGTTAGTTTTAATATTTGTGCTGACACCGATAGCAATCCTGTTGTCAGTTACATCTTTATTTAATAGTTGGCAAGAACCTCAATTTCAAAGTCGTCTGGAACTTTACCAAACTAACATTGCTTTGCAAGCCCAAGCTTGGCAACCTCAAAATAGTAGCGATGATAATTTCACAGCAATTAGGGCAGCAATACTTGGTGAGCAACCCCTAGAAAGTGCTACAAATCAGTATCAAGAAGCACGTAACTCAGTTCAGGTTAATTTAGACAAAGCTAAAAACAAACTTACACAACTACACTCTCAACCTAAAACCACTCCCGTACCTCCTAAACCGCTACCAGAAACTCCTCCTATTAATAATACCTCCGGTAGAGAACAGCAGCAGAAGTTGCAGCAGTCTTTAAAGCAACTGCAAAAATTGCTGGCTGAATTAGACTTGCGTTTGGGTATTTTACAAGCACAACAAGGGAAGACGGATACAGCCCTTAAAATTTGGAGCGAATTACAAAAGCGAGTAGAAACAGACAAGTCAGATATAAACTCAGCACCGAATACCCCTCCCTACGCTAATAGCAACGAATTTGTAGGAACGGCTGCTGTGTTAAGTGGACTTTGGAGTGATCCTCCTCGGATTTTACCCAATGCCCAGCAGTTGGTTCAAAAGAATTTAGAAGGTTGGTTTCGCTCTAGTGCTTTGGTTCAGTTGTACCAACTTCAGCAACGGCAAGAAGCTCTATCAGCAGTTCAAACTGCACAACAAGAGGCTGCTACCCAAGCTGTATTGAAATTAGCACTTATTGGCACGATCCCAACCTTAGCAGCATTAGTTGGGATGATTCTGCTAATTTTCTTATTTGTTCAGCGCTTGCTAAAGGGAAAAGTTGCCTTATTAGCTCAAAATGCTGATGTACCTTGGTCAACGCCTTGGAATAGTGAAACAATTTTGCAGGTTTTCATCCTAGGCTTTTTCTTCATGGGACAAGTTTTTGTTCCCCTGTTTTTATCGCTCAGTCCAATTCCACGTCCTGCTGGTAATGTCAGAATTCAGGCTGTCTACGTTTTGGTTAGTTACCTACTGGTGGCCTCAGGTGCGCTTTTAGTGTTGTATTTCTCTATTAAACGCTTTTTTCCACTTCCAGAATTCTGGTTTCGCTTCCGTTTGCAGGATAGATGGTTTTTGTGGGGACTAGGAGGCTATTGTGCTGCTTTACCTATCGTGGTATTAGTGTCATTAATTAATCAACAACTATGGCAAGGACAAGGTGGTAGCAATCCCTTGTTGCAACTAGCACTGGAAAGCCAAGATGGTGTAGCACTAGGTATATTTTTCTCTACAGCTGCGATCGCAGCCCCATTTTTTGAAGAACTTTTATTTCGCGGCTTCTTATTGCCTTCCCTGACTCGTTATCTTCCTGTTTGGGGAGCAATTATTGCCAGTGGTTTGTTATTTGCGATCGCTCACTTGAGTTTATCGGAGATTTTGCCATTGACGGCTTTGGGAATTGTCTTAGGAGTAGTTTACACGCGATCACGCAATCTCCTGGCTCCTATGCTTCTCCACAGTCTCTGGAACAGTGGTACGCTACTCAGTCTATTTCTGTTAGGTAGTGGTAATTAATAGAACGGCATGAACACGGTTGAAAACAATAAAAATATTTGCTTTTATCTGCATATATAAAGGTGATCGACATAATTCTTGTGCTAAATCAGCACAAACGTATTCAAACTCATGCAAGTATGCCAGTGAGAAAGCTAGTTTCGGCAACACTGTTAAATAGATTACAATTTTTCTAAGTAAACATTGAGTATCATCTAAATAACTTGAATTATTGCGGAGATTTTGGTTGTTCTCCTAAACAATTTGTGGAAGAAATGACAAAACTTCAACTCCCGTTTTTATCTGCGGTAGTGATAAGCAATAGTTAAATTGAGGTGATGACTAGATTGTTTGATAGTTGATGGAATATGCTCTGTGTGCTAAATACAGAGATTGTCAATTAAAGTTAGCGTATCCTCGTTATTGTTGCAGCCATTTCAAAAAAGTCCGGAAATAATACTGATGGACTTGTAGAAAGTGTTGTGGTATGAACGTTGTTAACGCTTATGGGTATTATTTTTACCAAGAGCTTTCTTTTACTTAAAAACCTGCAAAAACTATCGTCCTGGCTGAGATAATCGCAGTTAGAAGCAGTCTGAAATCCGATAGTTGATGACACTAGCAGGACAACTCCACTGTCTTGTATTTCTGCGGATGTTTTCTCTGAGTATAGGCAAATCGGTTCATTAATATTGGAACCTGCTTTTACTGAGGAAAAAGTAAATGTATTTTTACTTAATTCTCATTACAATAAAGACTTTAATTTTATACGCACTCATCTAGGAGCAATACATAAAATATATGGCAAATCTTAACCCTAGTCACCCAACCAAACAACTTCTAGCTGGTTACTGTGGGATCATTTTTGGCGGCTTTGGGGTGCATAAATTTATTCTAGGATACGCCCCAGAAGGCTTTATTATGCTGGTTGTATCCGTAATAGGTGGTTCTTTTACCTACGGCGTTACCTTTTTAATTATGCAACTTGTGGGTTTAGTTGAAGCCATGATCTACTTGAATAAATCTCCTGAAGACTTCGTTAATACCTACTTTGTGAACAAACAGGGTTGGTTTTAAAAATTCTGATCTTACAATTTCATTACTATTTTCAGCTATGAGTCTTTGGAACATACTGGCAATTTAAGTACCTAAACACAATTAATTACACACTGTCATTGCGTTGGCGTAAGCCTTCCCGTAGGGTATGGAGCGTTCGCCCTTGGCGTTCCCGAAGGGTAGCGAAATGAAGCAATCGCAAGGGTTGGGATTGCTTTGCTTCGCTCGCAATGACTGTAAATATTTTTATTTACCTACTTATTCTTATTGAGAATATGCTAACCATTAAACGTAAACAACTTACCTGGGTGATGTTCCTGCTATTGGGCATAGGATATTTTAGCGCTATATCTAATTTAGACATCAATTATTTTGGGAAAAGCTTGATTGCCCTGATGCCAATACAGATAGGAGCTATGGTCTACATGACTTATCTACGCTGGAGCCGTAGTTGAAATTAAACTTAGTGCCATAACTTAATAAAATTAATATTATTTACGTTCTGTCGTAGTTGCGAATTTCGTCTACGCTCGAAGTAGAGACGCTTTGAGTCAGGCGTTGAATCTTCGTAGCGAATCCAAACACTTGCCATGCAAATTGTTCCAAAAACTAAACTGACCCCAGAACCAGTTCCTAACTCAGAGAAAATCATTTTCGATGTTGGAGGAATGAAATGTGCTGGGTGTGTGAGCGCTGTAGAGCGACAGTTAACTCAACATCCAGGAGTCAAGAGTGCTTCTGTAAATCTAGCAACAGAGGTAGCAGTCGTAGAGTCAGAAGTTGGTGCGATAGATACAGATGCACTGACAAAGCAATTGACAGCAGCAGGATTCCCAACTCAACTTCGGAGAGCTAAGGACAAGATAACAGGCCAGACACTTACCTTAGAAGACCCAGTAGAAAGACAGCGCCAAGAAATGCGCTCTGCATTTAGACAGTTAGCGATCGCTGGGATGTTATTAGTGTTGTCGGGAATCGGACATCTTGGCAATATTGTTGGTACAACATTACCCGTATTGAATAACATCTGGTTTCATTGTGGACTGGCAACAGTGACACTACTAATTCCCGGTCGTCCAATTTTAGTAGATGGCTGGTTAGGCTGGCGGCGCAACGCACCAAACATGAATACCCTAGTGGGATTAGGGACACTGACAGCCTACACAGCGAGTTTGATCGCGCTACTGTTTCCCCAAATGGGTTGGGAGTGTTTCTTTGACGAACCCGTGATGATGCTGGGTTTTATTCTGCTGGGAAGAACATTAGAAAAACAAGCTAGAGGAAAAGCTGCGGCTGCATTTAGACAATTGCTAGCCCTCCAGCCACAGATAGCACGATTAATTCCCAACCCAGACCCAGAGAAAGTAGGATTGGGATCAAATAGTATCGAGATTCCCGCTGAACATGTACGTGTGGGCGAATGGTTACAGGTATTACCAGGAGACAAAATTCCTGTTGATGGTGAAATTCGCTTCGGCCGTACAGCCGTGAATGAGTCGATGCTGACTGGGGAAGCAGTACCAGTGGTTAAGCAACCAGGAGATTTAGTCGCAGCAGGAACCATTAACCAGTCAGGAGCGATCGCTATCCAGGCAACGCGGATTGGTAGTGATACCACCCTAGCTCAAATTGTCGCCTTAGTAGAAACTGCCCAAACCCGTAAAGCCCCAGTGCAGAAATTAGCGGACACAGTAGCTGGTTACTTTACCTACGGTGTGTTGAGTGCTGCTATGTTGACATTTGTTTTTTGGTACTTTTTCGGTACTCACATCTGGCCTGATGTCACAACTTCAGGTGGCATGACAATGATCAGTCATGCTGCACATAATGCTCTATACTCCCCGTTACCTACTTCTTCTTCACCACTTTTAATTAGCTTAAAACTAGCGATCGCAGTTATGGTTGTCGCCTGTCCTTGCGCTTTAGGACTTGCCACACCAACAGCTATTATTGTCGGAACTGGTATAGGCGCAGAAAAAGGTTTATTAATTAAAGGTGGTGATGTGCTGGAAAGAGTACATCAACTGGACACCATAGTATTTGATAAAACCGGTACTTTGACCACAGGTAATCCCACAGTCACAGATTGCTTGCCAATTGGGGAACTGGATGATATAAATCCTCAATCCCTGATTCAACTAGCAGCAGCAGTAGAAAGCGGTACTTACCATCCTCTAGCAAAAGCAATTCAGCAAGAAGCGCAGCGACAACAGTTATCTATCCCTGATGCTGTAGATTTTCACACAGAACCCGGACTAGGTGTATCTGCGGTCACAGAGGGTACAACTGTGCTATTGGGAAACTGTAACTGGTTAAGTTGGCACGGAATTGATATAAATGAAACTGCCCAGCAGGTGGTTCAAAAACTAGCAGCAGAGGGTAAAACAGTCGTTTATGTAGCTGTTGGGGGAACTTTAGCGGGACTAATTGCTGTTCAAGATACCCTCAGAGCAGATGCTCAATCCACAATAGAGAAATTACGCCAGATGGGTTTACGGGTAATGCTACTCAGTGGTGATCAATTAGAAGCAGCTAGTGCTGTAGCCAAACAACTAGGATTAAGTAACACTGATGTCTTAGCAGGTGTTCCCCCAAGTAAAAAAGCCGCTGTTATTCAAGAATTACAAACGAAATCTGCTGCTAAAGTCGCAATGGTTGGAGATGGAATCAATGATGCTCCGGCTTTATCACAAGCAGATGTGGGAATTGCTTTACATTCTGGGACAGATGTAGCTATGGAAACTGCTGAAATTGTCCTCATGCGCGATCGCTTAAATGACGTTGTAGAATCAATTGGGCTGAGTCGTGCTACTTTCAACAAAATCCGTCAGAATCTATTCTGGGCTTTTGCATATAACACAATCGGTATTCCTTTGGCAGCAGGTGTTTTGTTACCCAGTTTGGGTTTTGTTCTTAGCCCATCCGGTGCTGCTGCATTCATGGCTTTTAGTTCAGTTAGTGTTGTCACCAACTCAATTTTATTAAGGCGGCTAGCTCATCCCTTGTAAAAACCTCTGAAGGAATATTAAAAATCAAATGTTGGTTTTTCCCATCTCAGGTTAAACTAAATCGAGAGTTAGGTGTTATGCATCTCACAAAGCCTGTTGAGACTTTTTCTAGAGCAACAGCATTTACACAGTAGAACATGGTTGTTCTACTCTTGTCAGTAAATATGCAATTTTAATGCTCGTCAGAATTAATACCACAGACGGTAGTGCGTGAGAATGGCAGGAAACGATACTAAAAAAATCTTAGTTAATCAAACTTCAACCGATTCTAGCAAAGACGTATCAATGGTACCAGAAAGCAATGAAAGCCATCTACTAATTCTCGAAGACGATCAAGGTCGTAAAGAATTTCCTCTAGAAAACCCCGTCTACTCTATCGGTCGAGACCGTGAGTGTAACATCCGGTTGGTATCTCAATTTGTCTCCCGCCGCCATGCCACATTAGTAAGATTGCCACACAAACACAATAATCACAGCTATTATTACCGGATTGTAGATGGTGACGCTAAAAATAAGCCCAGTGCTAACGGTATGATGATTAATGGGCGCAAGATGTCAGCCCACGATTTGACAAATGAAGACGAAATCGTTTTTGGCCCTCAAGTACGTGCCATTTATTATCTATTAAAAAATACTCAGCGATCGGGGCAGACGGATTCTAGCGAGTACGACATTACCCTCATCAACCCTGGTATGACTGAAGACGAGGATATAGAAGATTGAAAAAATCCCAAATTAAGTTATTTTCTGACTATATACAGCAATTTTCAGGTTTATATACCACGGCTAGGACAAGGAGTGGTAGAGTTTTCCATAAATTTAGTTAGCCACAGTGAATACTGTGACTATAGGCATAAATAACTATCACCCAGCAAGACTTTCAATCAAATGCCAATGACGACTTTCTTCAATCGTCTGCTTGATGACTTCAAACATTTGCCGACAGTGATTATCAACTTGGAGTGGTAGTTCCTCGTTTTTAGTTACAATACTCATCCGGGTTTCTATTTCGGTAGCTGTTGATTTATCAATCAGTACTTCCACTTTAACCAGCTTAGAGAAAGAAATATTACCAGGAATCTCACGAGCCATAATGTAATCGGCTGTGTAGTATTGAATCTCATAATCACATTCTTGTAAAAGATCTACAAGTAATGGATGAAGATCATCAATAGGAATAGAAACAATAAACGAACAGGTATAGCGAGCCATAATAGCCCCACCCCTTAAAACACTCCGTCCATCCTATAATACCGAAGCATCTAAACGGCAAGTTATTTGCAGATTTGTTAAAAGCGGCGAGAAACCTCATCTTTTTATGGGCGTTGTCGGAAAGCTCCCGCCGCTTGGGGTATAGGGCATTGGTAACTCTTCCCCATAGCCAAGACTAAATAGGAAAGCAACATCAGTTCAAAGATTGATAAAAAACCTTAAAATAAGGGATTGGTGGAGGTGCATTATGAAAATAGCAGTTACTGGAGCAACAGGATTTGTAGGTAGTCGTTTGCTAGCACGGCTCCACAAAGAGGGTAATAGAGTACTGGTGTTAACGCGTAACATCACTTATGCTCAAAAGGTTTTTCCATCTGATACTTTCCCTAATGTAGAAGTAGTTGCCTACACACCAACTGTATCTGGTTCTTGGCAAGATGCCATAGCTAGTTGTGATGGTGTAGTAAATCTGGCAGGAGAACCGATCGCAGAGGAACGGTGGACACCAGAACACAAACGAGAAATCCTTAACAGCCGTCAATTAGGTACGCAGAAAATAGTTGAAGCAATAGCTAACGCCAATCCTAAACCCACTGTGTTAGTCAACGCTTCGGCCATTGGCTACTACGGCACTAGTGAAACTGCGACCTTTGATGAAAGCAGCTCTTCTGGTAACGACTTTCTTGCTCAAGTTTGTCAAGCTTGGGAAGCAGAGGCAAGAAAAGTCAAAGATGCTGGTGTGCGTTTAGTAATTCTGCGTTTTGGTATTGTTTTGGGGTTGGGCGGTGCTTTGGGTAAAATGATTATGCCTTTTAAACTCTTTGCCGGTGGCCCTATCGGCAGTGGTAGGCAATGGTTTTCTTGGATTCACATTGATGATTTAGTGAACTTAATTTTGCAAGCTTTAACAAAACCAGAAATAGAAGGTGTATATAATGCCACTGCACCGAACCCTGTACATATGGCAGATTTGTGTCAAACATTAGGACAAGTAATGCATCGTCCTTCTTGGTTGCCTGTCCCTGCTTTTGCTCTCGAAGCTTTGTTGGGGGAAGGAGCGATGGTAGTTTTAGAAGGCCAACAAGTTCTCCCTAAGCATACCTTAGAGAGTGGTTTTGAATATCAGTATCCTAATTTACAACCAGCGCTAAGACAAATTATTAAATAATATTTTTACCCAATGCCTTTGCCAAAATGCCCTCACTCTAGAAGAGGTGGGGCTATACAAACAAAGGCTGCCTCCGCAGCCTATAAAGGTTTTAGCCCATGTTTGCCCTACAAATAACTGACTAATCAGTAAGGAATTTTCTCGAAACCCAACTCAAAAGACCACTCAGAATAGCGCCCCCCATGAGAATACCAATAGCAGGGTTAAACACAGGTTGCCAGAGTTGATGCCATAAATCTAGACCCAAGTTAACTCCCGCAGCATCACCGATCGCGGCTACTACTAACCAGCCAAACCCTAACAAAACCAAGAAGACATCAGCAACTAGAATGAAGTTCAGCCAATTTAATAATTTATCTTTCATGAGGAACTAGGAATTAGGGATTAGGAACTAAGGATTAGAGGGGCTAGGGACTAGGCTGTTGACTTTGGCTATTTTTCGGGAATTTCCCTAAAAATTATTTGTGCTGGTTTTTGCTTGTTTGAAAGTGCCTGCAACAACCATTTTTACGCCAAAACAAAAAACACAGATTTTGCATGAAGTCCTGTGGGCTAAAGTATACAGAGTCAACACCCTAGCTAGGGACTATTGTTGATTAGATAAATTGCTGGTATCTAGCCCCTAGCCTCTAATTGCTACTGTTCAAATAGCCAGTTTTTGACTTTTGCCAAACTCTGCCAATCTGGTTTTCTACTTAAACCGTCTTCAATACTGTTTACGATTTCATCCCGCCATTCTGGGTTAACAAAAATTAACTGTCTGACAAAATCAATGTGTTGCCGTAAACCTTTTTGTCCTGTTTCCAGCATGGCTACAGCGAGATTAATTCTGGCTTGTGGATCTTGAGGACTTAACTTTACTGCCTTCTGTGCAGCTTTATAAGCCAAGTTGGGTTTGTCATCGAGCAAATACAACCAAGCCAAACAAATCCAAGCTGAACTAGTTTTAGGAGCGCGATCGCAAACTTCCTTAAATACAGGGATTAGAGAATCCACTGATTCACCGGCTTTATAGCGTTCCAAACCTGTATCAAACAGGGATTCAATTGTTTGAGTCATAATAAATACGATATATAGTCAGTGGTCAATAGCAACCAATAACTGACAATATTACACCCCAAATGACTTGCCACAACCGCAGGTTTGAGAGGCGTTGGGGTTAGTGAACTGAAAACCGCCGCCAATCATGGCATCGTTATAATCAAGCATTAAGCCATAAAGATAGAGTAAGCTTTTGCGATCGCTAACAATTTTGAAGCCATCATAATCAAAAACTTCATCTTCAGGGGTGATCTTGCTGGCATCTTCAAAATCCATCATGTAAGACATTCCAGAACAACCACCTTGTCTGACTCCTACCCGTAAGCATAAGTCTGTACCTTGCTTGTCCTGGAGTAATTTTACTTGGCCTAAAGCTGCTTCGCTCAACAGAATGCCGCGTTGTTGAGACTGAGTTACTTGTGTCATGTGCTTTTTAAACTCCTTAAGTTGTCTAACGATTACCTGATCTAGGCTGAATGCTAATGAGAGTTCTTGGGGTTTTTATATCCATTCTAGCGACAATTGATGTTGCTAATTGCCAAATTGTAAACACTCTCTTCAAAGCAGGCCAAGGTTTTTATTCTAGAATTGAGGAACTCGGTGTGTTTAGAGATTCGGTATTCTTAGAGTTCCGGCCTTGTAGAAGCCTGAGTCGCAACTACTCTTCAGATGCAGCCAAGAAGATTACATCCGAGGCTAGTCATTCTCAAAACTCTGTTTCCAAATAGCTTCTTTTGATTAACTTACTCTATGACAAGTTTTAATCGCTCTACCAGTCGTCGGTTGAAGAAACTAACTCAAATTCCTTCTGTATGGGAGGGCGATCGCCGTCCAATGTCATCGTCACAAACGTTGCATTCAGACTCAGAGGCAAAGGGCGAATGTATTCTTTGGGTGGATGGCTCACAAGGTATCGTTCGGGGAATGGACGTGGTAGCTCCAGAAACAGGCCCGGAAGCAATTGTTCGCACTTTAATGCGAGCAATGGAGCATCCCCACAGTCCGGCCAAACCCGCTAGACCTCAGAAAATTGTAGTAAAAGACCGTGAGATCCAATTTTATCTGCGTGGTGTGCTGCAAGATTTGGATATCGCCATTGACTACGCCCCAGAATTACCTCTAATTGATGAACTGTTTCGCGGATTTGCCGAAATTCTCGATAGCCAAATTCCCGATTTACCTCCACAATACGCGCAAGTCTTGCGAGACAAAGCTTATGCCATTTGGCAAGCTGCTCCTTGGGAATTTTTGGAAGAACACCAAATCTTATCAATAGAGATCAACAAGTGGGATGTTGGTACACTTTATGCTTCGGTGATGGGAATGCTGGGGATGGAGCATGGAATTTTATTTTATCGCTCAGAAGATTCTCTCAAGCAGTTTCGAGCAGCGGTTTTACAGGATGACGAATCCCAAGGGCGTTTAGAAGAAGCTTTTCTCAAACAAGATTGCCTATTTTTGACTTTTGAGCGTGCGGATGATATCGACGAAGATGAAGATGAAACTGGTGATTTAGCAGATTTACCATTAGCAGAAATTGAGCCAACCTTCGGCAATATCCATCCCTTAGAGGGACTAAGGTCTGTTTTGTACGATGAAGAGGCGCTAGTTGTCTTTGTAGCTTTAGAAAGTCTTTGCCGCTTTATCCGCGATCATCGTCGCCAGCTTTACAAAGACGTATTTCCTAGCCTTAGCCGCCGCTATCGCATTTCTTCTCCTGAATTACATGAGGCCACAAAATCGGTGTCTGTAAGTGTTTCTACAATGCCACAATTGGCAGCAGAATTAGAAGAAATGGCAGGCTTTGGGATTCAAGAGCCAGAATTTGGGAAGGATGTCTCCCCGATGTTCCATTCCTTGCGAGATGACTTGATACCAGAAGACTCTTTCCTCAGCTTGGGAGTAGTGTCTTGGGGGATGCTGGAGTCCTTGCGTAAAGGAGTGTCATCTCATCAAGTCGGTGAAATCAAACAACTGGGTGACGGATTGCCAGTAATTCTAATTCAAACCTCCCGTCCTAAAGCTAAAACTGTAATTGAAAATATTGAAGCAGCTGGCGGACTCAAAGCAATTTGCTTTAATCCAGGTGCTGACCCCTTTGACGGCGATCGCTACGATTTAGGCTTATTGCAAACTCAAAACGACGAGTTGTTTCTGTTCGGCGAATTTTTAGATGACGACCCAATTCACGTAGAAGCCCGTAAAAAATGGAATCAGCGGTGTAAAAATACCAAGGGCTACTGTGGCTTGATCATTGCTAAAGGATTAACGGGAGCTTCCCGTGAAAATCCCCAACCACGAGATATGATGGCTCTGTTTGAAGCGCGATCGCTTTCACCCAAAGATTTAGGTATCGGTACTCTCCAACTCATGCCTCAACTTTAACTAGTATAAAACTGGATGCAATCACCATAGATTTACCAAAATCATTATTATTGGGTTTTATCTATGATTTTTCAGCACTACTAGCTTGCTTTGTGGAAAATTTTTAGCATTGCAATCATCATTTTATATTAGTTATCTCTTTAGCTCGCTATAATCTTTTGGCAAAATTCGTTTCTGATCTGGAAAGCAAGCAGCATTTGGATAAAATGCATAGACTATTTTTGGCAAATTGTCTATGCATTGCTTGTCATAACAAAGTTAGTTTACCGAAAGTTCATGAAGTAAATATATTTTAATGATTGTCTTGTAACTATTTGGTTAAACTAAGCAAATTAAAAACAGCACAGCACCTAACAGAAAATTGTTGATTAGCTATTTCTCTTTATTTCAATTTAGCTAACTGGAATATATTATCCTTTTTCAGGGTTTATTAGATTATTTATATTCTTGCTTGTCAATAATATTAACAAAAATTTTAAGCAAATAACTTTGTTCTTCATGTTTTTCTTATAAAGAACAAAAATTACATAAATTTAGCCTTTAGATAAAGATTACTTAAAGCCTGAAAATCCTAGCTATAATAGCTTTACGCAATAAAATTAGGCAACCATTTCTTGGGTAAATCACTATATCAGGAGGCTTATGGTAATCATTTTCGGCTGATTTTAGGATACAAATTCCAGATATAACAATATCTTTGTTCAGGATTAAGAGACACAATATTTATATAAGTTCTAGTGAATAATTGGAATAACAAAACAAATTCATGCTGAATTTTAAATTTTATGGTGTTTCCTACAAAATTACAAAAGTACTCTCATATTTCATAATATATGTCAAATGAATGAGTATAAAAATTTGATACAAGGCTGACTTACTACTATTAGTGGCAGTGTATTTGATCAAAAGATTAATAAATGAGAGTGATCTATATTAAGGAGATGTTCCTCGCAGTCTATACAAAACATCTGTGACTCACTCATAGACTAGGTAAGTGTTAAAGATGTAAAAATGGCAGAATAAATTACCAAGCTTTAACCTAAGACTGTAAAATGATAGGCTTGGAAAATTTTCAGTTGTATACACTAGTTAGATGAACAAGATCAGACTGCTTTTGTCTTTTTATAGAATTTCATTAATAAGCATTAATAGTCACAATATGGAGGTTGGTGTCTTTATTACCGAAAGTTAACTATTTTTCCTGCCCCAATAGCAATCCCTTTCTTATATTTCATTGAAAAACGATGAACAATTTGACAAATCAGGCATTTTTAGTATCAGTGGCATTACTTGTGTTCTTGACACAAACTCTGATAATCTTATCGTCTTAATGTTGAGTTAATTGTTTTGTGATGATGTTAACATACAGCAGATAGCATGATAATGACTAATAAAAAGTGGGCCGTAAAACGTATAACTGTGAATTTAGCAACACAGGAAGCAGAAAAATTGGATAAGTATTGTCAGCAAACAGGTAGACCTGCAACTGACGTTATTCGCGAGCTAATTAGAGGATTACCTGTATCAGATGATAACAAGGAAGGAGATAGATAGGGAGGAATTTTTACAGCGTCGTTGTTCATGGTTTTTTCAACCAAGAAATACTTCTGATGCTTTTTGAGACAACTTGACTGACTAGAGTTTGTATATCAAAATACAAAATACAAATTTGTAGCTAGTCAGCTTATTCAGTCATTAGGATTAAAAGGAGTCATAAAAGCAAATTTCTTACCAGAAGACATAACCATTTTTGTGCATCTACCTACAATATCGGTGAACTTAATTAATGAGTAGCAAATTCCGACACTAACCCAGTTACAATCTGTAAAGAAACTGAAAAGGAAGGACGGAATGCGTGTTGCAATCATGGGGGCGGGACTGGCTGGGCTAGCAACCGCTGTAGATTTAGCTGATGCTGGCTGTGAAGTCCAGATTTTTGAGTCCCGTCCATTTGTAGGGGGTAAAGTCGGCAGTTGGATTGATGGAGATGGCAACCATGTTGAAATGGGGTTGCACGTATTTTTTGGGTGCTACTACCAACTGTTTGACTTGATGGATAAAGTGGGGGCGTTGTCGAATTTACGCCTCAAAGAACATACCCACACTTTTGTCAATAAAGGGGGGCGCACTGGTGCTTTAGATTTTCGCTTCTTCACAGGAGCGCCTTTTAATGGGTTAAAGGCGTTTTTTACTACTTCTCAACTCTCCTTACAGGATAAAATTCAAAATGCGATCGCCTTGGGTACTAGCCCCATAGTCCGGGGGTTGTTGGACTTTAACGGCGCAATGAGAAACATCCGCGATTTAGATAAAATTAGCTTTGCCGATTGGTTCCGCAGTCACGGCGGTAGTGAAGGTAGCATCAAACGGATGTGGAATCCCATTGCTTATGCTCTGGGATTTATTGATTGCAACAATATTTCTGCCCGTTGTATGTTGACAATCTTCCAGTTTTTTGCAGTTAGAACTGAAGCTTCCATAATGCGAATGCTAGAAGGTTCTCCTAATGAATATTTACATCAACCCATCCTGGAATATCTAGAAGCACGCGGCACTAAAGTTTACACTCGTCGCCAAGTAAGAGAAATTCAGTTTACAGACTTAGGTGAACAAACTCGCGTGACTGGTTTAGTAGTGGCTGAAGGTGATGCGATAGAAATTATCACTGCTGATGCTTACGTCTGTGCCTGTGATGTCCCAGGAATCCAGCGCGTTTTACCCCAAGAGTGGCGTAAGTGGTCAGAATTTGACAATATTTATAAGCTAGATGCAGTCCCAGTTGCAACAGTACAGATGAGATTCGATGGTTGGGTGACGGAACTGCAAGATGCAGAGAAACGCCAACAGTTAAATTATGCAGCCGGGATAGATAATTTGCTATATACAGCTGATGCTGATTTTTCTTGTTTTGCCGATCTAGCTTTGACTAGCCCTAGTGATTATTATCGTCAAGGACAAGGATCTTTGTTGCAACTGGTTTTGACACCAGGAGATCCATTTATTAAACAAAGTAATGAAGCGATCGCTCAACATGTCCTCAAGCAAGTGCATGAACTGTTCCCCTCGTCGCGGGAATTGAATATGACTTGGTACAGCGTAGTGAAATTAGCTCAGTCTCTATACCGGGAAGCGCCGGGAATGGATGTATACCGTCCTAACCAAAAAACGCCAGTGCCTAATTTCTTTCTAGCGGGTAGTTATACTCAACAAGACTACATTGATAGCATGGAAGGGGCAACAATTTCGGGACGGCGTGCAGCAAAAGTCATTCTGGAGAATGTCAAGCAATAGCATTCATGCGATCTTTGATCTATACAATCTCAAATTTAAAATAGAATGGCAGACTGGTTAGAGCATAGTGTGCAGGTAGAAGTAGAAGCTCCCATAGAGTTAGTATGGAGCCTCTGGTCTGACTTGGAGCAAATGCCCCGCTGGATGAAGTGGATCGATTCAGTGAAGATTCCACCTGACAATCCAGAAATTTCTCTTTGGAAACTTAGTACTGGTGGTTGGGATTTTACCTGGAAATCTCGTATCCTCAAAGTGATACCTAATCAAATCATTCAATGGGAATCGGTTGATGGTTTGCCGAATCAGGGAGCAATTCGTTTTTACGATCGCCACGGTAGTAGTATTGTCAAAATGACTATTTCTTATGCTATACCTGGCTTTTTGGGCAAACTCATGGATAACTTGTTTTTAGGACGGGTGGTGGAATCAACTCTTCTGGCTGATTTGGAAAGGTTTAAAGAATATGCTTTGAATATCAAGTCTAATAGGTAAGGCAGTTGTTTAACTACCGTCGGCAATTTCTTGGTAGCGTTTAGCATCTACTTTGTCTTTTCCTGGGAGTTCTGTAAAACCTAATTGACCAAACAAGGCAAAAGTAAAAAGTAAAAAGGCACTCATAAAGAAAAA
>JAYGHB010000156.1:0-15473 GCA_034931985.1 Halotia wernerae UHCC 0503
CTTACCTCAATGGATTATTGTCGGTTTGAGCCACTTCAAAAACTGAGATGCTCCCAAGCAAAATGCTCTGTTCATAAAATTAAGCATTTCAAAACTAGACTTGGATAAAACCAAGCCAAAAGTATTATCAGTAAACCAAAAAGTTTTTCTCCAAGAGCGATCGCTATGATTCAACCCAATTTACGACATTATGTCGTAAATATTAAAGTCAGAATTGTGTTAAATCCTATATTTCGCAGATAAGCGAGGAGATTAATGGTATTTTTAATGGATAACAACATCAATTTTCTCCAGCCATCATGAGGCAAAATTATAGGCAAGACAAGCAATGATTCACAACTTACGCATTGACATAAATGCATAATTTATATACTTTAAAAAAGTCTATTGGCGGCGATTAAGCAATTGGAAATTAAATCTTGGCAAGTTAGCCTTAACAGGCTTTTCTCTTCATAACATACACAAATTTGGTGAATATTATTTTGTTAGATATCCAAACTTCTATCTAGCGCTAGATATGCTTTTCAAACTTGGGAGGGATGCATTGAACGCCCCAATTCTAGGATTCTGAGAGCTACAAGAGTTAGGTATTGCCATAGATACAGACATATATCCACAAGTTGCTACTCACGAAATTCTTAATCCCCCCAAATTTTAACTTAGAAGAAGGAAATACAATGTTTCAAAGTACGGAAATCATGCTGGGAGTATGCAAACCACTATTGTGGTTGGCACAGATTCCAGTAATAGATCCCTCAGTTGTCACGCCAGCCCAGGCATCGGTTCTCACCTCTGGCCCACGTTTTTTTGTCGCTTTAATCTCCGGTGTCATCCTGGCTTTTGCTTTTCAATTAGTATTAACAAACCTTTCCGTTGCAGCTGGTATTTCCTACCTAGGGCATCCATCTGACTCGGATTCAGGTCATGGGGAAGTTGGAAGTTTGGGCGGCACAATTCGCAAAATTGGCACAGCAGTTGGGATTTGGACATTAGTCACTGTAACGATCGCCTTATTGATCGCTTCTTTTTTGGCAGTCAAACTCAGCCTCCTAGTTTTAGATCCCAGACTAGGAGCGATTCTGGGGTTAGTAATTTGGGGTGCGTACTTTTTGCTTTTGATGTGGGTGAGTTCCACCACCGTTGGTTCCTTAATTGGTTCGGTGGTCAACACGGCAACTTCTGGCTTTCAGGCGATTATGGGTACAGCTACCGCTGCACTAGGTGCAAAAGCCGTGAATCAGCAAGTAGTAGCCACAGCTGAAGCCGCCGCCGCCGCCGTGCGCCGGGAAGTAGGAAGCGCTATCGACCCCATGAGTATCCGGGAAAACGTAGAAGATTATTTAGAAAGGCTACGTCCCCCCGAACTAGATTTATCCCAAATTCGTGGTGAATTTGAAAAATTAATCAAAGACCCACAATTGCTAGCAATTGCGGGTAGTCCTGATTTACGCAACATCGACCGCCAGAAGTTTATTGATTTAGTCAGCAGTCGTACCGACCTTTCTAAACGAGACATTAACCGCATTTCTGACACACTTTATAATGTTTGGCAGCAGGTAGTAGGTCAACAACAACCAGTTCAAGATCGCTTGGGTGAGTTGATGGACTATTTGAAATCAATGCCACCAGGACAAACTAAAACAGATGAACTCAACGCCAAATTAGATCAGTTAGCGGCTGAAATGCGCTCCTCTCAAGAAGCTGACCAAAAGGCAACCCCAGGGCCAATTCAGCGGACATTACAACAGGGAATTTCTGCTTTAACTGGTGTTGTATTGGGACGGGCAGATTTATCAGATTTGGATGTAGAAAAGATCTTGCGATCGCTCACCAGTGCCAAAGACAAAGCCACCGAGCAAGCAGATAAGCTCGGTTTACCCACACCATCACAACCCTATAGCCCAATTCGGGCTGATGCCGAAAACTACCTGCTCAACACCTATGCTTGGCAACTGAGTCCAGAAAAAATTACTCAGGAATTTCGTGATGTGATCTACGACCCAGCCGCAGACCCTGGTACAGTACGAAGAGAACTAGAGCGACTTTCCCGTAACGATTTTGTCAAAATCTTACAACAACGAGGACTGCTAACTCAATCCCAAATTCAGCGCATTGCAGATCGGCTAGAAACTGTCCGTCAAGAAGTACTGGTGATAGTCACTGCTGAGGAAGAAAGAGAAATCGTTCAAGACTTACAACGTCGGGTAGAAAGTTACCTGCTCGTTACAGCTAAAACAGATTTGACCCCAGAAGGAATTGAGCAGAACTTTAAACCCCTGTTGGCAGATTCAGACGCAGATTATGAAACTTTGTCGCGGCGACTGGCACAACTCGACCGTCAAGAAATGCGGAGGATATTACTACAACGTATTGATATTCAGCAATATGAAGTAGACAACATTTTAAATGAGTTAGAAAAACAGCGCGAGCATGTTTTAATAGAATCCAAAGGTTTAGCAGAGCAGGCACAATATCAAGCAGAAAGCCTGTGGTTGAACGTAGAATCATATCTGCGTAACACTGGTAAAAGTGAATTAAATCCTAATGCTATCCGCGCCGATCTTAAAAAGCTGCTAGAAGATCCCCAAGCTGGAATGACGGCAATTCGCGCTCGATTATCTCGCTTTGACCGCGATACCTTAGTACAGGTGTTGAGCCAACGGCAAGATTTGAGCGAAGAACAAGTTAATCAAATCATCGATTCTGTAGAGGAATCGTGGCACAGCATTCGGCATACACCGCAAGCTTTAGCCGAGAAAGCAAAAGAGCAATATGACTCTGTTACTACCACGATCGCAGATTATTTGCGAAATACTGGTAAAGCAGAACTCAACCCCGAAGGGATTCAGCGAGATTTCAACAGATTGTTTGAAAACCCCAAAGAGGGATCTGTAGCCCTGCGCCGTCGTTTATCCCAGATAGATCGGGATACTTTAGTGAAATTGCTCAGTCAACGCCAAGACTTGAGTGAAACGCAGGTCAATGAAATTATTGATTCCTTGCAAACATCAATTAGCAACTTTGTCAAAGCGCCTCGTCGCCTAGCTACTCGCACCCAACAAAGAGTACAAAATTTCCAAACTTATCTAGAAGAGTACCTGCGTCAAACTGGTAAAGAAGAACTTAACCCAGAAGGTATCAAACGCGATGTGCAGTTATTGTTGCACGATCCCCAAGTAGGAATGGAAAGTTTTAGCGATCGCTTGTCTCATTTTGATCGTTCCACAATTATTGCTCTGCTGAAAATTCGTGAAGACATGAGCGATGAAGAAGCAGAACGAATTGCCGATAATATCGTCTCGGTACGCGATCAATTTGTAGAACAAGTGCGGAGTATCCAAAGACGGATTCAGGATGTAGTTGATGGAGTTTTTGCCCGCATCCGTAACTATCTCAACTCCTTGGATCGTCCAGAACTCAACTATGATGGCATCAAGCACGATGTCCGCACATTCTTTGACGATCCCCAGGCTGGGTTTGATGCCTTGCGCGATCGCTTATCTTCATTCGACCGTGATACCCTAGTGGCAATTATGAGTTCCCGTGAGGATATCTCCGAGGAAGATGCTAACCGCGTCATCGACCAAATTGAACGGGCGCGCAATACAGTCTTACAACGTGCTGAACGCCTACAACATGAAGCGCAACGCCGCTTAGAACAGGTGAAGCACCAAGCACAACGGCAAGCAGAAGAAACCCGCAAAGCCGCAGCGATCGCAGCTTGGTGGTTGTTTGCCACAGCAGTCGTCTCAGCTATATTCTCTGCATTAGGAGGAGCGATCGCTGTAGCGCCGTTGTAATTTAACAAGTTGTCTTCGCTAACTATTTTTAGCCTCCTGCTGGTATAGGAGGCTTTTTTATTGAAAACGACGGGGCATAGCGCATAGGTTATTATTTTCTTCATCTTCCCCTGCCTGCCTCAACCAATAAATTCCTTAACCAATACCTTTGCCAAAATAAGAGCCTAGATAAATTTTGGCAAAAGTGGCAAAATTAAGCATACATAAGCGTTTCGATGAAAAGGTGGTTTTTCATCTGAAACCCTTATCCTGCTGTCAATACGTTAAAAAACCCTTGTAGGAAACCTTAAAGGAATTTTTAGGACTGATTGTTTTTGCCAACCCTCAAAGAAATGGGAGTTAATGGTTAAAGCATCATCATCTCACCCTCGTAAATTGGCGAAGGTATTGTTAACCGAACAGTATTGTGTCCCCTGTTATATATTGATACTAAAGTCCTCAAAGCAGTATCGACTGAATGTCTAAAAAGCCATTTTCAAATCTCGCAAGCAATATTCATCACTCAGACAAATGGGACGAGAGGATAGCACAAGTAGCATATCGCTTTAACCAACAGTATGAAGGTCAAACCTTTGAACTACCAGCAGAAGTCCAAGAAATGCCAATATATCAAGAATGGATTGCTGGTATATTATCAGGCAGAATTGTTTCTCCCTTCTGGGAAATTGCTCAACCTCAAAAAAACCAACACTGTTTGGATATTGGCTGCGGTGTCAGCTTTTTGATATATCCTTGGCGAGATTGGCAAGCATTTTTTTATGGGCAAGAAGTTAGTAATCTGGCACGGGACACTCTCAATTCCCGTGGTTCGCAGTTAAACTCAAAACTGTTCAAAGGTGTGGAGTTAGGCTCGGCTGATCAATTAAACTATTCCATAGACCAGTTTGATCTGGCGATCGCTACGGGATTTAGCTGCTACTATCCCCTGGAATATTGGAATGCTGTGTTGTTAGAAGTCAAACGAGTCTTAAAACCAGGCGGACAATTTGTATTTGACATTCTCAATTCAGAACAGCCTTTAGCGGAGGATTGGGCAGTTTTGGAAACTTATTTAGGGGCTGAGGTATTTTTAGAAACGATAAAAGAGTGGGAAAAAACAATTAAAGCTGCTGGCGCTAAGATTGTGAAGCGACAATCAGGAGAATTATTCGATTTGTACAAAGTGCAGTTTTGATTTGAGAATTGAGAAACAGTTATGGTTGACACAGGCGATTTGCGCTCATTCGCTAATTCAATTGAGGCGGTGGCTTCGCCATTTTATTCTTATCTCAATGATTTATATGACAAGCATAAATCCCTTAAAAAAGGTGTCGTTGCTCATTATATTCCCGAACTGGCTTTAGCTAAACCAGAATGGTTTGGTGTTTGTGTAGTAACCACAGATGGTCAAATCTTTGAAGTTGGAGATTGCGACCAATTATTTACAATTCAATCGATTTCTAAACCATTTGTCTATGGTTTGGCACTAGAAGATCGCCAGCCAAAAGAAGTAAGGAAAAAAGTAAATGTTGAGCCAACAGGAGACGCATTTAACGAGATTGTTCTCGATAAAAAAACGAATCGTCCCTATAACCCGATGATTAATGCAGGTGCGATCGCTACTACTGATTTAATTAAAGGTAAAGGAGCAACCGAACGTCTCAAACGCTTGCTGGAAATGTTCCGTCGTTACACTGGTAGAGAACACAATATTAACGTTCCAGTATTTCTCTCAGAGAAAGCAACCGGAAATCGTAATCGAGCAATGGCTTACTTAATGCTCAATTTTGGCATAGTCAGCGATCGCATTGAAGAAACCCTCGACCTCTATTTTCAGCAATGCTCGATTTTGGTTAATACCCGCGATTTAGCGATGATGGCCGCTACTCTTGCCAATGGTGGTATTAACCCAATTACCCAAGAACGGGCAATTGACGAGCGCTATGTTAAAGATGTCATCAGTGTCATGCTTACCTGTGGCATGTATGATTATTCTGGCGAATGGACTTACCGAGTAGGAATACCTGCTAAAAGTGGCGTGGGTGGGGGAATTACTGCTGTTGTTCCCGGTAAGCTGGGGATTGGGACTTTTTCACCACCTTTGGATACCAAGGGAAATAGTGTCAGAGGCATGAAAGTTTGTGAAGATCTTTCCCAAGACTTTGGTTTACACCTATTTAATTTTGCCAAGCCAAAATATATCTTGAGAGATTGGATTGGGGGTTGAAGTCAATTCGTAATTCGTAATTCGTAATTTAAAAAATCAAGATTTTATTTTGTAGTGATTACTAATTTTAACTTTTAACCATGATAAATCATTTCTCTCCTTACGAACCCCCTTATACTCTAGATGAAAAGTTGAATAGGCTTGGTGCGCTCCTATATGCTAGTGCTACTGTAGCCTTACATTTGGTGCTACAAACTCGAACTAAATTTGCTGCTTCTGTGGAAATAACAGATCGCTGCAATGCTGGATGCCATTATTGTTATGTTTATCCTTTAGTTTTATGTTAAGAAATTTCGGTTCTTGCGTTGGTTTTATGGTGGAGCATTAAAATCGCAGTTTTATAGAAAGGCTGAAAAACTTAAAACCCAGTCACAGCCATAAATACAGCCTATCTTTAGGTTTTATTTATTATTCTGTTCCATAAAATGAACTGAAGAGCCGAAATTTCTAGAGGGATTTCCCACAGTGAAGCGAGAACAGGTGATTGCTTTTCTGGCGTAAGTCCTACAGCAAATTGCAATCAATCGTGCCACAGACGGAAATAATCAAAGCCAGTAATTAATTCATTCTGCGATTTATTTTGTAGCGGGTTTGGTCGAAAACTGCTGTAACTACATTAGGATCTGAAAGTTCTGTTGTTACACACAGTGCTGGTAACGTTGATACAATTTTCGGTGGAGCAATGCGCGGTACTAGTGCTTCCTAACCCCTTGTAATAAATTAGAAATCGCTGTGAGCAATTCTTCCGGGGCTACAGGTTTAGCGATGTGCTGCTGAAATCCGGCTTTTAGTGCCTGCTGCTGATCAATTTCGCTGGCATAAGCTGTTAGGGCGATCGCTGGTATCTTTTGTCTCCCTTGTTCTGCTTCCATAGCCCGTACCTGCTGCATCAGCATATAACCGTTCATCTCTGGCATCCCAATATCACTGATCAAGATCTCTGGTTTTGTTTGTGCTAGGGCTTGTAATGCCTCACTCGCTGAAGGTACTGCGGTTACAAATGCGCCAAACTCTTCTAACACAAAGCTGAAAAAATCACGGGTGTCAGCATTGTCATCTACAACTAAAATTTGTATACCTAGGAGGGGAGAGTCAGCAGCAGGGACATTTGTAGAATCGACCGTCGGTGTATCTTTGATGATGGCGCTATTCTTGATTAGCGGTAGCCTCACTGTAAAAATAGCTCCTTGCCCCTCCCCTGGACTTGTCACGCAAATTGTGCCGCCGTGCATCTCGACTAAGCGACGGCTAATTGCTAAACCTAACCCCAAACCACCAAACTTTCTAGTAGTCTTACTGTCAGCTTGGCGGAAATAATCAAACACATAAGGTAAAAAATCAGAGTCGATGCCCTTACCTGTGTCGCTGATGGTAATTTGGGCATCAGTATCGATGCATTCCAATCTTACATTTACTTGTCCCTGATCGGGTGTGAACTTGACAGCATTCGATAACAAATTCCACAAGACTTGCTGCAAACGCGCTGTATCACCCAAAACTTGTCTAACATCAGGGTCAAGCATCGTTTGAATTTGAATGGACTTAGCCTCTGCTGCCAAACGCACCGTTTCCATTGCCGCTTCAATAGTATATGCCAGATCAACTGATGCCATATTGAGATTAAGTTTACCTTGAAGGATGCGAGAAACATCCAGCAAGTCTTCAATTAGTTGAGCTTGTAATTTGGCATTGCGTTCAATGGTGGCTAGGGCTTTTTTGAGGGCTGTCTCATCAAATTTACGGCTTTGTAACAGTTTTGCCCAACCTAAAATCGGATTTAATGGCGATCGCAATTCATGGGAAAGTACTGCCAAAAACTCATCTTTAATGCGGTTAGCGGTTTCTGCCTCTGTTCGTGCTGCTTGTTCACGTTCTAGGAGATATTCACGTTCTTTTTCAGCTTGCTTGCGATCGGTGATGTCAGTTAGCATGGCGATCGCACCGACAAACTGACTTTGTTCATTAAAAATGGCTCTAGCAGAAATCAGTGTCCAGATATACGAACCATCCTGGCAACGCCATCGACCTTCTTTAAGCTCATTTTCTTGGGTTGTCAACCACTTGAGTTGCTCTTGGGTGGCCATACCATCAGTCTGTTCTATAAAATCAAACAAGGAACGACCGAGGATTTCTGCTGCTGGATAGCCTAACATCTGTGACATCCGCTGATTCACAAATTCGGTACGCCCTTGAGCGTCAATCATCCAGATGCCTTCATAAGAGGTATCAACAATGCGGCGATATTTGGCTTCACTCTTTTGTAAAGACTCCTCTGCACGCTGGCGATCGCGGCGCTCTTGGGCTTCTCGCAATGCCCGTTGCACCGAGGGAATCAACCGCCCTAGTCGTTGTTTTAACACATAATCAGTAGCACCATTTTTTAAAGCTTCAATTGCCAATTCTTCACCCAACGTCCCAGAGACAAAGATAAAAGGAATATCTGGACAGCGATCGCGGGTAATTTTGAGGGCAGACATGCCGTCAAAAGATGGCAGGGCATAATCGGCAAGAATTAAGTTGAATGTTTTTGTTTCCAGAGCTGTCACAAAGTCGGCACTAGTTTCGACTCGTAACAATTCACAATCAATTCCCCCCTCCCTGAGGATCACTTGGATCAGTTCTGCATCTAATAGACTGTCTTCCAACAGGAGGAAATGCAGGAAACTCATCAGTTGTTCTCCTGTAAACGATGAGGGGCAGGAGGTAGAGCGCCCAGAGGAGGACGATTAATCACTGCCCAAAATAGCCCTACACCCTTAATGGCATCAACAAATTCATGGTAGTCTACAGGTTTAACAACATAAGCATTAACACCTAACTCATAACATCGAACTAAGTCTGGTTCTTCTTTTGAAGAAGTTAATACTACTATCGGAATTACTCGCATTATGGAGTCAGATTTGAGTTGTGCCAGCACTTCTAATCCATCGATTTTAGGTAATTTCAAATCGAGCAGTACTACAACAGGATGTCCCTCCATGCGTAACCGGAACAGTCCTCGTCGATAAAGATAATCTAGTGCTTCCTCTCCATCACGTACCACTATGACTTCGTTGGCAAGATGGTTTTCCGAGAGGGCAGCCAATACTAACTCTGCATCGTTGGCACTATCTTCAATCAGCAAAATTCGCTTCAATTCTTTCATTTCTTCTCCTTTCTCAACAACTTAGGCAGTGAGAAATAGAAGGTGGCTCCCCTACCAACTATACCCTCTGCCCAAACTCGACCATTATGCCGATGAATAATGCGCTGCACGTTTGCCAATCCCACACCCGTGCCTTCAAATTGTGGGTCAGTATGTAGCCGTTGAAATACGCCAAATAGCTTGTGTACATATTGCATATTAAAGCCAACGCCGTTATCTTGCACAAAAAAGACAACTTCGTTTTGATCATTGGTACTGCCAACAGTAATTTTTGCTGGGTTTTGAGTCTGGGTATATTTAACGGCATTCCCTATTAGATTGTAAAGAACAAGACGCAGCATTGAGGGGTCGCCCTGCACTTCTGGTAGTAATTCGATCTGCCAATGGATTGTGCGTCCCTTGGTTTCTGTCGCCAGATCGCGTTTTACCTCTTGTACTAGTTGCCCCATATTCAAGGTGATGTAGCGCATCTCAGTGCGCCCCATGCGCGAAAACGTCAGCAACTCATCAATGAGAATACCTGCCTGTCTAGCAGTGGCAGCGATCGTCTGCAAATAGTGCTGACTTTTTTCATCCAAATTCGCTGAATTTAACCGTTTTTGCAGCAATTCTACAAATCCGGCAATGTGACGCAATGGTGCGCGTAAGTCGTGAGAAACTGAATAAGAAAAGGATTCGAGTTCTTTATTAGCGGCTTCTAATTGGGCTGTGCGCTCTTGAATGCGTTGCTCTAAGTTTTCTTTTAATTGCCAAATTTCTATTTCAGCTTGCTTGCGATCATTAATGTCAACACAGGAGCCAATATAACCAAGAAATTCTCCTGTGGCTGCAAATCGAGGGACACCAGTATCCAAAATCCAGCAGTATTCGCCATCAAAACGTCTGAGGCGGTACTCCATTTTAAAATTTTGTCTGGCATCAAAAGCATTGGTGTATATGTCTAAGCAACGCTGAAAATCATCAGGATGAACTCCCTCAGCCCACCCATTACCCATCTCTTGCTCTACAGTCTGTCCGGTAAAGTCTAGCCAAAATTGATTAAAGTAGTTGCAGAGTTTGTCTGTACCAGACATCCAAACCAGTACAGGAGCAGTATCTGTCATCTGGCGAAAGCGAGCTTCACTTTCAGTTAACGCTGCTTCTGCTTGCTTGTGTTCGCTGATGTCGGCGATCAGTCCTAGCATCCGCACTGCTTCTTTTTGGGCATTATAATAAATATGCCCACGTGCCCATATCCAGCCTAATTCTCCATTAGCACGACGAATACGGCACTCAAAATCCCAAGTCTGATTATTAGTCAAAGCAGTCCGAAATTTAGCATCAACGAAAGCCCGATCCTCTGGTAAAACATGCTCTAGGAACATTTCGTATGTCCATTTTGGCAGTAAAGACTCATAGCCAAAGATTTGGTCATGACGGAGGGAACGGTGAGCAGTTTGGTTGCTCAAATCCAAATCCCAATCGCCCAATTCTGCGGTTTGTAGCGTAAACCTCAGCCGTTCCTTACTTTCGCGCAATTCCTCCTCTACCAACTTGCGATCGCTAATATCGTTGACTAATGTTACAAATCCTTCAACGGTTCCCTGACTGTTGAACCGAGGTATATAAGTAGAGCTAATGTAGCGTGTGCCACCAGTTCTATAAGGTACTTTGGTCTCGAAGGTAACTTGCTGTCCTGCTAATACCTGCTCTATATATGGACGAATAACTTCATAGGCAGACTCACCCAAGACCTCCCAAAGATACTTCCCATATATTTCCGTTGCCAAATACCCAAACCATCTTTCATACTCTCGGTTATTGAAGCGGTAACGTTGTTCTGCATCCACAAAGGAGATCAGGACTGGCAAGGTGTCTGCGATGAAGTGCAATTCGGCTGTTTCGGCTTTTAAGGTATCATCCTCCGTCTGCTTTGTGGCGTTGGCGAACGCTGTTGTTTCGGTGGCTACCATCAATACTCCCGCGATCGCTCCTGTTTCATCTTCAATGGGACTATAACAAAAGGTGAAGTAGCATTCCTCAAGGTAGCCATAGCGATTAATCAAACATAGCTGATTCTCTAAATACGTTGCTTGACCTGTGGCTAAAACCCCTGTCAATATAGGTTCAATTACATCCCATGTTTCACACCAACATTCCTGCGCTCGTTGTCCCAACGCGCCCGGATGCTTGGCTCCCAACAGGGGAAGATAGGCATCGTTATAGAACTGCACTAAATCTGTACCCCAAAAAAGCATCATTGGCAAGGGAGATCCCAGGCAAATGCTGATGGAAGTTCGTAAGCTTTGTAACCAATTTTTTGCAGTTCCAATTGGTGTAGTAGCCCAATTGATGCTCTGCATCAGCATCTTTATTTCATTACCCCTAGTCAAGAAGTCGTTAGAAATTTCTGCCTTGGCTTCAGTCATTAAATCTCGACTCCGCTTCAGAAAAATATTCATTGAGAAGCTTCTGTCCACATTTTTGCACTTCGATTAAGGCAGAAGACATAGAGTGAAAGCAATACGGTTCGGTTAACCAAAAATCTCAATTTTTAGAATCCTAAATGGTTGATTATTACGTTCCAGTTTTGAGAATAATGTCAATTATCAATCTTATCCGAACCGTATTGAGAGTGAAAGGGAACAGGCAACAGGCAACAGGGAAATCCCCATAATTAAAGCTTCAGCTTCGCTCGATGTTAAAGCAGAACGAAGCTGTACCCCTAGGGGTAAGCAGGCTACGCCTAGCGTCTCATAGAGAAGGGTCAAGTGAAATATAACGTCCACTATGCTTAATTATCAGTCAGTAGATAGAAGCATTTGTCTATCTTTAGAGGTAATTCGTCCCATGAAGTATGAAGTACTAACTCTTTTACCTCCTCCTACACAGCAAATAAACAGTGCGATCGCCCGCCATGCTGGTGTTGAATTATATGTGTTGCGTCTCGACCTCATGCACCCTTTAGTTAACGGTAACAAGTGGTTCAAACTAAAATACAATCTCTTGGAGGCTAAACAAAAAAACTTCACAACGCTGCTTACCTTTGGTGGTGCTTATTCCAACCATATTTTTGCGACTGCGGCAACTGGAAATCTTTTAGGTTTCCGCACCATCGGTTTGATCCGTGGAGAAGAGAAGCTACCCCTAAACCCCACTTTGAGTTTTGCTGTACAGCAGGGTATGCAGCTTGTGTACCTGAACCGTGAGACTTACCGACAGCGAAATACACCCCAGTTACAGCAAGACTTACAGCAACGCTTTGGTGAAGTGTTTGTGATTCCCGAAGGTGGTAGCAACTTGAATGGTGTACGCGGCTGCACTGAGATCATTAGCAAAACAGGAGCATTTGATACTATATGTGTAGCTTGCGGCACGGGTACAACCTTAGCTGGTATTGTACTTTCACTGCATCCAGGGCAAAGAGCGATCGCTTTTCCTGTACTGAAAAATGGAGAGTTTCTCGCTCAAGAAATCGAAAACTTACTAAAGAATTTACCCACACCTCAGGCATCTTGGCAACTAATATGTAATTACCACTTCGGCGGCTATGCAAAAGTCAACAATGAATTACTACTATTCAGCCAGCAGTTTCAGCAAGAACACGGCGTACCCCTCGATTACGTATATACCGCAAAAATGTTTTATGGGGTGATGGATTTATTACAACAAGGATTTTTTCCTCCAGGCGATCGCTTGTTGTTGGTACACACTGGAGGCTTGCAAGGCAATATTGGTATAGAGGAGCGATCGCAAAATAGCATAACCCGATAATCCTTTAGCTTGGGAAAACCTAGAATAAGAAAAGACTTACTCGGATTATCAAGAGGAATTTGATGCAGAAATCCAAGCTTGGGGACGGGGTTTTACGCTCGATCAATAAATTCTGCCTCAAGAATACTGCAAAAACACCTTTAGGAAGATGTGCTTCACCAAGTAATCAGTATCAAATATAGCAGAAGGGTACAACCTTCCTATCTATAAGGAGACTGATTGGATGAAGTTAAAGGCAATTTGGCAGCTATTTCGAGAAACATTTAAAGAATGGAGTGAGGATAAAGTTCCACGGTTAGCAGCAGCATTAGCTTATTACACGATTTTTTCTATTGCACCTTTGCTGATTATTGTAATTGCGATCGCCGGAGCAGTATTTGGCGAAGAAGCCGCTAGGGGTGAAATTGTCAGTCAAATTCAAGGTTTAGTCGGCCTGGATGGGGCTAAATTTATTGAAACAGCTATCCAAAATTCTAGTCAACCACAAACAGGAACTATCGCTTCAATTATTAGCGTTGCCCTTCTGCTTATAGGTGCTACTGGTGTATTTTCCGAGTTACAAGATTCCCTAAATACAATTTGGGAGGTGAAGCCAAAACCCGGACGAGGAATCATTCACATGATTCGCACACGCTTTTTATCATTTACGATGATTCTGGGAATTGGCTTTTTACTGCTGGTGTCCTTAGTAGTTAGTGCTGGTTTATCAGCAGTAGTAACTTACTTTAGTGGTTTGCTACCAGGTGTAGATTTTATCTGGCAGATATTTAACTTCATCCTCTCTTTTGCTATTACCACAGCTTTATTTGGGTTGATTTTCAAAGTTCTTCCAGACGTAAAAATTACTTGGAATGATGTTTTTATTGGTGCTGTTATTACTTCCTTTTTGTTTACTGTCGGTAGATTTGTGTTGGGACAATATCTGGGTAATGCAACTTTTGGTTCAACTTATGGCGCGGCTGGTTCGTTGATAGTTATCCTCGCTTGGGTTAACTATGCTGCCCAAATTCTCTTCTTTGGTGCCGAGTTTACCCAAGTTTATGCTAGAAAATACGGCAGTGGGATGACTCCTACAGAAAATGCTATACCTCTAAATGAAAACATTCCTACTAGTCAAAGTAGTAATACATCAACTAAACAAGCAACTAACAAAAAAAAGCGTTATTCTAACTTAATTAATCGCGTGATTCGTTATTTTCAGCAGCCCAAGCGCATCAAACGTAGAAGAAACAACCAACGTTTTTAGTCATTGGTAAAGTCTCTGTGGTTTCACCCATGCCGATTTACTTTATCATCTGCTAGAGATGCTAAAGGTTTACCGTTATAGAAGAAACATTTAGCCAATGCTTGCCAGAGTCTGGAGTGCATCAATTGTGGGCATCGATGCCGTCAAAGTTGGCGTGGAAGTTGATGTGTCGGGAGGATTGCCAGGAATTGTGATCTTGGGACTACCAGACGCAGCGATTCAGGAATCAAAAGAAAGGGTTAAGGCGACGTTGAAGAATGCTGGTTTTGCCTTTCCGATGCGAAAAATTGTGATTAACTTAACTCCGGCAGATTTACGCAAGGAAGGGCCTTGTTTTGATTTGCCTATTAGTATAGGGATTTTAGCAGCTTCTGAACAAGTGAGTGCTAATTTGCTCGGAGATTATCTGTTTTTAGGAGAAGTTTCTTTAGACGGTAGTTTGAGGCCTGTAGCAGGTGTGCTACCCATTGCTGCAACTGCTCAAGAGATGGGAATTGCTGGTTTAATTCTCCCTGTTGATAATGCCCAAGAAGCCGCAGTTGTTAAAGGATTAGCTGTTTACGGTTGCAAAAATCTGTCTGAGGTGGTTGATTTTTTAAATAATCCAGGACTTTACAAACCTGTACAACTCAACGAGTTAGAAAAGTTGCCACAAATATCATATCCTGGTGCAGATTTACAGGACGTGAAAGGACAAGCTCATGCTCGTCGGGCTTTAGAAATTGCTGCCGCAGGTGGACACAATTTAATTTTTGTCGGGCCGCCTGGTAGTGGCAAAACGATGTTAGCAAGACGCTTACCAGGGATTTTACCACCGCTGGAATTTGCGGAAGCTTTAGAAGTGACTCGGATTCACTCGGTAGCAGGTTTATTAAAAAATCGTGGTTCATTAGTACGCGATCGCCCTTTCCGTAGTCCCCACCACTCAGCATCAGGGCCTTCTTTGGTTGGCGGCGGTAGCTTTCCTCGTCCGGGGGAAATTTCCTTATCACACCGAGGTATTCTTTTTTTAGATGAACTCACAGAATTTAAACGTGATGTGTTGGAATTTCTGCGTCAGCCTCTAGAAGATGGCTACGTGACAATTTCCCGCACTAGACAATCAGTGACGTTTCCGGCCCAATTTACATTGGTGGCGAGTACCAATCCCTGCCCTTGTGGTTACTATGGCGATACCATCCAACAGTGTACTTGTTCACCAAGGCAACGTGAACAATATTGGGCTAAACTTTCTGGCCCTTTAATGGATCGAATTGATTTGCAAGTAGCGGTGAATCGCTTAAAACCAGAAGAAATTACCCAACAACCGACAGGAGAAACTTC
>JAYGHB010000157.1:0-15242 GCA_034931985.1 Halotia wernerae UHCC 0503
TTTACTAAATCCTTTGCCCGTATGCCTTTCACAACTTAACGGGAAAAGTCAGATAACAAACCGCTCCTATCCCAGAAGCCAGTAAGCCAAGTACACGGGTCATGTCTGCTTCATTCTCAGATTGCCGCGCCATTTCAAATAGTTGGTCTTTGCGCTCTTGCAACCATTCAGCAATATTCCCAGCTTCTAAATGCGAGAGACTGGGATACTGCAATCGCAGATATTCTGTTTGTTTAGTTGTGATTTTGGGGATATTATTTTCCACAAGTTAAATCCCTTATTGAGTTAAGAAGCCGCCAAAGTTCGCGCTCAATTTAGCGGCTATTGATTATCAGTCTTTAGTCAATCGCCAGATGGCAAACCCAATTTCACCTGCCATCATTGTGCCGATGTTAAATAAGATGCAGCCCAAAATCATGAACGGGGCTGTAAATTCAAATGGGTTACGAGCTGCAAAGGTGGTGACAATATCGAATGCCCAAACCGCAATCACAACTAGCCCAGCACTAGAGCGATCGCGTGTCCCTGCGGTCTTATAATCCTTCCAAAGTTCACCAACAAGGTCAATCTTGCCACTAGGCTTGGTTTCAAGCTCATAAACCATGTGGTCTTGAAGTTCCCGCCGTGCTGAATCTGGGTTTTTACCCCGTAGGGCATGAGCTTCGATTACTTGAACACCCACCGAAACCATGAATGCCAGGTAAAAGAGAGGGTTGAACAGTGCAAACGGCACATTTAGCCAATTCCAAGTCGGCTCAAACCAAGGACAAACAGGCGGCCCAGTAAAGATTAATTGCCAAGTTGAATCAGCACTAATTATGGAACCGCCAATAAATAAAATCCCACCAACTAACGCACGACCCGCGCCACCGTTAGCAACAAACTGATTGACTATAGCGGCGGCTGCCCTAATGGGTAAGCCAACAATCATCACAACAGCCTTGGCACAAAAATCAATGATTTCACCAAGCGTTCGCTTTTTACCCTTGGGTTTACCATCGCTGTTACCAGTACTATTACTTTCTGCACTTGATGAACCTAACGCCATTATTTTCTCCTCACTGGTTTGATATTTTGAACGCTTTTACAAATCCCTTTGGCTTTGTACTTCCACTTCCAAATTCCTTCTTCAATTCGCCCAATACACTTACCTGTTGCGTCAAAAACATCAACAATTTCATCATCTTGATAAAAGGTTGGGTCTGGTCTGGGATTGCGTTTACTGCTGTCAAAATAATTCGTGATTCTCAGTTTTCGAGTTGTGGGCATGACTCCCGCCTCATATAAGGCATCGCTGGTTTTAGCCCGTTCTTCTATGCGTTTACGCTCTAATCCTTCGGTGGCTTTTAATCTTTCGGCTTCTGCATAAGCCCCCAATTTGGGAATCAAGGGGATGATTACAGGCAACATACAAACACCGACACCAGCCAAGGCTAAATACAGTTGCTTCTTATACATTTCACTGTGCCATTGCGCTGATTAATGCAAATTTTTCCCATTGCTTTAACTCATGCAGTCGCTTGCATACTGACTCGGATTCGTTGCTAGGAGCGGTAGAAGAATCACACTCTAACCATGCTTCATGGGCTACACGTGCAATTAACCAGAGCGTGTCTGATTCGCTCATCTTCTCTAGTCCTTCCCCCCATGTTTCACACATATCTTTAATGAGTGCGTTGTCGTGGGAGAGGGAGTAATATCCTACTGGGTGCGCCATTTTGATATCCTTTAATGTGTGTACTGTTTTCATCCCTGATGCAAGTCACAAGTGCGAACGCTTTTCTTGACCGGGCAAGCGTTTGCACAATTAATACTCATCAGAACTGTTAGCGAGTTGTACTTTTTCAATGCCATCTAAAACTTCAGAAATTGATTGAATGGCATCATTCAGTACCAAGTCATTTGATGTAGTAAAATGCTCTGATGTTTGCAGTCTCCTATATTCGGGAGTAGCTTGAATCAATCTTAAAGTTTGTTCAACACCAGCCAGAATGATTACTATTTCTTCTGTGCTAACAATACTGTTCATCATATTATTCACCTCTTATCGCCTCCAAATCCCCTAAATTGATTTGATGATTGTTATTGACGGAGAACCTTTCAAGAACTACTTTCTCTAGAGCTTTTCTCAACCAGTAAGCGGGGGTTGTGCCATCCATTTCTGCAAGCATTCTGATGGCTGGAGTCAAGTCTTGAGGGACGTTGTAATTAAGCCGCTTGTTTAACATCGGTCGTTTCTCCTAAGTAAAGTTTTTTCATTTCTGATAAAGCAACGGTTCCCGGATTTTCTGGAATCAACAAATTACTTTCTGGAATGCTCCCTTTGAGTAATCTTTCTTTAATCAACATCTGCACAGGCGCGATCGCAAACGCACCGCCACACAAAGTTACTTTGCTGCGTCTGGCTTTCACGGATACGTCATCTAGGGCATAAGCCAAGGGAGAATCTTTCATCCATGAATGAATAGCGTTCTCTAACTCAGTCCCAATGTCTTCACCATCAGGTGCAATCGCACTTATGCCGTTATCACCAACGGTTGCAGTTTCTAAAATCTCGCGCAGTTGGGAGGGGCGAATCATTTTAGAAGAATCGGTGTTGCTCAATGCTCTGGAGAATTCTTTGATGAGTGTGGCGACACCGCCGCCACCATTGGGACTACAAGTTACCCGTTTTGGTAATTTGCCAAGATTACTGTATTCGCTGATTGTGGCTGTACCATACCCAATATCAAAAGTATGGAACTGTTTATCGTCAAAGCGTTCGCTTGCCCAGAGTGACGCGCCATATCCCTCTGGAAATCCAAGAAAGCCAAGTTTTGAGAAGCACAGGCGGTATCTAACACCATCTACGGCTATCCACTTGCATTGTTCAATGGCTTTTTTTAGTTCTAATGGGGAAGCTAGCGAGAGCGTTGATAAACGAATGTGCAAGGTTCTACGCTTGTTGCTTGTACCCGTGGACAACTCAAGCAGATTCGGCAGAGATGCAATTGCACCTAATGCAAGGATGGGGAAGTAGTGTACTTTGTAATTCTCGGAATCACTCATCGCTATGTACTCTTTACCTTGCAATCTAGCTGAGGAACCTACAACCCAATGCTCTACAACATCTTTGTTGTTTTCATCTTTGCCTCGGCTTAGGCTGAAAGCTCCTAATTCTCCAAAGGGCACTGATGGCACACAACACACCAAAGATTCAGTCTTCATGACTGGTGTTGTGCCAGTTTCGTTATTAACGAAAGCCTGATATTTAATACTGGAGCGTCCAGCATCTAGCATCAAATGAATTACCTTTTTTGATGGCATTAATGCTTTCTCTGTTATAGTTTCAGGCTCGTTTGTGTTGGGTGCGTTCGCGCTCTTGGGTATTGGTTGTTTTTCAGGTCTTGACATATCGTAAAACTCTCAACTTTTTATCGTCACTGTCACAAGGAAAAGTAGTCATCATCAACCAACGTTTCATGTTTCATGTTTCATGTTTCTGGCGGGTGTAAGTGGCGTTTCACGGTTCTTGTGAGGCTGAAACATTGATGCAACCGTTGAAACTGTTTCATGAAACGTATCTATGAAACACTACTGAGTATCTTGGCTCCCAATAGCAGCAGCCTGTGCCAGCATCGAATTTTGCAAAATCTGAAGTAAAAGGAAGTTAACTACCTCTGCATGGTCATTAATGCCTAATTCCTGCGCTTTATTGCTAATAAATGGGTGTAGAGATTGCCTGATTGTTACTCGCATAAATCCTCCTCAATATAAATTTGCAGGCTGAAGTCGCCAAGAATACGTGTATCTTGTCAGCCGTTGGCGTTTTTGCCTTATGTCTGCTAGCATAGCATCTAAATAGATGTTTTAGCGAGCTTATTTAGAGTCTTTTTAGCTGTAGTAGACTATGGAAGCTAAAAAGACTCTAAATAAGCGAATTACAGAAGCAAAATGTATCATTGAGGTAGATAATGTGGCTATAGATAAAAACAGGCATGTGAGTAAAAGATTTTCAGTAACCGTTCCAGATTATGTTTTTGAAGATTTAGAGGCGATCGCACGAATCCAAGGGAGACCGACCGCTACCTTGGTTGCTTTTCTTGTAGAAGCATTTGTAAGGGATGCGCGAGAAAAAGGAGAGCTACCCTCAGCGAAACCGCCCAAGCAAGATGGTGCAGCATGACCGATGACATAAAACGCTCCAAAGGAAAATTTGACCCAGTTACGGAAACAATCTTATTGGCAAGTAACTGCATCTGAGGAGTATTGCAGGCGAATCGCCAAAAAGACAGGTAGACGATTAGTAGAAATAATTGATACAGAAGATGAACCGTTACCAATAGTTTGTATTTTTGAGGATTACACCGATGACTGAAACAGCAACTCTAATGCCACTAAGTACATTTATCCCGGTTTTGACGGCTATCAGCGATCGCGATTGGGTGCGGTTCAAGGAACTTGAAGTCAGTTTTGCAAAGGCTCACGGGGTCGAAACTTGGGCAGATGTTTTCAACTGGAGAATCATGCCCGCGCTAGAGCCAGAGGCTAAAAGATGGCTGTTAGTGACAAAATGCAGCCAAGGTATTAAATCAGTCAAAATCTTAGATTAATGTCTTCTTAAGACAGCATCAACAAATTGAATTATTTTTAGTCCACTAATACTATTAATACAGTGAAGTATTTATCTGGTTTTTAATGTTAGTTAAAAACTTGCAAAAGCTTTGCTGTGTCTTGGCTTGGGAAAATAGATAAATTATTTTATTTTATAAAGTTGAGATATTTATTATTTTTTTTGCCTGAGATAATTTACTATGTAATAAGACTATACCCTTAGTTCATCTTTTCTAAGTGTCATGTCACCAGATATACATAAGAAAAGAATGCCTCCCCAAGACTCAACTTGCTAGTAACAAGTTGTTTAACAGTCCTAGAAGACACACCTTAATTTTTATCTCTATTAAATTTCTTTATAACCTAATGTTATCAGTTCCTAGTACTTCTTACAACTTCCTACAACGGGTTTAACGAGAAATTTGATTAAAACTTTGGTGAATCTTCGGGGGAGGTAAAGCCCACACAATTTACCTCACAAGGATTTCACAATGGTAGCCCAATTAACAGGACAAGAGGCCGTTGGCGGCTCCGTTATGCCAGGGGCATTCGCCTCCTTCGACATCCGAAATTTTCAAGACCAGCTAGAACCGTCCAAAGAAAAAGGCAAGTACATCTGCCCCGTTTGCGGGGGGCACAACTTATCTATCGTCCCAGAAACCGGAAAGTATCAATGCTTCAATAATTGTGAGTGCAAGGACATCCGAGAGGCAATCAAACCTTGGGATGAAGTGCTGGCAGAGCGACAAAAAACTAATTTCAGTGCAGCACCAAACAAAAACCCAATCAGAGTTAAGACGGTCAAGCCCAACCCAAGCCCAATTCCAGATGGCGAATTAGGTTTGGTAATGTTGACCGAGCCAGCGACCAATATTCCCCAACCTCAAAAATTAAGGAGTAAGCGAAAGGGCATCCCCGGAAACGCAACCGAAACAACCTATCAATACTCCTCAACCCAATGGATTGACCGTTACGAATGGGCAGACACCAGTAAAGAGAAAGGTTATGACAAGAGTTTTCGGCAATGGCATAGACTGCCCGACGGCACACCAGAGATGAAAAAAGGCGATTTTCCTTGGGGAGCATATCGTATTGATGAAGCTCTAGCTGCTGCTAAATCAGTAAATGTCACCCCGGCGCTACTCCAGCATGAAGGTGAGGGATGCGTAGAAGTTGGTCGCTCACATGGTCTTGCTGGGATTACGTTTCAAGGCAGTGGATGGGATAAGAAAACAATCACCCCAGAATACCAACTCCTGAAAGATTCAGGTATAGGATTAATCATCTTTCTGCACGATGCTGACGACACTGGCTTAAAGAAACTCCAGACCTGCCAGGACTGTGCCGACGAGGTGGGGATTGCATTTATTGGAATTAACCCTCACGACATCTGCCCCGATTTACCATATAAATCAAGTGACATCAAAGAAATCTTGGGGCAGATGGAAGTACCAGAGTTTATCCGCGCTCTTGAGCAGGAAATCCACGCGGCTGTGGCAGAGCGTAAGCAACTGGCAAAGCTGCAAAATTTTGATGATCCTTTAAATGATCTTGATCCAGTTGTCAGCTTCATTCAAATTGCTTTCAAAACTCTCTATGGGGATAAGAGTTGGATTTGTGCGGAGGATAGGCTTTACTGGCATACTGGCAACCACTACAAACACTCTCCTGATGACACAGAGCGTAGACGAATCACCAATTTTTGTAACTCTTTTGCAGTTGAAAATGAGCAAGGTAAAAAATCCTATCCTTACGCTTCACCCAGTTCAGTTAAGAAGGTTCTAGAGTGGGCAAAAATGCGAACTGGAATTGAGGCAGAATTACTCAATCCACCAGGGATTAACTGCACTAATGGGATAGTTAGACCCGTTTGGATAGGTAATAAGGTTATTCCACGGCTAGACCCTCATACCCCCGAAGATTACTTTATTTATGAACCGTTGATTGAGTACAATCCAAACGCTGATACTACAGATTGCGACCGCTTACTTTCATGTTTGGATAGACCCCAACAAGAAATTCTTTTGAGGAATTTAGCCGCATCCATTGACCTTGCAACTGTTAGGAAACTCAGAGGAAGAGAGGTAAAAGCAATTCTGGCAGTCGGGCTAGGCTCCAACGGTAAAGATGCTTTGCGCGAGTGCGTATCAATCATTTACGGCGAAAATGGACTAACTTCTGTCTCTTTAGCAGACTTCCAATTGTACGACGAAGGCAGGAAGTTTAACTTAGCTCCATTGATGCACAGCCGAGTGAATTGGGCTTCTGAGAATCCGCAAACATCTAGGATTGATAAAATCCAAAGTTTAAAGTTGTTTGTAACAGGGAACAAGTTGCATTGTGAACGGAAGGGCAAAGACCATATTGAATTTACCCCTGAAGCCATAGGTCTTTTTAACTTAAATGAAACGCCAGCACTCCAAGGAGTAATGAAAGCAATTCAAGACAGGATTGCAGTTTTGGAGTTCAAGAAAACCTTTGAAAAAAATCCTGACCCTAACAACCCAAATGAATTACTAGCTGATCCCCGCTTTGCTTACGACAAAGAATTTATCAGAACAAAAGTAGCCCCAGCATTCCTAAATAAAATGCTGAAAGCTCTCAACGACCTGATTTCAGAAGGCATTGATTACGAATGTACAACTGATGCTTTCTACAACCTTCAGAAAGAAAATAATCACCTATTTGACTTCATAGAAGCCGCGAACATAGGCTATGTCCCTGGTAAGGAAATGACTGCAAAAGAGCTATGGGTAAGACTGGAACATTACTACACTCAAACTGGCACATTAACTATAGATTCCGATAACAACCGCAGAACATGGAGCGAACAGGTTAGACCCAGTGACAAAAACGTAAAGGGTATCAACCAAGTCATCGCCAGAATCGCCCAACTCTTCCCCAAGGCTGTCAAGGGAACTAGGTACTGTGACATTGCTAAAAGAAACATTCCAGTACTGAAAGGTATTGGCATTTTGGAAGAAACCCGCACCACAATAGACTCAACCCGCACCACTTCCGCACCACTTGCCGCACCAGAAACCTCGCAAAATCAGGACTTCCGCACCACCCGCACCACTTTTTCAGATTCCCAGGAAAAAAACATTGAAGAGTCAGAAATGAAAATTCAATCGCTTCCTATCCCAATGAAAAAAGAAGAATATGCCACCTCAACTGGTGCGGGTGATGCGGAACCCTTACCTGATTTGGAAAACTGCTGCGGGGAGTCCTGCGGAAATGGTGCGGATCAACTAGAAAGTGGTGCGGGTATGCCAACTGAGGATCAGGCAGCGATCGCCGCGCCAATTGCATCCGATACTGTTTTGGTAAAAGCTGAGTATGAGTTCTCATACTCACTGTTGCAGATTGAAAAAGACGGCGGGGACATCGCAGGGTTTGTTGGTTGCCAAGTAGAAGTGCGATCGCTTAGTGGTGCGGTCAAGTTCGCAGGTGAGATGATTAACTACGACTCCAAGAATGGAATTGTGACTGTGGCCACCGAGCAAGGGAACCGAGATGCATCTCTCTGCGAGACGTTTGTAATTGACTAAGGAATATTCTCTATGAGCGAAAATGCTAAATCCTTTGATGTTGACTAGCTTTCTTTATTAGTACCCAAACGCGTTAGGCGCTCATTGTAACAAAAGTTTGCCCATCGATTCTTACTTACTTGACCAGCTATCTGTCTGCTATCACCCTGTTATCAGTAGACTTGGGTATACGGCAGGGCATAGAGTTTGAACACCACCAAAACATAAATTTTGTTGCATTGAGCCTGAAGCAGGGGGAGATAAGGGACTACCAATCCGGTTTAAAACTCGTTTATTCCCAGCACAATGCAGACGGGGCTTGAATTTACAGTACGATGCAATTACCTGGATGCTTCCCTAGCTCTGTTTGCCCTGCCATGCCAAGAGTTGCCCTAGTACAAACCAATCAGAGAAAGCAGCTTGCTACCATGTCCCCGGTGGATGCCCAACAACGATTGGTAGAAATGTGGTTGCATGGTAAGTCTACTAGTACAGTGTCCGCTTATCGTAGCTACATCACTCGGTTTCTGGGGTTTTTGGGTAAACCATTACAATCCGTTACTGTGGAAGATTTGTATGCTTTCTCTGAAAGTCTTGAAGAACTTGCACCCAACACTCAAATTGTAAATCTCGCTTGTATCAAGTCGCTGATTAGTTTCGCTCAGAAAATTGGATATATGCAATTCAATGTGGGGGCGGCTTTGAAGTTAACCAAGTCTGCCGACCGACTCAGCGAACGGCTGTTAATTCAGCGTGATATTCAAAAAATGGTCTGGGCGACAGAACAAGCTCAGTACCGCTACTCCTCAGAAAAGCAGCGCGATTTACTGATTCTGAAGTTGTTGTACACCACTGGTTTAAGGGTAAGCGAGTTAACCGGATTGCAGTGGTGTAACTTAGTTGCACGGGGTCATCAAGGCCAATTAACAGTGATTGGCAAGGGGAATAAATCGCGCTCTGTGATCCTTCCCAAAGAACTATGGGCAGAATTGATGGATTTTCGGGGTAATGCTGCTGATCATGCTCCTGTGTTTAAAAGCCGTAAGGGAGGGGGGCATTTAGATAGAAGCCAAATTAACCGGATTGTTGAGGCTGCTGCATCTCGTGCGGGAATCAATAAAAAAGTTTCGCCCCACTGGTTGCGTCATGCTCATGCTACCCATGCTTTAGAAGCGGGTGCAGACATTGGACTGGTACAGCAAACCTTGGGCCATGCGAATGTGGCAACTACCAGCCGATATTTGCACCACCGTCCAGACAACAGCAGTTCTCTTTATATTCCCACACTGTAAATAGATAAACTAGATATAATCTTGAGGCTACAATGGTGTTCAATCCCCATCTAGAAATCCCCCTGCTCTCCTGCAATAGAAATTAATTTAGAAAAATACTTGAGATTTTCTTGGTTAACCTCCTCAAAGTGTTGCTGGACAGCTTGTTGCCAAGACTGAGTTCCTCCATAGATCATGTAGTTAGTATCAAGAATTCTTTGAAATCCATGTTGGCTGTACCATTGGAAGAGTTCATTTTTGCCTAGACGGAGATGATGATCTTCCTTACCAAAGGTGTAATCATCTACTTTGAGCGCAATCGGTAAGTCCTCGCACTCGTCCCTAAGATAAGTACAGGTCTTGTCAAGGAGCATTGAACCATATCCTTGCCGCAGAAACTCACGACTGACGATGATTCGATCAATCCAATGAAAACCTCCAGGAATTTCAGTGACATGATATTCCCAGCCTTTGAGATAGTTCAACTTGTGGGTGAATTCAGCTCGTTTGTGTTCAGGGACGAAAAAAGATGAGCCGATTTCTTTTTTACTTGTCGAGTGGTAAAGCGCAAACTCGTCAAATCCTGCGTTCCTCCCTTCTTGGTGGGTGATTAGTTCTAGAGTGCAACTGTTGGGAATTTCCATAGTCAGCTATGCCTATATTTGCTGATTTCAACTACATCTAGTATTACAAACTTATTACAAGCCCACTTAGATACTTAGACGAACTGCATGAGGAAGCGACTCTTAGGAAGCAACAGGTCTTAGATTAACGTTCTTCTTGGAGGAAATTGATTTGTCAATAAATGCACGTATCACGACATCTTCCGAAATGAACCGACCGTAAGGCATTAAACCCCAAATTAGCCCAATGCGTGATCACCCTCGTCGGGGGGAAAGTTGAATATGAACGATATTTTTGTTAGAGAAGCAGCAAGCCCAACAGAGTAAACACGTTCGCGTTTACCAAAACAATCACAGAATCATCGTATGCTGTTTTTCTATAAAATTAATGTTTCGAGTTTTGCTTGTACTTCTTCTATTAAATCTTCTGTTACACTTTCAACAAATTTTACTTTTCTAGCTTTCCAATCTAGTGTTTTAATTTGATCTGCTAACACAACCCCTTTTGTTTTCATTCCTTTAATAAGGGGAACTTCAAACTTAAGCCCCTTTGGGTTAGTAGTTATAGGACAAGCTAAAACTAAAGAAGCCATTTGATTGTACTTAATTGGAGATATAACAAGAACAGGGCGATAGCCAGTTTGCTCACGCCCTTGTTGTTGTAGCTCGTTATTTAGTGTTATAGCAATATCATCAAATGACATTCCAGAATTACGAAGGGTAAATACACGTTGAATTGATTCAACAGTGAACTGTTGTGCAGAGCCAAACTCTAATTTAACAATGTCTCCTCTATCGGGAAAGTAAGGCGGCTTTACTACCAAGCTTCATTCCCCACAGCTTCACCTGTTTCAAATTCTGGATGAAAATTATCAGGGGTCATCCCTTCAAGTAACTCATCAAGCGTATATTTTTTTCGTCTCTTTGGTGTAATTACTATACTGTTACCTTCGACACTAAAATTTATGTCTGTCCCTTCGCTTACGTGTGCTTGTTCAGCTATCGATCTAGGAATCCTAACAGCTAAACTGTTTCCCCATTTAGCAACAACTGCTGTCATAATCTTCTCCAAACGCTTTATTAGCGATCTACACGTCCGATTTTGTGTTTCCGCCGCAAAACCTTTTTAATAATCTTTGTCTGACGTATATACTTTGAAGATACATAAAAAAACAGAGGGTGTCAACACCCTTTAGAAAAAGTGACTTTTTACTTCTATCCCTCTATCCAAGCCGCGACCGGGCAATAAAGCTACGCAGCACTGGCTCTCAAATACCTTGCTGTTTCTTGCTTGTGGCAATCCTTGGTAAGAAATTAGTTACTATAGTTTCTTAATTTTGAGTTTATGTGTTGCGCTCTTTTTTAAACTGCTGCTTGCTCGGTCAAAGTATCATATAAAGAGAAACTTGTAGTTTTTTTCAGTACAAAAGCGTCATTCTCCTTAATTAAATCTCCAGTACAAACGACTGGTAGCCTCTGGTGATAAGCAGTCCGAGCCTGATTGTATTCAGATTCACTCAAAGAAAAGCTAATTTGACGAGGCTTGCCGACAACAAAGCCAATAATTGTGACATTACCTGGATGATTTCGTTCTGCTAGTCTAATCACCAACCCCTGAATTTCGGTATTTGGGATTTTTGTAATCAAATCGCTCAAAATGTCTAACTGAGAGCGGACTTCAACTGTTTCTAGAATTGCCAAAATCTCAGCCATCCGCAGCGCATAAGACCTGATTCTAGGATTGAGAGGTAAAGTAATATCAAATTCTTCACCAGAATCAGTTGTTTTAATCCAAACTGATTCTTTAGTGTCAACCTGACTCTCTTTCTTCCAACCTTGTGCTTGGAGATAAGATGTTAATATCTGAGGGTCTAAATTAGAGAGAATATCCGGGTCACGCACGGTAACTATCATATTGGTTCTCCTCTAGCAATTCGTTGCATTAGAGCTTGCAAAACTTCAACACTGAAAATATTTTGACGGGGTAAATAAACAGTCACAGTGCTTTGATTTTCAGTTGGTGGTTGACCGCATATAGACACCCAGTAAGCACAACGTTTCAAGCAAAGCTCCGTTTCCGATTGTTGTAACCAATCTTTTTGTAAATCAGGAATCAAGACCACGACTAACAACAGGGGGTCATCGTCTGGATTGTCGTTTCTTAATTCATCATAATTTTTTATTAAGAGCGGGAATTTAACAAAGTCATTATCTAGTAATTGTTGAGAAGTACATTTAACTTGCAAATCAATCCGAGTTCGCCGTCTAGAACCAGGTGTTGCAATTCCTGTAATGGTTACATCAACCCCTACTAAATCTAATGGTCTGGGTGCTATTTGGAATGAATAACCCGCAGCAGACGCGACGGCATTGATGTAAGCATAGCTAAATTCCTCTTTCTGGGTAGTGATGTACATTCAACTCAAATTTATTCTTGATTCTTGATTCTTGATTCTAGATTCTTGAGGATCTCGCGCAAACTCTCTTCGGAATCAATTTCTGACCATGAAACGGGCATAGCTCTAAATAACTCCAGCGCGGCCTGTACCCAAACCTCCTTGGGTATTTTTGCACCGTGCTGTCGCTTACCTTTTTTGAGGAGGTCATTTAACCAATCATTCAACTCAAGCGGCAAGCGCAGGTTTACTGCTTCCCGTTCTGATTTAATCAAGAATCTAGATTCTTGATTATTGTTTATAGATTCTTGATTATTGTTTGTAGATTCTTGGTTATTGTTTGTAGATTCTTGGTTATTCTCCACTTCGGTTAGTGGTTGAGTTTCGACTTCAGTTTTGCTGAAAATACTTTGTGCTAAAGGATTACCACCCAATGCTGAACGCGACGATTTTCCTTTATTTACTGGCATTTATATACCTCATCCACTAATTGACTGTACGCTTTTGCACCGACACTATCTTTGTCGTAATCAAAGATAGATAGTCCATGCGAAGGTGCTTCTCGAATTCGCACCGATTCGGGAATTACACTAGTGAACATCTTGTCGCCAAAATGATTCGTGAGTGCATCAAATACTTCTTTACTGAGATTGTTCCTCCGGTCGTACCGAGTCGCCAGCACACCTGCAATCTCAATAGGATGCTCTAGTTGTTCTCGCACTAAATTTAAGGCACGTTCAATTCCTTGAACACCTAACAGTCCCAAGTAGCTCATGTCTACGGGAATTATTACCGTATCGCTTGCCATCAGCGCGTTAATGGAAAAAACCCCAATGTTTGGGGGACAATCTATGAGAACGAAATCATATTTATCTAAGATTGGTGCGATCGCTTTTCTGAGCAGTAGTTCTCTCCCTGGACGACCGGATATAGGTATTTCTTCTTCTGCCAGAAAAATATTCGATGGCAACACATCTACACCGCTATCGGTTGAGACTAACACTTGCTCTAACGGTGTTTTGTGCTGCAAAACATCTTTTAACTGGAAATCAATCTTCCAAATAGGGATTCCTAACGCAGCACTAGCATTTCCTTGAGGGTCGATATCAACAATCAACACTCGTTGCTTTTTAAACTTAACCAAACCAACAGCCAAATTGTAGACGGTAGTCGATTTTGCGACCCCCCCTTTCATATTGAAAACAGCTAATTTTCTGGCCACACTTGCTTTTGCCGTTTTTATACTTTAAGACCTTCATTATAGAATCTTGATTCTTGATTCTTGATTATTTTTTATTTAATCTTGATTATTTTTAGAATCTGCAATAGTTATTGGGGCAAGGCATCTGATGTGGAAGTTACTGTTGAGTTGAAGAGCGTGATTGCTTGACGGATTATGTGGGGATCGTTTACTTGACGGAGCGAGCAACCGGCTTGCTCGAACTTGTATCGAGTTTGAGCTGATGCGTCTGGATCTGGAGCTGCATAAACCACATGTCGTACACCTGCCTGAATCAAGTTAGTTGTACAGTCCCCCATATATTCCCCCTGTCCTCCGGGAGTGCGTTTTCCACATGGCTCTACTGTTGTATATATGATGTCGTCCGGAAGAACTGAGATAGCAGAGAGTTCGATCTGACGCAGAAGTACATATTCGGCATGTTTGCCGTCGTTAGAACTGATTCCTTCAGCGACAATGAAACATTGTCGTACCAAGCACGAACTCACTACTCCACCAGTGTCGTCGGATTGATCCGCAATGGTGAATAAATGTTCAAATATCTCTTGCTCTGTCATCAGAACCACTCTCGAATTGGGATGCTCCCTATCATTATCTAAAAATGAATTAAACGACATCAAAGTGAATCAAAAGCCCCGCTACCAAAGCCAATAAAAAAGAAAGCTGTTACTGAAACTAAAAGCGCAGCTTTATGGAATCTAGAATCTAGAATAAAGAATCTATACTTTTTAATTGCAAGGTAATTTTTTTCGTTCACTGAAAAATCAAGCTTAAATATAGATTTAAATCAATGACGCATAAATTTTTATCAGGTAGTTATTGATGATATTTGATAAAAGTAAGAAAAAAAAGTAAGAAAAAGTTTGCTATACAAGCTAAAAGGCTTGATTGATAATGGTTTCGAGAGCCAATGCTGTTTATCGTTCTTGCTCGGTCGCGGCTCGAAAATTTCCTTAGCGTAACTTTCTGTACGGTTGCGGTTGCTCATTTCACCCCTAAAAGAGCATTATTCTCTTACTAAGAATTTTTTAAATTTTATAGAATCTATCTTTAGATATATTTTATATTGAGATTTTATAATTGATACTACCTATGTAAAATTCTCTGTAGATGGTAATTCCAATGCCATCGCCACCTGTTTTTAGGCGGCACGCCACCTCGTTGTGAATGGGGTGAAAAGAGCGTGCGATTGGTTGAGTGGTAAATCACGGTGAAAGACCGTACATAATTACTCCTTCAGAGCGTTCAAGGTATTCAGCAGAGTGGGTGACTTCCTGGCTTAGGCATCCAGTTAGGCGATTATTGAGTCCGTTTTATCTAAGCAAATTGATGACTTAGAACCCACCTTAACCCGGCATGGTTATGACGTGAGGGGCTTGGCGGAACAGTTTAATGCTAAACCTGCTGAAATTAAATTGCTGTTTCGCGGACAACTCGACCCAACGCGATCGCGTGAATTACAGGAACAAATGCGCTTCGGCAGGGCTGCCGCTTTGAGTGGATTAAAAACGCAAGAAAAATGGAAGTATTTATAGTTGCAAATAATCCTGGTTGAAACCGATGATTGCAGGTTGGTTGCATTTAATCCT
>JAYGHB010000158.1:0-15109 GCA_034931985.1 Halotia wernerae UHCC 0503
TTCGCCCCAAAGATGAACGTTTTAGTCAGGACAGAGATTACATTAACCGAGTCTACAATTTAGAGTTTGATTTGGGAGATATCCCAGATAACAGCACCGATAACACCAGTCATCAGTTATCGGACATGGCTCAAAAGTTACTGGATTATCTCACCAGAACCGAGAGAATCACAGCCGATGTCAAAGAGTTTAAGAGTAACTTTAAAGTCAATGGTGAACGATTCACTGTTGAACAGATCAAGGGCTGGATGTACGAGATTGTGGGGGCATCTTTAGCCGATTGGGTAGCTCCTGGAGTCATCAAGCTCAATCAAGAATAAGCTGATAGTGTCTTGATGAAAGGATGTAAAAATGGGGCTTTTTTGGCAGACATCAGACACGCTTACACATCAGACACTAAAGGCTGAAACCCTTACCAATACTAGACACCATCAGACACTCGCTCTGACACCATCAGACACCGCGTGTTTGGTAGATGTCTGCTAAATGTCTGCTAAATGTCTACCAGACACTGCTAATTAATTTACTGAAATAGCTGAATACTATGCACCCAATTGACTTGAAAAAAAAGTGGCAGTTAAGTTACAACGAACTGGCACTCGTATTAGGTTATGAAAGTGATCGTACTGTCCGTTGCTGGGGGATAAACTCAAGACATAAGCGCAACCCTCAAAATGTTGTTTATGTTGCTTGTCGCCTTTTAGATGAAAAATGGTCATCTCAGGGTAAACAAGTCAATTCTTACCTGGAATGATTTATGTTATTGGGGCAAATATCACGTTAAGGGTGTTTGCCCCAATATCTTGCCCTTTACCTTTGATTAGGGTCAGTCCGTAGACGCTTTTCTACCCGCTGTAGTTTGACATTGGTATAACCAGTACGCTGCCAAATCGCTTTCAAATATGTATCGAACTCGTTCGAGATTTTTACCGGAATCAATTGATTGAATAGAAAGAAAATCGACAAAGTAAATAACGCGGTAAACATCCCTATCGTTCCATATTTTGCTGCTGGTTCAGAGCGATAAACCTCTTTTTCTATCGTGATGGGTTTCGGGGGGTTCTTCTTCAACTCCTGAATAGCCGTAGTCAAGTTCTTCGTGTGAATTAACAGGTCGTTCCAGTTGGACTTTAACTGCAATACTTCGCTCTTCAGCCCTTTTAGCTCTAAGCTCTCTAATGTCGTTGAGGATTTGCTTATACTCTGTGATTGACTCAGCAAGTGAGTTAATTCTTGTCTCAAATCGTCGTTGTTCTTCTCGTACTCGTTCCAAGATATATTCTGATTCTTCAATTCCCCCGTCAGCATCTCGATAGTTACCATCGCTTTGCTCAGGAGTTGATTCTGAATTAGATTCGTTTGCGCCCATGCTTGTAACTCCGCCCTATCCCTTTCACGTTCAGTTCTCTGTGATTCTTTAACATTTTCAAATTCTTTATACAATCTGCCTAGGGCTATCTTCACCTCCCCTAGTTCAGTGGGTTCTACTGAATTGGCAGTTGAGTCAGGGCTAGCGTTGTGATTACCGTTCCCGTTGCTATTACTGTTGTTGTTCATTAGTTTTCTTTTGACCCCGGCGAGAAGTAGATGCAGTAATAGATGCTTTCTTTGAAGTCGTAGCGCTTGAAGATGCAGATGCTTTTACTGATGGTTGTTGTAACCCTAAATAAACCCCAGCCTTTTCTAGTTGTGGTTTCGCTTGATCTAAAAACCCACTTACCAGTAGATAATCTCCAAAAGGAAAACCGTTTTCTTCTGTTGCAGCCGAGTAAGGCAGACCTTTTTCTATCAACGTGTCAAAGGTCGAATATTCCAACTCTGGCATAGATATTTCTATACCTTTTAGAGAGGCTATAGCTGCCGACGTTTTGCTGTTCTCCCAGCGTTGAAAACCTGAACCTTTATCCCAACAGAGATTTTTAACCACCACATAATCAACTTTAGCGTCACAAAAATCTGCCATAGTTTTTAAACTAGTAATCACCGAGTACCCAAGATTCAACACAGTCACCAGCGTTACCCGATAACCTAAATCACCTGCAATCTTAAACAGCCCAAACTTACTAATAATCTCCCTCGTTTTATTGCTTGATGCCCCTGGCATATCTACTATTACTGAATCTGGTGACTCCGCCTTGATCTCGGTAAAGAAGCGTTTCGCCTCTGCCACCTCGATGAAGTTCAATAGTCTTACCCCATTGCCAAAGTTTTGATAATACTCATACAGTTCTGGATTTTCTGTATCTGCGTCATAAGCTAGATAATTAATTCCCTTCGAGTGGATTACATCCAACAGCAAGCGAGTAAAGGCAGTTTTACCTGTACCACCCTTACCCCCTAAAATCATTACGATACGTTTCATAATTCACTCCTATCAGTGACATTGAATTGGGAAGAAGTCTTAGGAGTTGTTTTCTTTCGTTTGGTAGTTTGAGATGGTGATGAGTCGGATGGTTCACCACTTTCAGTTGGTGAACTATCCGGCTCTACTGGTGGGATATCATTACTAGTTGCGGTGGTTGATGAAGTTGATTCTAGCTGGGAATCCTCATCAACTTTAGAATCAATCGCTGAAGAATTACTTGAACTATCGTCAGTTGTTGAAGCTTTTTTATGAAAACTCTTTAGACTACTAGCCGCTAGTTCTACCTGATGACCTTTAAAGACCGACGCTACATCTGAATAATCGTAGCCAGCATCCAACATATCCTGAATTGGTTTAGCTAAACTTTTGATTAAGTCCTCCAAACTAATACTCTTAGGAGTTGCCGCTTTCTGTTTAAGACTCGCCTGAATATCTTCGACTTTTGATAAAGGAACAGCTTTCGGTTTACGCGGCATATTCAGCAGTAATAATAAATGACTCCATTGTAAAAAAAACATTGCAATAAAAACTTGAAGTTTTTTGTCGTGATGTGACGAATATCAATCAATATGGGTTTGTATCCTCATAAGGTAGACTAGTGTAAAAAAGTGATAACGGCGTGAATCACACCTTTAATATCACCAGCATGAGCAGCATTACCAAGTAGATCCAGCCTTCGGTTACACCGAGGTAATTGCAGAGGGTCACTCGTGGGTTGTCCGAGTCTCGTAATTCCCCATCTTCTCGTGATGCCCCGTACTTCACGTTGACCCCTCCCCGTCGCGGGAAGATAGGCAAGCAATACACCGTAACGCACTACGTGCTACTTTTACCTTCGGTAAAAGCGGTGTGTTTGCTTGTTGGGGGTGTCCCCCAAACCCCCTTTAAACAAGTCTTTTCAAGGGGTAAATAAGTCAATAGAGTTCCGAGTTATTCGCTTACCTGCTCGGCGCTTCGCGCCATAGCAGCTACAGCGAATAACCCGGTGAAAAATAAATATTGAAATATATAAACGCCTAACTAGTTATGCAACCAGACCCTCGTATCAATCTTAGCAATCAACTAGCTGACACATTAACCAATCGGTCAATAGCACCAGATGAAAAGCGAGAAGTAACCATCACGTTTAGGGCTAGCTATGCCGAGAAATCTAGGCTAGAGCAGCGTTGCAGTGGAGTTGTGCAAAGCGACTATATAAGAGCGAGATTATTTGACTACCCTTTACCACATCCTAAATTAGTCATTCCCGAAATTAACCGACAGGCTATCTATGAATTAAAAAAGATTGGCAATAACCTAAATCAACAGACTAAAGCCATTAACGAAGCTTTGAAAATTGGTACTCAACCGTTGACTAACGAGGTGAAATCATATCTAAAAACTCTTGAAGAACTGACAGCACTTTTAGAGCAGACTCGCCAATCACTCACTCAAGCATCAGTAGAAGGGCAGGGCAATGATTACCAAAGTCAAAGCTAACAAATCATTTCGTGGAACTACTAAATATGTAATAGACAAAGAGAAAGCCAAAATTATTGGCGGGAATATGTACGGTCAAAGCACTAATGAACTGGTAGAGCAGTTTACCTTATCAGCCCACCTTAACCCCCAACTAAAAGACCCATGCTATCACTTAATGCTTAGTGTACCTCAGACTGACAGAACTCTCAATGATGACGAATTAGCTAATCTGTCTCAACGTCACTTTGCGAATGTCATTGTGCTGTCGCGGCTTCAAGGTGATGAAGCTCAAGTTAAACAGCCTGATAAAAGGATCGCTGACACTAAACTAAAAGAACTAGTTGATGAATTTATAGAAACACAACTACCCGCTTATGACTTCTTCATAGCGCGACACTCAGACAAAGAACACGACCACACCCACATCGTTGCATCTAGAGTCAATAACCTAGACGGTAAATCTATTCGCACCTGGAACAATTACGCCCATTCGGAACACTCAGCCCGACTGCTAGAGCGAGAATTTAAGCTAACCCAAGTTCAAAGCAGTTGGGAGAGTAAGCAGAAAGCTATGACTCGTAATCAACTGGAACGAGTCGAGCGCGATGGACTTCCAGGCGAAGAAATAATGCGCCGAGCGATTGAACAAGTGGCAGCAGATAAACCTACAATGCCCCAGCTAATTGAGCGCTTATGGAGAGAGCATCAAGTCAAAGCTGTCGTCAGTTATTACGGTCACGGTGGGGTAAGGGGCATCAAGTTTGGCATTGATGTCGGCTCAGTTAATGAAGATGGTAGTCCCCGTTTGCTCTGGAAACAGGGAGGTAATCTCAATAAATATAAGTGTTCATTTACAAAGCTTCAGACAGAATTGGGGATAAACTATGACCCCAAACGAGACGATAGCGAAATTAAACGTTTAAATAATTTCTTAGAATCTGTAGAGAATAGCCAAGTTAATCAGCAACTAATATCAACCATCTTCCCGAAAGAAGCTCAAGCTATAGCCGAAACTGAACACCAGCTAACCCCAGCTAAATCAGATGCAAAACAACGAGCCAGTTCCGAACTCATAAATACAATCTCTGACTTTATTGAACAGTCAATAGTCGAGTCAGCCTTGGTTGAAGCGTTCCCACAATTAACAGAACAACTGTCTCAGTATCACCAGCAGTTAGCTAATAATAAAACCACATTCGACGAGCTATCATCGGCGATTACTGATGTGGAGCAACGACTTGTATCACAAAAAGCAGTAGATGCAATTGCTAATTTTATTGAGCAGTCAGCAGTTGAGTTAACCTTAAATGAAACGTTACCACAATTAGCAGAACAACTGTCTCAATATCTTCAGCAAAGCGAAGCAGGTAGAACTGCATTCAATGACCTCGAATCGGCGATTACTCAAGAGTTACAATCCCATGTAGAGAAAAGAGCTATCTTATCAATTTTTGATTATATTGAGCAATCCACTGTCTCTTCAGCATTAACCCAAACAGTATTAGAATTAACGCAACAACTTTCTCAATATAAAGAGGAACTTGTTACAGCTAAAGCTACATTTAATGACCTGGATGCAGTGCTTGCGACTGAGTTACAATCATATCTAGAGAAAAGAGCTATTTCATCAATTTCTGATTATATTGAGCAATCGGCTGTTGAATCAGCATTAACCCAAACAGTATTAGAATTAACGCAACAACTTTCTCAATACAAAGAGGAACTCATTACAGCTAAAACTACATTCAATGACCTGGATGCAGTTCTTGCGACTGAGTTACAATCATATCTAGAGAAGAGAGCTATCTTATCAATTTCTGATTATGTTGAACAATCAACTGTCGAGTCAGCCTTAACTGAAGCAGTATTAGAATTAACGCAACAACTTTCTCAATATAAAGAGCAGCTTGTTACAGCTAAAACTACATTTAATGACCTGGATGTAGTGCTTGCAACTGAGTTACAATCCTATATAGAGAAAAAAGCAATTTCATCAATTTCTGATTATGTTGAGCAATCGACTGTTGAATCAGCATTAACTGAAACAGTATTAGAATTAACACAACAACTTTCTCAATCTCAGCAGCAGCTATCAGCCAGAAGAACCATATTTGACGACCTGGAAGCAGCGATTGTTTATTTGGAGCAACTGCATAGATCACAAAAACCAGTGGATGCAGTTGCTCTTAATAAAGCTCAAACTCTAGCCACAGATAAACTAAAACTAACCCCGAATCAAACAGCCGAGTTATATCAGTATTACAGTGCCGACTTGCAAAACTTATTAGTGACTGACCGAGATAAAGAAATTGCTATCAGGGCATTATTAGATAATAAGCCATCTGAGGAGGTTGAAGAAATTATCTTTGCCAGTCCAGCCGGATGGACACAAGATGAAGCTAGAGAATTGGTACTTATCGCTAGCAATCAACTGGCAACTCAAAAGTCAGAACCAGAACAGTCACTCACAGAAAAGCAGCGTAAAGAATCGGAATTCTTAGCGATGGCTGTGCCTATTGCTGTTGAATTAATCAACTGGCAATTAAGAGAAACTGGCTCAAATAGCCTTAGATTTAAACGTGCCACTTTAGAGAAACAGGGTCGAGAACTGGTATTTACCCATGATGAACGAGGTGAGATTTTCCGAGTGGCAGTCAACCGAAACCAGTCAGGTGAGCTTGAGTATTCACCGATTAATGTGGGTGAGGTTAAAAACGAAGACCTGAACTTTTGGCAAGAAGCAGACCGCATATTGCAACAAATAATATCAGAAAAACAGCAACAATCAAGAAGACAAAATAAAGGAATATCTCTCTAGCGATGGCGCAACTCTTAACCGCTTCGCTCAATCCTTGCAGTGTCTGCCACTGCCACAAATCCACTCGTTGAGCCACCCAGATTGTTACAGGCATCGGCAGACACGGAGCTTCGCCGCCTAGAACTTAAGAGTTGCTTGGATTGTAATAATTCGACTCGATTCTGGTCGGTTAAGTCAGATTTATTTGAGAAGGATAAGGTTATTAATCGTAATCTTTTCTGAACTACCACACTGATAAATGATTACTTTATTACTTAGAATTATAGTGAAATAAGTACTACTTTACACAAGTAATGTCTTCAGTGTGTGAGGTCAAAGCTTGCTATAACAAGCTTAAGAGAAAAAGGAATTGAAAATATAGGGCTATATAGATTATTGTATTGTTGATTTAGTAATGAAAATGTCTAAAAGCAGATGGCGACCACCATCTGCTTATTAAGACTCCTAATTGAGATCACCAAGTAGGAGGTTATTTTATGTTGCCAAAAAATTCTAACGAGACATATCCACAAAAAGATAGAGAGTTTTTAGAGCAAATACCGCAAAGTCAATCTCCATCCCTCAATGGTTTAAGGGTACTTGTGGTAGATGACAATGAAGATTGCTTGTGTATAGTTACGTTTATTTTGTCAGATTACCAGGCACAAACCAAAACGGCAACATCGGTGGATGAAGCTATAGAAGCAATTGAAGAGTGGAAACCAGATATTGTGATCAGCGACATCGGGATGCCTAACAAGGACGGTTACTCACTAGTTAGCTCCATCAGAAACAAAGAAGCGTCAATGGGTGGGTTTCTTCCAGCCGTGGCTTTAACAAGTTATGTGTATCCAGAAGACATTAGCTCAGCAATAGATGCAGGGTTTCAAGAGGTTATTCGTAAGCCTTTTGAACCTGATGAGCTAGTTGCAGTTTTAGCAAGGCTTACAGGACAAACTATATAAAAATAAGTTCGACTCATAGCCTTAGAACTTAAGAGCCATTAGATAGCGGTAAACCACAGGTTCATGACTTGAGTACGCTTGTTGCTGACTTTAGTCCATATAATCACGGCTGGATAGTAATTCAACTATCACACTCTCTATTGACTCTAGATTCTCAAGCTTAACTAGAAATCGATCAAAGCCTGCATCTATTGCCTTACTTTCGGAAAATTCCCGTGTATAAGAAGTAATAGCGATTGCTGGCAACTGCCGGAAGTATGGGCTGGAATGTCCCCGAATTTGCTCAATCAACCAATTTCCATTATGCTCAGGCAACCTGACATTGGATACCAGAATATTGGGATGAAACGATTCGAGGATGCCGAAGGCTGCCTCTGCGTTGATGAAAGCCATCACCTCTGCACCTGCTGTTTCCAGAACGAAGATGAGCAGGTCTGCAATATCTGGCTCATCCTCTACCAGCAAGATCCTGATTCCAACAAGGGGCTGTCGTGAATTTAACTTACTTTCTCGATTGCTTGTTTGATTCGTCCTCATACCGTCTTATCGTTTGCTGATACAGCTTACCTCTTCTATTGCAACGTAGAGAGCGGAATAAGCCTTCAGTCTAATTAAACAAATTTAGCTAGAAAAATAACCCCTTATGATGGATTAGCCTAGCTGTTTTACTAAAAGCTGCTCGTCACAGATGCCTTAGTTAGTCGTGGCTAACCCCAGCACGTCTCTGGTAACAGCGTTCATCCCCTTGCATGAATAGAGAAGACTTTGAGGTTCTTATTACACGTATTAGCCCAATTGTGTAACTACTAGCTATATATATTGACGTGACGTTGGGCTAAATTAAGCGAGAGCGCGTGGCTTGAGAAAGCCTTGCATCAAGTAACTGGGAAACTCAGCCTAGCTACTAACACCACAGTATGACGAAAAAAGTTGTTTGTCTAACTAAAAATGACTAAACAACAGGTATTATCTTTGTTTCAATATGGTAGTTAATAGAGGAGCCAAACAAAATAGTAGTAATAAGCTTATCCTTGTCTGCGATGATGTTGCAGACAACTGCTTTTTCTTCCAAACGGTTTTAGAAATGGAGGGTTATGAAGTTGACATTGTGGAGTCGGGAGCGGCAGCGCTAGCGAGACTTGAATCTAAAGTACCAGATCTACTTCTACTGGATGTAATGATGCCAGAAATGGATGGGTACGAAGTTGCTCGGCGCATTCAAAACAACCCGATTTTACAATTTCTGACTGTTTTGTTGATTACGGCAGATGAAGAGGCGTTTTTTAGAAAGGAGCCTGATGTCAAGGTGGCTGGAGTTATCCGAAAACCCGTTGACCCTGATGTACTAATAGGATATGTCCAGGCGGCTCTACAGCAACGGCATCATTTATAGCGATATCTAAGCGTAGCGAATTGTTAACCAGCTTTGTTCTTGGCGCTATTTTATACCGCAGAGTAGAGCATATACTCTGAAACACTAAGCCAGCCTTACAAGATAGCCAGTTAAGAAACGGCTATCTTGTAAGGCTGTCAATCGCTTTTAGTAAAGGTTTTCAGCAGCCAGTGCTGCGAAACTTCCTTGCTCGGTCGCAGTTGGACTTGGCATTAGTTTAACTCAATGAAACTTGAGATTTTTCTTTGACTGTTTCTGAAATGATTTTCGCTTGAAGAAAGTACCAAAGCCTAAAGCTGTGGCTAAACCTAGAATATAAGTAGGTTCTGGGACAGCGGGAGATTGATTGGCAGCAAAATATAGTGCATTACCAAAAACGTTATTGTAATCTCCCGAAAGATTTCGATAATAATCGTTTGGAAAAAGTGTAATTCCCACAACTTTTGAACCACCATCCACAGCTATAAAAGGACTGCCATCACTCCACGAAGCAACCAATTCTGCATCTAGTGTGAGATCGACTTTATCGTGGTTATAACCACCTACTGAATTAATTGGAAGTGGACCTTTCATGATGGGGTGGTTGGGGTTAAAACTACCTAAAGTAACATTGTAGTAATTATCCTGATAATTTTGAAAAGGTAAGTATCCGCCTGTAACAAGCCTCCCAAGGCTGTCAATAGCAGCAGTTTGATAGGCAAATGTTGAAACTACCAGTTTCCCTCCAGCGTCTACATAGTTTGCCAATTTATTCGCAAAATTACTTAGATCGCGGCTAGAGTTACTGTAAAATAAAATGGCATCGTATCGTCTAAGGGTAGCTGCATCTTCAGAGCCATTGAGTACGTTAACAGCGTCAAAAAGTCTTAAATTTGCAAGTTGATTAGCTACATGTCCAGAGCCATCAGTTGTACTGATACCATCTGTACTGCCATAAACACCGATTTTAGCTGCATTTACCTGTTTCTGTACCATCAGAAGGCTTCCAGTTACAAAAAATGCAGATCCAATAGCAGCTAATGATAACTGCTTCATCATATTTGAAGTAGCCATAAACTTTGTTATTCCAAATTAGTTTCAATATATTCTCGACAACAAAACTATTAATGCTTGCTATGCCTAGGTTTTAGCAATATGTACGCCAAGCCATCAAGAAATTTTTGATGATAGATGAAGTAGTTGTAGAACTGACTTTTTCCGGAGCAAATTGATTATAAGGAGGTAAAACCATATAGGATTTTGTGTAAACTATTACTTCTCTATACTAGATTTCAACCACTCCTAGCAGTAAGTTTACATAAACTTCTCTAAAAACTTGCACTAAATTTACAATTTAGCTTGATACTAGATAGACGCATAGGAATTGTACGTAAGTATAACAAAAACAATTAATACCTTAAGTAAAAAATATGACAAAACTGGCGATCGCAGTTTTCTCCCCAGCCTCCAGCTACGACCAAGCAAGAGGATTGCGCGGTCTTGGCGACCAAAACCCCTATCAATTAAGCCTTTTAGTAAGTTAATCAAACTTTTTCTTACTTTTTTTTCTTACTTACCCGAAATATCATTAGTAAATAGCTTATAAATTCCAAATACCATTGGTTGAAATCTATATTTGAATTGATCCTCTTTAGCCCTGAAAAAACTCAAGTTTAGACAACACAAACTTGCTCAATCGGCTGATGTCTGCAATCATTTGTTACACAAATAGCAGCTATGACAGCGATCGCGGATGGTAATGACCACTCATTCTTGGAATAGAGTGACGAGGACAGCGTAAACTGAAAACTAAAATATGGCGAATTTTCTTGATTCGCTTATAATACAACTTTGGTACTAATTTAGTACCAAAGTTGTCTAATGTTAGAACCAATAAACAACCAAATTTGTACCATGATTGTCGTTATCGGCGGCATCAAAGGCGGGGCAGGCAAGAGTACTGTAGCCGCCAACCTAGCGGCTCGGCGCGTAGCAGACGGTGGCGATGTATTGCTTGTGGACGGTGATGAACAAGAAACAACCACTCTCTGGGCTTCAACCCGCAGCGAACATTACCCTAAAGGTAGTCAAAACCTTACCTGTGTGCAGCTTCGCGGTAGAGCAGCCAGAGATGAAGTCTTGAAACTAGCCCCCCGTTATGGAGATGTAATTATTGATGTAGGTGGGCGTGATACAACCACTCAAAGGGCAGCGTTAACCGTTGCTCATCTTGTGCTGTTACCCATGCCACCGCGAGGGCCAGATATTTGAACATTAGAGAAGGTGGCAGCACTTTTAGACGAAGTGCGAACTGTCAACCCAGACCTAAAAGCTTGGGCGTTCCTCAATCGTGCCGACGCATCCGGGCGAGATAACGAGGATGCAATGCAAATCATTCAGGAGACTCCAGGGATTGATTTGATTGCACCAAGGCTGGGAGATAGAAAATCTTTTCCTAATGCCCATACCCAAGGACTGGCTGTAACTGAACTCAAGCCACGCGATCCAAAGGCTGTTCAGGAGCTAGAGGCACTATATCAGTACTGTTTTAGTACTGATATAGTATTAAATAAGGACAATAAAGGTACAAAATGACTATCAAAAAGCCAAGCGCCCCCAATGGTCAGCAGCCAAAGCAGGTAGATATTGAACGTGTCATTAATGCTGGCAGTCCGCCGACTCAAGCTGATGAAAAAGACGATATCTCCAAAGAAGTACGGTTTCAGATGACGATACCAGACCCGTTGTGCAAGCTCATTGATGATGCACGGAAACTAACCAAGACTAGCCGCAGGGCATGGCTGCTGACTGCTGCCCAGGAGAAACTGGAACGGGAAGGACGGCTGTAGCTAATAGCAGTGTTGCAGCAGCTTACTTTGATAAATAAATTGTCCAACAACTTGTAGAAAAAAATTAGGAGAGTAAAACAAGCGAGGTAGTTAGAAGCAAGAATTGCTCTTGATGTGGCAATGTTGCTAAAACAAAGATAAGAGTATTAATTATATAGAGTTAGAAAATATGTACATCCAAATTAAACCAGAACTAGAGCAATTTATTCAGTCACAGCTGGCAAGTGGTAGATTCGCTAATGCAGATGATGTCATCAATGAAGCCTTTAAACTGCTACAAGAAAGAGAACAGCGAATTGAAGAATTACGACAAAAAATTGATGTGGGAACTGAACAAATAGCTAAGGGACAAATAACTGATGGCGAAGTTGTATTTGCCAGATTCCAAGAAAAAATTCGTCTCATTGCTGAGGAGGACTCTGAATGAATAATTATTCACTTTCAGAGGCCGCAATTCAAGATTTAGATGAAATTTGTGAATATATTGCTCGGAGTAACCCAAAAGCAGCCTCTAAGCTTTTTGATGACATTCGTGCCAAGTGTAAATTATTAGCTAGTTTCCCTAATATGGGGAAAAGTTATGGAAGGCTTGTACCAAACCTTCGTGGTTTTGTTGTGGATGAGTACATTATATTTTACTACCCAAGAGAAGATGGAATTAGTGTTGCCCGTGTTGCAAGTGGGTATCGTGATTTAGAATCTTTGTTCACAGATGAATAATAAAACTGTAACTGTGTTTTTGGTCTAGCCTTTATCGCCCTGTTTAGGAGCATAAAACCAAATTGGTACTAAGCTAGTACTAAACAAGTACTTAATAAGCATAATATCAGTACGATATAGGTACATAAAAGCCAAGTAGATAAAATGCTTTAATTATAGAAATAGCATGAAAATTCACATATTTAGTGATTGGCATTTTGAATTTCAGCACTTTAATATTCCTTAGATAAATGCTGATATTTTTGTATGAGTAATTATGATAAAGTTAATATGCTGCGAACACAGTATTTAGAGGTAAAACCATGTTTACTATATCGCCTGAAGAATATAACGGTTTCTGCATTCAAATCGAACAAAACCCAGTAGAAGATCCTATGACTAGAGAAAGATATTGGATATTTAAAGTGTGTCCAATTGGGAAAAATTTAGGGCTAGTTGGACAACAAGTCCCTTCCTTTATGTGGAATCGCAAACAATACGGCGGATATGAAGTAGCATTAGCCGAAGCCAAAATTTATATAGATGGCATAAATAAGAATGTAGTGTAAAGTCGCTAATAGCCCTTTGGTAATATAGTTGCTAATCCTGTGCTAATTTCTCCAGTGTAGACTCTGGTATAGAAATGTCATATAATCCCACTTTCCCGCCAATTAATTTTTTCTAAAATTGCAAATAGTCTGCTTACTCCAACGACAACTCACCCACCACCAAAACCCTCAACTCCGTCACCCGCTTCAAAGCTGCATCATTGGTCAAAAACGCCTCACAACCAGCAACTTTTGCCGCGGCCACCTGCAACGCATCGGGTAACTGAAGGTTATAACGCACCCGAATTCTTGCAGATTCTCGCGCAATAGCAGCATTAATTTCCACGAAAACTACTTGCTCTTGTTGCAACACATCGACAAAAGCCTGCTCTAAATCCACTAACCCCAGACGGATAGCACCCACCAAACACTCCGATAACGTTATGCCAGATGCTACTGCTGTAATGTCAGCTTCTAACCGATCAAAAATCGGATCGACTAAATCCACAAACTGCGGATTGCGTTCTACAAAATAAATTACGGGTGCTGTATCGAGAAATAAGCGTGAAACTCCAGCTAAGGCATCACTAATCCTCATTCATCTCCTCGCAACAACTGTTCTCGATGCTCATCCCCTTCCCGTCGAGTCCGCGAAACCCACTCTTGAGCATCTTCACCCAATAGTGGATAGGCAGCCATACCCTTCAAATCGCTCCACTTGCGTTTTGGCTGCGCTTGAGTAATATGTTTCTTCACACGCTCCACCAAATGCCCCATCACTGTCAATTGCTCCTCTGGAGTCAATTGCTCAATCTCGTTTAAAATTTTTTCAAGTGATGGACTCATCAACCTAACCCTATCAACTGCTGTAAATTTTAGCGTTTTTAGCGGACGGCACTATTTATTTAGGTAGTTTAGCTGAGGTGTTAGTTCAGCAACAGAGATGTCGTGATAAACCCTTTTTCCGCCCACTAGGGCGATCACAACTATTATATTTCTGTTAAAAAGAGTTTAATCGTACTAAGTAGTAATAGTTACTTATATGACATACTGTTTCGCTTGGAAATACGGTGATAGCATTTACCTCTTGGGTGATACCGCAGCTACTAAATCATCTCTACCAACATTGGATTACTCAAGCTTTGGTCAACTCCACGATAAAGTTAGGGGTCAGTACGTTGAAGAATCTCTGTTAAAAATTGTACCTATATCAGCAGACACAGCTATAGCTTTTGCAGGCGATGTTCAATTAGCAACAGCAATTATTGAGTTTCTGAAAGAAAATTTTTGCAGTACAGAAACTTTTGCGGATTTATTCAGAAAGGTAAATGCAAGTTTGGGGCCATTTGATCCTAAGCGACCTGTTGAATTGTTATTAGCATATACACCCTCGAATGGCGATCCAAAACTTATCCATTGGGACTCACGGCATGGATTAGACAGTAACCAGTTTGACTACCATACAATTGGAAGCCTCACTTCCTATCATGCCGCTTTAACACCACAAGTGCTATCAATGTTAGTTAATGGTAAGTTGCCATCGGACAGAATTCTGCCAATAATCATTGCTATCGTACAGTCGTATGGTATCCATAGTAATATCATTGAGCAAAATGTTGGGGGAATTATTTTTGGACTTCGAGTTTGCAATGGGGAAATAATTTGGCAAGAGGATACAAACTTTGTTCTATACAATTCTACTGCCGAGAAATTTGAGACCCTTGACTTTATATCAGCCTTTGTTCGCGATGATGTACTAGTTGTAAATTCTTCGATCACCAACGATATTCGAGGTTTCGCGTGTTCCGTTTCAACACCATCAATTCAAGCTTGGCAAGAGTCTTGGAATTCTTTTGTTGCTAGTCATATCAACTCAGATAAGTATCGGTATTGGGTATTCTTGTCCACCGCAACAAAAGTGATTACAGTCCTGCGCCGGGATAATTTCGATAGTGAGAATAATTACTTTCCAATACCTCACACCATTATCTAGCAACAGGGGTCATGGTGTTGGAGTTTTGATCGGCGTTGCGGCTGTATCAACTTTTGGCAA
>JAYGHB010000159.1:0-14921 GCA_034931985.1 Halotia wernerae UHCC 0503
CCTTCCCGTAGTAACAGTTTAGAATCCCCGTCCATTTATGGCGGGGAGAGGTCAAAATCATTTTTTAATAACTGTGTTTGCCAATTCCATAATTCTCTCAAATTGGAAGTTATGGGCTAAATCTATTAAAAATCTTTGGAGATTGGCATTTCCTGAGGGCATTTGAGCAATTAATTGTAGAATCAGATCATCGCTACATTGAGCTGCGGCATTGTATACTTCTGCCACCCATTCATCTGACATTTGAGATAACAAAGGTAGTAAATTATCAGAAGTAAAATTTTGTTCTTGAGTTTGTTTATCTGCATTTATGACGTCATTAGTTTCTTCTTGATAAAGATATCGAACTTCCAGATATTTACTGAGTTGTTCTAATATTTGCTTCTCTCGGAAAGGCTTGCTAATTAAATTATCACAACCTGCTGTGATCATTGCCTCTCGTTGTTCCTCGAAAGCATTGGCAGTTAAGGCAATAATGATTGGTTTGGTATTATTTCCATGCATCATTTCTCTAGTTTTTATTACTCTTGTTGCTTCGTAGCCATCCATAATTGGCATCCGCATATCCATGAAAATTATATGTGGTTGCCATTTTATCCATTGAGCGATCGCTTCTTGGCCATTCCCAGCCTCCCGCACAGCAAAGCCAATGGCTGTCAGTAGTTTAACTATTACTAGACGATTATCTGTAACATCATCAACTACCAAAATCCGGTATTCTTTTTGCTCTGATGCTAAGCCAATAACTTGGTGTTGAGTTTGCTTTAGCTGAATTTCGCCGGACTCAACAAGAGCGATCTGAATATCAAAGGTAAACGTACTGCCCAAACCCAAAGTACTATTAACGTTAATATCTCCCCCCAACAGTTGTACATATTTACGACTAATTGCTAAACCTAGCCCTGTTCCCTGCTGGGAAGTTCGCCCAGTTTCAGTTTGTCCAAAAGCTTCAAAAAGTAGGTCAATTTCTTGTGGGGAAATACCAGCACCACTGTCTTGTACCTCGAAAATTAAAGATTGAGAAAATTCTCCCCTATCCACCATTGCCACACGTAGCGTTACACTGCCAGTATCAGTAAATTTGATTGCATTGCCTAAGAGATTGAGCAAGACTTGGCGTAGTCGGCTTTCATCAGTTTGTACATATTGAGGAATATTGGCAGCATATTCAAATATCAGTTGGATATTTTTAGAAGTAGCGCGGAAGCGTAACATCTCTTCTAAGTTTTCCAAGAGACGAACTAAATCAAAACTGCTGATATTTAATGTAGTTCTGCCAGCTTCGATTTTTGACATTTCGAGAATGTCGTTAATTAAGCCTAGAAGATGTTCACCAGCACGATTGATAATTGTGAGATTGTCTTGATGTTCCCTGGATAGAGAATTATCTCGGCTCATAATTTGGGTGAAACCGAGGATGGCGTTAAGTGGAGTTCGCAGTTCATGGCTCATATTGGCGAGAAATTCGCTTTTAGCATGGTTAGCAGCATCAGCCGCAATCACAGCTTCTTGTAATGCTTGTGACTGTCTTTGAGTTTGTGCTAGCAATTGTGCCTGCTGCAAAGCAACTCCCAATTGATTGCCAATTTGAACTACAATATTCACTTCTACTGTTTTCCATTGGCGGGGACTAGAATTTTGATAACTTGCCAATAATCCCCAGAGTTCACTTCCATATAAGATGGGAACAATAACATAGGCTTTTGCCTGAAAGCGTTCTAAGAGTTTGATGTAACGAGAATCTAACCCGGCTTGATAGATATCACAGACACAGCAAAAACCTGCACCTTGTATGTACTCATCATGGTAATCTGCGCTATTTAACATGTTTAAAACGCAACGACCATCTTCTAGCGCTCCCTCTGTCAGATTTGGATCATTATTGTGTTCTTCGATCAGCGAAATCCAATCTTCTCCTACCGATTCGGCAACAAATTCGCCACTCCACCGGGGATTGAAGCGATAGACAATAACGCGATCGCAGTTGAGTACTTGCCGTAATTCTTGGGTTGTTGCCGCGAATATTGTCTCTAAATCTAGTGTCTGTCGCATCCGTTGAATTACTTGGGCGATGGCTTTTTCCCGTTCTGCACTTTCGCGCAAGGCTTCTTCGGATAATTTTCTTTCGGTAATATCAGTAATTGTACCGATATAGCCTTGAATTTCTCCATCTTCACCAATTTCTGGTAATGCTTGTGAAATTACCCAAGTAACCGTACCATCAGGACGTAGGAAGCGATGCTCAGATTTACATGGCTTTGACTGTGCTGCTGCTTCAGACCATAAGTTAAGCACGCGATCGCGGTCATCTGGATGTAGAGCATTAGCCCAGGCTTTTCCTAGTGATTCTTCTAAGGTTAACCCTGTAATCTCACTCCAGCGCTGATTTAAATATAAGGCTTTGCCATTAATATCGGCGTGGAAGATACAAACTGGTGAGGCTTCAGCTAAAAGTTGATATCGCCGCTGACTTTCTTGTAAAGCTAGTTCTGCTAGTTTGCGATCGTTGATATCTGCCCAATAACCAACATACTCGATCGGGTTGCCAGCCTCGTCACGAATTAACCTGACTTGATCGTAGAACCAGTGATAAGTTCCGTCAGCGTGCAAAAAGCGGTATTCGTCAGATCTAGACTCCTGATCAGAAGGCTGCAAAGAAATTTTTCCTAAGATTTTCTCCATATCTTCTGGGTGGAGGTGCTGCATCCAGAAACTAGAGTTTTCTAGAAATTCTGATGCTTCATAGCCAACCATTCCCTTAACGTTATCACTAATAAAGGTAGTACCAAAATCTCCTGTGATTTTGCAGCTATATATGACTACAGGGCTAGAAGTGAGGAAATATTCTAGGCGTTCGTTGGCTAGGCGCAATTTTTGTTCTGCATGTTTGCAGTCACTAATTTCTATTAACACTGTGCCGACACTAGAAAAGCGATCATCTTCACCAGGAATCGGAAAATAAGAAGCTAAAAAGTGACGTATAGTATCTGGTCGCTTGGGTAATAAACCACTCATTTCCAGGTTAAGAAGTGGTTGACCAGTCAACAGTACTTGCTCGCATAATGGTGCAACCAGAGGAGCAATCTGAGGTAAAATTTCATAGACAGTTTTGCCGATATGGTCTATTTGGGGTATCTCATGAATATCTGCTAGTTGTTCGTTGATTTGTACAAACCGCAGTTGGTGATCTAAAATACTCATGCCCACAGGAGCGCTACTAAAAAAAGCATTGAGACGGGCTTCTCTAAGTGCTATTTCTCGTTCCAAGGCTTTACGTTCAGTTATATCTTTGTGCGTACCTGTCATCCGCAAAGGTTTACCTTGTTTGTCGCGCTCCACAACCTGACCGCGAGACTGAATCCATTTCCACTCCCCAGAAAAGCAGCGCATCCGAAATTCTACTTCATAGACAAGACTAGTACCTTGGAAATGGATATTTAATGATGAATTAACTGTGGGTAAGTCTTCTGGATGTATCAGTTGCTCGATTGCTTGTTGATTGTCTGCAATTTCGTGGTCTGTGTACCCCAGCATCTTTTGCCACCGCCAATCACGGTAGATTTTACCACTGCGAAGATTCCAATCCCACAACCCCAAATCGCTACCTTCTAAGGCTAGCTCTAAACGTTCTTCGCTGTGTCTGTGGGCAGATTCTGCTAGTTTACGCTGAATTAACCCGCCTAATTGGGCAGCAACGGCACCTACCAGCAAGAGCAAACGCTGATCGACTGGTGCAGCACTACGTTTAAAAAATACTAAAACAGCTAATACTTCGCTACCAGTCAGAATTGGCACACCAAAACCAGCTTTTAATCCTACTTTTGCTGCTTGTGGCGATCGCAGAAAAACTGGCTGCATAACATCACAAACATCTTCTATCCATTCTGGCTGCCGATGCTGCCAAACTCGCCCAGGCAATCCTACACCCATAGCAAAGTTGAGATTTTGGCTTTTGGGGCAAAATGCTTCTAAACGGCTTTCTTCGGCATAACAGACTAAGCTATGTTCTAAAACAGTACCATCATGACTGGGTATCCATGCTTCACCAAAATCCCAGCTAATAGTGTTACAAATTAAACGGAGGACAGTTACTAATGCACTGTCTACGTCAATGGCGCGAGTGATGGCTTGAGATGTTAATAGTAGCAAACGGCTTTCATTTTCTGCTTGCTTGCGTTCAGTGATGTCTTTAGCTGTGCCTAAGACGTACTGTTGTCCATCAATATCAATCATTTCGGCACTAAACAGTGCTGTTTTTACTTCTTTACTGGCAGTGCGAAAATCAACTTCATAGTTGCGAATTGCTTTATTATGTTGAAGAAATTGGGCAAGGAAAGTACATTCTTCTGGGTTTACCCAAATATTCAACTCTTTATTGGTACGACCGATGACTTGAGAACGAGAATAGCCAAACAATCTACAGAAACTGTCATTAACTTCTATGTAGCGTGTTTCTGGAAAAGTGGCAAGGGCGATCGGGTCAGGAGATGATCTAAAGGCTGATGCTAACTTTTCTTCAGAAGCGCGATGTGCTGCTTCTGCTCGTTGGCGTTCTCGTGCTTCTAAGGCTAAAGATACTAAGTGTCCTAAAGAACGAGCGAAATTCTCGTCTTCTAATGTCCAAGAATGAGCCACTCCTACCGCCTCCAGACATAAAACTCCTACGGTCTTTCCTCCCAGTCTGATGGGTATATCAAGCATAGAAGTGATGCCTAATGGGGCTAAATAAGATTCAGAAAATTCTTGGGTTCTAGGATCGGTGTGGGCATTGTCTGCGGCAATTAATTCGTCTTGCTGTAAAGCGTCAAAATAAGCTGGATAGTCTGACGCTGACAAAGAGAATCCTTCGCTATGTTGATTGTGGCTTTCCTCAAATAAGTCAAGACATTGAATATGAGTTGCTGTTTCGTCATACAACCAGACACTGGCTCGTTCTACAGCTAGATTTTTAGCACCTGCTTCTGTGATTGCCCTTAAAGCTGCTTTTAAATCGCCTTGATACAGCAGCTGATTGTTCGCCAATTTTGTTAGCACCAAGTTATAGTTACGCAGCTTGATGGTACTTGCTTGGAGGGCTTGTTCAACTCGTTTGTGTTCTGTGATATCGCTAGCTGTACCTGTCACCCCGATAACTAAATTGTCTTCATTTCGTAAAGCGATCGCATTTAGCATCAAATGCAGTGAATGACCATCTTTCGCTACACATGTAATCTCATGCTGAAAAATCGGCTCTCCATTCAGAAGACATCCAAATATTACCTGAACGCGAGCTACTTGCTCAGGCACAATCAAATCAAACCAAGAACGCCCGATGATTTCTTGAGGTTCATAGCCGCAAACCCTTTTAACAGCACAGTTGATAAAGGTAATTCGTCCAGATATATCCAGCGACCAAATGATATCTTGTGATGTCTCAACTAAGTGACGATATTTACGCTCACTGGCTTTCAAAGCAGTTTCTACTAAAAGGCAATCCCTCCAGTAAGCTTCACTAACGGAAGTTTCTGACATTAGTAGTTTTACTTGTGTAAGTACAGTTTCCAATTGTTCATTTTGCTCTTTTAACTGTTTTTGCAGTTTTTGAAGAGTGAGTTGATTTTGTACGCGTACTAAAACTTCTTCAGAACGTAATGGTTTAGTAATATAATCAATACCTAATTGAAAAAGATTTAAAGTTTTAGGCAATTGGTTAATATTACCGAGAAAAATGATCGGCATATTCTGAGTTTTCTTATTAGCTTTCAATCCTTGATAAATTTCATAACCACTCATCTCCTGCATGAGAATATCAAGTAAAATCAAATCAGGTGTGAGATTTAAAGCTTCATTGATTGCCAATTGTCCAGAAGATATTTTTTGTACTTGATAGCCTTGGGCTAAGAGAATATCAGATAAAAACTGTAAATCTTCTAAATTATTATCAACTAATAGAATTTTGAACTGTTGAACATCCTTTGTCATGGCAAGTTCTAAGTTAAATTTTAATTTTTGACGATTTGATGATGAAAAAGAACAAGATAAATATGCTGATTTTATTGTGATGTCTGCAATTAAATTGTAAATCAGCTTGGCATGAGTTAAGTAGATACACTGACTAAATCTCTATATTCAGATCAAAAACTGCTCAAAAAAATTGAGACAGGGTTCAAGTCTATTTTAATACCAGTTTTTGATCTCGACTTGATTCATTTGCGTGTGATGGTGCTAAAATAAGCACAAAAGAAGGATTGACTAATTTGTAGTCATTAGTAAGTGTTAAGCAAAGGCACTCATTTCCAATTCACCAATTCAGATAGAACGCAAACTTAATATTATCTGTAATCAGGTCGTTAGTCGCCCAGCTTGAAAAATCTGCTCTGCGGTCAAATTTAATTCTGGGAAAGTAGGTGAGATAATGCGAACGCTCCCACGAAACTGGCTGACTTGGTATTCGCCCTCAACTAGTGAATAAATAGAGATTGTAGGCTGTTTGGGAGTGCCAATGAACGACTTACCAGCTAAAGCTAAGTAATCTACAATCCAATATTCAGGAATACCAATTTCTTCATACACACCGCGCTTGGTGTAGTAATCTGTGCGCCAATTAGTACTAACTACCTCAATCACCAGAGGAATTGATGCGCCTTGAGTAACAGTAGATTCCTTTTTCCACAGAGGTTCATTTACCAGATTGGAGCGATTAATTATTAATACATCTGGTGAATAAGCGGATTCACTGACATCGGGTTTTACTAATGCTGTTTTTGGCATGAAGTAAGGAAAGTTAAGGCGATCATATTCGATTGGGAGTTTTGTAGCTAAGAACCCTATAATCTCTTCATGGTCGCCTAATGGTTGTGTCATTTCAACAATTACTCCGTCATGCAGTTCAAAACGTCGCCCACTTTCGTCTGGGTATTGGGCAACAAATTCATCGAATGTAACTACTTTACGTAAGGCTTTAATCATGGTTTAATTCCTCAAACGGACTTGAAAGATCATTGATTTCAACTGGATCAAACTTGGTATCACCTAGCAGTTGACTGAAATCGTAGTAGGGTAAGCCATCAGGCGTTACAATGCCTTTTACCGCAGATAAACGCTACAACTATGCGGCAATTGAACTAGATCATCATGGCCATGTTAGCAATGTTTCTACAGGCGTTTAATCCTCGTAAATTGGCAACGGTGGTGTTAATGGAAGGTTAATTTACGCTAGGAATCTGCTCTCATCCTTGACTCTTAATTCCTATTTCGTTCAACTTCGATAATCTCTGTATACTCAAAGTCATTAGGACTTTGCCTGACCAAAGGATATCTTTCTTTACCTAATTCAATATAATCATGCTCGCAATCTGGCTTGGAAGAATAGTAGGTAAGTACATATTCTTTACCAATTCTGCCTGTCATTTCCGCTTCAACTTCACCTCGCCACTGCGTCTTAGTTACTAACACAATCAACTGATTCGCTAATTTAGGAATTGTCTGAGCAATATGTCGCCGTGAAATTTCATCCAAACTACCAAATGGCGAATCCATGACAATGGGGAAGGTACTACTATCAGGAATCATCATCATTTTTCGCTTTTCACTCCATTCCCGCACTCTATCAATAATGCTGGCAATAAATGATAAGCTAAGAATTTGATTTTCTCCGGTGGAAGCTGCAACTGGTGCTTCGATACCTGCTGTATTTTCTACTAGAGTCAATTCATATTTTTCACTGATTTTCGGAATATATGGTGCAAAAGAAATTTCAGTGAATATCTCTTGCACTCGTTTTTCTAGTTGCAGACGAAACTGCTGTTCTTGACGGTTTTTGACTTCTGTTAATCGTTCAATTGCATCTTGGGTAGCATTGATGCGTCGTTGTGCTAATATTTGCTTTTCTTCATTCAATTTCTGCTTGGCAATTTGTTTTACCAATACATCAATTTCTGTTTTTAAGTATGCAATCTGCTGCTGATTTGCACCCTGTTCTCTATTTATTTGATCAATTTTAGTTTCAATCTCATCTAAGCGTTTTTGTAAACTGCTAATTTCTTCATTAGCATCTTTTCGTAATCGTTCTTGAATGCTATCTAGTTCAGTTTCAATTTGAGATATTGTTTGCCTTAATTGTTCAATTCTGGCTTGTTCTCGATCAACTTCTTGCCAAAACGCTGTTGCTTGTTTATCAATATCATCTACTTGAGCGCTCATCCGAATTGCGGTTTCTTGTACAGTCGAGGAACCTGCTTTATCTAGCCAGACTTTTACATGATCATGAGAATGACTGCCTACATTTAAATCTGTACCACAAATACAGCGCTGAGTTTTCAGCAATTCATTGATAAATTCCCGCGAAATTCCTGAAGTTAATTCGCCTCGTTGCTTTAAATCATCAACAATTAAGCGAAACTGATTTGTAGCTTCTGCCAATAGCACTGTATAACCTCGTACAGAAATCACTTTTTTCAGCGCTTCCCTAGTTTTCCTCAATTCTTCCCGGTTTGTTTCTTTTTGCGATTCTAAATTATGTCGTCTTTCTTGCAATTCTTTGGCTGCGCTGAGTTCTCGCAAGCGATTACTTGTCTCTTTTTTAAAAGTTTGTTGATATTCTAGTTCTTGTTTAATTTCTGTTTGGCGTTGAATAATACTTGCGATTTCTTTTTCTAACTTTTCTTGTTGACGCAACAACTGTTTAGTTTCTGCATCTCCTATAGCTGTTAACTCGGTTTCTAAACTTTTTTTGGCTCCTCTCAAATGTGTAATTGAACGTTCGATAACTTCCACACCTAAAAAAATCTTTGTAGCTTCGGCAATTTCTGCCTTTTTATCAGAACGGACGATTTCTTCAATTCGCTCACCGTCAAAGAAAAAGTATTGATGTAAACTAGCGGGTAAAATCTGATTAATGATATCTTCTGATGGCTGAGTTGGTAAATTCCATTTGCCATCATCACCGCTTACCCACATGGTTAACTGCGTTTTTCCTGCTTCTAATTCACTAGCATTTTTATAAACTCGACAAGAACGTTTAACTAGGTAGCGGTTTGCTTCATGTTCCCACCCAATCTCTACCCAACATTCTACAGCTTGTCCTCTTTCAGTTTCGGCGATCGCTCGTTTATTTACTAACTGTTCTGTTGATGCAAAAGCGGCGCTAAATTTCTCATATAATACCCAGGTAAATGCATTCAATAGACTGGTTTTACCAGTACCATTATTACCATGAATAATGGTTGTGTTCTGGATATCTCCCCCTGCCAAAAGCATCTCTGGAGTTGTACCATAAAAGGAGCGAAAATTGCACAGCTTAATTGAAGTCAGCTTCATCGTACAGCTTCCTTCACAATATCTAAAATATCATCATTAATATGGCCTTTGCTTTTTCTATTTAACCTACTTTTTTCCAGCTTCCATACTCGCTCAATAATTTGTTGTACTTCTGGCGGGGCGCTGTTAATTGGCTCCTGGACATCATCTATATTTAGTTCTTGTGACATTTCAATTTTTAAATAGTTTTTTTCTATTTTAACTGCCTCCAATGCTGCATTTACATCAGTAAAGCCACTGTTAGCTTAATCTTTATTTTGGGCAATCTTATTGATGGAAATTTTTAAGTTTATTTTTCAGAAATTAATTGAGAACTTTCTGTTATAATAAAACTAATATAATGGAAATTTAAACAACTTTAAAAATTTGACTAACATCCCATTATTAAATATCTTCCCATAAAAGCCGACCTCAACTTCAAACATCAAAAAAAGTTTACATTTACTATACTTCTTAAATATCCAATAACCCATAACGCTTTTGTAAAGCTAATAGCTTCATTCTTGCTTCACCAGCGTTATCAGCTAAGTCAGCAAACTCGACAAAACGACGCAATTCTTTTTTTAATAAATTGCGCTCAACTTCTATAGTTTCTCTATCTAAGTCTGGTGGCAAGACAATCATATCAAAAATGGTGGCGCGTTCCTTATCTGGATGAGGACGCAAAACTCGTCCCCGCCGCTGAATAAATTGGCGAGGATTACTAGAACTAGATAATATCACCGCAGTCTGAATGGCAGGAATATCAACTCCTTCATCTAAACAGCGAATTGCCACCAAACCTTGCAATCCACCGCTTTCAAATTGACGACGTAAGTTTTCTCGTTCGTCTAAAGAAGTGTGGGCGGTGTAGGTGCTGATTCTATATCCCAATTCCACCCCCAAAATTTTGGCAACGGCTTTAAGTTGACGCAAGGATGAACGTTGTCCCGCCTCTTGTGAACTATCGCTGCAATAAAAAAGCGTATGAGTAGTTTCGCGGCGAGTTGCCATTAAATCTCGCAAAGCGTTTAATTTATTTTCTGCTGCACCAATCAATCTGGCTCTTTGCATCAATAATGGCTTTAAATCTTCATGGTCTTCAAAATTTCTTGCTTCTCCATGTTCTCGTTCTCGATATAATAGCGATCGCCCGATCTTTTTCGTGAGTTTTAAATAAGCAATACTTTCAGCTTCTGTTAACTCTACTAAAATTGGATAATACAGATAATGCACCAAAGCACCTTGAGAAATCGCATCCCTCAACGTAAACTCTGGTTGCAACACTGAACCAAAGTAATCAAATAACGATTGAGTACCAAAGTCATCAAAATATCTTTCTGGGGTAGCAGATAAAGCCAACCGCAATCCCACCCGACGTGGTAAACTTTCTTCTAATTTGGGTGCGCCTAAATTATGCGCTTCATCGCCAATAATTAAAGTCTTTGGAGGAAAATATTTGAGTTGAGATTGAAAACCATCTCCAATTAATGTGGAGTTGGTAGTAATCACCGTGACAAATTCTTGAGAACCAGAACGCAGATTATAAAGTTGCGTAGAAAGTTGATTTTGCCAAGTGCGTAAATTTTCAAAAGCTAAGATAGGCTGCAAATTGAATTTTCCACATTCTCGCGCCCATTGGGTGACAAGATGACGATAAGGACACACCACCAACAAAACTTGTAAGTTAATCTGCTGATAAAGTTCACAAGCGATCGCTAATGCTGTAATAGTTTTACCACTACCAGTAGCCATTTTCAGCGTTCCTCTGCCGTTATTGCGAAACCAATTAGTAATAGCTTGTCGCTGATATTGCCGCAATTGCAGAGATACAGGAAGTTTTGGACATCCTGGTAATGGTTGTTGAACTTGGTAACTACCCTTACTTTCCTTGGCAAATGGTAATTTCAGCCGGAAAGAGGGCAGATGCTGCACTGGATTTCGTGTCAAGTACATATCTTATGTTGGGCATCCCTTCTCCTGCGGAGACGCTACGCGAACGGGAATTAAAAATTAAAAATTAAAAATTAAAAATGAAATCAATTCAATTTTTAATTCTTAATTGAGCGAAGCATGGGGCATGGGGCATGGGGCATGGGTTATTTCCATCTGTTTCCTGTTTACTGTTCCCTGTTCCCTATTCTTTGTAACCGCGCCAAACACCGATAAGAGAACCTTGTACCTGCACTTGCATAGCTGATACTTCAATGGGATTGTACTTACGATTAGCAGGTTTTAAAGTCACGCGATCGCCGTTTCTATAAAAACGCTTCAAGGTAGTGCCGTATCCATCAACTCTAGCAGCAATGATGGTGCCATTTTTCAGATGATCTGGTTCTGGTACTGGTAACAGAAATACTACATCTCCATCAGCAATTAAATCTTCAATCATGCTATCGCCAGCCACCCGCAAAGCATAAGTTTGAGCAGGTAACGTCAGATTAGAAAAATCTAAATGATCTACAGCATCCGTAAACGGTTCTATTAAACCACCAGCGGCGATTGTGCCTAAAATCGGTATACCTTGCTTAGTAGGATGCAAAATTCTGATAGTTCGCGCCTTACCTTCAGTCCATTCAATATATCCTTTGGTGCGTAAATGTTCTAAACGACTTTGAATTGGTGCTGGTGATTTTAAGTTCATCGCCTGCATCATTTGCCGAATAGAAGGCGAATGCTGTTGTATTTTAATGTATTCTGCCAGCCATTCATAAAGTTCTTGTTGAGCTTGGGTTAGACTTTCCATAAATTTGTCGGGAGGTAAATATAAATGTCTCTAGAACATTAGTACTACAAAAAAACTCCCATAACAAGATATAAAGTGAAAATATTAAAGGTAAAAGAAAGACTATCAGATTTTCTTTTACCTTTTGAGGTTTTAATCTGTGCCTAAAATGCTCACAAGTAAAGCTTTTTGGGCGTGTAAGCGATTTTCCGCTTGTTCCCAAACTCGTGAGCGAGAACCTTCGATAACTGCTTCAGTAATTTCTTCACCACGATGGGCTGGTAAACAGTGTAAAACAATTGCTTGAGGATCGGCAAGAGTTAATAAATGCTCAGAAATTTGGTAAGGTTGAAAAATTGGCAAGCGATCGCCTGCTTCGGTTTCTTGCCCCATACTTGCCCAAACATCGGTATAAAGTACGTTAGATTCTTTGGCTGCTAATTTTGGGTCATCAGTGAGGAGAACTTCAGTTTTATTGTCTGCGATCGCTCGTGCTTGTTCTACAATTCCAGAATCAGGCTCATATCCTTTCGGGGTGGCAATTCTCACATTCATCCCTACCAAAGCACAGCCCAGCATGAGGGAGTTAGCTACGTTATTACCATCACCCACGTAGGTTAAAGTTAAACCAGCAAATTTACCAAAGCATTCTTGAACTGTCAATAAATCAGCTAATACTTGACATGGATGTTCTAAATCAGTCAGCGCGTTAATTACAGGAATCTTGGCATATTTAGCGAAAGTTGCTAATTCCTGCTGTGCAAAAGTGCGAATTGCCAAAATATTTAAATATCGATCCAACACCCGCGCTGTATCTTGTATAGGTTCCCCGCGACTAACTTGAGTGACATTAGGATTAAGATCAATTACCTGTCCACCCAGTTGGTACATTGCCACAGTAAAACTGACTCGTGTGCGAGTTGAAGCTTTAGAGAACAACAAACCCAATACCTTATTACACTGCAACTTTAGCTGTTGTGATTTGAGTTGAGTTGCCAATTGCAAAATTTCTTGAAGTTCTGTTGGACTGAGGTCAGCCAAACCTAATAAATCTCGTCCGATCAATGCTGCCATGCTTCTGAACTGTAAAAACTAATTATATATTTCTTTTCCTTTCAAAGAGATATATGCTATAATCATAAATCGTTGCTTTAGGACGTATAGCTCAGTTGGTTAGAGCGCTACGTTGACATCGTAGAGGTCACTGGTTCGAATCCAGTTACGTCCATCTTTTTCAGTGATGTTTGTTAAGTTAGCGGCAGCTTTGGAGATATCTGTTGTCTCCGATTTCTTTATTAATTACGGCATCGAGGTTAAGAGTTAATCGGAAACTAATTCCTGAAATTTAGCTTTTAAAACTAAAGTACCAGCGTTTAGGTTAATCCAAGAGGGATGACTAATCAGGTTATTGTCTTGGTCTGCCCAGTAGAAGGTTTGTTTATATTCTTGTTGGCGTAGTAGCGGGTATTGACACCGTTGGAGATGACAAAAATTTGGACATATTCACTCATGGGGGTGGCGAGGTAGGGATCAATTTTCTAGGGTCTGAGATAAGTTAGTTGCTTCAAATTCGGGGGTGAGGTTTAGACCCCGATAGACTTGCTCGATCGGGAAGCTGAGATTAATGCTTTTTAGTTCGATGGGGTCGCCTTCTGCATAGTTAATAATCATCCATTGACCCGCATCATTTTTGTGATACAAATCCATTTCGATAGCGGTGGAACTAACCAATAGGTAATCTTGCAAGACGGGATTATTTTGATACATTCTGAACTTACCACCGCGATCGTAGGCTTCGGTGCGGGCGGAGAGAACTTCGACGATTAAGCAGGGGTAAGTAATGTATTGAGTTGTAGTTTTATCGCGATCGTCGCAGGTTACGCTGGCATCTGGATAGGTATAGTTATTGGTTCCTACAATATTAATACGCAAGTCAGAGTTACCCGTTATGCAGCTACTAGCGTCTAAATGGGTATCAAACATAGTCGTAAATCGAATTGCAATGCGGCTATGATTAACGCTACCGCCGCTCATGGCGTAAACTTGACCGTCGACCAGTTCGTGTTTTTCAAGTTGCTGTTCTTCCCAAGCAAAGTATTCTTCTGGGGTTAAGTTTGTAGGATTGTCTTTGGCTACGATCATGGTGGGGTTAGCTCCTGTGTAGCGAAATTGATGGTATTCCTTATTTTACACAAACATTTTTTGGAGTAAGCCTTTTTTAAATTGTTCGGTGTGGTAGATTTTTTGGGAACGGCTTCAATCTTTTTGTCGATTGTGGTTAGAAAATTAGCTATTTTTTCTTGTTCAAAATTAGACCACCAAGGAATTTGTTTTACTAAATTATCAGCAACCAGGGAGCGAATCGGATTCACTTTAACCAGGGAGCGAATCGGATTCACTTTAATAAAAATTTACTTAGGTTTAATCTTTTGATAATTGGGTTTAAAGTATTTTTTAACCTGTTGATAAGTGATCAAAATATTCTTGCAATTTCATAGCGTTTCAATCCCTAATAGGGATTTTAGGTTGTTGGAACCAGACTGTAATTTTTCGTTTGAAGTTTTATTGAGTTTCAATCCCTAATAGGGATTTTAGGTTGTTGGAACGTATGCAACTTGGATTGCCTACAAGTCCTCTCAACGTTTCAATCCCTAATAGGGATTTTAGGTTGTTGGAACCTTACTCTCATACGACATCTTGATAGCCTTCGATGTTTCAATCCCTAATAGGGATTTTAGGTTGTTGGAACTCTACGCTGGATACTTGCCTCTACTTCCTGAGCAGTTTCAATCCCTAATAGGGATTTTAGGTTGTTGGAACCCAGCAATCAATAAAAGCTGAGTTTGATGCACGTAGTTTCAATCCCTAATCAGTAAACCAAAAAGTTTTGCCAAAAGGTCGAACCACTAAGGATACAAGA
>JAYGHB010000160.1:0-14739 GCA_034931985.1 Halotia wernerae UHCC 0503
CTGGGGACTGTTGGGATTAATGGGGAAATATTGGGATTGTTAAGGTGAGATTGGTCAGAGTTGGGATTTATTGGTGAGCGCAGTTTTTTCTCCAAGTGATTAGCGACAAAAAAGATGATGCCTGTGCTGAAACTCTTGAAAACTCGTTGCTCAATTTCTGTTAAGATAATTTCTCAAGAAGCATCTATACAAATGCCTAAAAAATTTTTCAGATGTCTATCGATAAAAAGGAACTGGTACGACGCGTTTCTAAGCGCTTAAGCACTGGCAGTGGCACAGTTGAAGAAATTATTGATGCCACCTTGGAAGAAATATATGAATCTCTAAAACTTGAAGAGAGTGTTTCTCTAAGGAACTTCGGCACTTTTTATGTCATTGGCACGGTGATGCTTATAATGCTAAAAGTAGGCAGCATCGCTACACAAGGAAGTTTTACTATGAGTGTAAAAGCTCAAACTCCCTCGGATATTCAGTTTGAATCAAAGATTGTTTGGTTAAGTAATATCGATGCTATTCCTTATGTTAGAGAGCATTTTGATACTTGTTGCAAAAGAAGAAAGGGAAAGGTTAAGTATCAAAGCTATCAGATCATTGGCTATGCAGAACTAGAAGACAACGCTCCTAACACTGGTAGAAGGGGGTGTTTTGCTCGGCGAATATTTTGGCTTGCAAAGCACGATCGCTTTTATGAGCCTGATGGAGTTTATAAGCAAGGATGTCCAATAGAAGCTATAGATCCATTAACTGTTTTTCCAAAAGTTCTAGGGCAGATAACAACAAGAGCTTGGAATGGAACATTGTCACAAGAGGTTGGCTAATTGTAGCGAACTGCTTGCTGACGAGCTTCTACCTCTGCCTAATGTCTCATTGCAGAGGTAGAAGCACTTTCAATTGCCTATTCCACCAAATCCTAAATAGGTGGAATAACGATAAATCCCACTTCCTGCTGAGGCAAAAAGCTAGCTACCAGGTCACAACAATTTTTCCCATAGCTTGATCAGACTCTGCATAATAGTGAGCAAGCGCAATTTCATCAATGCTGAAAGTCCTCCAATCAAGCAGTGGGTGTACCTTTGCTTCATGCACTAATTGAGCCAATTTCCACAAAATTTCTCCGTGAGCTGCCCGACCAATGCCGTATAACATTGGAATCAGCATATAAACCAGATGTAGCGTCAGTCCCTTGGCATGAAGAAGTGTCAAATCCTGTTTTGAAAGCGAGACAATAGAAACCACCGTTCCATTTAATCTGGCAGCATTAAATGCGTTCTGAAGATTGTCATTACCAATTGTGTCGAACACTACATCAAACCCTTGCTCATTGGTGTGTTCTGCCACAAATTCTTCAACTGGCTGTTGACGATAGTTAATAGTAAAGTCCGCACCAAGCCTGTGAGCGATTTCCGCCTTCTGTTCACTGGAAACCAATCCGTCAGAAAAACCGATGAAACGGGGATTAAGCCGATAACCATATCATTAACAGTTCAACGGGAGCACCGCTAGGTGTAACGGCAGTATTAAAAGGAGTATAGAGGAATGGACATGAATAACAGTGCAGATTATCATCAACGGAGAAAAACTTCTAACCAGGCGTAATGCTAGAGAAAGTGTCACCTTATGCCATATCCCGTTAGAAAGTTCCAAATCAATTTCGGAGTCGGAACTTTACCCTTTTTGACACTTCTTTTAGTGCTTGAAATCCTAAAATCCAACGCTAAAGTTATGAAAATGTTCCGACACTGTTGAAAAGAGGAACAGTGTAAAATGTGTGTGTGCTTCGGTAGATAACGGCTAAAAGCTAGCCATCGCAATGTTTTCAACTACTTGGCACTTCATGTCAGCTTCTCTAGCCTTAGCCCACCAAGCACAGGGGGATACTGCGGTGGCAGAACAGTTGAAGAAATTACACACTCAGGCAGTCAAGGAGTCCAACCCAATAAACTGGAAATTTCCAGAGTTTTAAGGCCAAGCGCAATTACCTCAACACAGTTTGGAGCGTTTTAAGAAAAAACGCTCAGCTAGAAGATAGACCAGCAGTACTGCATCTAGAGCCGCTGTCATGAGAAAGTGGGAGGGGGTGTTCATGTAGCTAGCCTATTTTAACTCTGGTTTGTGTTCATCTCTAAGGCTTTGTTTGCTACCTCAATCATTTGTTTTGCTGCTTTCTCCTTGCGTTCGCTGTAGCGATCTGTTAGGTAGTCCACCTTGTCTCGTAGTAACAAGGTGAACTTGTAAAGTTCTTCCATGACATCCACGACGCGATCGCGGTAGGGCGAATCCTTCATAGTACCGTCTTCATTAAACTCCTGATATGCTTTAGCCACTGAGGATTGATTGGGGATAGTGAACATCCGCATCCAGCGCCCAAGAATTCTTAATGTATTGACGGCGTTGAAAGACTGAGATCCACCACTCACCTGCATGACAGCCAAAGTTCTACCTTGAGTTGGGCGCATCGCTCCCATGCTGAGGGGAATCCAATCGATCTGGTTTTTCATAATGCCAGAAATCTGACCGTGCAGCTCTGGGCTAGACCAGACCTGCCCTTCCGACCACAGGCTTAATTCGCGCAATTCCTGTACTTTTGGGTGAGTGTCAGGTACGCTGCCATAAATTGGAAGTTCACGCGAGTCAAAAAACTTCACCTCTGCCCCGAATTCTTCAATAATACGTGCTGCTTCTTCTGCCAAGAGGCGGCTGTAAGAACGCTCACGCAACGAACCATACAAAAACAAAATTCTGGGGGGATGGTCAAATGTCGTCATAGAGATGTCAGGATATAAATTAATAGCTGGGATAGATAAGTGTAGAGCTACAGACTGAGGACAAGTTCTTTATTGACAGCACGTCCCCGTGCTGACTTCAACAGGTTTGATATCTCGAACCTGTGAGTCACCCAAAACTTTATAAATTTCCCAAGGTGCGCCATCTGGGTCATGCACCCACACTTTATCTTGAAGGGCATAGCAACAGGTCACTTGCTCTTCTGGTCGAGTTAAGAGTCCAAGTTGTTGTAGGCGATCGCTTGCAGTGACTACTTCATCTGCTGTCTCGACCTCTACACCCAAATGATTTAGAGTGCCAGCCGCCTCTGTATTCTCAATTAGTACTAACTTGAGAGGAGGTTGAGCGATCGCAAAGTTGGCGTAACCAGGGCGGCGTTTTGTAGGCTCAGTACCAAAAAGCTTGCTGTAAAAATCAACAGCAGCATCGATATCACTAACGTTAAGGGCAAGTTGAACACGGGACATGATATTTCTCCTTCAATCGATACTCATCAATATTTATGAGTATCTATATATTGCCAAACTATATTGATAAGTGTCAATATATAAATATGAATTCTTTAACCTCAACTTCAACGTGTTGTCCTTTCCTGCTGCAAGAAGTGTTGCAGCCAGATGAAGCGGCTCAGATTGCTACGCTATTTCGAGTGCTGGGCGAATCGGCTCGGCTACAGTTGCTCAGTTTTATTGCGGCTCAACCTGCACAGGAAGCTTGCGTTTGTCAGTTGATAGAGCCACTTGGTTTATCGCAACCTACTGTCAGCCATCATCTGAAAGTATTGTATGAAGCAGGATTGCTTCAAAAAGAACGACGCGGCACTTGGATTTACTATCGGTTAGTACCAGAACGGTTCGAGATATTGCAGAAGGTACTAACTCTTCCAAAATCAAAACAACATTGAAAGCAGTATTCCTTGCTGTCATGAGTCGTGAGATTTGGCCTTGTGAAAAACTCGAAACGCAGAGACATTCAAGATTATCCCTAGCGTGACTTTTAGTATTGCCGCCGGAACAATCCCGACAAGCATTCCCCCAACGACGGCTCCAATCACCGAACCTATTCCCATAGGAGCAACAGTATTGCTCAAAGCTGCGCGGTCTGTAAACGCCCCTCGACTGGCATATTTAACAACGCCCACAAGCACGGTTGGCAAGCTGACCAAAAGACTGGCTGTACCTGCTGTTTTAATATCTGCACCAAAAGCAAAAACAAGCGTTGGGATAATTATTTCACCGCCTGCAACCCCAAGGAGACTGCTTAAGTAACTAAACAAAATTAATTACACAAAATTAAGCCATGAAACCCTTATCCAGACTAGAACCTCATGTGTGAATAATTCTGTGCGGTTACTTACCAGCCCAATTGCCAAACCAAACAGAATACCTGCTGGAATGCGCCAGCCTAAAGTAGGAGGTAGAAGGGCTGGTGTTTGTTGAGGAAGAAAGCCCTCGACTAGCAGGGCAACGCCAATTAATACCAATAGCACTAGGATGATTCTCTCAAGCTGATCATTTGAGAGTCTTCCCGCCATTGCCACCCCAAAAAAGGCAGTGATAACCGCTCCGAAAATTAAGGACAAGACCGCAGGTAACAACGGAATCACTAGGTTAAAAGAGAGCGTACTGCCCCTAATTGCCAGGGATGCAGCAATTGTCACCAAGCTAACAGCTAGGTTCAGGGGTACAGCTTGCCGTGCTGAATAACCCAAAATTCCGGCCAGAACTGGCAGCCGAAACTCTGCACCGCCTAAACCAATCAGCCCTCCTAATATCCCAATCGGCACAGCGTAAATAAAGGATAATCGGGAACGACGCGCTTGCAAGGAATTGACTGTTGGCTCCAGTGCAGACTCAGAGTTATTCTTTTTCATCAACTTTCTGCCTTTTAGTGCTTAACAATACAGCTTTACTGGGGCTGGGTCTAGCAAAGCTGGATCATTGGGCAACAAAAGCTAGATTATGGCTAGACATAATTGAGCATTGATATTTAACTTGCTGATTACAAGCCTCAAGCAGTTCTAATATCTCTGGAATGCTCACCTTTGCTAATTTGGGATCAATAGCAAAATATTGATTTAAGTAGCTGATATAGTACCTCTTTTCTTCCTCATAAGTCAGATCTGGATTCACTCTAACAACAAAATCATAGTCTTCAATGGTCTTATTCTTGCCGTTACAGTTTCCTTCAGTCAAATCGACTTTAAATGAACCATACTCCAAAAAACAATGGATTTGAGGAATGAAATTCAAACCATGAATTTGAATAATTGCATTGACACCTATTACAATATCGTCGTTCAGTCTGTAAAAACCAAGATTCTTGTAAACTTCTAGTCCAAGCTCTTGAGCTAATAGAGCGATAACACCATGCTTTGTTGTACAAGTTCCTCTATTTTCCTGAAACAAGATGAGGGAATTCTCATTATTTGAGTTAGATCCATAAGCTAGGTCTTTTATCCAATGGCAGGCTGCACAAAATGTCTCAATTCCATGTTCAAGAAATTTTTTAGAGACTACCCCTTTAGCTTGGATGTTTACGTTAGGAAGTACTTCAATTGAGTCCATGTTTTATTTCCTTTGATACCAATAGATATTCACCGATTTATCACAAACTCGTACTCAAGCGCATTAAAGCGGGTGCAAAATACTTTAGCGGTTCCTAAGCACTACACCTGAATCCTTGCTCCTAAGAATGAACTGACCAGTTACGGTAATGACTTATTCTTTTGCCAACTCTCGCAGGAACGCGATTTGAGCTTCTCGCAGTTCAACATCAGGGTTCGTGGTTAGGATTGTTTGTATGGCATCGTCGTAAGATGAACCAGCACCAATTAGGTAGGAAGCTAGAATTGTTCCTGTCCGCCGTCTCCCACTAGTGCAATGAACTGCAACACCGTTGCCAATAGCATTTTGGCTATCAATAAAGTTTTGTAATTCCTGAAGCTGCTCCTGGCTGGGTGCAGTACCTCCTTTAATAGGCACCCAGAGGTGAGGAATGTCTGCCTGCTGATACAAATCTAGATTGGAGGGGTCATCCATAACCGAAACAATCGCACGAATACCTGCTGTTTGTAGCTGTGACAACTCCTCTTGAGTTGGCTTACGAACACCTGCCAGTTTTCCTGGAATTACCCACCACAGGTTTTCTCTTATCGGTTGACTTGTTTCTTGCTCCATTGGTTCAAGCCTTAGTCTCATACCAGCACTACAATTTGATTTAAGTTGTAATCTTTAGAGAGCAGGTGTAAATTCTTTATTCACAGACGCAATCAGTTGAGTTACCCGTTCTTTAATCTCATCGCGCACTCTAGGGAAAATTTCAGGTTGTTCTGCTGGGTCATCCAACTGCCAGTCTTCAAATACTTCCTGTGCGACCCACTCTGACGGCAAATTTACGCCACAGCCACATAAAGAAATCACTACATCAAAATCTTCTGCTTTGAAGTCACTAAGAGGTTTGGAGTGTTGATCGGTAATGTCAATGCCAACTTCTTTCATAATAGAAATCGCCTCTGGTCTGACAAGACTTGCTTCTAACCCAGAGCTAATCACTTCAATTTTTCCCTTACCAAGGGTTTTAGCAAAGCCTTCCGCCATTTGAGAACGCGCAGAATTCTTTTTGCAGACAAACATCACTCGTTTCATACTTCGACTTCCCTAATAATGTTGTTCAATTTATAAGCTGCGAGATTCAGGTGTTACGAAATATTCGTAATTAGTAATCATGTTTTTGCCGTACTCTACTAATTAGTAGAGGCAGTTCTATCAATGAAGATCAGCTACTACTTTGATTACACAATCTTTAGTGTCAAAGATTGCGATCATTTTAAGACACCAAAACAGCGCGGATCTTGCAATGTCGCTTTTTCCGGTTCCCGTGGAAACCAAGCTGCTGTGCGCTTACAAAACTCAACCAGCATCAACATCACTGGTACTTCAATTAAAACCCCTACTACTGTAGCCAGTGCTGCGCCTGAATTTAAACCAAATAGCATCACAGCAGTGGCAATAGCAACTTCAAAATGATTACTTGCTCCAATTAATGCTGCGGGTGCGGCATCTTCGTAGGATAAATTCATCTTCAATGCTGTTACATAACTAATCAAGAAAATGAAATTAGTTTGGATAAACAGTGGTACGGCAATTAACAAGATATGCAAGGGACTTTTAACAATTAATTCGCCCTTGAATGCAAATAGCAGTACCAATGTTAGCAATAGAGCAGTAATTGAAACTGGAGTCAGATACTTTAAAAATTGTCTTTCAAACCACTCTGTACCTTTGTATTTAAAAATCCAGTAACGGCTGTACATTCCCGCCACTAGGGGAAACCCAACATAAATTATTACTGACAAAACAATAGTTTGCCAAGGCACGGTTAAATCATTCGCCGCTAATAACCATCTACCCAATGGTGCGTATAAGAACAGCATCGCCAGAGAATTTACTGCCACCATTATTAAGGTATGTCCCTGGTTGCCGTAGGAAAGATATCCCCACAACAGTACCATTGCTGTACAAGGAGCAATTCCTAATAAGATGGTACCAGCAATATAAGAATTCGCCAGCGCTACTTCGCTACCGCCAATGATCTCAGTTCCGGTAATCAAAGGACGAAATAACCATCCTAAGAAAAACTGAGCAAATATTACCATCGTGAATGGTTTAATCAACCAGTTCACTACCAAAGTAAGAATCACAGGTTTTGGGGCGCGGATAGCATTTGCTGCTTGTGTGAAGTCAATCTTCACCATGATTGGATACATCATGAAAAACAAGCATACTGCAATCGGAATAGACACTTGATACACACTCATTGCATCAAGAGCTACCGCTATCCCTGGAAACAATCTACCTAGTGCAATTCCGACAAAGATACACAAAAATACCCAAACCGTGAGATATTTTTCAAAAAAACTTAGATTGCTTCCTGCTTGTATCCGGGCTGTACTACCTTGTGAATTCTGACTCATTGGAATAAACCTAAAAATAAAAGAAATCAATCGCTAAAACTTGCCTTCTTTCCGTAATAACTCACCAATTGTCAAGTTCATCTCTGCTTTCCCTTCAAATACTGTTCCCACTTTGCCTTGATACAAGTGAACGTAATTGAGGCGTTTGCTGTCATCTGGTAAAGGTATATAGCCCACGGTATTTGCTACTGTTGGTGCTTTATCAATGTAAAATTCGACAAATTTGTTTACTAATCCTTTATTTTGGTTATCCCGAAAATTAAGGTAAATAAACAACGGTCGAGCAAGGGGCTGATACTGGACTTTCTCCACAGTTTGACGCGACGGTAGTACTGCACCTTTGCCATTGTCAATTGCCAACACTTTTAACTTATTTTGGTGTTTTTCATAATAGGCATAACCAAAGTAACCCAAAGCATTTGGATCTTTGCTCACCCCATCCACCAATACCTCATCATCTTCACTAGCTGTGTAATCATTACGGCTGGCTCTAGTTTTACCTACAGTGGCTTCTGTAAAGTAATCAAAAGTACCAGACTTTTTACCAGCACCATATAAATTCATTGGGCGATCTGGCCAAGATGCACGTACTTGGTTCCAGCGAGTGATTTTTCCTTGGGCAGCAGGTTCCCAAATCTTTTTCAATTCTGCTACTGTGATGTCTTTTGCCCAGTCGTTTTGCGGATTAACAGTGACGGTAAGTGCATCAAAAGCAATGGGAAACTCCATATACACCACACCATTTTTCTTGCAAACTTCCATCTCGGCCTTCAAAATCGGTCGTGAAGCGTTACTGATGTCGGTTTCTCCGGCACAAAATTTTTCAAACCCGCCAGTAGTACCGGAAATGTTAACTGCAAACTGCACCTTATTCTTTGGGTCAGCTTGATACTCTTTGGCGATCGCTTGGGTAATTGGATATACCGTACTAGAACCATCAATTTTAATTGTCGTCCTAGCCTTTGAAGTATTACTAACTTCAATAGCGTTTGGGGACTGTTGACTTTGAGTACTAGAAGTTGGTTCAGCTGCACAACTACTCGCTAGAGCCAGCATTCCCAGCGCGAGAGCCAATTTCTTAACTTTTGCTTTCATTGACCTCCCCCCTGTGCTGTAACTAAGTTTATATCTCTTATTTCAAATAAACTTGATGTATTCGGGTAGTGTCAACTGCTAGATATAAATATTCATCAAAAAAAATTGATATGTTATTAAGAATTTTGGCAGGAGCGGGCAGGCAATATTTGAATTAGGCGGCGATAATCGGATAAATATTGCTCTAGGACAACAAATTGAGCCAAATTAAGGCTGTAATAAATCCAGCGTCCCTCTTGGCGCGAGCGGACTAAGCCAGCCTCTCTGAGAGTCTTTAGGTGAAAAGACAGTTTCGACTGGGTAACCCCTAAAGTCTCACACAAGTCACACACACACAGTTCTTGCTCTCGCAGCAGTTCCAAGACCTGAAGCCGTAATGGTTCAGAAAGAGCATGAAAGCCAGCAGCGATAGTAGCATTCGTGAGAGTGGAAAGAGAATCCATCAAGTTTTATTGAACTATCTTTTCATATTTATCATAGCAAGCTAAATTCAACCTAGACTTTATTGCACTTGATTTGAATAACCATAAGTCAAGTCTGCATAATTAAGGACAAGCATCGGTAAAAATCTATGTTATGCGATCGCCTCTCCAACACAATAGACTTCTCCATTTGCTGGTAAGACATAATCATCTATCTGTCTTACCTCCTAGAACTTAATCTGTAACTCTGTAAGTTTGTTACTCCGAAACTTCCAGATTAAATGACCTTCGTAGTTCTTCTTCAGTAGTACCTTCAAGCAGATCAGCTTTACTAAGCAGCAAATCTATCGCTACACGTATCAAAGTATTGTCTGTAAGTCGCTCACTACTCTTACCCTGTTTTTTTCTGTTTAGTTTTCGTGTCAGGTCGGTAAGCGCATCAATCTGATCTTGTCTTAACCGCGCCTCCTTGCGTTCCAATTTTAAATACTTCGGTTGATTAAAACTCTGTAAGTTTGTATCTTCCAAAGTTTGTAATTCTGTAGTTTTTTCGGAATCAAGGTCTACCTTCCCTTTGTCCCCTACGGCAACATCCAGTGACATGACAGGGGTTGTAACTTCCGAAGTCTGTAAGTCTGTAGCTTTCGTAGTTTGTAGTTCTTCGGAATCAAGGTCTACGTTCCCTGTGTTCTGGGCATCAACTTTTACCGGAGCTTCAGAGGTTGTATTTTCCGAAGTCTGTAAGTCTGTAGCTCTGGGTTTTTGAGTTTCTTCTTGGACAAGATCAGATAAACGACGACGTGCTTTAGCCATTAGTATTTACCTCTCTCAGAAGCTCATCAGCAATACGTCGGTAATCCCCTTCAGCTTCACGAGCTACTTTTGTGCGAACTTGAGTAATTGGTATGCCATCTAGCGCGGCTTGTTCATGAATAGCGTAAGCCCTTACAAATCCGTTAAATGCCGGAATACCTGCTTGCATTAGTGCCTGTTGAGCATCAAGTGCCTTACCCAAACTACGAGGATCAACACGGGTTAATAGAACTCGAAACTTAACTTTTGCTGGCATGATCGTTGCCTGTACAGTTTCAATCAGCGCTTGAAGATCCATTGGGGCTGGGGGAGATGGCAGCAAAACAAAATCAGCAGCATCAATAGTAATCTTCAGTGCGTCAAAGTGAAGTGCCGGAGGAGTGTCCACGATTATAAAATCAAACCCTTGCACCTTTTTAAGTTTTAACAACTCATTCGTGCCTGTTTCCTTGGCTATTTCAAAATCTCGCTCATTACGCTCTGTCCACCAAGTAGCAGATCCTTGAGGATCTGCATCTACCAACAATACTTTTGATTTCTCAGCGAGAATAGCTGCTAAGTTGACGCTAGTCGTTGTCTTAGCTGACCCTCCCTTCCCATTTACAACAGCAATAATACGCACATTTTGACTCCGTAACTTAGGAATGTCTGTAGTTCTGGTTATTTGTAAGTCTGTTAGTAATCAAAATACAAACTTACAGAGTTTGTATCAAAAATAGAGGGTATAGCTGAAAAAGGCAACATCAGGAGCGAAGTAGTTCAAGTAAAGAATCTGCTGAGATACTTACACCGTTAGCAAAATGGCACGAACGCTAAATATAAAACTTAAAGAAAAGACGGAAACCATTGCCTATAAAAATATTAAGTATCTAGTCTGTCAGGCTCTTGTCTTTCAAGTTCGGCCGCCGCCGTATCTAGCTCCATCTCAAGTTGTTCAACCATAGGCAGGATACTTTTAAGCTGTTCTGGAACGTCTCTTCCTATCCTGTGTGTGGAAACGCCGATAGGTTGTGTCATCCCTTGCAGTGCGAGTTCGGCAACAGTCTTGTTTTTAGACTTGCAAAGAATGATGCCGATGGTAGGTTGATCATCAGGATGCCGCAGAATAGCGTTCACTGCTGACACATAAAAGTTCATTTTTCCAGAAAATTCTGGCTGAAATTCTACCATTTTAAGCTCGATAATGACAAAGCAGCGCAGCTTGAGGTGATAAAACAGGAGATCAAGTCTGTATTCCTGTCCGCTAACCTCAATAGGATGCTGGCTTCCCACAAATGAGAAACCTGCTCCCAGCTCCAAGAGAAAGTCACGAATGCGATCCACTAGCGCCCGCTCTAAATCCCTTTCCTGCGCCTCTTGAGTTAAAGTCAGGAAGTCAAAATTATACGGATCTTTGATAAGCTGTTGAGCCAGGTCGGATTGGGGTTTAGGCAAGGTCTGTCCAAAATTGGTGACTGCACTCCCCTGGCGTTCATAAAGACGGCTCTCAATCTGCATCTCCAGGATGGCGCGGCTCCAGCCGTTTTCAATGGTTTGCTGGATGTACCAAACCCGCTGCTCCGGCACTTTCACGCGATCCAGCAAAACGCAGTTATGCCGCCAGGGAATTTGTCCACCAAGCTGGTGGACAAATGACTCATCCGGGTAGGCTGACGCGAAAGCCCGCATATAAAGCAGGTTTGTACGGGAGAAACCCTTTATATCCGGGAACTCCCGTTTTAAATCCTTGGCTATGCGCTCAATTACTTTAGTTCCCCACCCTTCATCCTGCTGGCGTTGTAAAATTTCCTTGCCGATCTGCCAATAAAGCAGCACTAACTCTTGGTTAACAGCAAGTGCCGCCCGCATTTGCGCGGTGCGAACGCGCTGTTTAAGCATGTTTAGAAAAGCGTCATAGTTGCTTAGTTCGGGAAAAAGGGAATCGGTCACAGTGAAGAACTTATCGGGCGGCTACTGTATTTTACATTAACTGTAGTAACCGACAGTGTGAAATAGGCAATCATTTATACGTGTTCAACACTTAAAAGCTAATGCCTTATGCATCGCATACCTGATAGGAGTTACACTCCCTTATCCGCTAAACCTACAGAGGGGCTTGAAGATAATCCTGCTAAACCCCCCGTGTTTCTCAGTAGTTTTCTGTCTGTAAGGGTAACGGTTAAAATACTTTTCTTATTGGAGGCATTTTGTACTAGTTCAGCCAGCCTAGCATATTTCATGCTCCAAAATCAAGCTGTTATGGACTTGCACTTTCCCTGTTTTGAATTGCCTTGTTCAAAAATCCAAAGCAGAGATCGCGTTTTGCTTCTGCTTTTCAGTTACCCCCAGATATCGCTCCAAAGCAGCCAAAGTCCGATGCCCCGATATCTCCTGAATGTGGCGCAACGGTATCCCCGCGTCGCTCATCCTGGTTAACGCAGTCCTTCTAAAACTGTGCGTACTAACCCCCTCAATCCCCAGCCGCGCACAAGTATCTCTGAGGATTTTATCAGCACTCACCTTGTGGATATGTCCCAACCCATGCCGACCCGGAAACAAGAACTCCTTGCGGCGGTTGGGATTGTACTCCTCTAAATACTGCTTTAGCTTGGGATGAACTTGAATTTCTCTGGTGTCCCGCTTCCCTTTAGTGTTAACGCTACGTAACACCAACACGCTTCTAACACCATTGCTGCCAAACACGTCATTTACTGCCAACGTGCAAGCTTCGTTGATGCGGCAAGCAGCATAAAGGCACACGCCAAATAGAGCGCGATCGCGTGGGTTGACAAACCCCTCAGTAAATAGGAGATTAATTTGGTCAGGGGTGAGGATTTCTGCCCTACCGAAACGGTTTATTTTCATTGAAGATTGCAGATTGAAGATTGCAGATTGTTTTTGGAGATTGTCGAAGTCAGATTGAAGCAAGAGATTGATTAATTGGGGTTATAAATCCGAGAATCTTTGGGTTTTGACCGTAAGGTTTTGAGGGAGGACACCAGCATTGATACAATTTCGCAATTCTTCCTGCATCAAGCTCTGAAGTTTGTTAGAGTCCACTAATTTCGCTTTGACAATCAGTTCCATCCAGTAAAGCGATTCATCAGCTTCCTCTAATGTAATATTGAGCTTGGTGATCAGTTCAGCCGTTGATTTGGCACGACAAGCTGCCCGATAATTGGCCCCTACTGACGTTCCTGAGCGGAGTAATTGTTTGCCTATGACTTGTGAAGTTGTTTGGTCTTTTGGTAAGGCTTCAACTAAATTAATCACCCGTAAAGCACTCGTATTGGGTTCTCTCCTTAAACTGCTCCTTGTCCATTTCTCCCCCAATCTGCAATCGGCAATCTCCCCTCTCCAATGCTACATTGTCTTCTGGTAGTAACACAATGTAAGTCACCAAAAAGCCTATTCTCTCGTGAGCGATGACACACGATTAACCTTGCTTATCAATCATCACGAAACCACGAACGCTACAAGTCGCATTCTCTCGTTGGCTGATTAAACCTGCTTATGGAGAGCAGAGCAGCGCGATGACCACTTACAGGTATAATACGCACAAATAGGATTTATCCCTGGCTGATCAATTGTTGCTATCAGTGATATCAAAATTGCTTAAACCTGATCATCTCGTGATGCGCCGACGAACTGGGGACACTTCGTTTAGAGCGGGTGGTGTGGGGGACGGGCAACAATTCACTCGTGGAGTGGCCAAAACTCAGCAGCCCGCCCCCCACACTCCGCTACGCCACCCGCTCTACCCCAGTTCTTGAACATTGCCCTTCTTAGCAAGTCAAAGGTAAGAATCCACAAGTTTACCCTCAGCTGACCACTTCTCATCTAGAAGACGACAAGCAACGTAAACAACATTTTGAGGGTTACGCTTGCGTCTTCCATTCCTATTCCAAGAACGAACCGTGTAATCACCTTGATAACCTAAAACAAGTGCCAATTCATCGTAAGTTAACTGCCACTTTTTCTTCAATTCAATTGGGTGCATAGTATTCAGATAGGTAAAATATTTTTTGTGTTTAATAGCGTGTCTAGCAGAGACGCGGCCGTAAATCATGAAAGATAAGAATCTATAAGTCTCCCCTCAGATGACCATTTTTCATCTAGCAGTCTGCAAGCGACATAAACAACTTTTTGAGGATTGCGTTTGTGGACTCCACTTATTCCCCAGCAGCGGACAGTAAAATCACTTTCATAACCTAAGACAAGTGCTAAATCGTTGTAAGTTAATTTCCACTTCTTCTTAAATTCTATTGGGTGCATAAATATAAATCCCTCACTATTTTTACTTTGCAACTTGGTATAAACTGCGTGAAATCTTTTCCTAACCAGCGTTAATAAATTTTTGCAAGATATCAGGATAAAACCAGTCGGGAACTGTGACACGCTTGGATTCAATCAGATTTCCGTCGTCATCATAAAGACCACTAATTTCAGCATGATTTAGAGGTACGCGACCGTTCTTTGACTTACGCTTGATTTGGATAGTTTCAGTTTGTCTTAAATCATTAAACCCCTCAGCATTACCAGAAGCAGCATTAGTAAAAGCATGAGCAATGCAAACTAGATATTCGGCTGCCTTGCGAACGTCAGTCAGTGAATGCCTGACAAATCTTTTGACTGATTCTTTACAATCATCCTGCATAGAAAGTTGTGTCA
>JAYGHB010000161.1:0-14481 GCA_034931985.1 Halotia wernerae UHCC 0503
AGTGATCATATTAATTTGTATTTTTAGTATTAACCGCAGTGCCAAAAATGATTGGAAATACAGAGCATTTATTTAACGTGAGTTCGACGGGTTGAAAAAGGCAAGAAGCTTGCTATGTATGGATTTGCCAAGCTGGGCATTCTCCAGGCGAACGCTAAGATTGATTGAGAATAGGTTAAAAAGTCACAAAAAAATACCGAGACTAAAAATATCTAACAAACATGAGGGTCTCGGCTATGTCTACCATTGTATCTCGCCTCGACATTACACAAATCTTCTGTGACGTAGATGATTTCTGCAACCAATGGGAAAGCTTGTGGCAGCGAGTACCACAGCTACCATCTACAACGGGAGAGCGTCGCAGTCACTCAAGGATGCATTGATCAGAAGTGATGACAATAGTAATTGCGTTTCATGGTAGTGGTTATAAAACTTTTAAGGAGTTTTATATATTGCACGTACAACAAAGCTGGCGTGGAGCATTTCCTAACTTGGTCAGCTATACAAGGTTTGTGGAACTAATGCCTTGGTGTTTAATGTTATTATGTTGTTTTATTGCATACACGTACAGGAGAAATTACAGGGATTAGTTTTATCGATTCTACGCCGATTGATGTTTGTCACAATTGCCGTTCCCATGCCCATAAAGTTTTTAAAGGGTTAGTGAAATGGGGTAAAAATTCTGTTGGCTGGCACTTTGGATTTAAACTTCATTTGATTATTAACGATTGTGGAGAACTGCTTGCATTCAAGCTAACTCCTGCCAATGTTGACGACCACCAACCAGTTCCTGATATGACTAAAGACCTTATTGGTAAACTTTTTGGAGACCGAGGCTATATCTCACAGAAATTATTTGAGGAGTTATATGAGCGAGGGTTACAGTTAATAACAAAATCCAAAAAGAAAATGAAAAACCGCTTAGTAAAGTTGATTGATAAAATTCTTTTACGCAAGCGGGCAGTAATTGAGTCAGTCAATGACCATTTGAAGAATATGTGTCAAATAGAACACTCTCGCCATCGTAGTGTATTTAACTTTTTAGTCAACTTGATGGCGGGTTTGACTGCTTACACCTATTTGCCTAAAAAGCCCTCTATTGATATCTACCCAAAAGACTTGCCTGCTTTGCCTCCTGCCATTTTTTAGTTCGTCGAACTCACGTTAAGGGTAAGCTAAAGCATTATGCTAGTAAACCGCCTACCAATAATGAAGTCGGAGAGACTGTAATTAGAGGGCATAAGCTCTACTGGCATAAATCTGTTAATTTTGAAGCACCTAAAGATTCTTCAGAAACTCAAGTAAGCTTAATTCAACCTTTAGATAAAAATATCGAATTTACGTTTACCATCAACTTTGAAAACTTGAGTGATGTAGAGCTAGGTGTATTGTTGTGGGTACTAAGTATTTCAAGCAGTAAAGCACAAGCATTTGGTATTGGCAAACAAGGTGAAGAGTACTGCCTTTCTCTAGGTATGGGTAAACCTTTAGGGATGGGTGCAGTTAAAATTGAGCATAAGCTTTATTTGAGCGATCGCACTACACGCTACCAAAAATTATTTAATGGAAATCACTGGAATGAAGCCGAAAAACCAGCCAGCGACGAACAGCAAATTATTTTCATAAAGGCTTTTGAGGAATATGTAATTGATAATATCAGCAACGAGGATAAACCAAAAAAGGAGAACTCAAAAGACTAAAAGATTTACCACCTATTGAAATGCTTTTGGCAATGCTGCGTTGGGATTATACACCAAAACCAGAAGATACTCGGTACATGACGATTGAGTCTAAAGAGTATCAAGAGCGTCCTGTCTTGCCAACTCCATTGCAGATAATGAACATCACAGATAATCGTACAATTACCACCCTCCTCAGCAAAAAATTTTGAAAACCCAATAATAAAACCCCAGAACAATAATAGAGATTCTAGACCCAACAATAATCGATATAAGTCAGGGGATGGAAATAGTTCTAATCCTGCTATACAAAGACCTAAACCACCCAAAAAAGGAACATCTCCCACCTCTTCCACCTCCTCACCACCATCTGACAAGTGTAGGTTTTTTATTTCGGCATGAGTGGGCACTCTCAAACAGAGTTATAAACGTGGTTAAAATAACGAAATTACGTTCTTGGGTGGGTAATCAGAAATTAAAATTTGAGTCCTCAACCAACGAAAAAACCCTATTTTAGCCACATTAGCTAACTGGCTATAGCTATAAAAGTACTCTTGGATGAAGGACAAGCCATTACAAAAACTTAAATTTCCGACTCCCATAACTTGTAGTCTTGTGATATGTATGACAAAGCTCGATTAAGTACTTAACCGTTGCTGCATGATTTGTTGTGCTAGTTCGTAGTCACGCCCAACTAGGTAGGAAAAATGATAGTAGGAGGCAACATAGAAGTCACAGTCATGATTCTGATAGCGGTCAGCAACGGCGAGAAACCCGTAGCGGGCATCACTTATATCAGAGAACCAAGTACTGTGGTAGGTATCAAATAAAAATAACGTCAGCGAGTTTTTATCTAAGCTTGCATTCAACCGCAGTAGATGGAGATGGGGATGGTGGGCACGTCCTATTGGCAAGATTAAGTCATACTCATCAAAGTTAATAAATTCTGCAAGTTCGCCTTCGGTATAATCATCTGTACGCGGATTAGGCAGTAAGTACTCCCAACGGATAAAGAACTCGTGTTTGGCATCAAATCCGGGGTCAATGTCGATTCGCCAATATTCGCTTTGGCAAAGTTCCTCAAGCACTGATGCAGGTAAATCTGTAATTTTCATGTTATTACAACCCAAATTCTCAAACGAAGGCTTGATTTTCACGAATGCCCAAGGCAAACTCATGGCTAAAGTGTCTAACCTGCTGTTTCATCAGTTAGTGCAGGTGTTAACTAGTCCAAATGAACTAATAACTAATGACTATTCCCCCAAATTCTGGGGGGATTGTTTTAAACTAGTTGCAAATTATTAACTTATTAGACTGAAAACTCAATCGAATAGGGATTTTTGATAGATTGCTGATTGAGGTATAAGCAAGAAAAGCTTATGAGTACTAATTTAGTAGCTGATGTTCATGATCTAAAGTCGCGTTTGGAATGGGGTCAACCAGCCTTTACAATTATTGACGTGCGCGATCGCCATACTTACAATGACGGTCATATTACTGGGGCAATACCTATCTCCTTAGAAGACTTGGTAGAGCGAGCCAAATCTGTCTTGCATACAAAACGCCATATCTATATTTATGGCGCTAACGAGGAACAATCAACCCATGCTGCACAATTATTGCGCGAAGCTGGGTTTACTGATGTCGCCGAAATTCAAGGTGGTTTTGCCGCCTGGAAAACAGCTGGTGGTGCTACAGAAGGTGTTGCTGCATAAACTTAACTTGCTGATCACAATTCGGGTTTATTGAAAGCGACGGAAAACTCCATCCCCTCGTGAGTGGCTACGGTGTACACACAAGTCTTGAAATCCCACCTAAAACTTAGTTTCGTTGCCCTAGCCCTAAAATTAGCGGGATAAATGGAGTTTCCAGTTGCCTAAAGTTTGGGTATTTATGGGGCTAAAAGAGTTTAAACCTTTGCGGCCTATACTTGTGTGTACAGGGTAGCCCCTTGTGGGTCTTGGGGTCTCACGCCACATGCTTCTCCCTTGGGGAGACGCTACGTGAACAAGTCGGCAGAGCCGCCCAACGCAGTGGCTACACTTGGGGAGCAACTGCCCTCATAGGGCATTGGTAACTTCTTCCCCATGCCCAAAAACTACATCCCGCAAGTGGCGTGGAGTTTTTCATAACTTAGCTTCGACTTCGGCAATGCGGCGGATAACTGGGATGACACTGTCAGGATTTAAAGAAATCGAATCAATTCCTGCTTCGACGAGGAAGGCGGCAAAATCAGGATAATCGCTTGGTGCTTGACCGCAAATACCAACTTTGCGATCGCTTTGATGGGCAGTTTCGATTAGGCGACGGATCATCCGCTTTACAGCTTCGTTGCGTTCATCAAATAAATCTGCCAGTTCAGAGGAATCTCGATCTACGCCCAAGGCTAATTGTGTGAGGTCATTACTACCAATAGAGAAGCCATCAAAGCGTTCGGAAAACTCTGCTGCTAACTCCACATTGGAGGGTATTTCTGCCATGACGTAAACTTGAAGTTGATTCTCGCCCCGCTTTAACCCATTTTCTGCCATCACTTCCAGCACTTTGTCTGCTTCTTGAAGAGTACGACAAAAGGGAATCATCATAATAATGTTAGTCATGCCAATTTTTTCACGGGCAAGTTTGACAGCCTGACATTCCAAAGCAAAACCTGCACGGTAGCGATCGCTATAATAGCGAGATGCTCCCCGAAATCCCAACATGGGATTTGATTCTGTTGGCTCGAATTGCTTGCCGCCAATCAAGTTAGCATATTCATTGGTTTTGAAATCGCTCATCCGCACAATCACAGGCTGAGGATATTGGGAAGCGGCAATTTTGGCAATACCCCGCGTTAAATTATCAACGAAATACTCAGTCTTATCTTGATAACCACGAGTTAAATTTTGAATTTGTTTACGTGTGGCTTTGTCTTTTAATTCATCAAAATGCACCAGCGCCATCGGGTGAATCTTAATACTATTGTTAATGATAAATTCCATACGTGCCAAGCCGATACCATCACAAGGTAAGCGCCACCAACGCAAAGCCGCCGCCGGACTGGCAATATTGATCATGATCTGGGTTTTGGTTTCCGGCGTATTTTCTAAATTGACCTCCGCTGATTCAAACTCCAAAATATTCTTGTATACATAGCCTTGATCACCTTCAGCACAGGAAATAGTAATTTCTTGCTTGTCGTGCAGAACTTCCGTGCCTTTATCTGTGCCAACAATCGCCGGGATGCCTAACTCGCGGCTGACAATAGCTGCGTGGCAAGTACGCCCACCGTGATCTGTGACAATTCCGGCGGCGCGTTTCATAATGGGAACCCAATCAGGGTCAGTCATCTGGGTTACTAGAATTGCCCCATCTTGAAAGCGATTAATATCATCGGCACTTTCGATTAAACAAACCTTACCAGATGCGATCGCTTCACCGATACTCACGCCAGTGATGATCTTTTCACCTTTTTCTTTTAAAGTATAAGTTTTCAGGGCATCAGCTTGTTTTTGTGATTGCACAGTTTCTGGACGCGCCTGCACAATAAATAACTCGCCTGTTTCCCCATCCTTAGCCCATTCCATATCCATCGGCTTTTGATAATGGGTTTCAATAATGCTTGCCCAGTGGGCTAATTGTAAAATCTCTGCATCTGTAAGCACAAATGATTGGCGTTCTTTGAGAGATGTATTGACATTTTTTGTAGAATGACTACCACCTTGGGCATAGATTAGCTTTTTCTGTTTGTCTCCCAAAGTCTTTTCGATTACAGGTTGGTAATCGTCTTTATTGAGCAAGGGTTTAAAAACTCGATACTCGTCTGGTGTTACTGAACCTTGGACAACATTTTCACCTAATCCCCAGGCGGCATCAATCAACACTACATCTGGAAAACCTGTTTCCGTATCTAAAGAAAACATTACCCCAGCACTAGCTTGATCGGAGCGCACCATCTTTTGTACACCTACAGAAAGGGCAACTTTCATGTGGTCAAAGTTCTTTGTCTGCCGATAGCTAATAGCTCTGTCGGTAAACAATGAAGCGTAACATTTACGACAAGCATCTAATAATTCAACTTCACCAGTGATATTGAGAAACGTTTCCTGTTGACCAGCAAAACTAGCTTCCGGTAAATCTTCTGCCGTGGCGCTGCTTCTAACAGCTACATCAACTTCATGGGTATCGTAGTTTTGGCTAAGTTTTTGATAGGCATCTTGAATCGCTGCTGTGATATCTTCGGGAAAATCAGCGGACAAGAACAATCGGCGGATAGATTTGCCGACTTGATCTAAAGGAGTTTTACCGCTTTTGAGTTCTTCTAAATGGGATTGGATTTTTTCTGTGAGATGATTTGCCTGTAAGAATTGCCAATAAGCATCGGCTGTGGTAGCGAAACCATCAGGGACGCGAATACTTTGGTCTTTGAGTGTACCGATCATTTCGCCTAGAGAGGCATTTTTACCGCCGACGATCGCAACATCATTAGAATTGAGGTTTTCAAACCAGCGAATATAGGGGTTTTTGTTTGTGGTATTCATAGTTTTGTTGTGATGTAATAAGAATTTTTTGGCTCACCCATACCGCTAAGGCGGAACTCGAAGAGTAGGCGCAAAGACGCAAAGAAGAAAAGGCCTTTTAAATCTTCTCTGCGTTCTTGGCTTCTTGGCGGTTCGTTAAATCAACCATCTTCACCTACGCTGAGACTTTCGCCGTTCTATAATCAATTTAGCAGGTTGTCCAATTATTAAAGGCACAAGACTCATTACTCCAACTACAAGCCAGCCTTGAACACCAGGGTTTGCAGTCTTGAGTACATTTGAGAGGAAGGGTAAGTATACTGCACTCAACAACAAGCCAGTACAAAGAACTAGCGCCCCCCAAATATAGGGATTTTTGGTAATTTCATTCCGCAATAAACCAGATTTGCGATCGCGCATATTAAAAACATGCCATAATCGCCCAAAAGCCAATGTCATAAATGAAATTGTTACTGCTTGCTGTTCATTCAACTCCAGCCATTTGAATGCCAAAGCAAAAGCACCAAGTACAGAAATGGCAATGATCGCACCGTAACCTGCGATCGCCCACCAATGACGACGAGTTAAGATAGACTCTTTAAGATGGCGTGGTGGTTGCTGCATCAAGGTTGGAGAACCTTCACCTACACCTAAAGCCAGTGCCGGGAAGACATCATTGATGGCATTAAGATATAAGATTTGCAGGGGTAATAATGGTAAAGGTGCATTCACCAAAGAAGCGATCGTCACGGCAATGATTTCACCCACATTACCCGAAAGTAGATATAGAGTAAATTTGCGGATGTTATTAAAAATTGCTCGTCCCTGCTCAACAGCGGCGACAATAGAAGCGAAAGCGTCATCTTGAAGAATCATATCAGCAGCTTCTTTTGCTACTTGAGTTCCCCGTTGTCCCATTGCTACACCAATATCAGCTTTCTTTAAGGCGGGTGCATCGTTGACACCATCCCCTGTCATAGCTACAACTGTTTGGTTGCGTTGATGTAAGTCTATTAAGTTCAGTTTTTGCTCTGGACTAACTCGCGCCAAGATAGATGCATTCAAAATACGCTGACGTTCTTGTGATGATAATTCATCGGGGTTTTTCAGGTCTTTGCCTTGAATGACATCAGCATTCTCGTCATCAATTAAACCGACGGCGACTCCTACATGACGGGCTGTTACTGATTGATCGCCAGTTACCATCACGACGCGAATCCCCGCATCTTGACATTCTTGAATCGCTGAACAGACTTCTTGACGCGGTGGGTCGAGTAAGCCAACAACACCTAAAAAAGTTAAGTCTTCGTAAGGATTGACATTTTGGTCAGCAACAGTTTTTTCTGCCAACGCCAACATCCGCAAACCTTGGGCAGCTAATTGATTAGTCTTTTCTCGCCACTGCTGTCGATGTTCATCGTTTAGCTGTTGTTCTCCTGAGGTTGTAAGCATCTGGGAACAAGCTTTAAAAACAGATTCTGGTGCGCCTTTGACGGCATATCGATATTTATTGTCTACTTTGTGAATTGTTGCCATCATTTTTAAGTCCGGGTCGAAAGCTTCTTCCCGAACTTCTGGCATTGTTTCTAACAGGTCTTGACGTTGCAATCCCGCTTTTGCACCTGCAATTAATAGCGCTACTTCCATTGGATCGCCGACTACACGGCTTTCGTTGGAGTCTTGTGGTTGCAAAGCTGCATTGTTGCAAAGTACACCAACTTCCAAGGCATCTTGGAGAATTTGTTCATCTAATGGCTGAATTTTTTGCTCGTCTTTAAGAAATTCACCTTTTGGTTCTAAAGCTTCACCAGTAACTTCTATTTCCCCAGAATCAACAGCCATACGGGTAACGGTCATCCGATTCTCGGTCAGCGTCCCAGTTTTATCTGTGCAGATCACACTAGTAGCCCCTAGGGTTTCCACTGCCGAGAGTCGATTAATTAGGGCATGGCGACGTGCCATTCGCCACATACCTTGTGCTAAAGCTACTGTAGCGACAATTGGTAAACCTTCTGGTACTGCTCCCACCGCTAAAGCGATCGCAGTTTCTACCATGACAACTATATCTCTACCAACAGCAATGCCAGCGATCGCTACTACCGCTACAATTGCCAATGTCACCCAAACTAACCGCCGTCCTAGTTGATCGAGGCGTTTTTCTAAAGGTGTACGTTCTTCTTCCCCTGCTTTGGCTGCTAAGTCGCAAATGTGACCTAATTCTGTCTCCATTCCCGTAGCTACAACTATACCCTCTCCCGAACCACGGGTGAGGGCAGTGCCGTTGTAGAGCATATTCTCTCGTTCTGCCAAGGGAGCATCTTCTGGTACAGGTTCCACAGTTTTACTGACTGGAACTGATTCTCCTGTCAGTGAAGATTCATTTACCTGTAACCCGGATGCCTCAATTATTCGCAAGTCGGCGGGAATCACATCACCACTTTCTAAAACTACAACATCTCCTGGTACTAGTTCTTCTACAGAAATTTCTTGAACTTGTCCTTGGCGACGGACTTTAGTTGTAGTACTGGTGAGTTCTTGTAATGCTTTCATGGAGCGAACTGCTTGCAACTCCATGAAAAAACCGATCGCGGCATTAATGGCGATCGCCACTAAAATAGCTATACCTTCAATCCACTCTTGAAAGAGAAAAGCCAAAATCGCAGCAACCGCCAATATGCCAATAATCAGACTTTTGAACTGCTCAATGAAGATTTGCCAAATACTTCTACCTTTAGTCTCTTCTAAGCGGTTTTCGCCATATTGCTGGCGGCGATGTTCTACTGCTGATTCAGTTAGTCCTTGATTAAGCTCAACATCAAGATTTTGAAGAATATCCTCCGATGCCAGTGTCCAAGGTTTTTTAGGAAGCTCTGCCATTATTTTTAATCAATTTCCTCACACTAATAAAAGTTGGCGGGAAACTCCGTTCCCTTATGGGCAAACAAGAAGGCCGCCCCGTTGCTTCGGACTAATGGCATTACTAACTCTTACCCATGACGGCAGTTGCTCCACTTGGAGAGAACTTGCGTGCGGGGGTTCCCCCCGTTGAGCAAAGTTGGGGGAGACCCCAGACGCTCGATAGCGAAGCGTTAGCGATGCAGGAGCGTCTGACTCGCGCTTCGCTACGCTATCGCGCAGCGTCTCCCCTTCTCCTTTTGGGAGAGGCTAACGCCTGCCGTAGGATGCCCGTTCGCGTAGCGTCTCCTAAAGGAGAAGGGCTGTAGGGAGAAGACCGCACTGCCTCCCTCCCCCATTCTCCATGCCCTATGCCCAAGAACTCCATCCACCAGGGGATGGAGTTTTTTATGTCACAGGTTGCAAAGTACGAGATGTTTTGATCATTTGCAGGGCTTCTCGAATCATCTGGCTGGCATAACCCCATTCGTTGTCATACCAACTCATCACTTTTACCAAGTCACCATCTACGACTTGCGTCATATTCAAATCAATAATTGAGGCGCGAGTATCTTGAATAATGTCGGATGAAACAATGGGATCTTCGGAAACACCCAAGACACCTTGATATCTATCGCTGTCGGCTTCTTCACGAAAAATATTGTTGATTTCTTCAACAGTGGTTGCTCTTTCGGTGACAAAAGTAATGTCGGAAATCGAACCTACAGCCACAGGAACCCGCACAGCTACACCATCAAACTTGCCTGAGTATTGGGTGAGAACTTGAGTAGTAGCGATCGCAGCTCCGGTTGTCGTTGGTACTATATTGGCAGCCGCGGCTCTGCCTCTAGTAAATTTTTTATTAGGGCCATCCACCAATTCTTGGCTGCCAGTGTAAGCATGAACTGTAGTCATAATTGCTTTTTTCACGCCAATTCTTCTACCCATGACTTCTACAACGGGAGTAATGCAATTGGTCGTGCAACTGGCACAGGAGATAATTTGATCTGATTCTGGTGTTTCGTTAACGCCGTAAACAATAGTATTAATCTCTTCACTTTTAGCTGGAGCCGATAAAATCACCTTTTTAGCTCCTGCTTTCAGGTGTTTTTCTAAGTCTTCTTGCTTCCGGAAAATCCCTGTACATTCAAAGACTATATCAACTCCTAATTCGCCCCAAGGCAGATTATTCGGTTGTTTTTCGTTAAAAATTCTATAGGTTTTACCATCAACCACTAAATTATCGCTGTTACTTTCTACCTGCTTTTCGTACTTGCCGTAAACAGTATCATATTTAAGTAAATAAGCTAGATTGTCTGGTGGTACTAAGTCATTGATCGCTACTAATTCTAATTCCCTCATATTGAGGATAATCTTAAAAATTGCTCTACCAATTCTACCCAATCCATTAATTGCCACTTTAGTCATTATTAACCTCCTTTTATTTAATTTATTGTTGAGGATTGGATATGGAATATTGGTTCAATCTCTCCTTTCCTGAATTTTTCCAATCCTCATCCTTTAGCTAGTGAGCTACAAGTTGCTCAGTGCGCTGTGCTAATAACTGTTTTGCTTGCTGTGCCACATTTTGGTTTTGCTCTTTGATCTTTTGGAAGAATTGGGATAGTTCGCGATCGCCTGCTTGTTGGGCATCTTCAATATATTTTTCACAACAGGCAGAACATTGCAGGGAGTGGTACAGTACGCTGATCAGGTTAAAGTGTTCGTCTTTGGTTCCTGTGTTAAATTTGTCAGGCATTGTTGCTCTCCTAGTTACAGTAGTTTCTCAGGCAATATGGTTCAGTTAATGTCAAAAACCTTAAAAGGAATGAGTTAAACATAAAATGCTTATACCTCTATCGGCTGTCTGACTTGGGTTTTTACTGCCTCAACAATGGCATCAGCATCTATTTTGGCAGCATGAAGTAATTCTTCTGGTGTGCCTGAACCTGGCATTTCACTTACCGCCAACTTAATTAACTGTAGTTGCGATCCATCATAAGCAGGAGTGCTGTTTGTACCAGCAAAAGCATCAAGTACCGCTGCACCTAAACCGCCTTCTATCCAATGGTCTTCAACGACTACTAAGTTACCCTCTGTATCGTGTGCGGCTTGATGAAGAGTCTGCACATCAATGGGTTTGACAGAATAAGCATCGATTACACGTACCATGATGCCTTCGTTTTTCAGGCGCTCATAAGCTTTGAGAGCCTCATGCAAAGTGATACCTGCACCAATTACAGCTGCTTGATCTTGATCAGAACTGCGGATTGTCTTACTACCACCAATGGGAAACTCTGACTCAGAGCCATATATTACAGGTGTACTTTCTCGTGTAGTGCGGAGGTAGACAATGCCATCGCGATCGCTCATCTGCTCTACTAGTTTTGCAGTCTGATTAGCATCACTGGGATAAAGTACAGTACTACTCCACACTGCGCGGAAGGCTGCTAAGTCCTCCAATGCCATCTGGGAAGGGCCATCCTGACCAATGGATACCCCTGCATGGGAACCTACTAATTTAATGTTGGCGCGAGATACAGCAGCCATCCGTACAAAGTCGTAGGCACGAGTCAAGAAGGCAGCGAAGGTGGAAGCAAAGGGTTTATATTTTCTCACCTGTAAACCCACAGCAGCAGCTACCATTTGTTGTTCTGCAATGTACATTTCAAAGTAGCGCTCAGGATAGGCTTCGGCAAAATCTTCGGCGTAAGTGGAGTTACTCACCTCTGCATCAAGGGCAATTACATCGGGACGCGCAGCCCCTAAGGCTTTGAGGGTATCACCATAAGCTCGACGTGTTGCTACCTTTGCACCTTTCTCATAAGTAGGGAGTTGCAGTGGTTGAGCATTGTCTGTAGTAGCAGGTTGGTCTTGTGTTTCGGGTTTATTTACCTGAATTTTAATCTGGCGTTCACCACCTAAGGAAGCGATCGCTTCTTTTTCTTGATCGGGTTTCAGGGCTTTGCCATGCCAACCACCCAGGTCTTCTAGAAAAGCTACACCTTTACCTTTTTTCGTTCGGGCAATAATTACTGTGGGGCGATCGTTAATAGCCAAGGCGGCGCTAAATGCTTGATCAATTTCTGTCAAGTTGTGACCATCAATTTCAATTGCCTCCCAGCCAAAGGCTCTAGCACGGTTGGCATAGGCGCGTGTGTTCCAACCCAGTTCAGTTTGGCCTCGTTGCCCTAATCTATTGACATCGATAATGGCAATCAGATTATCTAGGCTATAGTGTGCGGCATGATCAAAAGCCTCCCAAACTGAACCTTCAGCTGTTTCACTATCTCCCAGTAGCACCCAAACGTTGTAGGCTAATTGATCTAAATACTTGCCTGCCAAAGCCACACCCACACCAATCGGTAATCCTTGTCCCAAGGAACCAGTTGCCACATCAACCCAAGGCAAAACAGGTGTAGGATGTCCTTCTAAGCGGCTGTCAAACTGGCGCAACGACAGCAACTGATCATTAGTAATTACCCCTGCCGCTTTATACATACTGTAAAGCAGTGGTGCGGCATGTCCTTTAGAGAGAATAAAGCGATCGTTATTAGGGTTATGGGGATTGTTGAAGTCGTAGCAAAGATATTTGGAGAGTAAAACCGCCATCACATCAGCTGGTGACATAGACGAGGTAGGATGACCCGAACCAGCAACGCTTGTAGCGCGAATACTATCGACACGGAACTGTTGTCCTAGTTCATGCCATTGGTGTAGTTGCTCCTGTGTGGTCATAGTCGTTTTCCTGCATGAAAATCAAGGTTATCTATGGCAGCAAGTATTGAAACTACTTTGCCTGGTGGTTTGCTATTTTCTTCAAAAGACATAACCAAATATGCCCCAAGCGAAAGCAAAGATTCTTGAACTTAAATAACCTTTGAAATAACCTTTGACTTTTTTATGGGTGGTAAATTTTTATAATTTACTAAGAAGATATCAACTTAACTAAAATTTAACTAGATTTTAACTCAGTGAGTATTTTCTCTTCTTGGGTTTACTTTAGAGAGTAAGAGTTAAAATTGCTTCTTTCTAATGGAGTAATACTCTTTCTTTCTCAAGGCATACAAAATAAGTTAAGCAGCCATCCTGAACTGCGTACACTAGAATGAATGAAAAACTTTTTTCTCTTTGTGTCTTGGTGGTTCAAAAATTGATTGGAGATAATTTACCTACGTCAAAAGGATGATTTTGATAATTATTAAGTAGGGGGAGCATCCACTTTTGGAAGAAACACCAGGCGATTGGAAATCGCGGCTACACAAACAAAGTCCGCCTATGCGGACTATCTTAAAACCCGCCTGCGCGGGTTTAGTTTGTATAGCCCCAGACTTCAGTCTGAGGGGTATTTGCCGAAAGTGGATGCACCCTAAGTAGGTGGGTGGGAAAATTTATAAGTATGTCATTGCGAGTGGAGCGAAGTGAAACGCAGCAATCGCAAACATTTAAGTGAATTTACATTTCGTTATATAGTTAGGTTTATTCGTGTATACCTACTTAAGTAAAATACTTGACAATTTTCTACTAAATCTAAAATGCTTTTTCCATAACAAAGTTTATCAATATTTGTCCTCTGCGTTCTACTTTTTGTTTCCTTACAACAGTAAATTTATTACTTAAAAAAAATGGCTTTGCTGTAATACTTGCTTCTGTCAATAATTTTTTAATTCCTAAACAACTTGCTTTTAATTCAATAGCTTCAAGAATTTTTGTACCTACACCTTTTCTTTGAAAATCTTTATGGCAATAAAAGCGATCAATATGACCATTGTCCTCTAGTTCACCAAATCCAATAATATGCTCACTCTGCTCTACTACATAAGTGAATTTACTTTTTAAACTGCTAATCCAAGCTTCAGTATCCATATTTGCTGGTGTCCAAGCATCAACTTGTTCTTTTGTATAGTCACGAATATTTACCTCGTGAACAGTATCATAAAACAACTTCATAATTGCTGCGGTATCACTTATCTCGTATGTTCGTACTCTCATAAAGCATTTCTATAAGTAGGTGGGCGACGAAAAACAATACATGTAAAGTAATTTTAAGAAGATGGATGATTGTTGAATTTGAAACATTCTGTACCGTAATTATTTGGTTCTCCTCTAGCTTCTATCCCATCAATAACTGCATAAGCTAGGTATAATTCATCATCAAACATCTGTCCAGAAATTTCATGTTTTTTGAAATTTTTAGTGTCACAGCGATCGCCAGGCACAATTTTCGTCAGCTTGTTATAGATAGTTATTTCCGCCATGCTGTACTAATAAAGCATAGCGGAAATAAAGCATAGCGGCACTAGTAATCTTCCATCAGGGACAACTGCAATACTTTTCGGTTAAGGGCTTATTCTCTACGGTGTACACACAAGTCTTGAAATCCCACCTAAAACTTAGTTTCGTTGCCC
>JAYGHB010000162.1:0-14176 GCA_034931985.1 Halotia wernerae UHCC 0503
AAAAAGTTCTCATGATGTTCTTGTACCACAAAATATACTATTTTGGAGATGTCTAGTTTGAAACCGAAACCACCGAAAATTGAATAGATTATCAATATAGAATTGGTTGTTATATTAAATGAGGTCTACACATCAGTATTGACGAAATGGAACCTATGGAAAATAAGTGCAACGGAAGAATATTTTGCAAAATGGATTGGAGAAACGTTGCGGGTTCCAGTGGAACAAAAAGATGAACAGTTTGTATATGATCTCAGTAGCTTTGGAATTGAGAATGTATCAATTATTGAAAAAAATGCTTTAACTCAATATATTCGTCGCTTACAAGACATGAACTCGTCTGATGAGACAGTTCTCGTAGATAATAGATCATACGAAGTGATACTACGTGAAGAATCGCCGTTTCCCAGGTTTCGGGTACAGCTTCGTGACGAAGCTTTCACACTTGACGATCAAGATAATTCAATAAAGTACTTCCTTTCTAACCCAAGTAACGAGTATCTACTTTTTCTTCTGTATAAAGTGTCCTCCATTTCCAGTCCACGGGCTTTCGCCTCAATCAGTCCCATTTTTTCATAGAAGCGAATTGTATCCTTTGACAAGCCTGTTTTTTGAGCTAATTCGCCAATCAACATCACAGCTACCTAAATTCTGAGTTTCATGCTTGACTATGGAGTATACTCCACAGCTTACGCTAGGCAATGAAATCAATTGAATGCTCTAGAAATTAGTCTTGCAAAAACAAAGTAAGCGTCATAGGAGTATTATGAAAGCTTTTGTAACAGGTGGTTCTGGGTTTGTCGGTCGTTGTATGATTCAGATGCTGTGCGATCGCGGTAATCAGGTTGTGGCTTTGGCACGATCAGAGCAAGCAGCCAGACAAGTAACTCAATTAGGTGCTAAAGCAGTTCGAGGTGATCTGCTAAATGAACAAGTAATGATCCGAGGAATGCAAGATTGCGATATTGAAATTGGTTTTAGTTTGGCATTTAAGCCTGTATAACCTGCCTAACTAGCTCTTGCACGCGGAACCGAGTTTATACTTATAAGGAAATATGAGGTTCAATGTAACAGTTGATCGTACTGATTTAAAAGTTGTAGATGAACGTAGTATGGAATCTTAACTCTTCAGATGTACGGAGTTTTTTTAATCAAATAGGAGTCCTATATAATTACAGCATAGTAGTAGTTTCAGGCTGCTCTCATCTCCCGATAATAAGGATTGACCGCAAACAGGGTGTGGGGTGTGGGGTGTAGGGGAAAGATGAAATGTCCCATACCCTACAGGTACAAGCCCCTACTTTTAAGTATGGAAAAAAAGAAAAAATGTATTTTGAGATACGGTAGTACAAAAAATACAGCGTCCTTACTTGAAACCCCTGCTTTTAAGTATGGGGTTCCCTACACCCTACACCCTACACCCTATCCCCTACACCCTTTTCATCGTAAAATTGGTTTAGAATTATTTACACAGGTTTAATCTAATAGTCGCTGTTGTAGAGCTTCTGGTAAACCTAAGTGTACCTAAGTCTGTTTGGTAGACGTAAAACTCAAATACCTGGCTCGTAGGACTGGTGAGGGTTAGACTTGAGCAATTAAGTCTAGTTTAGTGAAACAGCACAAAAAACAGGAAATCTAAAGGGCGACCTTTAGAATAATTGCAGATTATCTATTCGCAAAGGAGAATCACGCTCATGGGCGGCGAAATTTTAAATGCAGCTCTATTGTCTTTCGGTTTAATCTTCGTAGGCTGGGCTTTGGGTGCTTTATTGCTCAAAATTCAAGGAGCAGAGGAATAATCCTCTACCTGACAACCAACTTCAAAACACGGAAGGCTTTCTTCTGTCTGGGAAAATAGCGTGTCCGTTTTCCGGACAACGCTTTTTCCATCAGTCTCTGTGTATAATTAAGTTTCTTAAAAAAACGTAAAGTTTTGTTTCCAGAGATAATTCTGTTAAGATTCTTCTCATAAAACTTAAAAATTTATTACGACCCTCATGACATTATTAATCGTCGGTGCTACTGGCACCTTAGGAAGACAAGTGGCTCGTCGTGCTATCGATGAGGGGTATAAGGTACGCTGTCTTGTCCGGAGTACCAAAAAAGCTGCTTTTCTCAAAGAATGGGGTGCGGAATTAGTCCGGGGAGATTTGTGTGATTCCCAAACCCTAACAGAAGCATTAGAAGGTGTAAACGTAGTCATTGACGCTGCAACATCTCGTGCTACCGATTCACTGACCATTAAACAGGTAGATTGGGAAGGTCAAGTAGCATTGATCAAAGCAGCGAAAGCTGCGGATGTAAAACGTTTTATCTTCTTTTCAATTCTTGATGCTGACAAGTACCCAGAAGTACCCCTAATGGAAATTAAGCGGTGTACAGAACTCTTTTTAGCTGAGTCTGGACTAAACTACACAATCCTAAAATTGGCTGGTTTTATGCAAGGGTTAATCGGTCAATATGGCATCCCGATTTTAGAAAACCAACCAGTTTGGGTAACTGGTAACTCTTCACCCATCGCCTATATGGACACTCAAGACATTGCAAAATTTGCTATTCGTGCTTTGAGCGTGCCAGAAACCGAAAAACAAGCTTTCCCCATTGTCGGTACTCGTGCTTGGAGTGCTGAGGAAATTATTAGTCTGTGTGAACGTTTATCTGCAAAAGAAGCTAGAGTTACACGAATGCCAATCAACCTGCTGCGTACCGTACGCCGCATCATTCGGTTCTTTCAGTGGGGTTGGAATGTGGCAGACAGACTAGAGTTTATAGAAGTATTGGCAAGTGGTAAACCTTTAAACGCCTCAATGGATGAGACATACAAAGTCTTTGGGTTAGATCCACAACAAACTACTACTCTAGAAAGTTATCTGCAAGAGTACTTCAGCCGAATTATGAAAAAGCTGAAGGAGCTAGACTACGAGAAAAATAAAACCAGAAAGGAAAAATCGAAAAAGGCTCCATTTAAGCAGTCATCAAAGGCCAATAGTCAATAGCCCGTGGTTAATATCACTAATTTTTGGACTTTAAACTTGAGACTAATGACTACGTTGTCCAAAGTATGTCAGGATTAAATAAGACAGAGCATCGCCTAAAACTTGGATATTTGAGTGTGCCGAAAGCAGGCATTATCTATAATGACATTAAGCCGATAGCAGGTCGGGTCGCTATCGAGCTAAAAGACAAGCTAACCGCTGCCGGTTGGAATGTATGTATTACATCGAGTATCGGTGGTGTACTTGGCTACTCTAATCCAGAGAGTCCTGTATGTCACACCCCAATTGACGGTTTGACACCTCCTGGTTTTGACTCAGACATGGAGTTCGCAGTTGTGTTAGGGGGAGATGGCACTGTTTTGGCAGCGTCGCGTCAGGTTGCCCCCTGCGGTATTCCTCTGTTAACGGTGAATACCGGTCACATGGGTTTTTTAACAGAAGCTTATTTGAATCAATTGCCCCAAGCAATAGAGCAAGTGATGGCAGGTAAGTATGAAATTGAAGAACGAGCCATGCTCACAGTCAAAGTACTGCGAGGAGACTCGATACTGTGGGAAGCCCTCTGCTTGAATGAAATGGTGTTACATAGAGAGCCATTGACCTCTATGTGCCATTTTGAAATTGCTGTAGGCCATCATGCGCCAGTAGATATTGCTGCTGATGGTGTGATTATTTCTACGCCAACTGGCTCAACAGCTTATTCCTTAAGTGCTGGTGGCCCAGTAGTAACCCCTGGCGTACCCGTGTTACAGCTAGTACCTATTTGCCCCCATTCTCTGGCTTCAAGGGCATTAGTATTCCCAGATACAGAACCCGTCAATATTTACCCAGTCAATATCCCTCGGTTAGTGATGGTGGTAGATGGTAATGGTGGGTGCTATATTTTCCCAGAGGATCGGGTATATTTAGAGCGATCGCCATATAGTGTCCGGTTCATTCGTCTGCAAACACCAGAATTTTTCCGTATATTGCGAGAAAAATTAGGTTGGGGTCTGCCACATATTGCTAAACCGACTTCGGTAGAATTACCTTAATTACTGTTTGTTCGCTCATTTTCGCTCCTCGAAAATTAATTATGTTTTGTACTGCCAAAGATGTGGCTGATAGAGAATTTGTGGCAATTTCATCAGTGAAAGCATCTGTCGTTAACAGCCAACCGTTTTGTGTAGACTGAGTTTCTAAAGGCAGACGAATATGCATACTGTAATTACACCTGAAAGAATCGAGTTACCACCAGGCGCGGTGTTAAAACTTTTGGGAGACTGGCAAGATTATCAAGTACTGAGTCAGCAACTAGGCGATCGCGCTTTCCCTCGGATCAAGTATCGGCCTGGAGAGATTTTGCTGATGGCGCCGTTACCAGAACATGGAAGAGATGCGAGCTTGCTGGCAGATATTGCTAAGGTTTTGCTAGATCATTTAGAGCAAAGATACGACTCATTTACGCCCATCACCATGAGCTTGCCTCTTGTTAGCGGCATTGAGCCTGACTATTGCTTTTATATTGAAAATTGGAGATCCGTAGTAGGTAAGAACCGTATCGACTGGCTCAATGACCCTCCGCCTGATTTAGTTATTGAGGTAGATGTTACTAGTTATACCAACATTAATGACTATCTCCCTTATAAAGTGCCAGAAGTTTGGCTGTTAAAAAATAAGCAGCTATTAGTTTATAGATTGCAGGGAGAAAATTACGCAGTTACAGAAAGCAGCTATTTTCCTAACATCAGAGAAATTGTGCGGCAATGCCTCCAAATTGCCAACGAGCAAACAACAAGTGAGGCGATTAGGTGGTTAAGAAGCTTTTTGCGTGGGGAACTTACGCATTGAGTCACCAATATTGGTAGTTAAAGATTTTCGCACATTTCGAGCAGACGCGATCGCAACCACTCTTGAACTGAGTCTAGATGATTTCGTTGTTTGAAGACCAGTATGAAAAAGTAGTGAAAGCCCAATCAGCAACCCTTCCTGTCAAACGAATTGGCACAGCAAAGGAAACTGCCGAAGCAATTATGTTTTTGATGAGAAGTGCTACATATTGATGGAGGAGGAAGATTAATATCGAAAAAATTAGCCTTATCAGTTGTCTGATGCACAAGAATTTGGCACTCGACTTGCATTGGAGCAATTGTGAGCTAATGCTTTGTTTTTCCAATTGGGAAATTCCTTCCAGATTACTGGTATAGGAATGGAATTTGGAATTAGTGATTAAAATTGCATTTGAGAATTTGATGGCTGAGACTTAAATCTGTTAAAAGAAATTTTAGGCAGCATATTAACTTAGGATTTATCCATCGACAAAAACTTGTAGTTACACTTCTAGCCGATGTTCAGAATTACTCTGAAACGTCTGCACATTCCAAAATCCAATATCCCAAATTGTTATGACACTTGCTCACAGTCCTTGTGTTTTGGTGATTGAAACCGATGATAGCCTGGCAAATCAGCTGTCTTTTGATTTGCAAGAGGCTGGTTATGATGCAATTTTGGCTCATGATGCAGCCAGCGGTTTACAACATTGCCGCGATCGCCAACCTGCTTTAATTGTTTTAGACCGAATGCTGGCAGGTGAATCAGGACTTTCGTTATGTAAAAATCTCAGAAGTGCTGGTATGCGATCGCCTGTGCTGGTTTTAATGGCTAGGGATACAATTGATGATCGTGTGGCTTGTCTAGAAGCTGGAGCTGATGATTACATCCTCAAACCATACCGTCCGGAAGACTTTTTAAAGTTGATTCGTCTCTATTTAAAACCTGAAGTTGAGACAACCGAGCAATTGCGCTTTGGAGAACTGGTTTTAGATTTAGCAACTCGCCGCGCCATACACAACGGTAGGGCGATTGACTTAACAATGAAAGAATTTGAACTATTAAAGTTTTTAATGGAACATCCCCGTGAAGTCTTAACCCGCGAACAGATTTTAGAAAATGTCTGGGGTTACGACTTTATGGGTGAGTCGAATGTAATTGAAGTGTATATTCGCTACTTACGCCTGAAAATTGAAGAAGAAGGTCAAAAGCGTCTCATTCAAACGGTTCGAGGTGTAGGGTACGTTTTAAGAGAATCGTGAAAAGCTCATGACAAGAGCAATTACAAGGTACATAATGAAATTCCAGACTCCCACCTTTGCAGAAGTGGGAGTTTTAATTTTATCTATAACTTTTTATATAGCAGTCCTAAATCATTCGTGAACAACAAGATCCCCGACTTCTTGGATAAGTCGGGGATCTGAGCCTCTCAATTTTCACAAATCAAATAGGATTGCTATATAGGCTTTCTTTATGAATAAGATCCACCACTCTAGCTCCTAGCCCCTAGTCTCTAGCCCCTTTTCCTGGTAAAATTACCAACCCATACTTGCCAAGTTCACCAAGAAAATAACTAAAAATCGTGGGCTTTCTGGCTTAAATTCTGTAAAATCAAAATCTAAATCTAAATCTAAATTACAAAATCAAAGATTACTATGATGCGTTGGCTAAGTTTACTTCCGATGCTACTGGGTATTTTGCTCATGGGCTGTTCGATGCAGACAACAGCTAAATCCCCGACATCAACTCCAAGCGCTACTAGTCAAACAGCAACACCCACAGGACAAACACTACCAATTTCTGCAAAAGCTACTGTTCCTAATGGCACAACAATTGAGTTAGAAGTGGCAAAGACTCAAGAACAGCAGGAAAAAGGATTAATGTATCGGCCAGCTTTACCAGCTAATCGAGGGATGTTGTTTAAGTTTCCTTCTCCACAACCAGTCAAATTTTGGATGAAAAATGTCCCAGTACCTCTAGATATGGTATTTTTACAAAATGGAGTGGTAGAGTATGTAGAAACTTCTGCACCTCCCTGTGCTGGAGAGCCTTGTCCCACTTATGGCCCGAATGTAGCAGTTGATACGGTACTTGAGCTGCGATCTGGACGAGCCGCTGAATTAAATTTACAGCAGGGCGATCGCGTCAAAATTGAATTTTAAACATCAGTGGCTTTGCAAAGATAAACATTTAGGTAGTTTCCCCTGTAAGAACCGATAAAATTTGATTAATAATGTTTATGTAAAAAAAGCATCAAGTATGTGTAAAAAAAGAAATTGTGAGGCTACTATTTAATATCATGTCAAAACTAGGAAATACTACTATTTCCAAAGTAGAATCACATCTCGATGGTTTAGTCTCAAAAAGTATTCCTTTGGCAGTACGTGTAAATAGTCGCTCATAAGAGAGTATAGGCTATGGAAACTTTGTTACCACAGGTGTAATTAAATTAAGCACTAAAGTAAAAAAGATGAAGCCAATTTGATCTGGGTAATTAGCAGCTTGAAAATTGAGCAAACAAGTGTTGCTAAAGGTAATATTTCCGAGTTTTCTACATAAAAATGCTCTATTTTCGGAATATTCAAACAATTTGTCGGGTATTTATCCGGTAATCGTATGGTCACAAATGAAATATTAGCTGCAGGTTACTGAACAATGGTAAATCGATATATGACAATACACACTAGACAAGGAGGTGAGTTAAACGTGTCACCATCAACTTATTCTCGACTGATACATTTTTTACAGGAAGATTTGTCAATTTCCGCTGCGTCGCTCGCGGTTGCAATGCGACACCGCGAGCAAGACCCTGGCCCTTTACCGATGATTCTTTGGCAGTATGGGTTGATTACTTTAGAACAGTTGGAAAAAATTTACGATTGGCTGGAGACAGCTTAGGTATGAGTAGCTCATCCAGGAGAATTAAGGTATGTCACACCTACTCTGCTTTGTACCAAGGCCAATAGATAAGAAAATAGACTTGTACCGTTTTTACTCTTTTAAATATAAAAAAAGAGCGATTTGTCAACTCGCTCTTTTAATTTAATGCTGAGTATTATTATTTCTATTCAAGGCTCATGATTGGCTAAATACTCTAGCTGCTGACGCTACACCAGCTCCCAGATTAAAGTTTTCGTAGCCGAGTTCAGATAAGGCAACTTCTAGGGATGCTATGCAGCTAAGAATATCGCGATCGCTGACAAAGCCCAAGTGACCAATACGGAAAATTTTATTTGCCAGATGGTCTTGACCGCCTGCTAAGGCAATATCAAAGCGTTTCTTCATAAACGACCGAATTTTATCTGCTTCAATACCTTGTGGTGCTACAGCTGTAATCGCTGGACTGGCACAACTATCGGCTCCCAACAAGGGTAAATTTAACCCTTTAATGGCAGCGCGTGTGGCATTCTTCAACCGTTCATGCCGAGCAAATATTGACTCCAAGCCTTCTTCTCTCATCATCCGCAACGTGGCATGTAGCGCCATAATCAAGTTCACCGGAGGCGTGAAAGGAGTAGTGTTTTTGGCTGTAGATTTACGATATTTACCCAAATCTAAATAATATTTCGGTAATTTTGCAGTTTTGTAAGCTTCCCAAGCTTTAGGACTAACACTGACAAATCCCAAACCAGGAGGAATCATGTAGCCTTTTTGGGAACCAGAGGCGACTACATCCAAACCCCAAGCATCCACCGGTAAATTAAATGCACCTAAGCTAGTAACAGCATCAACAATAATCAAGGCTTCACCATGTTCTTTGACGTGGCTATTGATGGTTTCTAGGTCATTCAACACACCCGTTGAAGTTTCACTATGGGTAATGATGACGGCTTTGATTTGTTTTTCGGTATCAGCTTGGAGTTTGGCTGCAAACAGCGCCGGGTCTAAAGGTTTACCCCATTCAGCAGTAATTGCTTCTACATTTAAACCGTATGCTTGACCAACTTCTACCCAGCGTTCGCCAAATTTACCGTTAGAGCCAACCAAAATGCGATCGCCAGATGAGAGAAAATTAATTATTCCAGCTTCTGCCGCACCTGTACCACTGACATTCAGCATTAGTACATCGCTTTGAGTTTGGTGCAGCCATTTGAGATTTTCTGTTATCTCTGCCAATATGTTGCTAAATTCACTGGTGCGGTGTCCAATCGGGTGCTTGGCTAGCGCCAGTAAGGCTGCTTCTGGTACCGGCGTTGGCCCAGGAATCATCAGCATCAGCTTATCGTTCATATTTGTGTCCTAAAGTCAAATAAAAGTTAAGGGAGATGATGAATTTTAGATATTCACCTGCATAACAGTTAAGCTTGTCACCAATTTTGTAGTACTGTTTTTTCGGTTAGCTTGACTCTGGCAATTTCTGGAGACTCCAACTTATCTACAACTCTTTTTTCAGATCGCACCAGACATATTAAATGTCCAATGGAAATCTATTAGTAGTTTATAACAAGTTACAAGTTATAAATATCGAGTTAAGAGTAACTCCTAATTTTTAATGTTTTCTTGATTGTTGCTAAACTGGGAGATGAAAGTTTTCATCTCCCAGTCTTTGTATTTCTCCCCTTTTGACAACAACGGAGAGCAAAAAATGCGGATTTCGTTTGAACGCACGGGCGGCTTTGCTGGGATCAGTAAGAGAACAACATTGGATACGGCTACTTTACCGCCCAAAGAAGCTAACGAATTGCCTCGACTAGTCGAAGCTGCCAATTTATTTAACTTACCTGTACAAATTACTTCCTCTCATCCCCAGAGCGATCGCTTTCAGTATAAGTTGACAGTGGAAGACAACGGTAAGCAGCATACGGTAACTGTAAGTGAGACAGCATTGCCAGGGACTTTGAGGCCTCTGATTGAATGGCTCAATCATGCAGCACAGAAAAAATCATAGGAGTTCTAACTCTTAACTCAACTTTACAAAGGCTCCCAACCAGTTCCTTTGTAGCCATAATCAAAAATCTCTGGATGCAAAACTTCTGCCAAAATTTCTAAAGAATCTGCTAGTCGTGGCCCTGGACGGTTGAAGTAGGCATTACCATCTGTAATGTAGACTCTGCCAGATTGAACAGCATGAAGTTTTTGCCACTCTGGACGTTGAGTTAATAACTGAGCTTCTTGACGAGTGCGGTTTAAATCAAAACCGCAAGGCATAAAAATAATCACATCTGGATTGCTGATTATTAATGTCTCCCACTCCAATTGAGGAGAAGGCTGACCTACGACGCTAAAAAGTGACTGTCCTCCTGCTAAATTGACCAATTCAGGAATCCAATTTGCAGCTGTCATTAAAGGATCTGTCCATTCAATACAGGCGACTTTGGGAAATTCGTTTAAAGAAAGTCCTTGGATTTTTTTCTGGCAAATTTTGACGCGAGCCTCTAAATTTTCGATTACTTTTACCGAGTCTACACTGAAGGCATTACCTACTCGCTCAATATCAGCCCAAACATCCTGGAGAACATTGGGTTGTAAAGAAACAATCTGGGGTGAACTGTGGATCAGGCTAGCAACTGCTTTTTCAACTTCTTGGAAGCTGACAGCACATACATCACACTGGTCTTGAGTGATAATGTGGGTAGGCTGTAATTGCTCTAAGACATCTGTTTTGATTTGATAGATACTGAGAGCAGACTGTAATAAATTGTTGACCTCATCGTGAATTTCGCCGCTGGGTGCATTGCTATTCAACCGTGCTTGCGTACAAATAGGGCGATTCTGGATTTCTGGAGGATAATCACATTCGTGCGATCGCCCGACAATTGCATCGCTCAACCCCAGTGTAGCTAAAATCTCTGTTCCACTGGGAATTAAAGAGACGATTCTCACACTACTATTTGTCATTACTCCACCTCTGCAACAGCTGTTACACTAATTTTTACAAACTTCGACTCTAAGAGTATCTTTCTCTAGGGGAATGCACAGATTTTTTTAATAACCAGGATTTGCAATATGGCTATTTTTAGTTGTGAGTACTACGTAATCACTTAAGTAATTAAAACTAAATTATCACAAATTTTATACTTTTAATTTCTGCTTGGAGTTGCATGTCTATTCACTTCTTCACTCCCCTTGCTCTTTTTGAAAGAAGACCGCACTGCCTCCTCTACTCGCCTCAACAGATAACTTTCGTAACCCAACTGTATTGGTGACAAGCATAACATGTAAAATAATTAACGTTCTGCTGTTTTGTAATAATTACGCAGAGGTTGAAGCATTAGCCCCAAATTTATTCTTCAGGAGTGATGCAAACTTGGTATCTTCCATGTTAATTGATTTAAGCATAAATGACCTTACCTCTTAATCCATAGTTTCAAATGATTTAGGCTCAGGAATTTAAAAGGTACGTAGACTTTGCACACACAATTTATAGATTTAGTTATATTAAATTTGTTGTTGGAAGATCATAAAGACTTAACAATTGTTTCTCATTTACGTAGACGATTAACTGCAATTCAAGAGCGATCGCTTGCTCTCGATGTAGCAACTAAAGTGATGAGTGAGGTGGAAGATGAAGTTTGCGCTTTAGAAGGGTTAAGGATGGGCAGAACTAATTTCTCAAAATAGCTTTGAACTTGCCACTATCGAATTACAAAATTTGATGAAAAAAAATATACTTTCCGGTTGTGAAAAACCTGGTGAAGTAATTGTAGTTAGAAAAGACGGTTCTACTTTTCTTGTAGAGCTGCAAGGTAAAGTTGTTTCTTCCCAGGTGCAAAAAATGCAGGTGATGGTAGTTAAAGATATTACAGAACGAAAGCAAGTCCAACAAGCTTTGCAAATTAAAGAAAACGAGCAGCGAAAACAAAGCCAGACATTAGTGCAATTGGCCAGGAGTAAGACGTTCCAACAAGGCAACCTGTATACAACATTAAAAGAAATCACAGAAGCTGCGGCTCAGACACTCTCAGTAAAGCGAGTTGGCGTATGGTTATACAACGAAGATCGTTCCGCTATTGAATGTATTAATTTATACGATGCAATTGCCAGGGAGCATACCCGTGGTAGGTCTTTTTTGAAAGCTAATTATCCTGCATATTTTCAAGCTTTAGAAGTGGAACGCAGTATTGCAATACATGATGCCATCAACGATCAAAGAACCCAAGAGTTATCTGCATCTTATCTTTCCGTGTTTGGCATTGCTTCTTTGCTAGAAGCACCAATTTGGTTAGGTGGTCGTTTGATAGGGGTAGTATGCCATGAACACTTTGGAGATATTCGCCAGTGGACTTTAGAAGAAGAGAATTTTGCTGGATCGATCACAGATTTTGTGACCCTAGCGATTGAAGCAAGCGATCGCAATGCTGCACAAGAAGCACTACGAAAGAGTGAAGCCCAATTTCGAGCAATTTTTGAGCGTTCCTCTATCGGCATCGGACTTTCTGATATGAAAGCACAAATAGTAGATATCAACCCAGCCCTGTGTCAGATTTTGGGTTATCAGCGCGAAGAACTATGTGGTAAACGCTTCATAGATTATATTTCACACCAAAGAGGAGATTTAGAACTTTATAAACAACTAATTTCAGGAACCCACGTAAACGGGGAGCAGCCTATAACCAAACATCACATTGAAATGGAAAGACAGCTCCTGCATAAAGATGGCAGGTTAGTTTGGACTCATCTATCTGTTTCTATGATTCCCGGCTATGATGGTGAACCGGAGTTTTTCCTAGCGACTATCGAGGATATTACTGAACGCAAGCAGACAGAATCGAAGCTACTCGCCTCTCAAGCAGCAGCAGAAGCTGGTAGTCGAGCGAAGAGCGAATTTTTAGCAACTATGAGCCACGAACTGCGAACACCCCTGAACGCAGTTATGGGCTTATCTCAATTGTTACAACAAGAAATTGTTGGCTCTCTTAACGAGAAACAGCAAGAATATATAAGTTGTATATATAACAGTGGTGAACATCTGCTGACAGTGATTAACGATATTCTAGATTTATCTAAGGTGGAAGCAGGTAAAGAAGAACTATCTTTATTGCCTTTTTCAGTGTCAGATTTATGTAGTTATGTCTTATCTACAGTAGGCGATCGCGCCCAAGAACAAGGATTAGAACTTACAAGTGTAATTGATCCAGAAGCCGATATATGCGTTGCCGATACACGGCGCATGAAGCAAATGTTACTCAATCTGCTTACCAACGCTATTAAATTCACTCCAGAGGGAAAGGTATCTTTGGAAGTGAAAAAAGTCTCTGGAGGTGTGAATTTTACAGTCTTAGATACAGGTATTGGTATTGATGCCAATCAATTGAAATTTCTCTTTGAACCTTTTAAACAATTAGACAGTCGCTTAAATCGTCAGTATGAAGGCACTGGTTTAGGTTTAGCTTTAACCCGCAAATTAGCACGATTGCATGGTGGAGATGTAACAGTTGTATCGACCTTGGGAGAAGGTAGTCAGTTCACTATATTTTTGCCAAATCGAGCAGATGAGGAAATAATAACATTGCCTCCTACTTCTCCTTCCAAAAAACGTATTTTACTTGTAGAGCCAGAAGAAAATACTGCCATGTTTTTGCAAGATTATCTGCAAATAATTGGCTACCAAGTAGATTTGATAAACAACAGTAACAGCTTTCTTCCAGAAGTGCGAACCCTAAAACCAGATTTAATTTTGTTGGATAAGGAATTAGTAGGAGATGTCAGCGGTTGGGATTTACTGAAAATTATCAGACAAGAGCCTGATTTGCAAAATTTGCTGGTGGTAATGATGAGTGTTAATGAACCTGCTTTGGAAAAATTCAGCAGTTTAAAAATTGGAGTTAACGATTATCTTCCCAAGCCAATTCGAATAGCACAATTAGAGACAATAATCAAGCGGCATTTAAAATAAGTACAAAATTTTTAGGTAAGAAGTTTTTCTAGCACTATAGAATTCTTTTCCTCATTTCTACATGCAAAATACCAGCTTCTGTAAACATTTCTCCTACTTCTACAAAATCCAATTTTTTGTATAAATCTTTTATATATACTTGGGCATGAGTCACAACTTCGGGAATATTTTGATTGGTTATGATCTCTAATGCCAATTCCGTAATTTTCTGACCAATACCTTGTCTTCTCGCTGTAAATAAAACAGCTAGCCTTTCTATTTTGGCAGTGTTATCATTTAAATATCTAATTCTGGCAGTACCCACAGCTTGTTGATCTAAATAAGCAATTAAATGTTCAGATATCTTATCTTTGCCATCAAACTCTAAAGCGGGATCTACTCCTTGTTCTTCTTGAAAAACTAATTTTCTAATCGCAGCGATCGCTGAAAAGTCTTCAGGTAATTCAGCAACTTTTATAATTAAATTGACCATCAAAATTTCGGTTCTATCGCTCCCTTTATGGATAATTAATACCAAAATGCCAAGTTAACAAAG
>JAYGHB010000163.1:0-13117 GCA_034931985.1 Halotia wernerae UHCC 0503
GCTCTTTTTCTTTATGAGTGCCTTTTTACTTTTTACTTTTGCCTTGTTTGGTCAAAATAATCCGCGATCGCTGTCTCAATGGTGTACGCCGCCTGGAATTATTTATGAGTTCCCTCTTAATTTTATTATTGCCCCAAGTGAGATTCGGGAGGGGTTTCTGTGCTTTCGATGTATTGGCTATCTAAGAGAAAGGCTCCTTTTGCAAAGCGAATACCCCAATATCCTCCAGGACGGCGGTCAATAACTATACCCTCTTCGCCAATACGAATTACATCTGGGGGACGTAGCATAGGCATGGGATCTGCTGTTTTGACGTAAGGCGGTAGTGCCACAACACGGACTTTACTACCAATGGCAAATTCGTTGGACATGCTAAAAGAACTAGGAGGTTCAATAACTCATAACTCATAACTCATAACTTTTACTAGGGGATTATATTAATTCGTAATTTTGTAGTCTTGTTGATGAAGAGGGCAAGAATCTCCCCTTAAGGCTGCGCCTGTAGCGGTGAGAGTGTCAATAATTCTTGACTAGGGAAAACAATGCTTGCACATCAGTTAAGGGTAAGTGCCAAAGCAACTCTGGTTCCCAAGTATCGGGATTCAGCTGGGAATGATGACCACGTTGATATGCTTGCCACAGTCTGTTCCAGCTAAATTTTTGTCGATAATTCAGATTTTTATGGATAACTCGCAGTAGTCCTAGCCCCAACATAATATGAAATATTTGAAACTTGGCTCCTAATAAAAATGCTTGTACTTCTGCTTCACCAATGGGGTCTGTACCATAACCTGTCAAGACATGAATACCGTCATGAAGTTGTTTGCGACGCGCGCCTGTGGTGAAGGGTTGTAAGTTGTGTTCATCAAGAAAGTCTGCCCAAATTCTGCCAAAAGTGTTAGCAGGAAGTCTTCGTAGTTTCTCTACATCTACAATTTGAGGGACATTTCGTCCTTGTGCTTCAGCGATGCGATCAAGTAAATCTAAAAACTGTTGCAGGCGAGGAGTAGGATTTGGGGAAGCAGCGAGTGGTTGCATCATAATTATTTTGTGATTCAGGTGGGTGAGTTGCTCCCACCCGGGCTGGCTTGATTAGCGGCTTTGTTGACGTTGTTGACGGCGCTGTCTCATATTCTCTTGGAATTGCTTGAGTTTAGCTTGCTGTTCTGGAGTCAGGAGAGCTTGCATTTGTTGTTTTGATGACTCCCGGATTTGCCGCATTTGGGTTTTTTGTGCTTCAGTCAGATTCAATTCAGCCCAACCCTTACCCTTACCTGGCCGTTGACCTTGACCTGCTTGGCGTTGAGCCTGACGTGTTTCCTTGGCAGCTGCCAATTTTGCTTTTTGTTCTGGGGTGAGAATTGCCTCAATCTTGGCGCGGGTATCGCGGCGAATTGACTGCATTTGGGCTTTTTGTGCATCCGTGAGTCCTAAGCTTTGCCAAAAACCTCTTTCTTTTCTGGGAGTTTGTGCAACTATCACAGGTGAAGAGGAGGTTGTTTGTGCTTTGACTGTAAAGGGGATTGCAGTTAAAGTTAGGGCAATTGCTCCAGCTATCAATGACAATGACTTAAGTTTCATTTATGACCTTGGTATTTTTCCTGGTTGGATGTCACCATCATAAGAAATTACATCCAGCAACTACATGAGGAGAAAGTCATGGTTATACCCATGACTTTGGTCATGATTCTGTCTGGCAAAATTTGATTCATAATACAGTAAATATATAAAACTGCTGGCAAAATTGATATATTACTGTGAAACAATCTCACTTGTTCTAAATTGTTTGAGAACAAGGTTGGAGCTATCCCAAATCTAAAATTCCCAATCTCAAATAGTATGAACCGTCCAATTCAAATTACGAATCATCCTTTTCGGTTTCTGCTTTATTTGGAGTGGATATTATTGGCGATCGCTGTTTTTTCTGCTGTACTACCGCCTTCGCCTCGCTTTTCTCCCAAGTTTCCCGAACTGACAATTTGTAGCCTAATTTTATTTGGCTTAATGGGTTTAAGATTACCTACCAGTAACAATTTTAGTAAGGTAATCTACACAACTAGTGAGATTTTGTTAATTTTATTAACTGGAATTTTTGGTGGGAGATCTGCTCGATTATTTCCCTTTTTATATATAATTTTAGTAACTCGCAGTTGTCTAATTTTTCAGTTACCTGGGCGTTTATTAGTTACGGGATTATCATTCATCTTCTTTTTATTAACACTGCAACATCGGTTTCCCCGATTTCCTCTAAGACCCCAAGACCAAGAACGTTTTCGGTTTTTTAGTTTTAGTTTAGCTTTATTATTTGGTCTGAGTTTAGTTTTTGTATTACTGTTGATGAATGCAGTATTATCTGAACGGCAAAGTCGAGAAGAATTAGCGATCGCCCATGAAAAACTGCGACAATATGCTCTGCGAATTGAAAATCAAGCCACCCTAGAAGAACGTAACCGCATCGCTCGTGAAATTCATGATTCATTAGGACATTCTCTAACTGCTTTAAATCTTCAATTAGAAACGGCTTTAAAACTATCTCAATCTAACCCAAGTAAGTCTTACAGTTTCTTAATGCGAGCTAAAGAATTAGGCTCAAAAGCTTTACAAGATGTACGACAGTCTGTTTCAACCATGCGTTCAAACCCTTTACAAGAACAATCTTTAACAGAGGCAATTCGTTTATTGGCAGAAGATTTTCAGCGCTCAAATGGCATTTTTATAACTTGTCAAATCAGCGTTGCTTATCCTTTATCTGCGGAAGTGAACACTGCTATATACCGAATTATTCAAGAATCCTTGACTAATATTTCTAAGTATGCAGAAGCTACGGAAATTAAACTAGATATGATGATGACTAAAGGTAGTTTATATTTGATGATTCAAGATAATGGTAAAGGTTTTGATGTCCAGCAAAATACTACTGGTTTTGGATTACAAAGTATGCGCGATCGCACCTTAGCTTTAGGAGGTAAATTTAATATTAACAGTACTCCTGGCTCTGGTTGTCAAATTATAGTTGATATTCCCTTATCAAGGTTGATCCGATGATTAAAGTGTTGCTTGTAGATGACCAGAGTTTAATTCGGCAAGGCTTAAAAGCATTATTAGAACTGGAAGCAGATTTAGAAATAGTAGGAGAAGCAGAAAATGGTGAAATTGCAATTAAGTTGGTGGCAGAATTGCAACCAGATGTAGTGTTGTTAGATATCAGAATGCCTATTATGGATGGAGTTGCAGCTACGCGAGAAATTCAAAAGCGATTTGCTGGAGTTAAAGTTTTAATACTGACAACTTTTGATGATGATGAATATGTAACAGCGGCTTTAAAAAATGGGGCCATGGGATATTTACTGAAAGATACACCATCAGAAGAATTAGCTTTTGCTATTCGTGCAGTTGATAAAGGATATACGCAATTAGGGCCAGGAATCGTCAAAAAACTTTTGACTCAATTTCCCAATATGACACCAACTCAACTCCCACCTGTACCACCGAGTTTAACGGAACTGACTCCCAGAGAAAAAGAGGTTTTGCGGTTAATTGCTACAGGTGCTAATAACCGAGAAATTGCCCAACAATTATATATCTCTGAAGGAACGGTAAAGAACCATGTTACAAATATTTTAAATAGATTGAATTTGCGCGATCGCACTCAAGCCGCTATTATTGCAAATACGTTCTTATCTTACTTAGATACTTAAAGCTTCACATATTAAATAATTCTAAACATTCCTTTTTTAAAACACCTTTTGTCACTTTTATTTTTCTAGATGATTTAGCAATTATCTCTTCACAAGATAAGTCAACTTGCGATTGTTTGATCAAAATTAAATCTTTAATTGAAGCACCATAGATAATTTCTGCTATGCCTGTCCACACACAAGCTGTAGCACACATCGGACAAGGTTCTCCTGTTGTATATATGCTATAACCTTCTAAAGAAGGGTTTTTGAGTTTAGCTGTTAAACTGCGAATGACATTAATTTCTGCATGAGCAGATGGATCACTATCCCGCCTCACAGTATTATGAGCGACTGCAACCACATCGTTATCTTTAACAATCACTGCACCGTAAGGCGCATCACCTTTTTTTGCTTCTGCCAATGCTAAACGCATAAAATCTTCGTGGTTCATACTGTCTGGGTGTTGAGCGGGATAATGATTAAGAATATCGCATTGATGATGTGATTTCTGCAAATGTATTAAAATTATTTCTGGTGAAATATGTTACTGAGCAGAGAACAAACAGAATTTTATTTAAAAGACTTAGAAACACCAGTAGGTAAAGCGATTAATTTAACAATTGCCGCTTTAGTTCTAGTATCATCAGGACTTTTTGTAGCAGAAACCTATAGTATTCCTGATAGTGTTCGCTTTCAGTTACACATCATTGATATTGCTATTTTCATCATTTTTGCAATAGAATATGCACTCCGTCTTTGGAGTGCAGAAAATAAAGTTAAGTATATTTTTAGTTTTTACTCCATTATTGATTTAATCGCAATTTTACCATTCTTACTAGGAATAGTAGATATCAAGTTTATTCGTTTACTGCGATGGTTCCGGATTTTAAGGTTAATTAGGTTTATAGATAATAAATTTCTCTTTGCCAGTATTAGCACTGAAGATGGGATTATTTTTGCGCGAATATTGTTTACATTATTTGCCATAGTTTTTGTATATTCTGGCTTGATTTATCAAGTTGAGCATCCGGTTAACCCACAAAACTTTAGTACATTTTTAGATGCATTTTATTTTTCTGTTGTCACAATGACAACAGTGGGATTTGGCGATGTAATTCCGATTTCTAAATTAGGTCGCCTGCTGACAGTATTGATGATTTTTACAGGAATTGCCTTGATTCCTTGGCAAGTGGGAGATTTGATTAAGCGATTAGTCAAAACTGCCAATCAAGTAGAAACTGTTTGTTTGGGTTGCGGTTTGACTTTTCATGATGTCGATGCTGGGTTTTGTAAAAGATGTGGTAGTGAATTACCAGTTCGTAATTCGTAATGACGCTCCTGGGTCGCTAACGTAATTCGTAATTGAGACACACAGAAAAAATACTACTGCTCAAATTTAGATGAATTGACATCCTCCCCAAACTTCGCTTGCTACATATGGGGATTCCAAAATCACTCTTGGATTTTCCTCTTTCGCTGAGATGATTTACTCATAGCCGATGTCCGCCGATAAGAGGGATTGCATTGGTCGTCAAATTCCGTAAGACCGAGGATAGGGCTTGAGCAGTGTCTTGGCTTGATAGACATAAATGACGTTGACTACTACCCCGCCTCGTCGAATTGGGATCGTTGCGATTTCAGTCAAACTGCTAAAGTGATTTCGATAGCTATCCATCAAGTCTTTTCTGTGATTAAAGGGGGCGGTAGTGATATAAAGCGCGTTTTCTCCTAACCATTGAGTGGCTGCTGACCAAAAAGCAAAGCCACGCAAATCTTTACCAATATCAAAGCAAGTAATTGGGATGTTAGCTAGGGGTGCAAGAGACATTGCAACTGGCCCACCGATGTAATAGCGATTGGTGAATATAAAACTAGATTTTTCTAACGCTGTAGTCAGAACAGGGGATGCAGCAAAGCCGCGCCGCAGTTGTTGAATATCAATTAATTCTGTAGAGGGATCATCTTTGGGAAGCAAGAAACCTCCCATGAGGGCGTATTGGCTAGGCTTTTGCATTATTCCCGTTGTCACTTGCAACAAAGCAATTAGTAAGATACTGGCAACCATTATTCCTGAACCTAAAAGCCATCGCTGCACCCAACGCCGAGATTGCTGTTCCCAAATGATTGCTTGTTGTCCTAATAGCAAAGTTATTCCCCAAAATCCTGGCATTGACCAAGCAGGTAAAATTTGCCGATATCCTCCGATGAGAGTAAACCCTAAAATTAGGGGTAAGGATACCCATAAAATTAAGAGCCAGGAATCGGGGAAAAATTTAACATATTTTGATGATTTCTGCGAAAAAACTTGGACTGTTCGAGCTAGCATCGGTCGCAAACTTACCCACCAGAGGGGTAATCCTATGGTTGGGAACAGATAAGCTACTCCAGCTAAACAGACTAATACCACATTCAGCAGATTGTAACCGCCCCTAGGTACTGCTCGCTCTGATTGAAAGCGAAATGATACCCAATCATGCTGGATATTCCAAAACAAAATCGGGAAGATGGTGATTATAAATAAGCCTAAGCTAAGCCATGCCCAAGGAGAGCGAAAAACACAGCGATAACGTGGATTCATTAAACAAAAACCAACTAGCCCTAGTCCTAAAATAAAACCGTGATATTTACTCAGACAGGCTAATCCAACTAAGATACCCAGAATTGCTAAGCGGTAACTGGGGACATAGGAATTGGACGAATCTGGTAAACTATAGTTTTTAGTCTCCGGTTGTCGAAAAAACTCAGTGGTTGCACAAAATAAACTAGCTGACCAAAAAAACATCAACGGACTGTCAGGTAGACTGAGTATACCAAAGCCAACTTGAAAAATGGGACTAATAGTAGCGATCGCTAAAGTTATTTTCGCAGCTGGGGCAGAGAATAATCTCTTGCTAGTCAGATACAACAGTATTAAACTGCCTGTATGCCCAATCAACGCTCCCAGGCGAATCGTGAACTGAGATACAACTCCAGTCAACCAAGGGCCAAAACCAGTTGTTAGCGCTACCAGCACTGGATGATCAAAATAGCTCCAGTCCAGATGCAGGCTGTAGAGATAGTAGTAAGCTTCATCAAAGGTAGGATAAAGCCAGAAAGCAACAAAGGCTCGAAACAGCAGTCCTCCAACCAGCAAACAAAGTACTAATTGATTAGTTTTTTCAGCCAACCATTTCTGAGCTATTTGCATTTACTTACATTCCTACCTTTGATATTTATATCAACTCATCAATTCCCGAGTGATTAAACCAGTGCAATACTTTCAACCGGATAACCTCTCTTGCTTTAAAGCAAGTGGGTTGAAGCAATTGTTTTCTCTTAACTGAGTAAAGCACACGGTAAACCATCTTACTCACTGAAAGCGGGTAGATGCCAAATATCTTGTCAAGGCAGGGTGTTATACCTCACATTCCGCACTTCAAATAGTAATATATACAGATTACATTTATATAAACTTCAAAAAAATTATATCGAATACTCTGATGACAAAGTAATTACTATTCTTCTATTTTGATGGGTTTAATTTGGTCAATAGAGTTTGCTTAGGTTTCTAACTTTCCATCCATCCAAATCATCTGAGATTTTTATTGGCTATTGAGTGTCTGAAGATAAAGGTTCTTTTGACGATGGAGTAACTGTTTCTCGTGCCAATTTATCATTCACTTGTTTGAGAGTTTTTAGTAATTCATTTTGTATATCATCCTCTTTCTATCGCTTTTGATATTAAGTCTTGTAACTCAAAAATGATGCGTGTAACCTCACCTCTACGAGTAAGTTCAGAAATCAAACCAGATTCCTATATTTTACTGACAAATATAAATCCGCGTGTCTTACCTGAGGTTGTATCATTGGTTGCCATTGCCTTCCATAAATCTTTCGCCTTAACCCAAACAGGTGGATATTTATAACGAGAAACATCCATAATTAAAAATCTGTCTGTCTGCTGATTATAGGCAGCTAAGGGGGAGATATGCCCACCTTTTTCTTGACCGATTTCTTTGCGTAAGTAGTTAACTACAACGTAGTTTCCTGGTTGTTTTAAATTCTCGGCTGTGAGTTTGCGAAACTCTTCAAAGTTGGTATCAGCAGCATGATAAATTTTGACTTTGACACCATAGCTGGCTATTAATCCTCCTAATTGTTCTAAAGTCATGCCTTGACGAGCAACAGTTTCAGCATTTAGTACTTTTTTAGTTTGCTCATTACTAAAAAAGTTTTCTTGGGTAAATACTCGATATGGTTTATACTGCGGTGCTTCTGGTGCTGGAATTTGCAAACTATTGAGGATCATGACAATACTGGCAACTCCACAATAAGCCTGATTATTTTGCGTTACAAACTGCGTACTGAGAGGAAAAAAATCTTCTCTAGAACGACTTTCAATCAATAATTTTTCACCTGCGTCTGAGTTGAAATTAATTAAGCTAGGAGCGAGAGGTAAAGTCTGAGCTAAGACACTTCCACCAGTCAAACTAACACCAAATAACAAAACTTTAATAAATGTTTTCATAGTCTTGATTTCGAGATTTTTCATGGTAAGCTTTTGCAAAAACAATCTTTTATTTTAGGTGAAAAATTGAGTGTGGCAGATGTTGCCATTGCTTCATATTTATACTATGCAAAATTAGTTTTACTGATTGATTTTAGCGAATATCCTGAGATTGTGGCATATCTAAATATAATAGCTGCTAGACCAGCTTTTAAAAAGACAATGGGCAAGCGTTAATTTTTGATTTGTTGTAAATTTCTATAAGCTTTTTGTGTTTTGCGAAACTCCCTAACAACATCTTGAATATTACGAAATTCTCCCTCAACCAAATAATTTAATTGCCGCATTTCATCAGCTGAAATTTGTCCAGAAAGTTGGGCGATCGCTGTTTTTAATTGGGGATATTTTTTTAAAGTTTCTTGTCGCACAATTGGTACTGCTTCATAAGGAGGAAAATACTGTTTATCATCTTTTAGTACCACCAAACCTAAACGAGAAATTTGCCCATCAGTGGAATTACCCGCGATCATATCTACTTGCTTTTGAACTAAAGCACGATAAATTAAACCTAAATCCATAATTTGAGGTGGTTTAGCAAAACGTAAATTGTAAGTTTGAGCTAACCCTGGAAAACCATCTTTGCGTTCTAAAAACTCATAACCGAAACCACCGCGCCATTGAGGTGTATATTTAGCAGCTTCTGAAAGAGTTTGAATATTGTAATCCTTAGCATCTCTACCCCGAACAATCATCGCAAATGTATTCTCAAAACCCAAGCTGGGCATTACTTCTAGATTGAATTGTTGAGCATATTCTTGTTTTAATTTTTCATAAAGTACTTTTGGATTATTAATTACTTTTTGTTTTAAAATACCAGTAAATGATGTCCCTGTATATTCAATATAAGTATCAATTTTGCCAGCAATAATAGCATTGTGACAGACAAAAGAACCACCCAATCGGGGGCGACGAGTTACTTTTAAGTTAGTGGTATCTTCAATTTGTTGCGCTAAAAGTTCGCCTAAAATATCTTGTTCAGTAAAATCTTTAGAAGCAACGACAATATCACCAACACTACTACTGTTTGAATTGAAGTTACAACTTGCGATCGCTACTACCAAGGTAAAAGCTAACAAACAAAGTACCAAGAATCTTTTCATGATTTCCTATTAATTAAAATTCTCTATGTACCTTAAGACATTGGCTTGAGTACAAGACTTTTAATTTTTAACTTTTAATTTTTTCTCTAGCCAGCCTATTCCTAAATCAGCAATTAACGCAATTATTGCCGCAGGGACAGCCCCAGCTAAAATCAACTGATTATTTACTACAGCAATACCACGAAAAATAAATACTCCTAAACCACCAGCACCAATGGCCGCTGCAATAGTTGCAATTCCAATGGCAATCACAGTGGCTACCCTTACCCCTGCTAAAATCACGCCCATTGCCAAAGGAATCTCTACCTGTAACAACAACTGCCTATCTGTCATTCCCATTCCCTTACCAACTTCTCGAATTGCTGGATCTACACCAGTAATTCCGGTATAAGTGTTACGGATGATCGGCAAAAAAGAGTACAAAGTCAAGGCAACAATTGCTGGTACTACGCCAATACCACCAATAACGGGTACTGGTATCAATAAACCAAACAGTGCCAAACTAGGAATCGTTTGCAAAACATTCGCAATGCCCAAAATAGGTTGGCGAAGATTAGTTTTGCGTGTAATTAAAATACCTAATGGAATACCTATAAGTATGGCGATTCCGATAGCGATGCCTACCAAAAACAAGTGTTCCAGCGTATGCTGAAAAATTTCTGGGGCATACTTAAAGAGGAAGAAATCTTTCATAAGTTGTCTTGCAGTGAACGCAGACATTGCAGAAAAGCAATACTTTCTGGATGTTGCGCTTGTATAAATTCATCCTTCGGAGCTAATACAACCAACTCTCCCTCATACATTAAACCAATTCTTGACGCTAAAACAAAAGCTTCTTGGATATCGTGAGTGACAAATACCACAGTCTTACCTAATTCTTTTTGTAACCGCCGGAACTCTTGTTGCAATTCTAGCCGCGTAATCGGATCAAGTGCGCCAAAGGGTTCATCCATCAACAACACTGGTGGGTCTGCTGCTAATGCCCTAGCTACCCCTACCCGTTGTCTTTGTCCTCCCGAAAGTTCATGGGGATAACGCCCAGCAAATTGTACAGGTTCTAAGCCTACTAAGTTCAACAATTCATAAACCCGTGTTTTAATTTGTTTAGGTTGCCAAGCTTCTAAAGTCGGAACTAAACCTACATTACGTTCCACAGTGAAATGAGGAAATAAACCAGTTTCTTGAATTACATAACCAATCTTGCGCCGTAGTTTAATTTCATCCCACTGAGTTGTGGGAATGCCGTTAAATAATACTTCACCTTGGGTAGGTGTCAAGAGACGATTAATTAATTTCATTGTCGTAGTTTTGCCGCTACCACTGCGTCCGAGTAATACTAGTGCTTCTCCCTGGCGGATGGAAAAGTTGAGATTTGATACTAAAGGGCGATGATTTCGACTAAAGGTGACATCATGAAATTCTATAGCGATTTGATTATCTTGTTGCATATTTAACTGGCAGTGAATACTAACTATCTATATGTAATTATCTGTTAATTTTGCTAGAAAATTGTAGGTTGGGTAGAGCTACTGCAAAACCCAATAAAACCTGGGGAATACTGGGTTTAGATCCTCAGAGAGAGGTCATAATATGCTGCATTGTTTAATCTGCAATAGTATAGTTAAGGTTTTTTATGAATTACCTAATTGCAGTTTTACCAGATAGGATGCAAGCCGAAGCAGCTTACTCAGCATTGGCACAAGAAGGCTTACCAAGCCAACAAATTGACATTTTGGGAAATGGCTATAAAAGTGCTGATGAATATGGATTAATTGACCCTAATCAACAAGCCAAAAAAGGAGCAAAACGCTTAGTCTACTGGCTAATACCCTTTGGGTTTGTTGCAGGTTATGCTTTCAATTTTTTAACTGGTATCGAAATCTTACCTGTGGTTGGTAGTGTTGGCAATCATCTGATTGGTGGACTTTTAGGAGCTATTTCTGGTGCGTTAGGTGCTTATTTTGTGGGTGGTGGTGTAGGTTTAACTGTCGGTAGTGGTGATGCTTTACCTTATCGTAATCGTTTGAATCAAGGTAAATATTTAATTGTAGTTAAAGGTACTGAAGAATTAACTCGCCAGGCAACTCGTTTGTTGCGCCAGTTTGAACCTGAAAATATTCAAGGTTATACAGAACCAACAAGTGTTTAAACGAGTGTTTTTAACCACGCATCCCATAATTTAAAAGCTTGAATTTCTAGCCTAGCAGCATAACGTTTTGTATCTAATCTCAGTTGATTGACATTTACATCAGGCGTGGAACCTATTTCATTAGCATGACCAATAAACCAACGTTCTAAACCACGGGCAGTTACCTCTGGATGAAACTGTAATGCTAGACAGTTTTTACCCCATGAAAACGCTTGATTTGGATATTTTGAGGTAGAAGCTAAAAGAGTGGAGTTATTTGGCAAGTCGAAAGTGTCTCCATGCCAATGTAATACAAACGTCTCCTCAGGTGCTAAATAAACTAGGGGACTATGTTTACCTGCTTCACTTAAATCTATGGATGCCCAACCAATTTCTTTCCCCTGAGTGCCAGGGTAAACTTTAGCACCTAATGCCCTCGCTATTAGTTGGCTGCCTAAGCAAAGTCCTAGAGTTGGCAAATCTAGTTTTAGTCGTGACTCTAAAAAATTTAGCTCATCTGACAAGAAGGGATAATCTGACTGATCATATACACCAATTGGCCCTCCTAATACAACAACAAGATCAGCAGCTAGAAGATCAATCTGTGTGATATCGTCGTAACCCGCTTCTATATAAGTCACAGCATAATCATGTTGCTTCAGAGTAGGTGCGAGGGTTCCTAAATCTTCAAAAGCGATGTGTCGAATAATAGTTGCTGTTTTCATATATCACCAATCAAATTTGAATTTACTACATTTAGGTACACTTACGTACTATAACTTCAAAATCATCACATAATTTATTGACCAAATCTTCCATTTCTTTGAAAAAATAATCTCCGACTTTCTGCCGATGTAAGATTTTGTACTTACGGTAGATTTTGGCAAAGTCATTATAAATTTCGTCTTCTAAAACATTTGATTTAATTTTAATCATCAACCGTTTGCCCTCATCGCAATTTCGCACATAGTCAAACAAGTCGCTAATTTTTAATTCAAATTCTTGAATGCGTTCTCCCTTGAGGTCTTCTTGTTCGTTACGGGCTTCAATTATAGCTAAGATATCAAATTGATAGTCTGTGCTGGTTGGTTCTTTGCCTTGGGCAACTTTAGTTATTTTCTTTTTCTTCGGTTCTGGATCTTGGGTTTCGACTTCGATAATGCCAATTTGATTATCAAAATAAACCTCGATCGCATCTTTGATATCATCAGTACGGTGCAGCCGATTATAGATTTTATTGAATAAACGCAGAAATTCTAAAAGGCTAGATTCGCTGTATTTTGCATCTAGGGTAATTACATACTCAATGCGGTTGAGGATGGTAAAATACTGTGCTGCTTTGGCATCAGCGGTGTGTTGAGGATTGGCGGCAATATACTTTTCGATCCTGCTTTCTAAATCAAGATAACTTTCTGGATTGTGACGTTTGGCATCATCATTGAATGTTCTGAGAAAAGTCTCAAAGAACTCTGTATAGACTCCAGACTTTTTCAGTTCTGCGAACAGGATTTCTAAAATTCGTTTATCGCTAAAGGGATCGAAGTCGCTGACAACAACATCGGAAAAATGCTCGAAGGCATTTTTGATATTTTGGACGTTGACGTTGTTCTTGAGTTTGGACTAATTTGCATTTAGCAGCAATGAATAGAAGGCAAGAGAAAGT
>JAYGHB010000164.1:0-12463 GCA_034931985.1 Halotia wernerae UHCC 0503
GCATCTTGGCGGTTCGATAAATTAAGCTTTTTGTCCATTTTTGCGTAAGTCCTGTAAAGCTTCAAAATTAAGGTTGTATCGGTACGAACTCATAAGTATCAGTACCAGGTCTTTGTTGAACTTTGATTAATACAAAACCACCCTTGCGATCGATCGCCCGACGACTCAAATTGAAGTAATTGCCAGACATGGGTGATTGTATTTGTTTCCCCTGCCTCTTATCTGATGCTGCCTTAAGGAAATTCTGCCCGAAACTGATTAACAACACGATCCAGTCCTACTGAATGGGCAGCTTTGAACAATAAGCGATCGCCTGCTTGCACGTATGTCTTCAATCTGGCAATCAACTCGGCATGAGTAGCAAAACACTCTGATGGAATACCCTCGGCACTTTTGGCGATCGCTTCCGCATCTTGTCCGTCAACCAAAACCAACAAGCCGTCTAATTGCAAATTTCGTACTGCTTCTCCCACTTGCTGGTGCAGTTGAAGCGATTGCTCTCCCAGTTCTTTCATTGCGCCTAACACGGCTATTTTGCGCTTTCCGGGTGTGTCTGCCAACAACTGCAAAGCAGCAAGCATTGCTTCTGGTGCAGCATTATATGTCTCATCTAAGATTAATACATCATTGGGCAAAGTAAAACGCTGTGATCGCCCCGTGGGCATATCCACTGTTACACCATCTTTCAGGCTTGACCAATCAATTCCCAAAACCTTCGCCACTGCTAAAGCTGCCAAAAAATTAGCGGCATTGTGGCGACCGGGTAGGGGTAAAGGCAATTGCATTCCTGCTACTTTTACAGTTTCGTGATCAATCAGTTGCCCTTGAATATTGCCACCAGAAAGACCATAGGTCAAAACTTCCCCTGACCAAACTTTCTTCGCGGTGGTCATTAATAAAGGATTGTCATAATTGAGAATAGCTACACTATCTTTGGGCATTTCGGCTAATAACTCACATTTCGCCTCAGCGATCGCAGCTTCGGAACCCAGTAACTCAATATGTGCCGTACCTACATTGGTAATCAATCCAATAGTGGGATGTGCTATGTGCGTGAGTTCGGCAATTTGCCCTCTACCCCGCATCGCCATTTCAATCACGGCAAAGTCATGCTCGGCATCAAGTTCTAGAAGAGTTTTAGGGACACCGATTTCGTTATTAAAATTACCATAAGTTTTGTGAACTTGTCCTTGCGTTGCCAAAACTGCCGCAATCAGTTCTTTGGTTGTGGTTTTACCTACAGAACCCGTTACTCCAATCACTGGAATATGAAAGCGATCGCGCCACCATCTGCCGATTTGCTGGTATGCCTCTAAGGTATTTTTTACCTGCAATACAGGTAATCCCGGATTTTCGTATGCAAAATCGACAATTGCAGCTACAGCACCTTTAGCGATCGCTGTGGGGACAAACTCGTGTCCATCAAACTTTTCACCCCGCAAAGCTAGAAATACTTCACCTGGCTGAAGAATGCGGCTGTCTGTTTGGATACCACTGCTTACTTGTGCTAAAGCAGCTTCAGATAAGTTTACAGGCTGTGACAAAAGAACTTCAATTAGTTGGGGTATAGAGGCAGACCAAGGCATATTAATCGAGGTTATTCTAAAGTTTATTTAACACCTAGCAATTGAGCTAAATCATAACGCCTATGACCACTAGTAGTTCTTTCGGGAATCAATCTTCCTTCAGACTCCCAACGCCGTAGTAAAATATTAAGGTCAATATTTTTACAGATTTTGGCAAAATCACAATGAGAATAGCGCCAAAAGTAGTGCCAAAGGAGCAAAGCTTCTTTGGCACTACTTTATTTATATTTCATTAAACTTCTGTTACTCATTTTGAGAAACAGCACAAACCCTTTTATACCTTAAAAGGATTGAGTCTATGTCGCTTAATAGCGGTTACGGGAACCATATCCACCCCGGTTGCCACCACCACCAAAAGACCCACCTCTGTCTTCTCTGGGTTTAGCCTTATTGACTTTCAAGTCACGGCCCATCCACTCGGCACCATCAAGAGCTTCAATAGCAGCTGCTTCTTCTGCATCTGTACTCATTTCTACAAAAGCAAAGCCGCGTACACGGCCTGTTTCACGATCAGTAGGGATCTGAACACGCTTTACAGAACCATATTCTGCAAAAACTGCACTCAGAGCGTCTTGTGTAACTTCGTAGGAAAGGTTGCCTACATAAACTGACATAGATAGTCTCCAAAACCGTTAGAGTGTAGAGATTTAGATTTCGGAGAGAAGTCTGTAAATACCACAAGGAAAAAGCCTGTCAATACTAAAAACAAACGCTGTCGCCGAATTAACTCTCGTCTCCCATGATGACACAATGACTAGCAACCAGGAAGAAGAATTGTAAAACTGTTACAAAACAACACAAATATTAGCAAATACTATTTAGTTGCTGGATAATTGGGAAATATTCTGAACAAAAATACCAGCAAGCCTATCTTTTTGCTGTTGACATTTCCTTAAATCTCAGAAATAACTTATTGGCATCGTCTTAAGTATACTCCCCGACCTTGTTAACTAGTTAACTAGCTCTGTAAACTTAATGATTCGATAATTTTGTTGTCCTATACCAACTTTTACCTACTAAGGTCAATTGAATTACATTCCTTGCAATACTTGCCGGATAGTCTCTGATGGGACATCATCTGTAATTTTCACGACACCAATCTGCGTCGGTAAAATAAACCGCACTTTACCCGCTTTGACTTTTTTATCTAATTGCAGCGCTGCAATAATCCCTTCAATATCTATTTCATCTGGTAGGCGAATCGGTAAACCTGCTTTTTGAATCAGGGCATTTTGACGTTCTGTATCTTCCTGTTGCCAGAGTCCCAGTGCTACAGCAATCTGCCCAGCGGCTACCATACCAATAGCGACAGCTTCACCATGATTGACTAACCGATAACCTGTCAAGCTTTCCACTGCATGACCAATGGTGTGTCCATAGTTGAGAATTGCTCTTAGTCCACCTTCTTTCTCATCTTTGCTAACAACATCGGCTTTGGCTTGACAAGAGCGCGTTAGTATTGTGTCTATTAATTCAGGCTTGACGTAGCGTAGTTGATTGAGGTTTTTACTAGCTTCCAACTGAGCGAACAATTCTGCATCCCAAATTATGCCGTACTTGATAACCTCTGCCATTCCAGCCCGAAACTCGCGCATGGGAAGGGTTTTTAGCACTTCTGGATCGATGAGTACTTTTCGCGGCTGATGGAATGCTCCAATTAGGTTTTTGCCGTGGGGATGATTTACACCTGTTTTACCACCAATTGCCGAATCCACCATCGCTAAGAGAGTTGTAGGCACTTGCACTACATTAATCCCTCGCAGCCAAGTTGCTGCTGCAAAGCCTGTCATATCGCCAATTACACCTCCACCTAAAGCCAGCATAGTCGAGGAACGTTCTAGGCGGTTTTCCAAGGCGATATCGTAAAGTTTTTGGATAGAGTTGAGGGTTTTGTAGCGTTCACCGGCTGGTAGGCAATAGCTAACTACTTCAAATCCAGCAGATGTGAGCGAATTTATCACTCTTTCTCCATAATGCTTAAAAATTGTCTGATTAGAAACCACCAACACTTTCTTGCCTAGGTTCAGACTGGTCAGCTGTTGACTCAGTTGATCTAAACTCCCAGGTGCGATCGCAATCTCATAAGATTGCTGTGGTAGATTGACATTAATTATAGAAGTCATTGCCCAACCCTAAACAAGCGCCTGTGGGCTGTATTCTATCGCAATGTGGGGCATAGGGAATGGGTACTCTGCCCATTCCCTATGCCCTAACTAAATGATTCAATAGATTTATTGAAGTATGTGGAGAAACATAAATGTTTGCAGTCATAGCTTATATTGGCTTCTTAGCTTTGTTCATGGGTATATCTGTAGGTCTGTTGTTTGGTCTACGTTCTGCCAAGATAATTTAGTTGGTATATGAACTACCCAGACCTACTTCGTTGAGGTCTGGGTTTCTGCACCCAAACCAGTAGACCCGGATTTTTGACGTTTCTTCTGCCCTAGTTGCCGCATACTTCCAGCTTGCTTGCGTTTACTGGTGGATGCGGTAGAGCTAGAGGCATCTACGTCTACGAGGCTAGTTTCTAACCCCGGCAGAGTTATTCAAAACTTTGACCAAACAAGGCAAAAGTAAAAAGTAAAAAGGCAAAAGAAAGAAAAAGAGCAGTGGTCCCAAGCCCCTAAATTTATTTATGGAATGAAATGAAAACATTTGTTTCGAGACGCGCAGTGAACCAGCGCTGTAGGCGGGTTTCCCGTCAAGCTAACTTTTGCGGTCTTTGGGAAGGAGGACGCATTTCTAAGCCGAGTAAATTCAGCATTTCTCGGTCAGCCTCGTAATCTGGACAAGGAGTAGTAACTGTTAACATCTTCTTGTCGTCACTGGAAAAAATAGAATTTGCTCCTGCCATAAAGCACAAACCTTGTTCAACGTGAGCAAGTCTTGCCCTACCTGCACTTAAACGCACATCGGCAGCTGGCATTAAAATCCGGGCTGTGGCAATCATCCGCACTATATCCCAAATTGGCACATCTGGTTGATTTTCTAAGGGTGTACCCGGTACTTGGGAAAGAATATTGATGGGTACAGATTCAGGATGGGGATGGAGGTTGGCTAGGGTGTGTAACATAGCTACACGGTCGTCAACACTTTCGCCTAAACCCAGAATACCGCCAGAACAGACTGTAACATTAGTTTGGCGGACATTTTCTATGGTGTGGAGGCGATCGCCATAAGTTCTAGTGGTAATAATTGTGCTGTAGTATTCTTGTGAAGTATCTAGGTTATGGTTGTAAGCGTACAGTCCTGCTGCTTCTAATCGCTTTGCCTGGTCTGTTGTTAGCATCCCCAAAGTGCAGCATACTTCTAAACCCATGTCAGTAACTTCTTTAACCATTTCCAACACAGTCTCGAACTGGGAATTATCCCGCACTTCACGCCAAGCAGCACCCATGCAGACGCGACTGACTCCGGTTTCTTTGGCTTTTTGAGCAATGTTAATTACTGTTGCTTTTTCTAAAAGTGCTTGGGGTTTCACTTCTGTTTGATAACGGGAAGATTGGGCGCAGTAGCTACAATCTTCGGGACAGCCTCCAGTTTTAATAGAGATAAGTTTACAGACTTGTATTTTTGTTGAGTCATGATATTGGCGATGAATGCTAGCAGCTTGATAAATAAGCTCTAGCAAGGGTGTATTGTATATCGCCCGGATCTCTGCTTCCTGCCAATCGTAGCGTATTCCCGACATCACTATCCTTCTTGGAGACTGAATTTATTAAGAGCTATTTTTTTGTTATCTTTCCTGAACTACAGCATCAACTCTAAATCCTCGTGCCATAGACAATTAGCAATCAGCTTATCAAGATTTTGGTTACATAGGAGATTGGCTGTAAAAATACTCTCTATCAAGTAGTTAAAATTAAGTACTTAACTTGTTATTTCAGGCACGACAATCATATCTATTAAGCCAAACTTTCTAATTGCAATACGATAGTACAGCAAGAAGTAATGCTACTAAATTTCATAAAATTTAGGCAAGATCCATCAAATTTCTGTAAACTGCGTTACATTTATCCTAAATTTTGCTAAAAAATGAAAGATTAAATAACTTAGTTTATGAAATCAGAACTGCCATTAATTACTAGCGATCGCCTGTTATTACGAATTGGTAGAAAAGAAGATATACCCCGAATAGTTAAATATTTTACTGAAAATAAAACTTACCTTACTCCATTCTATCCTAATTGGGTAGAAAATTTTTTTACAGAACAGTATTGGCAATATCAAATTGAAAATAGCTTTTTAGAATTTATTCATGAACAATCTTTAAAACTTTTTATTCTTAAAAAAAATCCTACTGAAATTATTGGGGTGATCAATTTTAATAATTTTATTCGAGGAGCCGCCCACTTTTGTTATGTGGGATATAGCCTTGCCGAAGCTGAACAAGGTAACGGATATATGAAAGAAGCATTGAAAGTAGCCACTAATTATGTATTTCAAGAATTAAATTTTCATCGCATCATGGCAAATTATATGCCCCATAATCAGCGTAGTGGTAATGTCCTTAAAAGTCTCGGCTTTGTTGTCGAAGGATATGCTAGAGATTATTTATTAATTAACGGCAAATGGCAAGACCATATTCTTACTAGTCTGATTAATCCTGAGTGGAAAGCAAATGAAAAGGGGTATAGGGTATAGGGCATGGGAAGGAGGTATTGGGGCAGGGTGCGGGGTGCAGGGGGGATGAGAAAGATGAATTGGGGTAGGGTGCGGGGTGCAGAGGGGAGTTAATAAAATGCCTTGAATTTGTTGTACCTAATCTTTCTCCCTGCTCCCTTCTTCTTCCTCTGCTCCTCTACTTCCTACACTCCTTACCCCTTTTCCTCTTTCTTAAGTTTGATACCCGTAGGTATCAGGGTCATTCGCTGTAGAGCGATATTCACTAGTACCAGCAACATTGCCACTAGCGGCGTAAGGATTAACTAAAGCCAAAGCTTGCTTGAGTGCCTCGACACGATTCATAAAGAAATAATCTGAAGGTACGAATCTCGCAATGCCAAACTTGTCTAAGCGCTGTTTAACTTTGCCTGCTGCACCTACAATCAATACATGACGACCTTGGTCACAAGCATCTTTAATGGCATTTTCAATTGCTAAAGAGGCAGTTACGCCTAACATAGGTACATCGCTCAAATCCAAAATCAGTACATCAGAATCTGCCATTGCTGAATGTTCACGAGCGATCGCTTTGGAAACTCCAAAGATCATCGGTCCACTCAGGTAAAATAACAAGATGCGTCCATTGGCTTGGTCGAGCAATTGTTTTTCTTCATCGTTTAAGACAATGTCATCATCAGCATCGGTAATCGTCTTCACATCCTGAGACTGTAATTGGGAAAGACGTTCGATAGTTAAGATGTTGGCAATGAAAACTCCCACGCCGACAGCAACAATCAAGTCAACAAATACGGTTAAGAACATTACACCGTACATGATAGCTGTGCCCTTCCAAGATACCTTGTGAGCGCGTTTCAGGAAACTCCAGTCTAAAATATCAATCCCGACCTTGAGAGCAATACCTGCCAACACTGCCATAGGGATGCTTTGAGTTAAACCCGCAGCCCACAAGACTACAACTAGTAAAATAAGGGCACGAGTTAACCCCGATAAAGCCGTTCTCGCACCAGTTTGTATATTGACTACTGTTCCCATCGTGGCACCAGCACCAGGTAGTCCACCACATAAACCAGATGCCAAGTTACCGATACCTTGACCAATTAATTCCTTATTAGACTTGTGTTCAGTGCGAGTCAAACTATCTGCAATGACTGCTGTCAGCAAAGTATCAATACAACCCAACATCCCTAACATTGCTGCATCAACGAGCATCACAGTGATTTGTGATGTGGTGAAGGTGGGAATTTGCAGTGTTGGTAGTCCCATCGGAATTTCGCCGATTCTTCTAATTTCAAAGTTCCCGAAAAAGACTAAAGAAATTATAGTTACTACTACTAATGCCACTAGTTGCGGTGGAGCGAAGCGCTTGATTTTAGATGGCATTAAGAAAATAATTGCCAAGGTCATCACTCCCAAAGCTGTTTCCGCAGGATTAATATTTGCTAACAGCTGGGGCAGATTTTGCACCATTCCCATTACGCCACCTTTAGGATTTGGCTGTCCCACAAAAGGCGCAATCTGGAGGATAACCAGGATGACTCCAATCCCGGACATAAAGCCGGAAATGACGCTATAGGGCATCAGGGTAATATATTTACCCAACTTAAATATTCCTAAGAGGATTTGAAATACCCCAGCAAGCATGACTACGGTAAACGCCATTGCCAAACCGTTCTCAGGATTACTTGCAGTCAGGGAAGCGACAATTGTAGTCATAACTACAGTCATCGGCCCGGTAGGCTCAGAAATTAAAGTTGGTGTGCCGCCAAATAACGCAGCAAAAAAGCCAACACAAACCGCACCGTAAAGACCAGCTACAGGGCCAGCACCAGAAGCAACACCGAACGCCAACGCTAGCGGTAAAGAAACGATTGCGGCGGTTAAACCACCAAATAAATCGCCTCGCAGATTTCTAAAATTGATAGTATTTGCCAGTGACATTTTGGGGTATTTGGTTACAAAAACAGCAAAATTTGGGTTTGTAAAAGTTGTTTGCTACTTAGAGCCAATTTCAGGTTTTATAAACATGAAAATTCAGGACAAGAAAACATTTTCTTGCACTGCTCAAGACAAGGGCTATTGTGTCTTGACTAGATAAACTCTAGTGAAAGAAAAATCAAACTTTACCTATAAATAACACTTATCCTTTATTGGAAGTGTTTATTTAGTAAGCTTTCTATGAAAGTCCTTTCAAATAGCTTACAGCTTTTAACCCCAAATTTTGTTTATTTGAGATAATAATTATTAAATCAATATTAAATTAATATCATAGATAAAAACTTATACTTTTTGAAAAATATATAGTTTTCTTACAATCCCATAATTATTAATAAAAAAAACAAACCATCTATCTTAGGATAGATTTTTTTATTTTTAGTGAGAATATGGAAACAGGAATCCTCTTGATAGTCAACTTCACAGTTAGTGCTAACTACTTCCACCACTGTTTAGGCGATCAGCCTTTGGGCAGTGCGCTCCCCGCGATCGCATACTATCGCATACTGATTAAATATTTAGTAATTTATCTCAAAGCTATGATCGCATTTTGACCACCAAAGCCAAAACTGAAACACAGCAGTTGCTCAATTTTACTGTGGTGTGCTGCTGTAACTAAATTCAAATCAAACTCTGGCTGTCGCAATCCCACACAAGGCGGTAAAGTTTGATGCTTTAATGCCAACAGAGAAAAAGCCGCCCCCAAGGCTGCTGAAGCTCCTAATGTATGACCTGTGGCTCCTTTAGTAGAACTGACTGCTACACCTTGAGGAAACAACTGCTGAATTATTCTGCTTTCTATACGGTCATTAAGAAGAGTAGCCGTACCATGAGCATGGATGTAATCAATATCACTTGGTTTCAGATTACTACGTTCTAGACATTGCTTAATGGCAGCGATCGCACTTTTCCCTTCAGGTTCTGGCTGGTTGGAATGATATGCGTCTGTTGTCAAGCCAAAACCGAGAATTTCACCATAAATTTTTGCCTGACGCTGCTTTGCCAACTCGTCTGATTCTAAGACAAATACAGCCGCGCCTTCACCCAAAACTAAACCTTCTCGATGTAAATCAAAGGGATAAGCTCCAGTTTTCGCTAAAGCCCCCATTTGCTGAAAACCTGCCAAAGTTAGAGGTGTAATTGGTGCTTCTACTGCTCCAGCGATCGCTCGTTGATACTGACCAGTTTGCACGAGTAAAGCTGCTTGAGCAAGTGTCCAAATTCCAGTAGCACAAGCTGCCATTGGTGCTAAAACTGTGCCTGTTGCCCCAATTTGTCGCGCAGTTGCGATCGCATTTGTATGAGGTAAAATATCTAACCAATCTTCTAAAACCACCTCTTTTTTTTCCAAGGTGGAATCATATCCATGCATTTGCCGTGCTAGCAATTCCCAAGATGCCTGGTGACTGCGACTCGATCCAATCACCACAGCACAGTCAGGTAAAGGAGGCTTTAAGCCGCTATCTTGCAGCGCAGAAGCGACAACTAGCTCAGTTAGTATTTTTAATTTAGCTGGTTGTTGACCAATCAAGCCTAAAGTCAGCAGTTCGAGTTCTGGAAATGGTTGATGCCATTTAATTCCAGATTTACCTGCGATTAATTTTTGCCAGCTATCCTCTAAGCTTGTGCCTAAAGCAGAAACTAAACCAATACCAGTGACAACAACTTTAACCAATGGAGCATGGGACATGGGGCATTGGGAAGAAGAGGCAGGAGGGGCAATGGGGCAGGGTGCAGGGGGAAGTGAAGAGAATACTCTGAATTTGTACTATAATTATTTTCCCCCTGCTCCTCTGCTTCCCCTGCCTCCCCTGCTTCCTATGAACCGGGTGTTTTCAGATTTTCTGCGCCTTCAGTGACTTTAGCAGAGTCAATGCGATCGCCTTCCTGAATTTTATTCACTACATCAAAGCCTTTAGTGACATTGCCAAAAACAGCGTAGCTACCATCTAAGAATGCTAGATCTGCTAAAGCGAAGTAAAACTGTGAAGAAGCTGAATCGGGCATTTGCGATCGCGCCATTGCTACTGCACCCAGTTTATGCTGCAATTCCGGTGGCTTCGTTATCCCAGCTGACTCTAATGTTTTACCGTAAATTGGGATTGGTTCCCCTTTTGGCTTAATTTCTAAGGGTATACGGCGTTCATTGCCAGTTTTGGGGTCAATATAACCACCTGTTCCCAGTCTATTTGCCGGAACTTTCGGGTCTTTGCTTTGGGGATCGCCCCCTTGCACCACAAAAGGTTGGGGTTCGCGTACAACTCTATGGAAAACCAACCCATCATACACACCCTTTTGAACTAAATCGACGAAGTTGCCAGCTGTAATTGGGGCATTCGTACCGTCTACTTCGATAGTAATCGGCGATCCTTTGACCGTCATCACCACAGTAGCTTTGCCTTCGAGCCGTGGTAAATCTTTCATTCCAGGAATACTCTCACTAATAGTTTGTGATACGGACGTTGCTTCAGCAGTTGTTGTAGTGCTTGTCTCGTCTGCTGTGGAGGTTGGAGAAGAGTTAGAAGAAGTGACCTGTTCTGTTGAACATCCTCCCAACATCAAAGCACTGACCATCAAAAGCGCAACCAAAAATTGTGAAACTTTTAAACGCATTGCTAGTTACTGATTCAACCAGAGTATCTTAATCCTCTGAGAGGATTTTTGGATTTTATACTTTAGGGACTAGGGGCTAGTACCGCTACCTTGGAAGTAAAAAGTCAAAAGACTTAATAATTTAGGCTTTTTAACTGTTCGGCTATACAAACTAAGCCTGCTGACCCTGGCTAGAATTGGTTTTTTCTGTATTTAGCCCATCTTCATGGGCTTTGTTTGTATAGCCCCAAGCTTTAGCTTGAGGGCGAATAGAACTTATGTGTACACCGTAGATGCCCCCTTCACCTGTCGGAGAGCGCGAAAAGGTGACGCTTGCAAGCTCGCTCTAAGCGTATCGCTAAAGCGAAAGCTTCGCTAACGCAGTCGCCTGGGTCGGGCTAATCCTCTCGCAGCGCTGTCTCACCATGCCCCATGCCCAATCCTTTAAAGTCCTTCTAAAGGTACTCTCAAAAAGCGGGCTAATTCTGCGCCTTTAGTTTCTAACTCTGTTAAGGATAACGGTTGACCTACCCGTGTCAAGGGAATGTCTCGCCGACCTTTAATGCGTAAGTAAAGTGCGCGACGAGGATTCAGCCCCTCCTTGATATCTATTCGGACGGATTGCACATCTTGTGTACGGTTGTCAATCTCAATACGACGGTTTTTGCCAGGAAATCCCCAACGAAAAATTTTAATGCTACCAGTTTCCCGATTAAAATCGTTGTAACCACCACCTACGTCCCATAAAATCACTAGCCACAAATATAAGGCTAAAAGCAAGCCAGCGCTGCCATACAGCCCCATAACCAATCCTTGGGGTACAAATATTAGTTGAGTTGCATCGGTCACTAAGAGTAAATTTACTTTTAGGTAGCTAGATATCCCAGCCAACAAAAAGCCCGTGGCTCCCAATGTCACGATAGTTGCCCACCAGTAGTTGCTAAACCGACGAGAACCGAGAACTTTTTGATGCAGGACGCTTGAAGCAGAGCTATCACCGTTAGGAGAGTCGCCTTTGTTGATTGTTGTTGATACCGTCATTGAACTACCTTGTCCTGTGAGTTCTTCCCATTAAAAGTCTGCCATTGCAACAGGATATCTTGCAAGCTGAAGGTTAAGAGTTTTAAGATTTCTGAGAAAAGTTGTGTCAAATTGTTAAAATTCTGATATTCATAATATTTATATAGGTTCGTGTTAAATACCTGATTCACCTACGTGCTTGGGCTAAAAACCGAACTAATGTGATAAGTTAAGAATCATTAAGTTACCAAAACCTAGGTTACTAGTTAACGGTACGTGTAATGGCACAATCCTGAGAAATGCCGAATTCTAAGTGGCAACCTCTCAGAATCTTAGCAGCTTTCGAGCCGCTAAGATTGTCAAAAAAAAACGTTAATTCCTCGCAGTAGTTGCCTCAAGTCGGGAAAACCCTTCGGGTGACGCTCGTTCGCATAGCGTCTCCCCTTCTCCCAAAGGGAGAGGCTAGCGCCAAAGGAGAAGACTCGCTAGCACCAGTTGCCTGGGTTGGGCTAACCCTCCCGCAGCACTGGACTCACCGCCCACGGCATTGCTTAAAAACGTTGCAATTTTAGTAAAAAGAGGATTTTAGTTCAATGACCATCGCAGTAGGACGCGCCCCCAGTAGTAGAGGGTGGTTTGACGTACTA
>JAYGHB010000165.1:0-6479 GCA_034931985.1 Halotia wernerae UHCC 0503
CCAACGCGCAGCGTCTCGTAGAGAAGAATTGGTAGAGCGTGCGTAAGTCCTAAATCAAAGTAATTCATAGTTGCATTTAATTACGAATTACGAATTACGAATTACGAATTATTCTCATACAGGATTAACAATGTCTGCTCAAAATCAAACCGATAATCATCAAAATACTAAAAACCCAGGCGAAACTACAGCAGTTTTGCAAACAGAAAAACTCAGCGTCTACTACGGTGATACTTTAGCACTGCGCGATGTTTATATGGACATCCCAAAACAACAAGTAACTGCTTTTATTGGGCCTTCTGGTTGTGGCAAAAGTACGTTACTACGTTGCTTTAATCGTCTGAATGATTTGATTGATAAATGTCGGGTAGAAGGCAAGGTACTTTACCGTAATAAAAACCTCTACTCACCTAAAATCGATCCAGTAGAGGTGCGGCGGCGGATTGGTATGGTATTTCAAAAACCAAACCCCTTCCCCAAATCAATTTATGAAAACATCGCTTATGGAGCCAGGATTCAAAACCGTAAGGAAGATATGGATGAATTAGTCGAGCGATCGCTCCAGCGAGCTGCTTTATGGAGTGAAGTTAAAGATAAACTCAAAGAAAATGGTTTATCTCTTTCTGGCGGACAACAACAGCGTTTGTGTATTGCCAGAGCGATCGCCCTAAAACCAGAAGTAGTTTTGATGGATGAACCTTGTTCTTCTTTAGATCCTGTCTCTACTCAGCGAGTTGAAGAATTAATTCACGAGCTGAAAGAAGAATACACAATTATTATCGTCACCCACAACATGCAACAAGCCTCGCGGGTGTCAGATTACACTGCTTTTTTCAACGCAGAAGAATCAGACAAGGGAAACCGCTTTGGTTACTTAGTGGAATATGAAGAAACAGGGAAAATTTTTAACAATCCCCAAGCCCAAGCAACCAAAGAATATGTCAGTGGTAAATTTGGGTAAATCAAGAAGCAGGGGGGCAGGGTTAGCCCTTTCAAGGTGGGTAAAATTTTTAGTCAAAATATTCCTCTTTAAACTCTTCTCTCTGTGTACTCAGTGCCTTCGCGGTTAAATAAATTACTTTTAAACCACATAGACGCTGAGAGCGCTGAGAAAAAACAAGAGATTTTAGAGTCGCCTTGAAAGGGCTAGTGGGCAGAACGTGTGAATTCGATGAACCTCACCCCAACCCCTCTCCGACGCGGAGAGGGGCGATAGCTGCTAATGCTCGTTTATCGGCTGAATTTTGGTGAGCATACCGAGTGGGAACAAACCCTGCTATTTGGATTTTGCGGTTGGCTTTGATGGCACTAGCCCCATGAATTTGGTTAAGCTTGCTTGGGGGTCTATGTCGATGAGAAGGACGCGATGTTCTCGTTTTGCTAGGTGGTATCCCAGGTTTTGGGTCAGTGTCGATTTGGCGACACCACCCGCCTGATTAAATAGGGCAATAATGCGGCATTGAGAGTCAGAAGTTGACACTGGTTTTCGTTCCTAGAAGATACGTTGAGGTTTGGTCAACCGGCTCGGTTTTAGTTTATAGTTTACGTGGATCAGATGAAAAAAGTTATTTAAAGAAGAGAAATTGCAGTAGATTTTATATAACTTCACCGTATGTAGATTTAACGGTGTCACTATTATGGCATCAGCAATGAAGCGGGGAAAGTCGTAGAAACAGTTATATGAAAATTCCGCCTGATGCTATTATTGCTGACGAAAAAATCACCCGCTACTTATTAGTACCAAGAGAACAAGATGATAAATCAAAGTTTCTCGCCCTAGTTGGATTTACACAAGAAAACCCAGAACTCTTAAAAGCAGCAATTCGGCAACTGGCAGATTCAACAGCAGCAATACAAGATAGGGATAATGAATATGGCGTGTTCTATCGCGTCACTGGTGAATTAATCGGCTTAAAGGGGCGAAACTTAGCAGTGATTGCAGTTTGGCTGCAAAGGGCTGTTGACGGCAAGTTTCAGTTTATCACCCTCAAACCTAACAAGGAGTCTTCAGATGAACTTTGAACTATACCAGCGTGTCGCTTTAAATCGTGACTTAAACGAATATCAATTAAAAAAAGGTGATGTGGCAACTTTAATTGATTTTGTCCCTCATCCTAGCAATGGCGAACAAGGATGTGTTCTAGAAGTATTCAGTGCTACTGGTGAATCAATAGCTGTTGTCATCGTTCCCATAACTGATATTAAACCACTGAAAAATCATGAAATTTTAAGCGTTCGCTCTTTGGTGTAAATTTAGATCCCCCAGTGGCTCATTTTTTCTTTAATCTTTTATATACAACTGTTTTCTGAGAAACTTAAAACAAACGTCCCGACAATTTTCTTGGCGGGAAGATAGCTGGTAGGGGTGCATTATGGAGAAAAACTATACATTCAAATTCAATTCTTCCACTGCCTTATCAGCCCTGCAAGCTGGTAAATATGACCCTATCAACTTCTACGAGGCGCGTTTAGACCTGTTTAGCCTGTCGGTAATGGCAGACTACGATCAGCTAATTTGTCTGCCCACACTAACTGCTATTGACAAATACTGGTATCAGATTGAAACAGCCCGAAAGGTACTTAGACAGCTGGGTGGACGTGCATTACTAGCGGATGAAGTAGGATTGGGCAAAACCATTGAGGCGGGACTAATCATCGCCGAATACTTAGCTAGGGGTATGGTACAGTCCATGCTGGTGCTAACTCCTGCATCTCTAGTTTCCCAGTGGCAATCAGAGTTAAGTGACAAATTTAATATTTCTACTATCACCACAGATAATCGTGACCCGCAACAACCGATAGATGAATTTTGGACGAATAATCCGCGAATTATCGCTTCATTAAACACGGCTAAGTCTGCTAAACATTATCCCCACGTCACCAGTCGCACTTGGGACTTGGTAGTTGTCGATGAAGCCCACCACCTGAAAAATCGCACTACCCTCAACTGGAAACTGGTCAATGCTCTCAATAAGCGGTTTATCCTCATGCTCACTGCTACGCCAGTGCAGAACTCCCTTGTGGAACTGTTTAATCTGCTGACTCTCCTCAAACCAGGACTACTACAAACAGAAGCTGCTTTTAAAAAAGAATATGTCGATTCCAGAAATGGACGAGTCCCTAAAAATCCAGAAAAGTTACGCTCTCTGATGCGGGAAGTTATGGTACGAAATACCCGCGCTTTAGTAGATGTCAAACTACCCAAACGCTTCGCCACCACAATTACCGTTACACCGTCGGCTGGCGAGGAGAAACTTTATCAGGACTTGAGCGAGTATCTACGGAATGAGGAAGACAAGCTAGACAGACTCTCCCGTACCAATTTGCTGATGCGAGCTGGTTCATCCCCTGGTGCTTTGGCTGACTCCCTCAAGCAACTGACCAAACGCCTACCCGATGAAGAACTGAAGTCTTTAGCAAGACGAGCATCCCTTGTGAAGCAGGTCGAGAAAGCAAAAGTATTGGTAGAAATGCTCTCCAAATCTCGCCAGAAAACCTTGATTTTCACAACCCATAAAGCAACTAGCACCTATTTGGCTAAAACTCTGCAAGCAGCAAATATTCCCTTTGCAGAATTTACTGGCGGGATGTCCCTTAAACAGAAAGATGAGGCGATCGCCGCATTTCGGGATACTGTTTCTGTACTGTTGGCATCTGAAACAGCCGGAGAGGGACGTAACATCCAGTTTGCCAATGCGATCGTTAATTATGACCTGCCCTGGAACCCAATGAAAATAGAACAGCGCATTGGTCGTATCCACCGCATTGGACAAACCCAGGATGTTTTTATTTTTAACTTTTGTCTAAAAGGCAGTATCGAAGAATATATTCTGCGGATATTGCACGACAAAATTAATATGTTTGAACTGGTGGTTGGAGAGATTGAGACAATTTTAGGGAACGTGGATGATGAATTTGACTTTAGTGAAATTGTCATGGATATCTGGCTCAAGCATCAGGTTAAACCAGAATTAGATACAGCCTTCGAGCAATTGGCAGATAATTTGTTGAAAGCCAAAAACCAGTATCAGCAAATTCAAGAACTGGATGAGCAGATTTTTGGCGAAGATTTTGAAGCTTGAGAGATTGATTTGAATAAATATGTTATCAGACCCAATTATTGCTACCTTAGAAAAAATTGTTTCTCTGCATGACGGAATAGCAGAACCTGCTGGTGAACACATTTTGAATGTGTTGTTAACAGAAAATATAGCATCGCTGCTTTCGCTCCCAGAAGAAGTTACTTTTACTACTATTGCTGATGTACCCAAAAGTGTTTTTGTTACTTATCATTCAGAAGTATTAAATAAGCTATCTGAACTATTAGCTGTTAAAGGACTTATTAGTGCGTTGGGTGTTAAAATCGATGGACATCTTAAAAACACAGGCTTTGAGAAAATTTTATTGGAGAGACTCGCACCTCAAAATGGCTTAATTCGTTTTTTAGATGCTAAACCAGAAATTACTCGTTACATCTTGTGTAATGTGGCTTACACAGCCAATGCAGAGGAAAAAAGGATTGGTTTAGTTTCGTTCATTATCAATGAAATAACAGGAGTAACACCAGTAGAAATTGGGGATGCTTTGTTTTGGGAGTCTGACAAAATTTCTGTAGATAATGAAGAAATGCCATTATCTATCCCTTTTAATGAGTTGTTGACGTTAATCGAACATCAAAGTGCAATATTAATTGGAAAATCTCTAGATAATTGGCAAGCTAAATTAACAAGAGCTAGAGCTAGGGACGAAGAAAGACTCAGGGATTATTACAACACAATTAGCTCGGAAATTCGCAACAAGATTGAGTTAAAACATTTAATTGGTGATGAACTAGATAAGGAAGTAGCACGAATTGAAGCCACTAATAGAGAGTTAGAGAGAAAATTGTTGGACATCCAAGAGCGTTATGCAATGAGTGTAGAAGCTTCGTTGCACAGTGCAATGATTATCCATCTACCTACGGTACATATTCAGTGTGAGTTGCAACGAAAGAAAGCGAAACGGACTGTAACAGCAGTTTGGAATCCGTTCACTAAAATTCTTGAGCCGCTTCGCTGTGAATTATCAGGAGAACCTGTTTACAATTTCTATTTAGATGATCAATCAGCCAAAATTATCTCACCGACAGTTTGGAAAAAGTAATTGGTGAGATTGACGCTACTAGGGTTTGACCCCCGATACCAAAGAGCAACCTTCCCAAAATCTGGCAGGGCAGCGTCATTCTTGAATTTTTGTCGCTTTTAAGCTACGATTTATAATCTATGGCTGATATCGTTCGTCAAAAAACACTGCTAGTCTATGCTACAGAAGACGGCAAGGAGCCGTACACCGAATGGCTGGAAAACTTGAAGGACTATGTGATCCGTTCCAGGATAATCCGACGGATAGAGCGACTCAAGCAGGGCAATTACGGGGATTGCAAGTCAGTTGGCTCAGGCGTGCAAGAAATGAGGTTTTTCTTTGGCAGTGGCTACCGCGTTTACTTTGGAGAATCCGCGAACGATCTAGTAATTCTTCTATGTGGTGGCGACAAGGACAGCCAGGACAGGGACATAGAAAAGGCTAAAGGATATTGGCAGGCTTATCAGGAGGAACAGGATGAGCAAGAAACTGAGAAACCATGACGAGGTTGTGTTCGAGCAGATGCTGAACCCGGAAATGGCAAAGGCTTACCTGGACGTTGCCCTTGAAGAGTACGAGCAGGATGGCGATATTGCATTTTTTCTGGAAGCGCTGCGTCACGTGGTGGAAGCACGGGAGGGGATGACGCGCCTTGCGGAAAAAACGGGTTTGAACCGCCAGAATCTTTACCGGGTCTTGTCGCCAGAAGGCAACCCTGAACTGCGAACCATCAGCCTTATTCTGCACAATCTCGGCTATCGCCTGAGTGTGCAACCAATTCAGGCATCGTCGGGACACGATGACCCCTAGATGCTATGACATCAACTCCAGCCATAGCGACTGGGGGACGTGGACTCGGCGAGTCCGCCCACCCTTGCCATAAACATTAATCTGCCCACCACCCCCACGAGAAGCGATCGCATCTTTCCAGCGCCAAACCGCACAACTCAGAAACCCGAATCCCAGTTAAATACAGAGTTTTTAAAATTAACCGATTGCGCTTGTCAGTCGTCGCGGCAATCATCGCATCCACATCCGACGGTGTAAGAATACGCTCAACCAAAGTATCTTTCGGCTTGGGCAACTTGAACTGCTTGGGAATAGGACTACGAGAAATCGGCGGTTTCTCCAAACTGGTCACATAGGAAAAAAATGCCTTGAGAATGTTGAGATGCTTAACCTTGGTCGTGTCTGCCTCTTGCAGGAAATCTAACCAATCCCGAACATGACGGATCTGGATGTCAGCGATCGCGTCCACCGAAGTAAAAGTTAAGAACTTGTGAATGGTATGCTGAAAAAAGGAAATTACGAATTACGAATTACGAATTACGAATTACGAATTACGAATTACGAATTAC
>JAYGHB010000165.1:6579-11631 GCA_034931985.1 Halotia wernerae UHCC 0503
AATTACGAATTACGAATTACGAATTACGAATTACGAATTACGAATTACGAATTACCCGCAGCCTTACTGGCTATTAATCATCAAAATAATAGTGGATAAAGGCACTTCTGCAAAATACTGTCGCTGAAATTGTTCTTCACTGATGGCGGCTAAAAACTTGGCAGCAGCAGTATCAGCTAGAGTTTCAAATACGTTTTTGGGATCGTGGTTGATTCGCAAATCATGGTCTTGTAATTTAACTGTGAATCCCAAATATTTTAAAGCTTTGAATCCTAAAAGTAAGGTTTGGTCACGAATGCCGAGTTTCTGTAAAAGTTGCACGCGGGTAACGAGTTGATTGGTGCGACTGAGATATTTAGCAATACCAACCAAAGTCAGCCAAATTTGGCTAGGTGGTTGGAAGTTGGGTTTAGACCAAGCGATCGCTAATTTTTGTTGATTATAAAGCGATCTGTTCCACCATGCGCGTAAATCATCCCAGTTTGTGGGACAATCTTGAACAATTAATGCTGATTTATTAAGGCTATGTGCTAAATCTTTTTGATTTCGCCAGTCTAATATTAGTACCGATTGCTGAGTTGTCAGTTCTAAATTAGCAGTAGAACGCACAGCAATTAATCTAATTTCATAGCGTTTTTTAAAGGTGTTGTAGTCGAGTTCGGCAATACAATCACATCTTCCTATCGGTAATTCATCTTTGTAATGTCCCCACCAAATCCCAGGAAAAGGACTTCTGCTAGAATCATCTCGAATATTAAACTCGGTTTTAATATACTGCACCTTTTTCCCTTGCCAATCTTGCTGATTGCGATGCCAAGCATTCTCAAACCAGCAGTTTTGAATGATCAGTTTCGGAACGGGATTTCCCATTCCGCAAGGTTCTAAAAGTTTCAGTTCCAAAAATAACTCTTTGCCCAAGTCTGCTACTGTCACCGTTAAGTCTGCTTGCACTGTTGGCGTGAGAGTTGTACCGCCTAAAGATTGCCGTAACTGCTGATTAATCGCCGCTGTAAATAAAGGAATATTCTCTATCGGCAAACTTAAACCCGCTGCAAAGGGATGTCCTCCAAAGCGATGTAACAGATGTGCTTGTTCTTTCACCAATTGGTATAAATCGACGGAATTTATAGAACGGGCGGAACCACGAGCGAGAGGAGGGGATGAGGGAGATATTTCTCCCCCTGCTCCCCTGCCCATGCCAGTCGCCTCAACGGGGGGAACCCCCGCACGGCGCTGGCTCCCCTGCTCCCCTGCTTCTTCTGTGCTTAACAAAATCGTGGGGCGGCCTGTTTCTTGTGCTACTTGTCCAGCGACTAAGCCCAACACACCAGCAGGCCATTGGGCATCTTCTAAGACAATAACGCTGGTGGTTGATAAGTCTAATTGAGTGAGTTTTTGCCCTACTTGTGCTTGCACATCTTTTTGTAAAGACTTGCGACGGGCGTTGGCGAGTTCTGTGACTTCGGCTAGTTCATTACAACGTTGGGAATCTCGACTAGTTAATAATTCTACGCAGAAACTGGCATCACCTTGGATGCGGCTGACAGCATTAATGCGCGGCCCCAAACCGAAGGAAATATCTGTGGGGCGATCGCCGCTTTTCTGGCACAATTCTAATAATCGCCCTACTCCCGGTCGTCGTCGTGCTGCTGGTGGTTGTTTAAAGTCGGCTTGCAGTCGTTGGATTCCTACTTGCGCTAAATAACGACAATCTCCATTTAACTGCACCAAATCAGCAATTAAACCTATAGCTACTAAATCTAATAAATCTGCTATTGGATGTTTGGGAACATCAGGCAAAGTTTGATAAAGGGCTTCTATTAATTTGTAAGCCACCGCTACACCAGAAAGATGAAATAGCTGATGTTCACTTGGCAAATAACGAGGATTAATAATTGCTACAACTGGTGGGCGTTCTTCTGGTAAGGTATGGTGGTCTGTGACTATTACATCTATACCTAGCTGTTTAGCATAAATAATTTCATTAATATTGGTGCTGCCCGTATCACAAGTAACAATTAACTTACAATCTTGTTTTGCTAAATTATCAATGCCTTGATAGTTGAGTCCGTGGGATTCTGTTAGCCGATTGGGAATATAGAAAGTTAACTGGGTATTTTGAGCGAAAAATAGTCCTAAACCATCCCATAAAACAGATGTAGCAGTAATACCATCAGCATCAAAGTCTCCCCAAATAGCAATTTTCTCACCAGCATGGCGTGCCTGTTGCAGCCGTGATACTGCTAGTTGCATTTCTTTTCCAAATTCAAAGGGACTCGCTGGTTGATAAGCTTTATGGTTGATAAAAGCTGCTAATTGTTGATGATCTTTAATTCCTCGTTGCCACAACAATTGTGCTGCATTTAGTCCACTTGATGACGGTGTGTACTGTTTCACCGCTTCGATGAACCAGTCCGGTAGTTGTTCTGTTGCTGTTATTTTCCACTGCTGTTGTTCTGACATACCACGTTGAGAGTTGGAGTTTTAGCACTGCTCTTTTACCAGGACAATCCTTGGTAATTTTTGACCTCAGCTTGATGTTGGCAGTGGATGTATTTTCTTATTATTGCGAACTCTCAAACATTTAGCACGTCTGGTTATTGTAGGCGCGATCGCACAAATACGATCAAGTGAAATGGGGAAACTGATGAAAAAAAGAATTTATTTTACAATAATTGCAGCGATCGCGGTCTTTGGTACTGGTCTAGTTACTGAAGAGCCGTAAACTATTTAATCTAAATGAATGAGCCGTTTTTTCATTGCCATTCTACCGCCTCAGCATATTCAAGAGTACGCCAACCAAGTTAAACAGTACTTTGCTGATAACTATGCTAGTTGCGGCGCACAAAAATCTCCGCCTCACATTACCTTGCAACCGCCCTTTGAATGGGCAGATGCAGATGTACTATTGCTAGAAGAATCTTTAAGAGAGTTTGCCACAAAACAACAGTCAGTAACAATTACACTTAGCGGTTATGCAGCCTTTGCACCCCGCGTCATCTACATTAATGTCATTAGAAGTCAAGACCTTTTGACTTTACAAGCTGATTTGATGGCATATATAGAAAGTAAGTTGAGTATTATTGATCAAGTTTCTCAAATGCGCCCCTTTGCTCCCCACATAACAGTTGCGTTTCGAGACTTAACACGCCAGAACTTTAAAGCTGCTTGGCCAGAATTTGCACAACGTCAGTTGTACTTGGAATTTACTGCTGAGAATTTAACGCTGCTACTACATGACGGTAAACGCTGGAATGTTAAATCGGAGTTTAGTTTTGCCTTGTAGCGAGCTACTAAAGATTTGCGGTTCTATCGCTCCCTTTATGGATAATTAATACCAAAATGCCAAGTTAACAAAGTTCGTAATTTGAAATTCTCAAAGTTGCGAAAGCCATAGCCCAATCTTTTAATTAATTTGAGTTTATTATTAATTCCTTCCACAACTTTGCTTGTTGTTCTCTTATCAAAATAACCAACTATTTCTCCAAACCATCTCTGAATTGTACCAATACTTTTGGGAAAAAATGAGATAGCATCATATATCCAATCAAGTAACTTTAATACTCCTTCTCCCCAAGAATATTTCGTTTCAAATATGTCTCTAAACTCTTCTTTCAGAGCGTGCATTTTTGATAATTTTGGGGAGACTTCCAGCACAGATTTTAATTTGTCTTTCTGCTGCTCGGTCAAATCTTTCTCATTCTTAAGTAAACTATATTTACTTTTTGTTATTCCAGTTAATTTTCTTTCTTTCTCGGACTTATTCAGAATTTTTTCGACTGCTCTTTTCTCTGATTTACGTGCTGTATCTAATTCGTCTGTAATCTGTTTCATTAGGGAGATCCAAAAAATAAAATGCCCAGCCTTATCAATACCTTCGCCAATTTACGAGGGTGAGATGATGATGCTTTAACCATTAACTCCCATTTCTTTGAGGGTTGGCAAAAACAATCAGTCCTAAAAATTCCTTTAAGGTTTCCTACAAGGGTTTTTTAACGTATTGACAGCAGGATAAGGGTTTCAGATGAAAAACCACCTTTTCATCGAAACGCTTATGTATGCTTAATTTTGCCACTTTTGCCAAAATTTATCTAGGCTCTTATTTTGGCAAAGGTATTGCTTATCACATATATTTTCTTGAAAACCCAGTAACTGGTAGCGTTGCGCCTGAAAGGCGCAACGCAAGGCTGGGCATTTTATTACTGGTAAGTGCCTTACATGAAATCTATCTGCCGTTACATCGACATTTGGCATTAATTCTTCTACCAGTTTTTTATACGGATTCCAAAGGTCAATACTGACTTCCTGGATTTGCTCTAAGACGGCATAACCCCATCCCTCAAAGACTTTACGTAACTCTTCACTCCGACGCATCGCAATATTTCTATTGGTTTATTCGTATCTAAATCTACTATTACTGCTAAGTAATTTCCCTGCCCTTTGACTAGAGCTATTTCATCTATCCCAATTCTTTTCACTCTAGTAAAATCTATTGACTCTATGAGTATAGCTTGTGCATTTAACATCGATTCTATTTCTTCGTCTGTTAAATCATTTCTTAAGGCAACACTACGAATATTACTATCTAATACTTGCTTGATAATATCAGCAGCTAGTCTCTTAGTATATCCCCGGTTTTTTTCTATAAAATCTAACTCTTCACTAAATATTTTCTGACATTTTTTGCAGCGAAATTGACGACGATTAATTTTTAATTGTACTTGGCGATCGCTTATTGGTAAATCCTTAACTATCAATTTAACTGTATTTAAATCACTACTGCTCTGCAAATTTAGAGCAATAGCAGAGCTTCCAGAGAAAGCTATTAAACTACCTACTGCAAATCCGAAACCTTTAACCCAGCACAAAAGATTATTATCCATACTTAGTATTGCACCTTTTTTCAAAATTTAAATTCGCTGAACAGAAGTGAAATTTTGACAATATTAGGCTAGGATACATTGAAGTCTGCAAACCTATTTAATTTTTTATAAAAAATGGCTCTTGCGCTACTTTTATGGTGAAAATTAAAACAATTTAAATTTCATGGCT
>JAYGHB010000166.1:0-11309 GCA_034931985.1 Halotia wernerae UHCC 0503
GAGGGCTATGAGGCTTATCCTATCTGCATCCTAGCCCTTTTTGTAGCCCCGCAAGCTTAAGCCCTCACTACAAACATTATGAATTATCCCAATCTTTACCATAATCTCTCACTGGATGTTTAACCCAACAATCACGTAACCATTCTCGCCCGTTAACTTGTAAATACCAGTGAACACTACTTTCAACCCAGTCATAAGGAGATGACACTAAACCATGTTTGACTGGATTGTAGTGAATATAGTTAAAAGTTGTGTAATAATGCTTTTCAGAGCGAATAGCGCGATCGCTCCAAGAATACCAGATTTTTCGCTTAGTTACATTGTCCTCAAGATTCCATTGACGAGAAGTTACACCATGAATCCCGCGAAATAATTTACTCAATATGTCAAAATTTTCAATATGAACTAATAGATGATAGTGATTAGGCAAAACAACCCAAGCACAAATTGTTACGTTTGTAGTAAGCACTTCAGTGCTTATTTCTTGATTTTCATTATTAGCAAACCTATCAAATATCATCTTTAGCAATTCCTGACGGCGAATTTCAGAGTGCATATAACACTGATGTTCGTAACAAGCCGCCGTCAACAAGTAAAATTGTTGAGATCGCACGGAATGGGGTGGAGAGTGTGGTGGATAGCCACGACTCAAGCGATATTCAATTAATTCAGTTTGTTGTTCTGCTGTGAGTTTACAATATTCATACATATATTTCTAAGCTTTGTTCGTAGTGAGGACTTCAGTCCTCATCTTTGAATAAGCACTGAAGTACTTACTACAAACTTTCACAATTATTATGATGAGGAAATTCACAGAATATGCAGTAGGTTAACTCCAGACAAATTGTAAGTCTAAAGTAAAACCAAGTAATACATCTTCTCCAGATAAACTTGTAGGAGATTCTAATACTTCTTTTGGTTGTCCTTGTCGATATATTTCTACATAGCGTGTTTTTCTATTAATCAGCCAGTCTAATTTTACTTCCGCGTTTATATATTCTTTCATTTTAGCTTGTGTCTCGTTCAAACTATCGGATGGAGACATTAGCTCTAAAACAAAATCGGGAGCGATAGGAGGAAATTTTTCGCGTTGTTCTGCTGAAAGAGTGTTCCATCTACTGAGTTCTATCCAAGAAACATCAGGAGAACGGTTTGCGCCATTGGGAAGTTTAAAGCAAGTGGAAGAGTCAAAGACCTCACCTAATTGTGTTTGTTCATTCCACAAAACAAATCTTGCAGTAAGTTTAGCGTTACGTTTTCCAGTTTCTCCTCCTGTAGGTGGCATTACTATCAATTCTCCGTTAGCATTACGCTCAAATTTGATATCGGGATTGTCTCGACATAGTTGATAAAACTGCTCGTCACTCAGCTTGACGACATGATTAAAGTTAATCTTAATAGCGGTCACGGCAATATTTTAAGATATGGGTATAGTGTTGAGATCTAAAAGCCCTAAATCCGATCTTAATTTACAAATACAAACATGGAAACAATAAAGTTGCGTTCGCATATTGGAGACGATGGTATATTGCAAATCCATACTCCTACTGATTTTAAAGATACATCTGTTGAGGTAGTACTAATTGTACAGCCTTTACCAGATACTTCTACTGCAAGACCAGAGCAACCGCAATATAACGCTTGGGGAAAAGCAACGACGAAAACATCGATAAGTAATGCGATTGCTAAAATGCAACAACTGCGGCGAGAAGTAGCGTTAGAAAAAAGTACAATTCGCTCTATGATAGAAGAGGGAGGAGGATTTTAGATGCAGTTTGTTTTGGATTGTTCTGTAGCAATTTAGTTGCTTAGAAAATAAGGACTAAAGTCCTTACTACGAACTAAATTTACCTATCAATTTAAACTTGCACACTACTAGCTTGGCTAAAGCTTTCTATCTCATAAGATGCCAAATTTTCTGCTTTTGCTTGCATCAATGCTGTTTGATTTTCATGTTCCACAATAATTCTAGCGTTGATGCGAGGTAGCAAAGCTTCCCATTGAATATCAGCTAAATCACCTAATAGAGAAATTTCTAATCCCTCTGTAATATCTAAATCTTCTTGCATCAGAAGATTCATAGTCACACTAGATAAAAAGAGTTCAGCATCCTTACTAGCAATATCACTCGTATCGATAAGTAGGGTAGTCTTCTCACTTTCAGGATGAGTTGCTAATGTTTTAATAACTCGTTCCAATTCCAAACTGATTAACTCTTCTGGTTGCAACCAGTCTGGGAAAATAATTAAATTAATTTCCTTGAAATTTAAATTCAAGAGAGTAGCATCAATTAAGGCTGAACTGACAGTTTTAGCCATTTTTGACCAAGAGAACTTTTGCGCTTGTGCTAAACCCGCAGTAATTAATGATTTGCGAATGCTAGGCTTTTGCACCTCACATAATGCATTTGCTAACCCGTCCACATCATCATCATTGATATATATTGCCGCTTCTCCTGCTACTTCTGGAATTGAGGCATTAGGACAAGTAATTACAGGACAACCACAAGCCATTGCTTCAATTACAGGCATTCCAAAGCCTTCATATTTAGAAGGATAAACTAATGCCACAGCACCAGAGTAGGCTATTGCTAACTCTTCATCACTAAGCTGTAACATATAGACGGTACTACCTGATGCATAGTCTCTAAACTGGGTTTCTAATAAACCGCCACTACCTGTACAAATAATGTCAAAGCCTTGTTTACTTGCCAGATAAGAGAAAGCATGGAAAAACAAAATACTATTTTTGTAACCAGTGCCAGCACCTATCAAAATAAAGTAAGGTTTGGAAATACCGTACTTAAACTTAAAGCAATTAATATCTTCTTGAGATGCTACTGAAAATTTTGAATGATCAACACCATTCTTAGCAACGATGACAGAATCTAAGACTATATCGGGAAAAAACTTAACTAGGTCACGCGCCGTATTCTCCGAAACGGCAATATAAGCTAAAGCGTGTTGAATTCCATAATGTTTTTCTCTCCACATAGGATGTTTTAAATCCCATCCCATTAATTCAGGAATCATGTCATGTGCTAAGAATACAGAAGGTGTTTTTATTGGTGTTGTGTAGTAAGTAGAGATAAATAAATCTGCACCTTCTTCATCACATATTTGTTGTAGCATTTCTCGATCAGCATCAGTATTATTGTAGTCATAAGGTGGTACAGCGCAATATCTAATACCAGCAATTTTGGGGGCAGTTCCGGCGCGGTTAAGGACAATAATATGTTTAGTAAACCCATTGTTGACCCATTCTTCTAATAAGGATTTCCAGACACGAGCAATACCTGTTTGATAGAGTTGGAAGAATACAGCATCAACTATAATTGTTGGTGCAGGTTTTTTAATATGTGTAATTTGTTCTTGCAGCTCATCTAGTTGCAAGAACTTCCAATTATTGCTGCTGAGTTCTCTTTGTGCAATTGGTACGATACCCCAGGAATGTGTAATATCCACCTGAGTTTCATCTTGAACCCAAGGGAAGTATTCCTGTAACTGTACTGGAAATTTAGTTATGTTTTGCAACAAGTCCCATTGAGAGAGAGCATTTTTATAACCATAGTATTGCTCTTTAAAACGTAACTGTTCTGCTGTCACATAAGCAAAATGTTGGAAAACTAAACCATAGTTTTCAGTTTCTTGATGCAGAAAAGGATTGACTGCTGCAACATCACGCCATTGACCATTTACTAAAGGTTCTTTTAATCTTGGTGGTTCATGTGCTACCCAAACTGCTCCAGGTTTGTATCTCCAGGTTCTCAACCACTCTTGTCTAGGATTTTGAGCATAACAATTACGAGTACTAATAATTAGTTTTTCACCAACAAAATACCAACACCAATAGAAAGCAGCAGTTTTTTCAGGATTATCAATAAACATTTGTCGTGCAGTAACAATCTGCTCAACTTTCCATAACTCATCTGCGTCTATTTGCCACAATAAACATTCTTCGCTGATGTTAAATAATGGCTCATTCACCATTTCCCGTTTGCCATCCCAAAACACATTTTTTGGCTTGCGATAAACCGTGATATTTTCAGGATATTGTTGTTTAAGTTCATCCAAATATTCTGTTGTACCATCATTACTACGCCCATTTGTATGAATTTCATCGCTAATAGTTCCGCCTAACTGGATACTCCACCCAGTATCATGCTTTAAGTCTGCTACACCTTCAACAATATGCCAATGCCATTTGAAAGGAAGTTGTTTAAAAATTTCGATATGGTAACGGATAAATGGTTGCCCATTTAGAACAATGGTAAAAAAGTGAATTGGCACTCTAGGAAAAGCAATATAATTTTCGTAAAAAGAATTAGAGTCTATTACTTCTTCTCCAATATCTCCATTTTGTTTGATGAGATGGCATTCATAACCATTTTCAATCAAAATATCAAAAGTAGATTTGGCTTTACGGTTTAAACCTTCCAACATTTTTTGTGAAATCTCAAACTGGATGAAATAAATAGCTTTATTTTTTAATAGCTCAATTGCTCCTTGTAAGACATCACTTTCTGCTCCTTCAACATCAACTTTTAAATAATCAATTTTTTGGATATTGTTGTCATTGCAAAAAGAATCTAGTGTTATTGCTTGAACAACTTCAGTATTAACAATAGGTACATATTGTCCAGAACCCTGCGGATCAAGCATTTGTGGTCTGCCGATGCTATTCCATGCCGAGAAATCCTCTGGAAATTCATTAAATTCAATCTGGATATTATGCGAATAAACCGCATTCTTTAATGGGTAAACATTATTACATTTCGATTTACATAGTCTTTCTTGTAGTTTATTAAAAGTAATAATTGTTGGCTCAAATGAATAAACTTTCCCGGAATAACCCACTAATTTACTTAACAAAATTGAATAATCACCTATGTTTGCTCCGACATCAAAAACTACCATTCCCGGTCGAACGAGTTTACTAACTAGCAGTTGTTCAGATATTTCATATGGAGAAAAATAATTTTCGATTCGTTCAAGTTTATGGAATATAGAGTAACCGTTACGAATGAAATTATTTTGTTCAAGCAGGACATAGTTTGGATCTGCAAGCAGCTTCTGATGATTATTATAGTTTTTAAATGTTGTAATATCATCCAAGCAAATAAACTTGGCTCCATATACCTCATCTAATTCAGCGTTACCAGTAAACTCTGAACCATCAATTAATACTAAGTCAAAAAAATCTATGTTATTTTCCTGCTTAATTTTTTGAATACCATTATCAAATACTCCGGACTGTCTTATGTACTCTACATCCTGTCGCAACCAACCAATAACAATCTCAATTGGGTAAAATTTGAGATTATTTTGGGTATGATTATAAAAATCAATAACTTGTTGTTTATCTGGGAAACTTCCTACAGGAACAGAGGAAAAATTATAGGGCTTTACAAATGATTCATTTTCATATCTCTTCTTTAATTCAGCAAATCTAGTTATTGAAACCTCCATGCAAAACAACGTTGGTTTATTCGGGTTTTCCCGAAGTCCAGTTACAAATGCTTCAGTACTTCCTTCACCAGAAGATGAACCAATTTCTAAAACTGTTTTAATATCTTCTTCTCTGGCAATTCTTTGAATAGCTGTATAAAATTCATCGTTTTTGATTTCAGGAGAAATTAAACGGCTCAATTCAGAATTAGCAATATCATTAGGCATATTTGTACTCTTATTTTTAGTTTGAATTATTTATCCTACCGATCGCCCTTTTTCTCCTGTTTCTTCATCTGCTCTAAAACAACTTTGTAATCTTGTCTATCTGGGTGCTGCTTTACCAACTTCTCCAAAAGTTCTATCGCACCCTTCGCATCCTTCAACTGCAACCGCAGCAACGACAGCTTCTCTAAAGCCATTTGATTATTTGGTTCCCGCTGTAAAACTAGCTCATAACCCCGTGCTTGTTGTTGTAACGGAGGCTCAACAGATACAGCCACTGGCTTGGGATTCTGAATAGCCTGTTGTATTGCCGGAATCGCTGCAAAAGCTGTAGAACCGAAAAAACATACAATCGACACGATCGCTAACATTTTTTTTCGTCGCTCAATCTTCTGATTGTGCGAAACGAGGTAATCTTCCCCAGAACTAGTCATAGCTCACTGCTTGCTGTGGTAAATACTTAGGTGACAGCAATCTCTAGTTATGAGAGTACCCACTGCTTCACAGAAACTAACATCGTAACTACAAATTTTTTACACTTACGTCAAAGGATATTTGTGAAGTCTAATTTATTACTCCCCTGGTGCAAGATGTGGATGTCAGTTAACGTGGGCTTCCAACGAACGGCATTCGTTATGCTTTAGAAGAAACAATCTAGTTTCCTAGGAGTTCAACAAGTCTTTTTTGACCTTTCCTTCATTTCCTCTCTGACGCGGAGACTACCGTGTTGTACACACATATGATCTAATCACCCTAAATCGTAGGTCAGTGTGTTATGCCGCAGGCTAACGCACCATTTATTTCAAGGCGGTGAACAACGTCAAATCGAAGGTTGGAACCCGCGCAGGCGGGTTTTGTAGTTTTGTATGTGTAACCGCGACTTACAGTCGCCTGTTGCTTCTTATCTCTAGAAAAAAATTAAATTTATATAAAGATTTGCAATGAGTTAATTTAACAGTAGATGTTTGCGATATTGTATATAACGTTTAAATATGCACTGTAAATATTTTTTCGCCATTGCCTAAAAAACTTCAAAATAGTCCGAATTATATGGTTTTTCAACCATTGCACAGATTCTGGTCTATAAACAAAATAAAATTTCGCCAGTCGTCCCTATTTGTGTTAATGCAACTGTACAGAACGACTAATTTTGTCGTCGGCCGCCGCGATCGCCCCTTGGCAGAGTTTTCAGTTTTGTGGTGGTAATTACCGTACAAAACCGAATTCCCTGACAAAAGAGTTGAGTTTGTTATGGTATAGTTAAAAAGTTAAGACTAGCTTTGCCAATTACAACACTCTACGCATCTGTGGCAATTGCAAAATGGAAAGCAGTTTTGATCAAGCATTTACTAAACAAAATCAGAATTTAATCTAGGTTATGACTAAGCAAGTGATTCACCCCATGGTGAAATTGCAGCGTAATGTGCAATCACTAGTGGAATCCGATATTATCAAACCAACTGATAGCATTTGGAAGATTGCTTTGCTCTATGGCAATGAATGGCAGCACTGGAAACAGGAACTGCTAGACTTTGGATTTAGCACGCAAGACCCAATTAGCGAATTGCTATCTGTAGAAGCTTGGGACGAAGAGTAAGAGGCAGGGAGCAGGGAGCAGGGAGCAGAGGAGAATAATAATTTCTATGCCCCATGCCCCATTCACCAATGTTTGGATTGGCAATCGCCTAAGGCAATAGCCAGTTCTTTGGCAGTCTGATAGCGATCGCGTGGCAGAGGCTCGGTAACGCGGTCGATAATCTCCCTTAATTGGGGGGTAATTGTAGGAACGCTTGCCACATCAAACCGGAAATTTCGCCCTCGTTGGCGATAAAACTTGAAAGGGTTTTCGCCAGTGAGCAGAAAAATCAGTGTTGGCCCAATGGCATACAAGTCAGATTGAGTTAGGGGTTGTCCTCGGTCTTGTTCGGGAGCGCAATAACCCTCTGCGCCAATGCGAGTGCCAGGAATTGTCCCAATTTCCTTCACAGCGCCAAAATCTAACACCACTATGTGATTATCAGAATTTCGCACCATCAGGTTAGCGGGTTTGATGTCGCGGTGTATTAGTGGTGGTTCTTGGCTGTGGAGATAATCCAAGATATCACAGGTTTGGATCATCCAGGCGATCGCCTGCCTTGGCGTGACTGGGCCAGTGGCATAAACTCGTTTTTCCAAATCCTGCCCATGAACTAATTCCATCGCCAGATATTTCTTACCGCCTTCCACAAAGAAGTCATAATACTTGGGGATTCCAGAATGGTTAAGGGATTTGAGAGTGTGTGCTTCTCGCTCAAATAATTCTTGGGCTTTGGCAATTTTAGCCATATCAGTATTCATTTGCTTTAGCACCAACAGCTGTGGATGTAGCGTGGTTATAGCTGCATCCCAAGCTAAATAGGTAGTACCCATACCTCCCTGTCCCAGTGTTCGCAACACTTGATACTGGCGAATTGTCTGTTGCACTGACAGAGGTTGACCGCAGTGAATACAAAACAGATTTTTGGGAGAATTACCTTCGTGAGTGCAAGTGGAAGAGAAACTTGCAATATTTTTTCCTGAGAATACTGGTACAGCAAAGTTTTCCTTCTCTTTGCCCAACTCTTGCCACGACAACCAATTTTGCTGTGCTGTAGGCTCTTTAATTTGGAATTGCAATATTGGCCCTCCTTGTGCCAATTGCAGGAGGGAATTATCTGGCAATTGGCTTTGAATCACAAGGACACCATTCAAAAAAGTGCCATTTGTGCCTTGACTAGTCACCTGCCAAGAACCACCATTACTGCTAGAACTGACTTGCTTAAGTTCTAGATGATGGCGGGATACCAAACTATCGCTTAAAACAATATCATTGTCATCTGCTCGACCAATCCGAATTACAGAAGGATTTTCAAAGCACCACTGTTTAAGCGGTGTTTTTTGTTGCGGTTCTAACAGGATGAGAGTAACCACAATAGATACAACCTGGATAAAAGTTAGAAAGTAGAGTTGAAGGGTTAAGTATGTGAGGAATTTTCTCAGTTCTTAATCCCTAGTACAACATGGTGGAAATAAACCTACCCTGACGCTCGATAGCGAAGCGGTAGCGAGTCATCGAGCGTCTGACTCGCTCTAAGCGCAGGCTTTACACCAGTCGCCTGGGTCGGGAAATCCTCCCCGAAGTTGCCACAACGCGGCGGCACGTTTTGGGAGGAAGTTTCCCCCCAAAAGCTGCCTTGGGAACCCACGCAAGGCACTTCTCTCCGCAGCGCTGGTTCACCATTAAAGATGGCGCAAAAGCCCGGAATACAATTCTTTTGACTTTTGACTTCCGCGTAGCGGTACTAGTCCCCAGTCCCTTCCATATTTGGGCGCACTTTTGCCCGGACAAGTATAGCAGTAATATTGTCATGACCATTGTATTGGTTTGCTAAATCAATTAATTCTGTAACACCCGTTTCCAAGTTAGCCCCAGAACTCAGTAGGGGATTAATGTGAGTCTGCCAATGGTTTTCTAGTAAATCATTATCTGATAAACCATCCGAAACCAAAATGAGCAAACTATCTTCATTAATCTCAAAAAAATCGATATCTGGATTAATCGACTTTTCGTCACGAGGCCCTAAAGCTTGGGTCAGTTGGTAGGCATCCGGACGGGCATAAGCGATGCTAGCTTCTACTCCACGAGAAATTTCTCGTTGACCAACTTCGTGATCTACTGTGATTTGTTCTAGTCCCCGCTTGCGAGTCAGACTGTAGAGGCGACTATCTCCCACATGAGCAACCGCTGCTTGCGTATCTTGAATTAAAAGCATCACCAAAGTCGTACCCATACGCCCAACGCCAGAACGGGCATCTTGTTGATTAACCTCGTAAATTGCCTGATTAGCTAAATTGACAGCCTTACGGATACTGTCTTTCGTTGGTAGTTGGTTGCCAATCCAGTGTTCTTGAAAGTATTTCCGCAGGGTGTTGACTGCTAACTCACTGGCAACTTCGCCACCAGCATGTCCGCCCATCCCATCGCAGAGAATATACAAACCACGAGCTTCTAAGACTCGGTTACGGGGCAATTCTAGTTTGTCAATTTTGGTTTCAATCCCAAAACAGTCTTCATTGTGATGACGTTGTCGTCCTACGTCGGTGCGTCCGGCATCTTCGAGAGTGCTTAACTGCATTGACAGTACGACTGTTGGCAAATCGTCATTTCTGGCAGCAATATCTTCTTCTAGCTCATCTGTTGGCAAGGTAGCGGACACGGCGATGTCTTTTTCTTCCATTGGTTCAAAAGTTGTAGGGATGGGTACTTCTAATTCAATTGCGATGTCCTCTAGACGCGATCGCAAATGAGCGATCGTTTGAATTTTATCTAGTTCCAAATCTTCCAAAATCTGCACTATTGAGCCAAATTGAGTGCGTTGAGACTGTCTAAACAGCGTCTGCCAAATCAGACCTAAAGCTTTGATAGTTAAAGGCTGCTTTTGGGAAACAAAGGTATCTGCCTCTTCATCTTCTGGCAATTCAATAACAGGTTGAATATCTAGTAATTCTACGTATAGACGTTGTAGCACTAGTGTTTGGTCTTCATCCAATCGCAGATTCGACAATTCCAACAAACTTTGACGACAATTAACTGGTTCTAGTATCGTCCAGAACTGGGTCATTTGATAGCACCAATGTAAAATTTGCAACGAACTTGTTGTTTCTTTTTGCCACAGTTCGAGCAAACCTTGCCAATTTGAACGGTCTTCGATTAGTACCACCTGCCTATCACCCTGCTGCCATGCATCGTGAATCGCTGGTATGCCTGGATGATTTTGGGACTGTAAGACAATATAAGCTTTAGCAAGGACAGGAATTGCATTTACTTCTACTACAGATGGCGTTACCAAATCCTGCTGCTGATTGGCTAACATTGCCTCAATAGGTGATATTTGATACGGCTGACAATCTAGGGTTCTGGCAGATACTTCAGTAATAGCCGCATTTTCGTCTTGTGCTGGTAGTAGTTCTAACACTTGATAGCGTAGCTCTGAATCTAAATAAGAGCCTATTGCTAGTTGCAATGGCGAAATGGGGACATTAGAAAAGTTTTCTTTGTCCTGTTCTTCACTTGTCTGCTCTTGTGTTTCTTCCCCAGTCAGGGACTGAGCAATAATTGCCCACCAAACTGTTCCGCATTCAGTACCACAGTTATGACAGTATTGTGCATTCACAGGCACTTCAGTCATGCATTTAGGACAGTCTTTGTGGCTCAGGGACGTGCCACAGTTTTGACAAAATTTATGATCATGGGGGTTTTCAAATTTACACTGAGGGCAAATCAGCATAGTGGAAGTTCCTTAAGTCCGGTTCCAACGTGCTTTTAGCCATTAAGATTCAAAGTGCCACAATTGGCCGCCCCTGCCTACAGTAGACTTACAAGAGATTGTGGTTTCACAAGTGAATTTTGGTGGCAGTATTAATTGTGACGCATATTAGCTAAATATTTCAGATATCGGCGAGTAAATTCTTCACAAAGCAAATAGTTAGGAATAGGGAACGCTGATTCCTGACCAAACAAGGCAAAAGTAAAAAGTAAAAAGTAAAAAGTAAAAAGGCAAAAGAAAGAAAAAGAGCAGTAGTCCCAAGCCCCTAAATTTATTTATGGAATGAAATGAA
>JAYGHB010000167.1:0-10951 GCA_034931985.1 Halotia wernerae UHCC 0503
AGGGCTATGAGGCTTATCCTATCTGCATCCTAGCCCTTTTTGTAGCCCCGCAAGATAAAAGACTTACGCCAAAACTGCTGAAAAACATAGGGTGTCTTTGTAGAAACTTGGTTGTAACCCATCGGTATAATTGGCGCAGAGGGTGATGTCTTTGTAGCCGTTTTCCTGCAAACATTTCACAAATTCATCGCGCCCGAACCAATGGAGGGGCAAATATTGCAACTCTGTGGCGACGAGTTTACTATCCTTCCATTTCTCGTAACGAATCACAGTTGTATTGAGTTGATTGAGCCAGTCTATACGAGATGTGGATTGTAGGATAATTGTTGATCCATCAGGGCAAATAATTGGCGGTCGCTGCTTAACGATATTCTCTGTTTTAAAATCTTCGATAGGTAGTTCTAAATCTATGAAAATTCGCCCTTGCGGTTCAAGGTGACGAGTAAAAGCTTGCAACGCCGCAATAGCAGCAGTTCGTTCTAGCAGCATAAACGAGCCAAAGGAAACTGCGATCGCGCTAAACTTGCCAGGAAGGTGAAGATTTTCTACACTACTTTCATAGAGAATAGGATTTAGCCCTCTAGCTGCACAATGCTTTCGACAGTTAGCTAGCATATTGGGTGAAGTATCAACACCTTCAACATTGAGGCCGCTTTCTAGTAATGGGATAAGTAGTCGTCCCGTCCCTACCATTGCCTCCAAAATTCTGCCGCCGATTTGAGAAAGATGTTTAATGTAATAGGGAACGTCTGGATACTCTCCTGCAATGGGCTTGGTAATCTCATAGACTTCGGTACACAATGACCCGTATATCGTCGATGTCATTTAATTCTGGAATTGAGACTAGATATTTTATAACTTATTGCGATCGCCATGACTAACCAAATTCTGATTCAACCAGAAGAAATTGTCCATTTATCAGGTATCAGTTGGCATACGTATGAGAGTTTACTAAATGAACTTAGTATTAATCGTCGTCTTTGCTTAACTTATGATCGGGGTAATTTAGAAATTGTGGTTCCTTCACCGGAACACGAACGCTATAAAGAAATTACTGGTCGATTTGTCGAAACTTTAGCCGAAGAACTAGAATTAGACATCGAACCGCTTGGTTCTACTACTTTCAAACAATCAAAATTCACTGGCGTAGAACCAGATAAATGTTTTTACATCAAAAATGTTAACTCTATTCAAGGTAAAACCAGAATTGATTTACAAGAAGATCCCCCACCCGATTTAGTTGTAGAGATTGATATTACTAGTAGTTCAAAGGATCGTTTTGCGATTTATGCAGAAATGGGTGTCCCAGAAATTTGGCGATATGATGGTAAATTATTTACTATCAATATTTTAGAATCTGGTAAATATATAGTCGTTGACGAAAGTCTAGCTTTTCCAAATCTACCTTTAACAGAAATTTCAAATTTCTTGAAAAAAGCTGGTAGTAAAAAATATTTTGAATTAGTTAGAGAATTTAGAGACTGGGTAAGAAATCAAATTGCTAGCAATGGATAATTGGTAATGATAACTTATTTATGAAAAGTAACTGAATACAGATCAGCGTATCCCGGTTAAAAATCATTGTGGGCGCTAATCACCAATTATCCATTATCAGTTTAAGTTAACGCTTCTGCACCGCCCACAACTTCTAGGAGTTCCTGGGTAATTGCAGCTTGGCGGGCTTTGTTGTAAGACAGCGTGAGGTTGTTAATTAGTTCACCAGCATTTTCACTAGCATTGCTCATGGCTGTCATTCGTGCTGCTAGTTCACTCGCAGCTGATTCTTGCAACGCCCGTAACAGTTGGTTACTTAAATATAAGGGCAACAGAGAATCAAGAATCTGCACTGGATCTTGCTCGAAAATCATGTCGCGGGGTAAAGGGCGGACTTGGCTGGTTACTTTCTGCCGTTCCACCTCAAATTTACCACCACGGGTTGTCAGGCGAAAGATTTCGTCATCTGCGGCTTCTAATCCTTGAGGATCGAGGGGTAGCAGAGTTTGCACCACAGGACGGGAGCTAACCAAGGAGACAAATCTTGTATAAACTAACTCAATACGATCTACTTTTTCTGAAAGGAATAAAGAAAGTAGTTGATCGGCAATTTTACTAGCTTCGGCGGCGGTAGGGATTTGCTCTAAGCCGCTGTAAGTAGCATCAATAGGCTGATCGCGGCGTTGAAAGTACTGTGTAGCTTTGCGCCCGACAAGCACAAACGTATAGTCTACACTTTCTGCCTTGAGTTCCTTGGCACGGTTTTCGGCACGACGGATAACGTTATTATTGTAGCCGCCACACAAGCCCCGATCGCCAGAAACAACCAATAGCCCTACGGACTTAACTTGCCGTTTTTTCAGCAGTGGTAAGTTAGCTTCTTCAAACCGCAGACGGGTTTGCAAACCATATAAAACTTGTGCCAAGCGATCGGCAAAGGGACGGGTTAATAGAACTTGTTCTTGGGCCCGACGCACTCTAGCCGCAGCTACTAAGCGCATCGCTTCTGTGATTTTTTTGGTGTTTTTGACCGACTGAATGCGATCGCGTATTGCTTTAAGATTGGGCATATTCTTTGATCTTGAATTAGGAATTAGGAATTGGGAGTTAAAAGTTCGGAGTGTTTGATTAATTCCTAACTCTTAACTCTTGACTCCTAACTTTGACTACGCTGCTGCTTTGAAGGTCTTCTTGTATTCGGTGAGCGCTTCTTTTAAGGCTGTTTCTTCTTCGTCACCTAGTACTTTCTTCGTTTGTACTGCTTCGGTGTACTGAGGTTTGCCAGTCTTCAAGTACTCCCTTAGTCCTTTAGTAAATTTTGTTACTTCGCCTACGGGAATATCATCTAAGTAACCGTTAATCCCAGCGTAGAGAATTGCCACTTGCTCGTATACCGCAAGTGGGGCATTTTGTGGTTGTTTGAGCAATTCCCGTAACCGTTGACCCCGCGCTAACTGATCTTGGGTAGCTTTATCCAAGTCAGAGGCAAATTGTGCGAAGGCTTGCAGGTCGTCAAATTGTGCTAGTTCCAACTTAATCTTACCGGCAACTTTCTTCATTGCCTTGGTTTGAGCCGCAGAACCGACGCGGGATACGGAAATACCGGGGTTGACAGCCGGACGGATACCAGCGTTAAATAAGTCAGAAGATAAGAATATTTGACCGTCGGTGATCGAAATTACGTTGGTAGGGATGTAAGCAGAAACGTCACCGGCTTGGGTTTCGATGATTGGTAGGGCAGTCATGCTACCTTTACCCAATTCGTCGCTAAGTTTAGCTGCTCTTTCTAACAAGCGAGAGTGGATATAGAATACGTCTCCGGGGTAAGCTTCCCGTCCGGGTGGACGACGCAGCAGTAAGGACATTTGGCGATAAGCTTGGGCTTGCTTGGAGAGGTCATCGTAAATCACCAAGGTTGCTTTGCCTTTATACATAAAGTACTCGGCCAGAGTTGCCCCAGTGTAGGGAGCCAGATATTGTAGGGTTGCTGGTTCACTGGCACTGGCGGCGACGACAATGGTGTAGTCCATTGCGCCTTTTTCTTGTAGTGTCTGTACTACGTTGGCAACGGTAGAAGCCTTTTGACCAATGGCGACGTAGACACAAACTACATCTTCGCCTTTTTGGTTGATGATTGTGTCAATCGCGATCGCAGTTTTTCCGGTTTGGCGATCGCCAATAATCAACTCCCGTTGACCACGACCGATGGGAATCATGGAGTCAATAGCTGTGATCCCCGTTTGCATCGGTTCGTGTACAGACCGACGGGCAATAATACCGGGGGCTGGAGATTCAATCAAACGGCTTTCGGAAGACTTGATGTCTCCTTTACCATCGATAGGACGACCCAAAGCATCGACAACCCGTCCAATTAAGGCTTCTCCCACACCTACCTGGGCAATTTTGCCAGTGGCTGTTACAGAGCTACCTTCTTGAATTTCTATACCTTCACCCATTAGCACCGCACCCACGTTGTCTTCTTCTAAGTTCTGGGCGATGCCTACTGTGCCGTCTTCAAATTCTAACAGTTCCCCAGCCATAGCCTTTTCTAGACCATAAATCCGGGCAATACCGTCACCGACTTGCAGGACAGTACCAACGTTAGCAACTTTGACTTCTTGGTCGTATTGCTCGATTTGCTGTTGAATAATGTTACTGATTTCGTCAGGTCTAATTGAAATGCTCATGTGTCTATTTTTTTTGCTTTCGAGACGTAAGGATGCAAGAGTTAGGAGTTAAAAATACAAAAATTAAAAGTTAAACTTAATTTCCAACTTCCAACTTCTAACTTTCAAGTTTCTAGCTGCTTAAACGCAAAGAAAGGCGACGTAATTGACCCCGTAAACTGGCATCAATTACCTGCGAGCCGACTTTGATGATTACGCCACCAATTAACTCGCGGTCTACCTTGGCTTCTAGTTCTACTTGGCGAGCATTGGTAATCGCAATTACTTTCTGTTCAATTGCCTGTTGCTGCTCTTGTGACAAGGGAACAGCAGATGTAACTTCCGCTAACACGGTTTTATTTAACTGCCGCAATAGCGCTAGATATTGCTGTAAAATCGGTTCTAAGAACGAAATGCGTCGTTTGTCTACCAACAGCAGTAAAAAGTTACGTAAGTAGGCGTTAGCGCTTTCACCCATTATTTGGCTAATCACTCCTTTTTTGTTCTCAGGCTGAACAAAGGGGTTATCGATGAAGTTTTGCAGCTGTTCAGAATTTTCTAATAAATTCAGTAAAGAGCGTGCATCTTCGCCAAACTCTTCTGTCAGTTTTTTTGATTGCGCTATGGACATTAACGCCTGTGCATAAGGTTGGGCAACTTCAACTGTTTCTACATTACTTTTCATCAGCTTACTTCCACCTGCGCGATACTGCGGTCAATTATTGATTGTTGAACATCGTCAGCAATTCCAGACCGCAATTGTGATTCGACTTTTTGCACTGCCATTGCAGCTACTTGGTGTCGCAACTCGGCAAATGCTCGGTCTGTTTCAGTGTTTAAGTCAGCTGCTGCTGTTTGCTTCAAGCGTTCTACGTCTTGGGCTGCCCGTGCTAACATAGCCTCTTTAGAAGCTTGGGCGCTTTCTTGTGCTGCTTTGCGGATGCGTTGCGCCTCAGCCTGAGACTGGGTTAACTGCTCTTGTGCTTGAGCAAGAGCAACCTGTGCCTCTTTTGAGCGTCCTTCCGCTTCTTGAATTGCGGTTGCAATATTGGAACGTCGCTCGCTCAATATATTGCTTAAAACTTTACGTCCGAAGTAGAATAGGATGCCAATCAGAAGCGCTAGGTTAATGAGATTGGTTTCAAAAATATCTAAATTTAGACCGAAACCACCTTCTGCCGCGCCTTCTGCCATTTCAGAGTGAACAGCGTTCGCTTCTGCGGCAAGTAATAAAAATGTGCTCATAATACCCATTTACAAGTGCGCTGCTCGCTTGCTAATACATTGTATTTTCCCTATGGGAAATTATATTGTCTTTTCCCCTAGGGAAAAAAGTGCCTTTTTGTGACACTTAATTAAGCGCTCTGGGACTAATGCCCAGTTACACGTATGCTTTCAAGAGAACCAGTTTTGTTAGACTATCTAACTAGACTTGGTCCCAATAATTTTTCTAGAATTTGCCTACTGAGATTATCAACCTGTTGCTCTAGAGAGCGCATAGCTTCCTGCTTTTGTTGCTCTATTTCCACAGCAGCTTGTTCTCGTTGAGCTTGAGCTTCTTTTTGCGCCTCAGCGATTTTCTGAGCAGTAATTTCCTTAGCTTCAGCTTGAGCTGCTTCTATAGTAGCTTGCGAGTTTCTGCGAGCTTCTGCTAGTTGCTGCTCATATTCTTGAGCTAAACGTTCAGCTTTTGCCAAGCGTTCTTGGGCCTCAAGGGTATTCGTTCGGATATAATTATCGCGATCGTCTAGTACCTTGGTCAGTGGCTTGTAGAAAATTACATTCAACAAAGCTGCTAATAGCAGGAATTGCAATGCCATGAACGGCAAGGTAGCATCGAAATCAAACATTTCTCTCCTCTTTGGCTGGAGTAGCAGTTTTCATGGCTAGCAAAATCATCCAACCTTTCGTATTTTAGAGACCCATAGCCAACAAGGGTCAACCGACATGACAAGATTAAATACCTAAAATATTTTTGATTGTAGAGGCGTGATAATTCACGTCTCTACTTAACAAAACTTTCAGGTATTACGCGAAGGGGTTAGCAAACAGTAACACCAGGGCAATCACTAGACCATAGATAGTCAGGGATTCCATGAAAGCCAAGGTTAACAGCAAAGTACCCCGAATTTTGCCTTCTGCTTCAGGTTGACGGGCAATACCTTCTACTGCTTGTCCAGCAGCATTTCCTTGACCAATACCAGGGCCAATTGCAGCTAAACCAATCGCTAAAGCAGCAGCGAGAACTGAAGCAGCCTGCACTAATGGATCCATGTTGATTTTCCTTGCTTTGATTACAAAACTAACAAAAGTACGTTAACGAATAGAAACGTGTTTTTCACGCTGCACCGAGTTCTTTGATCGCACTTTGCGATGTTTTGAGCGAACATGCTCTTGGAACTGTGCTATCAACTGAGAAGTTTAATGCTCCTCATGCTCTTCTCCACCATGCCCCTCCATTGCCTCATGAATGTATGCTCCGGCTAGGGTGGCAAAAACCAAGGCTTGAATGGCACTGGTAAATAAACCCAAAGCCATTACAGGCAGAGGTATAAATAGAGGAACAAGTAGAACCAGCACCGCTACTACCAATTCATCCGCTAATATATTGCCAAATAGACGGAAGCTGAGGGAGAGGGGCTTGGTAAAATCTTCTAGAATGGCGATCGGCAAAAGAATGGGTGTTGGCTCTATATATTTCTTGAAGTAGCCTAAACCACGCTTGCTAAAACCTGCGTAAAAGTACGCTAAGGAGGTCAGCAATGCCAATGCTACAGTCGTATTGATATCATTAGTAGGAGCTGCCAATTCACCCGACGGCAGCTGGATCAGCTTCCAGGGAATGAGCGCGCCCGACCAGTTCGATACGAAGATAAACAAGAACAGTGTGCCAATAAATGGCACCCAGGGGCGGTACTCTTTTTCACCCAGTTGGCTTTTTGCCAAATCTCGAATAAATTCTAGGGCATATTCCATCAAATTTTGGATGCCGCTAGGAATTCTTTGGATGTTGCGAGTCGCAGCTAGCGAAGCTACTACTAGAATGCTAATCACAAACCACGAGGTGAGAAAAACCTGCCCATGAATTTTAAGATTGCCCAACTGCCAGTAGAAATGTTGACCTACTTCTAATTCGGCGAGGGGAAAAGAACTAAAGGCGTTTAAGACACTAAGCATTTGCATTCTTCAAGCATTTTCCCCAACTAGCGAGGATGGGAGTATTGTCTTTAGTGAGCCTGACTTGTTACGAATCAGGAATGAACGCAGTTTGCAACATATAGACGAGGAGTGTAGCTTTGTAAGTTAGAAATCCCAAGAACATGGGCAAAATCTGGAGCTCATGCCATCGAGAGGCTAATATAATCAACCCAATCAGCAAAGCAAAGCGATTTTTGCTCAGACGGTTTTTCTCATTACTGAGTCGCTCAACGTCTTTAGCCAGCATTCTTAAGTAAACCACACCTGTACACGCCCCAATCAAATAATTCAGGGCAATGTTTAGAGAGTAATAAATCCACACAGAGATAAAAATAATCCCCGTTAAGACAAGTGTGATTAGCAACAACTTCTGGTAGAGTTGATAGAACTCTCCCATAGAGTTTGCTGGTTCTGTATCTTCAGAGCCAGATTGATCATCTTGTCTTGTTGTCGGCGTGGAAGCAGAAATTGATTCGTCTGACAAGCTCACGGGACTTGAAACCAGTACAGCTAACTATAATGACTGCACATTCAGTCAGCTGAATCATATCACGATCCGGTAACAATACTTTAGAAAAAAACAATTAACTTCTTGCCAGTGTTGAGACACTAAGAAAAGCTGACGCTCTCAGAAGTAAAAGAGCGATTGAGGGGGGGTGAAGTCGATAACAATCAATAATTTCAGTAAATCAATACCCTCCAATATCTTTGTATAATCAGCATCTTGGAGTTTTGGTGAAGGCGGTGCTAAGAAAAATAGCTGGTGCTTGAGGAGTGTTCGCACCATTGCTGACTTCGTGAATTTATACTTTCTTAATTACAAATTATTTGGTCAACATTAGCAGTTGTTGCTTGCACAGCGATCGCACTTGCTCCAATCCCAACTCTACATCTGTTAATATCTTTGCCACTGTTAATTTACCATCACAGGCTTGCAAAAACTCAAACTCCTCTGTGGATAATTGGACAATTTGGTAATCGTGGTTAAAGATACATTGGCTAGGCCATCCATCCATACAAGGATTCAGTTCGGGAATTGCCTTCAGTAAAACCTGATCGTTAGACCAGTCGGTTTGCAGCAAGGGAGGACGACCTAAGAAAAACTCGTAATGGGTGACTTCTGGGTCTAGTAATTCTATCAGGCGATAACGTTGGCGATCGCTTAAGTTTTTTGCCCGTTCTACTAGTTCTGGCGCTTTACTCAACAGCCTCTCTAAGTCCCAAAAACCAGGATTGGAAAAGCCAATAAACTCCAAGCTTGAAGCATCAATTAATTCAAACAATGTCTTCACGTTGTAGTCAATTTCCTGGGGATGAACATACATATCCGCAAAGCATTCATCTCGTTGGTTTTCTAATGACCAGCGTTGTTTTTCGTACTTGACAAGACGATTGTTTTCTGGTAGAGATGCAAATATTTGGCGGCCAACTTGCACACCATCGCGGTAGTCGCCGCGCTTGTCACCTTGGAGGAGAGCGATCGCTTTTTGCATAAGTTGAATTTCCCAGCGTCCCAACTCTCCATAGACGAAAATATGCATTAAGCCACCTGGGGCTAATTTCTTCGCCAAGGCTTGAATACCACGAACTGGATCAGGGGTATGATGCAAAACACCAACACAGTTAATTAAATCAAACTCACCTGGTAGCTGTTCCACGTCGTACAAACTTAGGTGATGGAACTCAACGCGATCGGCTCCAGAACGCTGACAACGTTCTTTTGCTACTGCTAAAGCACCAGCACTGAGGTCAATTCCTACAACAGCAGCCTGGGGATTGAGGTGAACCAGATACTCTGTACTTACCCCAGTACCACACCCAGCATCTAAAATGCGGATGTCTTGCTTTTGGGGTTTTTGACCAGTGCAGAAGCTATAGGTGGCTAGCCAATTCCAGCGCCAGTTGTAACCTGGGGGCGGTTCATCTAGCAGGGGGTCTGGTGGAAAGGGATAGGTATTGTAGAGTTTAGCAACAGCAGCGCTTACAGCTTGGGAATCTGACATGATGAGGAATAATGTAGCAATTATGAGTTTAGCGGATAGTGGATGATTAGGGCAAAGATTACTATTGCTTATTTCCTATTAAATTATCCAACAGCAAAGTCAGTAAATTCACGTTTATAAGGAGCATGAAATCCTAATACAATATCTTCTTTAGGTACGCCAGCAGCGATTAATTCGTTAGCGATGCCGATTTCTGTACCATCTCTTTGTATCCAAATTTTCTTATCTTTGATATCAACATGAATGATCACTCCATAAATTCTCCGTTGTTCTTTCCAGCCAATATTTAAGACTTGATAATGATGGCGTTCTGCGTCGAACAACAATTGAACTTCCGTGCCATTAGCCACGTCATTAACGGAATGGTTACTTAAAATATCTTGAATGATTTGAGAGTAATTTATTCCTTCCATAAAACAATTTCCTGATTTAAGAAATTAAATATTAAAAGTTTAATTTGATATTCTTTTAAAGAATCTTGAATAAATTGGCGTGAGAAAAAGTCTTGGTATGTATCTTGGCTAATAGCTAGATATAAAATACGTTCTGGTTCTTCTTTTTTTAATGCTAGCCGATAATTCAGGGTTTGACCTAAAGCGAGATGAAATTCCGTTACTTCCGATGCACCTACAAATGATTTAATTTCTACGGCTATCTTTTGACCTTGTTTTTGTGCTGTATTTGTTATTAGAAAAAAATCTGGCGATCGCTTCCTATACAAAAGCTCTAGATTTCAGAAATAGCAAAAGTTTTCGGAGACTGACAGAAGAGGGATAATAGTCTTTCTGCTCCTAAATCCACAAAAAATTCAATGTCATCAACTTTCAGATGCAGCGGATCATGGGTAATCATCCAACCATCTTTTTCTAAAGCAGTGCGGGCAGATTGATGGAATATATCTTTAGATGGCATAGGGGAATGGATAGGTATCGTAGAGTTTGGCAATAGCTGCACTAACAGTTTGAGGAACTGACATGATGAGTAATATTGCAGCAATTCTGAGTTTATCGAATGCTGGACACTTCAGAAAGATAATTGCGATCGCTCTCATGATTTACAACCAATCAGAGTTTAATTTACGCTGTGAGTGGGGCGCACAAGGGGTTTTTCAACTTGCTTCTATCAGCGATGTAGTTGTAATAGTTGACGTTCTCTCTTTTTCCACTTGTGTAGAAATTGCCACCAACAACGGCGCAATAATTTTTCCCTATGCATATAGAGATGAATCAGTTATAGATTATGCCAAGTCAGTACAAGCAGAGTTGGCAAGTCATAGACAACGTTGGGCTACAAGTGGATATTCTCTTTCGCCAAAATCGGTCGCTCAGATTCCTGCTGGAACTAGACTAGTTTTACCGTCACCTAATGGTTCTTTTTTGACTTTACATACTGGGAATACACCAACTTTGGCTGGCTGTTTGCGAAATTGCCAAGCTGTAGCACAGTTTGCTCAAAAGTATGGTGATAAAATCGCTGTGATTCCTGCCGGTGAGAAGTGGAAAGAAGATGGTAGCCTACGTCCTGCATTTGAAGATTTTAGGACTTACGCACTAGTCACGGAAGAATAAAACCGCAGAGGCGCAGAGGAGG
>JAYGHB010000168.1:0-10950 GCA_034931985.1 Halotia wernerae UHCC 0503
CATCTTGGCGGTTCGATAAATTAAGCTTTTTGTCCATTTTTGCGTAAGTCCTGTGATTGTTAACCCATTTCAATAAGTGCTTTTAAGTGCTGCCAAGCGAGAAAGAATGCTAGTAATTAGCACTAATAAAACTAGAATAAGTGAAGCTGCCCAGGCGAGTTCTTGCTGATTTTGATAGGGAACGGTGGCAAAGTTATAAACTAATACGGATAAAGTAGGGATTGGTTGCCAAATACTTCTAGGCCAAAATTGTGAAAACAAAACGGTAAAAATTAAAGGTGCAGTTTCGCCAGCCGCACGAGCGATCGCTAAAGTTGTACCTGTGAGAATTGCTCCCATCGCTGATGGTATAACAACTTGTAAAACTGTTTGAAAGTTAGAAGCGCCCACCCCTGTTGATGCCCAACGCACTTCTTGAGGTACTAATTGTAAGGCTTCGTCAGCAGTTCTGACCACTATCGGTAACATCAAAATTGCCAAGGCGAAACCCCCAGCCACGGCTGAGAATTGATTTGTAGTTGCAACTACCACGCCATAAGCAAACAGTCCCACGATGATTGAGGGTACACCACTCAGTATATTAGTAGCAAAGCGAATCCATTTAACTATTGTGCCGGAACTAAACTCTGATAAATAAATTGCTGCCAGAATCCCAAAAGGAATGCTCAATGCTGAAGCAATCCCCACTACAATTAATGTTCCTAGAATGGCAGCACCAACACCGCCACCTTCTTGTAATGCAACTGGTATCTGTCCAGTAAATAGTTCCAGATTAAATTGACTAGCTCCTTTGAGAATTACATAACCAAGGACTAATCCTAAAGGCAAAATTGCAATACCCAGCATGAGAAATGCTAATACTGTCAGCACAGTCCCAATTAATGTTCGGCGAGTCGCATAAGAAAATTCCATGCTCTCATCTGTGTTTGCAGAATGTCTATTTTGACTAGCGGATGTCATAATTCCTTACCTAAACTGAAGTTTTTCTTACTACTAAAACTTTTTAACTCGACGTACAACGACTTCGGCGAGCATATTAACTATGAGTGTAATTACAAACAAAACTAAACCAGCATAAAACAACGAAGATCTTTGCAAACCGCTAGCTTCTGCAAATTGATTGGCTAATAAAGAAGCAATTGTATTTGCAGGTGCAAGCACAGATAAGTTTAAATCGTTACTGTTACCAATTACCAATGTTACAGCCATTGTTTCTCCCAAAGCTCTACCCAATGCCAGCATGATGCCACCCACAATCCCAGAAAAAGCTGCTGGAATCAAAATGCTAAAAATTGTTTGCCAACGAGTTGAACCTACACCATAAGATCCCCAACGCAGTTCCGAAGGTAGAGAAGCGAGAGAATCGCGGGAAATCACTGTAATAATCGGTAAAACCATAATGGCTAAAATTACCCCAGCAGGTAGCATTCCTGGGCCTATATACTGGGTGGAAAAAAGAGGTATGTAACCAAAGTTATTGTGAAGCCAATTACCAATAGGTTTTAAAAATGGAATTAGGACGTAAATCCCCCAAAGTCCATATACAATACTAGGAATAGCTGCCAACAGTTCCACTAAAAAAGTTAGAATAGTGCGAACTGATAACGGTAAAAAATTCTCGCTCAAAATAATTGCACTTGCTAAACCAATTGGCACAGCTAAAAGCAGGGCAATGAATGAACTCAGGAGCGTTCCATAAATCATGGGTAACACTCCATAAAGGTTTTCTACAGGGTTCCAAGCACTTTTAGTGAGGAATTGGAGACCAAACTCTCGAATGGCAGGTACTGAGTCTATGGCGACTTGTACGGCTATCCAAAGTAAAACTGCTGCAACACCAAGTGCTAATATACGTGTACCCCAAAAGAAACTTTGATCTAGGGTTTTTTCTGTCTGCGATCGCGCTGCTTCAGAGTCTATTTGAGATTCGTCACTGGCTGTTAAAGTCATGAATTACCTCTATTCAACCAAGTTTAATAATGTGTGCAAAATTAATGTTTATTACCTGAGGTTTTTATCTAAAATGCTTTTTAAGTAAACGCAGAGTATACAAATAAATTTTTCTGAATGATTTAAACTTACTACTCTTCTATATGAAAAATAATAATTATTTCATGGAACTGTATTTATCTACAATTAAAAAAAGCAATAAAGTAAAAATAGTTACTTCATTATTTTATTATTTTCACGTATTTTTAATGATGAACACGTAGTATTCTATAGCTTGTTTTGTTGACTCTTTTACAACTTGCGGTAGATTTAGCCTGAAGGAATTAAGCTATAATCTTCTTTCCTAAGGTTGAATTTTTATCAAATACATTTAAAATAACCTTTTATTAAACAAATCATAATCTTCTATTTAACAACCCTAGTAACAAAAATATTGCTTACACTTTTGCTTGCAGTATTGCAGGATTTTGGGAATTACTCTGGAAAATATGACAACGCGAGGATATGCCACACATAACTCAAACTATGGTGAGCTTAAATTGGTAGAGGTTTTATCTTTAGCGATCGCAAAGCCCATGAAGAATTGGGCTATGCTCCGATTGTGACTCGTGAACAAGGGTTAAGAGAACTTACTCATAACCCAATACGGTTCAGTTAGAGCTAAAAAGCTGATTTTGCGTAGGTTGGATTGAGGAACGAAACCCAACATGATCGCGGCTTTGTTGGGTAACGCTTACGCTCTACCCAACCTACAATTATCCTTAACTGAACGGTATTGACTCATAACCCATGCAGGTGTATTACAGACAGGTATTATCCTCATGAATCAAGTGCAGTGAGCGTAAAGAGAGATAATACATCAGAATACTAGTAACACTTGCTTCTTTTTCCCCCTGCCTTTTCACTCTGTTTCTGATCAAGTCATAAATAATATTGTAATAAACACTAGCTTTTGAGACAAAAATATTTAATTATGTCCTAAATATTGGACATAAAATTAGTTGTTTATCGCATGATTTTATAGGTTCAAATTTTGAATGCAAAGGTAAGATGAGGATGTCAAATAAATTCCTGACTTCGAGAACAATATAATGACCACAATAGTAGTTTCCGACTTACATCCCATTGATGTCAGAACATATCTGTATGAACTGAACCCAGCACAAGTGGAGACTATATGCGGAGGTAATATTTTTCAGTCATCAGCTGGTTATCTTCAGATATTAGTTATTCATGACGGTGTAAATAATGTAGAAAATACAGTTGAAGGTGCGAGTGGATATGTTGTCCGTGATAATAAGTTTTATACCATAGACTATTCACGGACAACTTATATTTTATTACTTTAGAGATTGTCCAAAAAATTATTAGATTTATACAAAAGGCTTGAGCATAAAGTAAATCATGCCAAAATAAAGAAACATTTCAGATGTTTTCTGTACTCATTGAATCCACCAATAGTAAGTTTAACGACTAAGTAGGTATGCACGAATAAACCTAACTATATAACGAAATGTAAATTCACTGAAATGTTTGCGATTGCTGCGTTTCACTTCGTTCCACTCGCAATGACATACTTAATGCATTTGGGTAATATGACAAAACTTTCCGTATTTGCTGGACGTACAATTAGCAAAATAACCTAGAGGTAAGTAATCATTACCTCACAGATAAAGGTTTCTCCCTAATAACCATGATCAACCCAAATCTAATGGCAAAAATCATCAATGTCATAAAAAGTATGGTTGAGGTTAATCTTAAATACGGTAATTTTCACTGCTGAGACTATGTTTGTTTTTATTCAAACTTTAGTCTCAGTCTTTATTATGCATTTTCAACCTGTAAAAAAACACTTTTTATATTTATTTCAATGCTGATACAGCAAAAAAAGTAGTTGAATAATTAATGCCTAAGACAAAACTTATTTAATTGTGTCTAAAAATAATATTTTTTTTGAAATTACCTTTTAACTGAAATTATGAATAATAATATAAGATATAAAAGTCAAAACAAATTCATATTTATAAGAAAAGGACAATGATGAAAATAGTAATTTCTGACTTGCGTATTCCTGAGGTAGTAACACTTATACATGATTTATCTCTAGTGCAATCGGAGACTGTATTGGGAGGTATATTAGCAGAAGCTAATTATTTTCGAGCTGGGGCGGGTCATCTTCTAATAACAACTGTTCATGATGGGATAAATAGTGTAGAAGATAGGATTGATGGTTCATACCAATATTATTTTGTAGATAACAAGGTTCGCACTAAAGACTATTCAAGGATAAATAACATTTATGTTTGGTAGTCTTCACCTTGATAATTAAAATCAGCCCAAAAGTATCTGACAAAAGTTATTGATGTTGAAAAGTCATATTAACCCCTGATTTAGAGAATAAAACAATGGCTAAAATAGTAATTTCTGGTTTATCTTTTATTAATGTAGAAACATTTCTACATGAGCTGGCTCCAGTGAAAGCGGAGATGATAATGGGGGGTCGTTATTTCGAGTCTTGGGCAGGTGATATTCAGATATTAACTGTTCATGATGGAATAAATCAATTCGAGAGGAGAGTTGAAAGTGCAAGTGGATATGTCGTCCGTAATAATAAATTTGACACCATAGACTATTCAAGGACAAATAATATTTATGTCTGAAAATATCTCTGGCAAATTATTAAATTTACACAAGATATGGCGGTTTGCAGTTGAGTCGAATACAGACCTAACCCCCCAACCCCTTCCCTACAAGGGAAGGGGAGTAAGACTCAAAGCCTCTCTCCTTGTAGGAGAGAGGTCAAAACTGTACTGCACCCAACCGAGAACTGCTATATTTGAACATGAGGCAAACTATCATCAGATAAATCAAAGTTAGGTAAATCATTGTTTTCATATATTAGGTAGAAAGTTAATTTTACTTTCCGCCATTTTTTATGCCTGGATGATCTTTTAGGCTAGTTTCATGTATTTTTTCATGTAAAAAAGCAAATAATATTGAGTTGCATTCAGTGCATTTCAGTAACCCAGTAGATCCTCGACAGCGCTGGCTTTATTCGGCAATGTAGCTGTTAAGACTTCGCCAGCTTTTGTGGTGACTAAAACATCATCTTCAATGCGAATACCTCGGACATCAGCAAATTGAGACAAGCGTTCCCAATTTACTATGTTCTGATATTTTGAGCGCAGATTCACATCATTTAAAATTGCTGGTACTTGATAAAAACCAGGCTCAATTGTCACTAACATTCCTGGACGTAGGGGACGATTTAAACGCAAGTAACCTAAGCCAAAGCGATCGCTCCTTTGCCGTCCTTGTTCATACCCTGCTAAATCACCCAAATCTTCCATATCATGAACATCTAAACCTAGTAGATGTCCAATACCGTGGGGGAAAAACAGCGCATGGGCATCCATTTCTACCAAGTCTTGGGGGTTGCCTTGTAAAATGCCTAAATCCACTAAACCTTCAGCTATGACAGCAGCAGCTAGCAGATGAATATCCCCATACTCTACACCAGGGCATATTTTAGCAATGCAAGCATCATGGGCAGCTAATACGACATCATAAATGTCTCTTTGAGTAGGTGAAAATTTGCCAGAAACAGGCCAAGTACGGCTGACATCAGCAGCCCAACCCATTTCAGTTTCTGCTCCCACATCGGCAAGCAGTAAGTCACCTGGTTGTACAGAATGGTGATATTGCTCGTTATGTAATACTTCGCCGTGGACGGTAACAATACTGTTGTAAGAGGTGGTCATATTGTGGGCAATGATCACTTTTTCCATTGCCGCACGAACTTCTGCTTCTATTGTGGCACTGGGTGTTGCTGCCATACCAGCTTTATGTGCTGCAACAGTCACAGCAGCAGCCTTTCGCAACTCAGCTAATGCCCCTACATCGTGGGTAAGGCGTAGAGTCACAATTGCCTTAACTAATTCTAAGTCAATTCCTTGGGGAGGATTTTGCGGTAAAATCCATCTATTCAATAACTGCGATTGCTGTGTCCAAGTAGCAGCGTCCTGGTTGGCAACTGTAGCTGCACCTTCTAGCCAAGACTCTAATTCTGCCATTGGTCGAGCAGTATCCGCCCCCATTTTCTCGGCTATTTCGTCACGCGTTGGCATTTCTCCATGCCAAAGGGCGCTGCTAGGTTGGGGATCATTCATGAATAGTTCTAGTTTGCCAGCTTCTAAGCGAATTGCTGCGTTTGGTAGTGGTAGCCCAGCAAAATAGAGAAAATGACTGCTGGCGCGAAAAGGAAAATGATTTGCGGGGAAGTTACGTGGATTAGTGTTTCCTGACCAGAGAATTGCGGGAAAATCAATCAGGTTGGCTAGTTGTTGTCGTCGGTGGTGTAGGGTGTGGATGAGGGAGTTAGAGGTTTTTAGCATGATTTGTGGAGGAGGTGAAACCCAAAGAAAAGTTCCTCGTTCGCGTAAGCGTTCCGAAGGAAAGCCGGGTTTCCCGGCGTAGGAACGCCACTTTGCACAACGGGGGGAACCCCCGCAAGCAAGTGGCTCAACTTTTCAAGACAAAGGGGCGTTGAGGTATGCGCTAAAGTACGCGGAGTGGTTGGATATATAATACATTTTCGATCAGTATACAAAGCTGTGCATTTACTTTTAGGGTGAATCTATGGGACTAATTATTACTCAGGTTGATGCTTTCACCAATACACCTTTTGCAGGAAATCCAGCGGCTGTCTGTGTTTTACCCACTTCTCAAGATGATAATTGGATGCAGAATGTAGCCCAGGAAATGAATTTATCTGAGACGGCTTTTTTAGTCAGACAGGATGATGGCTTTAATCTGCGTTGGTTTACGCCGACGGTGGAAGTACCGCTTTGTGGTCATGCAACTTTAGCTAGCGCCCACGTACTTTGGTCAGAAGGGCATTTATCCTCTGATGAAGCAGCGCGTTTCTTTACCAAAAGTGGAGTACTTGTTGCCAAACAGCAGGGTGATTGGATTGAGTTAGATTTTCCTGTGAATCGTTCACAAGCGATCGCTGCTCCTTCAGAACTCAGTGAAGCTTTGGGTATACCTTGTAAATCTGTTTTTCAAAATTCTCTCGGCTATTTAGTTGAGGTGGAATCTGAAGATTTGGTGCGACAAATGCAGCCTAATTTTCAGCAAATGAAAAAATTACCTGTTGCGGATGTGATTGTCACAAGTCTGACTCGCCCTAATTATCAATACGATTTTATCTCTCGCTTTTTTGCACCGGGACTAGGTATTAATGAAGACCCAGTCACTGGTGCTGCCCATTGCTGTCTCGCTCCTTTTTGGCGCGATCGCCTGGGCAAAGACGAGTTTTTGGCTTATCAAGCCTCTAGTCGCGGTGGAGTCGTAAAGCTACGCTATACAGGAGGCGATCGCGTCTATCTGGCTGGTCAAGCAGTCATTGTGATGCGAGGCGAATTAATTCATTCTTAATTATGAATATTTTTAAACTATGGTTTATTCTGTGACTAAGTAAAAATTTCTCACAGTAAAAGTTAGGAGTAATTGACAACTACTGAGTTTTAGGGAAATTAACTACCATGAAATTATTCTCCTATCCATTGAATTGGTTATCGTTAATTTTCTCCAGACAAAGCGTTTTAGGCGATGTCTGCGATCGCTCTGCAACTGGATTGCAAATTACTGGAACTGAAAAGAACGAAATTTTAATTGGCACTCGATACGCAGATACACTCAATGGTGGAGCCGGAAACGATGTATTACTAGGCAAAGCTGGCAACGACGACTTGAATGGCGGTGACGGTAGGGACTGGCTATTTGGTAATGCTGGAAATGATACTTTACGTGGCGATCGCTTCATTGCGAGTGAGGTGAGTTATGACCCTAACTCAAACACAGAAAATAGTAATACTGATGAGATTCTTAAACTCAACCGCGAGGGACAGGATATTTTAATAGGTGGCTCTGGTAATGATTTTTTAGAAGGTGGTGCTGGTAAAGATACCTTGATTGGTGGTCAGGGGGATGATGTGTTATGGGGTGGTTATAACGCTGAGGAAGGTGTGAATTATAATTACTACCCTTACGAATTGTATGAGAAATCCGGGTACAGCAATGATTTATTAATAGGCGGTTCGGGAAATGACACTTTACGCGGCGATTCAATTTTTTCAGATTTATCCTTCACAAATCTTATAAACTTTATTGGAGATGACACACTTTATGGCGGTTCTGGAAATGATTTGTTAGAGGGTGGTGGAGGAACAGATTATTTGTATGGTGGCTCTGGTAACGATCGCCTGTTTGCCAATTATGAAGTTTTTGTAGTTAAAAATCAACTATATAACGAAGATAAAGATGTAGTCTATGGTGGCTCTGGTGATGACTACCTTGAGGGCAGTAGTGGTGATGATTTTCTAGATGGTGGTTCAGGCAATGACACGTTATTTGGTGATGATAGTGATGGTAATATTTTAGGTTACGGTCAAGATACTTTAATTGGTGGCTCCGGTGATGACTTATTACAAGGAACGCTTGGAAATGATATTCTGGATGGTGGTGCTGGTAATGATGTGCTGATTGGTAAGTATTTTGACTTCGGCTTCAACGAGGAATTTGACACCTTAACAGGCGGTGCAGGAGCAGACATATTTGTTCTGAAACAAGGCGAGGTAGCTGTTTCAGAGAAGGGATATTCACTGGTTACTGACTTTGAAACCAGTCAAGACATTATCCAAATTTCCAATTATTCGGCAGATTTTTCAGAAGAAGGAATAGCTAAATATATCTTAGGTTCCTCTCCTGAAGGTTTACCAGAAGGAACAGGGATATATCTTGACTTAGACACAGACATACTAATTGGGATTGTACAAGGAGTTTCCGGTTTAAGTCTTGACCAAAGCTACTTCCGTATCACTGATGTTCTCTATTCATAAATTGCACCTTCATTACTGCATTGCAGGTAGCAATAATGCAGTGATACAAGAGGCGATCGCGTTTATCTAACTACTCAAGCGGTAACTGTAATGCGGGGCGAACTAATCCATTTTTAATTATGAATATTTTTAAACTATGGTTTATTCTGTGACTAAGTAAAAATTTCTCACAGTAAAAGTTAGGAGTAATTGACAACTACTGAGTTTTAGGGAAATTAACTACCATGAAATTATTCTCCTATCCATTGAATTGGTTATCGTTAATTTTCTCCAGACAAAGCGTTTTAGGCGATGTCTGCGATCGCTCTGCAACTGGATTGCAAATTACTGGAACTGAAAAGAACGAAATTTTAATTGGCACTCGATACGCAGATACACTCAATGGTGGAGCCGGAAACGATGTATTACTAGGCAAAGCTGGCAACGACGACTTGAATGGCGGTGACGGTAGGGACTGGCTATTTGGTAATGCTGGAAACGATACTTTACGTGGCGATCGCTTCATTGCGTATGAGGAGAGTTATAGTTATGACGAAGATATTTTCAAACTCAATGCTAATAATATTCTCAAACTCAACCGTGAGGGACAGGATGTTTTAATAGGCGGCTCTGGTAATGATTTTTTAGAAGGCGGTGCTGGCAAAGATACCTTGATTGGTGGTCAGGGAGATGATGTTTTATGGGGTGGTTATAACGCAAAGGAAGGCGTATACTACCAATACCATTATGAATTATTTTACGAGAAAGACTACAGCAATGATTTATTAGTAGGTGGTTCCGGAAATGACACCTTACGCGGCGATTCTATTTGGGTTGATTTAGAGGTTTTCATTGAAGAATTGATTGGAGATGACACACTAGATGGCGGTTCTGGAAATGATCTGTTAGAGGGTGGTGGAGGAACAGATTATCTCTATGGCGGCTCTGGTAATGATCGCCTGTTTGCCAATTATGAAGTTCTTATAGTCAAATATCAAAACTATAACGAAGATAAAGATGTAGTCTATGGTGGCTCTGGTGATGACTACCTTGAGGGCAGTAGTGGTAATAACTTTCTAGATGGCGGTTCGGGCAATGACACATTATTTGGTGATGATAGTATTTTAGGTTACGGTCAAGATACTTTAATTGGTGGCTCTGGTGATGACTTATTAGAAGGAGGTTATGGAAGTGATTTTCTAGATGGTGGTGCGGGTAATGATACGCTGATCGGTGAGCCTGGTGGCTTCGAGTATGCATTTGACACCTTAACAGGCGGTGCAGGAGCAGACCAATTTATTCTGGGAGAAGGTGAGGCATTTGTAAGCTATGCAATCAGTAGATATGCACTGATTACTGACTTTGAAACCAGCCAAGACGTTATCCAACTTGCCGGTGCGTATTTTTTAGAGGAAGGTCGTTCATACGGGCCAGCCAAGTATATTTTAGGTTCCTCTCCTGAAGGTTTACCACAAGGAACAGCGATATATCTTGACTTAGACACAGACATACTAATTGGGATTGTACAGGGAGTTTCAGGTTTAAGTCTTGACCAAAACTACTTCCGTATCGTTGACCCTATCTACTGATAAATTGCACCAGCAAATGCAAGATTTCCTGGTAGCAATAATGCAGTGATGCAGGGTGAACTATTCATGATGAGTCACAATATTTAAGCAAGCCTATATTTTAGTTCCAAAAATGCCCGCTAAACAAACAAATATTAAAAGTGCGATCGCATCTTGTGATTGGCCTATCGAACAATTACCTGGATTGAGTCAAGAAGAACAATTGAAATTACAAAACTGTGGTATTACAACCACCAAAACACTAGTTAAACAAGGCAGTAGCCCAGCAGCGAAAATGGCGTTAGCCAATAAATTACAGGTTCATCTACAGTATGTCAATAAATGGATGGCTTTAGCTGATTTGGCGCGTATTCCTGGCGTAGGTACACAATATTGCGGTTTATTGCTTCATGCGGGTATTGCTTCTGTAGAACAGCTAGCTCAGACTCCCACTCATCGACTACACCAACAAATTATGCGCTTGCAAGTAGCAACAAGACATATCCGAAAACTATCAAAGCTTTACTGTGGCTAGCTTATAGGATGCAAAT
>JAYGHB010000169.1:0-10709 GCA_034931985.1 Halotia wernerae UHCC 0503
GTTTACTAAATCCTTTGCCCGTATGCCTTTCACAACTTAACGGGAAAAGTCAGGTAAGAAATGCAGGGGCAGTTGGAGGAGGAGCATCTGGAAGTGGAGCAGCAGTCGCAGGTAGTCTCGGTGTTGTTAGTGCTGCTGGAGCCGCTGCTGGTTTAAGTGGAGCCGGCATTATGTCGGGTCTAGCTACAGTAGGCGGATTTGTTGGAGGTGGTGCGGTTGCAGGTATTGGCGCACTTGGTTTAGCTCCTGCTGCGATCACAAAAATAGCTATGGATCAGGTTTTAACAGATGATGAGAGCCTTCCTAGTGATGAACGTGAAGCTCGCTCTGTTGGTAGAACGATGACAACTGTAGGTGCTTTAGCTGGTACTGCTGGAGCCGTTGGTACAGTCGCTGCTGCTGGAAGTGTAGCTGGTTTGAGCGCGGCTGGAATAACTTCTGGATTAGCAGCAGTTGGGGCGACAGTTGGAGGTGGAATGGTAGCAGGTGTTGCTATTACGGTTGCAGCACCTGCGGCTGCGGCTGTAGGCTTTGGTACTTACAAACTCTGGAAATGGATATCAGAATAAGAGTTTACTACTGTTAAGCGAAGTGAGCTAGACCAATCTGGACTTTGTGGTTTAAATACTACTTGCAACTATTAAATCCACCTGGCTAACAGGTGTTTTTTTTAAGTAAAGATTCAAAAAAATATGATAGAACTTCAGACTACATTTGAAATTCCCGATTGGATAGTACAAGGTTTAGAAAGCCAAGAATATGTACGAATTGGAGGAATTATTCGTGATGCAAAAACAAAACACATCATTGCTATATTACGTGAAACAGTACCTGACATTTCACAAGCATCAACATTACTTACCCAAGCTGGCTCAGTTGCTAGTCTTGTTAATTTAGGTGTATCAATACTTAATTTAGGCGTGTCGGTAATAGGATTTGCTTTGATACTGAAACGTTTAAAAAAAATTGAGCAATGTCTTGAAGAAGATTTAAATCAAATTCAAGAAAACATAAATAATTTACACCGTAATTTTAATATTTCTGTTCATGCTAATTTTACTACTGCTCTTGATCTAGCTCGTGATGCTACTATAATGCTTCATCCCGAGAATCGCAGAAGTATGACTACATTAGCTATTAATAGATTTTTAGAAGCTCAACATACTTATAGTCAATATGTAGATATTTCAATCAATGAAAATATTAACTTTACTGATAAGTATATATTATTTTTATCGTTAACCTACATAGCAAGAACACGTTGTTACTTAGAATTAGAAGAAATTAATTCAGCTATTTCTTGCTTGAATGAAGGTAATGAAGTTCTTCGTCGTCATGTGGAAAAATATGTAAAAACTCTTCTTATATCTCAGCCAATAGCAAAAATTGTTCCAAAAACAATTGGTAATAATTTTGTAATATTAGGTTTAGGTAGTAGTTTAGAGAGTTCTGTTGAACTAAATAGACTAGTTAGTATTTGTAAATGGCTTGAGCCAGAATTTAATAGTATTTTAGATGACCAATATATATTGTTTGAGGCTCAAGAAAGAAATTTAGTCAAATTTCATCTTGATGGGATGGGGATGATACCGCTAGATGTAATTGCCACTGCTGCAACTCCTATGCTACCACGATCGATAATGCTTGGAAAATTTGTTGTAGATAAAACTGTAGAAATATTTTTTCCAACAGAAGAGAAAGCTGTAAAAGAAGAGCGTGATTGTACTGATAAAGAAAAAAATAATTCTTACAATTTGCTTAAGGTTGTAGAAAAGATTGAACAAATAATTGAAACTTATAATCGCTTTGAAACTTATTTAGTAGAAGTGCAAATTATCCAACAACTAGGAATGAGCTTTCAAAACTGGCTTAAATTAGCTTCTCAGAAAGAAGCCCAACAGCATGAAGTAGAAACTATCTGTATTATTATCCCATTACAACCACTTAACCTATAGCGATGGAACTATTATTTTATTTAGACGAAAGCGGTAATACAGGCGATGCCATTGTCAAACATGGTGTTGAAGACTCTTTTGCAGGGCAACCATCCTTTGTACTAGCTGGGGTTGGTGCTTTTATGGAAGATGAGTTGGAACAAATTGTACAAAACTTGAAGAGAAAACATAATGTTTATCTGTCAGAATTGAAGGCTTCCCATCTCTTCATAAAAAAAACCTAAATTTATTCAAGAATTGGTACAGACTTTAGTTGAAAAAGATTACGTTGTTCATCGAACTGATGGACAAAAGGTATTTTATTGCAGTTAATATTGTATTATTTTATTTGAATTACGGACTCACCTGGGAAGAGATAGCGGCAAAAGTTGCAATTTCATTTACTCCCTGTTAGGGATTAAAACGTTAGCACTAATTTGAGGCGCATATTATTTGGGTTGCAATTTCATTTACTCCCTATTAGGGATTGAAACGTTAGCAAAAACGTCCCAACTCTTTAACAGGAGCTACTGTTGCAATTTCATTTACTCTCTATTAGGGATTGAAACTTACCATTCTTTCACCATAATAAAAAACAATATTGTTGCAATTTCATTTACTCCCTATTAGGGATTGAAACATCAATTTAGATTCTGTCCGAAGCTTTTGAATTTCACAGTGTCTTCTCCAATAACGAGCTGATAAAACTGCGATGCGTTTATCAAAAGCAGTTTTCTCCTCAAGAACAGCGTTTTTTTTCCAAGTTTGAGCGATTTTTAAACTTACTTCGTTAGCTAACGCCCGCTCATTTAGGTTAGTCGCTAAATTCATGTCAGCGAGTGCAATCTGAATAGCTGACAACATTATCTCAGCAGTAGAATTACTTATTGCTTTACCAGTATTTCTTCCTTTACCAATAGTATTAGTTAGTAACCCAGCAGTTAATCTAAGTCCCTGAAGTCGATTAAATTCAACTGCTACAGCCAAATGCTGCTTTTGCAGCTTTTGAAGATCGCTATCCTCAGTACGAATCTCTAATGACTGTTTTGTAATAATTGGTTTTAAAAGTTTGATATTTGCATTGTAGTAGCCAATAAGAGGATTAATAATCTGTTCAACTTCTCGACGCAAGCGTTCTTTACTGTCTATGGGTGCCATCTCAATCATGTTATTTTTTCCCAATATGATCGGCTCTATTTCTCCTAACTTTATAGGTCTTTGCAGCTGTAGTTGAAATTCGCTAATAACAATTGAATTCAAATTATTTTTTCCCAATCTCATTCTTTGAATTCCACATTGCATTGCCCAATAACGAGCTTACAACACATCTGAACGTGTACCCAAACCAGCTCTCTCTAAAGCTCGACTATCCTGCTGCCATCTTTGGGCAATATTTAAACATACCTCGTTAGCTGTTGCCTGATCGTTTGGATTAGTTGCTAAATTCATTTCAGCGATCGCCACTTGAATAGCTGGCAGCGTTGAGGGATGATTTAAATTAATATCTACCTCTCCAGTATCTAGCAATTGTCCAACAATTTGATATATCTCAAGCGCATCATTTAGCTGTTCCTTGAGTAATCGTTGAATATTATTGTCTTTGGTATGGATTTTTATTGACTGCCCCTCAGAAGGTAGACGGTTAAGTGTTCGGAGATAATTATTGTAATAATTGAGACGAATGTCGCGGTAGCTTACTTCACGTTCACCTATTTGGATCATTCGTGGTATGTTTTCTAGCTCTTCAAGTTTCACATTTGTTTGCTGGTGCAATTGTGATTTTTCATTATCGCTTGATGCCAGAATCACTGACATTCGCTGCCCTAGTTTTTCAGCCCGTATTACATTGGAAGTTTCGATCACTGACAATGCCGCAAAAGAAGTCTTTGCAGTGGTGAGAAGATAAACTACAGACACACTGAATAAGGCAAAAAGTTGGATAACTTTCCTGGAGTCAAACATTGGATTTCCTCACATGAAATCATGAAGGTGTGAGAAATGAATGTACAGCGCAACCAGAATTGGTAAAGCTCACCGCATTTCATGTAATCACTCTTCACCTACAATCAATCATCTAACACTAGTTACTAAACAATCTTAAATCAATCAGTTCCACCTAATCCCTCTTCTATTACTACGGGGAAAGTATAATCAGAAAGAAAACCATGTCAGCGGAGGCCTGGGAAGAGAGGCAGCTTGCTCACACAGAAGCATTTACGAGCATACTTGCTGAAAATTACGATTCTTCTGATTCGCCTTTGCCTGAGCCAGGATACAGGTTAAGGGAATATCACCAAGTTGCTAAGTTTGCTGATAAACAGTTTCCTGATGCCAGTACCCACAGCAGAATCGGGGATTGGGAGGTAGCCAGAGTTGAGGAATATGCCCCAGAAATTCCCAGCCATGATTTTGAGGCTGTGGTTATTTGCTATTGCCGATACTCCCCAGTAACTACGGCATTAGAGCCAATGCCAGAAATTCAGTCATCTCAGAAATTACAGGAAGTTTAGCTAAGTCTGAGTAACAAGTGATGTCTTCAGCAATATCAAAGACGAAGGCTCATACAAAATTTGTGAGCATGACAAATCCTCAAACTTTACAAACAGCGATCGCTGGTGCAACCAATGCCCACACGGGACTGCACCAAGCTATCCACGAGCTACGTCACGGGTCAGTGAACGAAGCGAAGCAACTGGTGGCAAGGCAGATAGCGGAGAAGAGCGAATGTGCTGATGGTGCTGTACGATGAGATGGCAAGTTTAGTTACTGCTATACTTTTATGATAAATTGCTTCAGATAATTAAAATGTAGTACACAGTTTATTTAGAAAGCAAGCAAACGGTTTTATATTACTTTATTAACTAACTTATTTAAGAAAGTAGTTCTAGTGAAATTTTTTACTTGCAACTCTAATTAAAAAACTTAAGGCTTCATTTACTGCTTCCGAACTAGGAAACACTTTTGCAACATCAGGCTCTAGAAAAACTGCCAATTTTCCAACAGTTTTGCGATTATTGTCTTTTTCAACATGATTACTATTTAAACCATGATTTAACTGAGATTTATCTTCAATCATAGGTGATTGCAAAGATAAAGCATTTAATTGGTTAACAAGTGCTTCCCAACTGTTAACTTTTAAGTTAAAGTGTTCCTTAGCTTTCCGTAACGTTTTATATTGTTTCTTTAGAATTTCGATAGTATAGCTCTGCTTTTGAGGCATATCATTTTGGCAATTAAGATCTTCTTCAACCATATTGACTATTTCATCAATTAATCGGTCATGATTTTCACTGATCTGGGCAGCAGCTCCTAAAATTCGGGAAGTTGCTTTAATTTGTACTTCGGTTTCGTGTTTAAGACGATCAGCAATATTGCGAATTTGCTCTCCCAACTTTGCTTTATCTTGATCTTGCTTAGTTGGTAATGATTTTTTATTCATGAGTGCGGTTCATTATTCCGAAAGTATTTCTTTTATTGCAAGCCAGATTCGTTTAAATTTTTGTACTAAGCCCACAGGATTGCCTGTTGTTTCTCCTTCGACTGAATCAACTAACGATTGAATCCGATCCATGCGTTCTGCTACTAAATAAAGATTATTTACAGCATCATCCTTACTTGTCAAAGATTCACGTAGTAGCACAACCATCTCAGCAATTTCGCGTTTGAGTCTTTCGTTCTCAGCTTTTCGACGAGTTTCCCATCCTTTAATACTAGCTTTGGAACGCCGTTCATGCTTGAGTTCGGCTTTAACCTCATTGTATAAAGTCAAATAGTTATCTCTCTCAGAGCTTATTTTCTGATATTTAGTAAATAGTTCATCCGCTCTCTCTTTTTCTTCATTGTAACGATTTAAAGCTTGCTGATAATTTTCTTTTTCGTCGACATATTTTTCATAATTATCTGCTGCACATTTTCTTAACTCATTAACCTCAACCTGATAAGTTTGGATATCTTGCTGAATTTGAGTAAGTTGAGATACAGCATCCTGATTTTCCTTTGCACGTTGTTGCCATTCATCACGTTGGGCAATTAATCCAGTTGCCTTCGCTTTTGCTTCGTTGTAACGATTTAGAGCCTGTTGATAATTTTCTTTTTCGTTAACATATTTTTCATAATTATGTGCTGCACGTTTTTCTAACTCATCAACCTTAACTTGGTAAATTTGAATATCTTTCTGAATTTGAGTAAGTTGAGATGCAGCATCCTGATTTTCTTTTGCACGTTGCTGCCATTCATCACGTTGGGCAATTAATTCAGTTGCTCTCGTTTTTTCTCCGTTGTAAAGGCATAAAACCTGTTGATAATTTTTTTTCTCATCAAGATATATTTGGTAATTATATGTTACATGTTCTTTTAGCTTACTTACCTTGATTTGGTAGGTTTGGATTTCTTGCTGAACATGAACCAGTTGAGATGCAGCTTCTTGATGTTCTTGTGCAACTTTTTGTGCTTCTGCAAGGTTGGCACGAACAGTCATTAATGACTTTTTCAGATCATGAATAGACTCTGGTTCCTTTTGGCGTGAACAAGGATTATTAACCGCGTTGTCATTATTAGGATCTTTGCGATCACTTCTCCTCATTGGCATAATTGAAGCTCCTACGTGAGCGTTTGTTGTATCTAAGTATAAAATTTAGTTTAACCGATATGAACTAATTGAAATGTGATCTTAGTCCTGCTTGTAGTATGATTTGAGTCTGTTGGATTATCCGTATGTTTTTCAAGAAGTTTAACGCAACTGGCAAACACGCCAATTAACTGAGTCTTTGGTAGCTCTAGGATTTGCTAAAGCCCGATGCTTGGTTAACGCTTGTCCGGTTTGTCGGAGGGAAAGGGATAGAAATATCCCTACCCATTAAACCCAGGATAAAAATATGAAGCTGGTAGATAACAAGTTGCTCAGAATCGCTCATTGGGTCATCTTACGTATTGCCAGTCCCATCTCCCCCGAAAAAAATCGCTCTCATCGTTTTCACGCCAATGGCTTCTCTTAATCATTCATTAACTCAAGAAGGCACCATAAAATTAAATCCTTCTCTGGATTTCAACGGACAAAGCCAAATAGCATTTAAGTTTTACGAACAGCTATTTTTGTGATTGCAAAATTACAGGCTTCTGGCAATTAGAAGTATAACCTGGCAAAACTTTTACTTCTGGCTGAGTCAAGCGTAGCGTTAAAGAAAGTCGGACTTTACCGCTATTATTACGTACTGAACGATGTAATAGTGTATTAGTAAATAGTACAAATTCACCAGGACGTAACACCACAGGAATAGCTTTTTTTGCAACTTCATCAGTGATTTCAAAAAATTGATTGCCACTAAAAGGATCGGTTCCTTTTATCTGGCAATTTTTTAAATAAATATTAGGTATATACTCAAATCCATTATATTCATTAACTTCTGTCAAAGCTATATAAGCATTGATAGTTTTACCATTTCCTTGTAGAAGTTTAGAATAAGAGTCTTGATGCCAAAAAGGGATTAGCTGCTGGGCGGGGTAATTGACCCACAGTTCTGATCGCCATAATACTAAATTATTCCCTAAATGAGCATTAAGCCTTTCTAATAAATTTTTATCTTGACATAATTGCAAAATTACGGGTGAATCTAAATGTCTTTCCATGTAAAAACATCTGCTAAAAATTTGAAAAAATATAATAAACAACGATCCAACATCAAATTTAACAAATGACTTAACTAGCTGATTTAATAGTATCTTTGTTGGTAATTTTAGGATGACTTTATCAAAAATATATTGGGTAACTTCAGCTATTTCATTGTTACTTAAACTCAGGGAGCTTGGCCCCCAAATTTCATCAGTATCATCATAATTAGTTTTCTTTGTATTCTGCTGTTGGTTACAACCAGCCCATAATAAGCTACGTTCCCATAATTGCTGTGATAATTCTTGATTTTGTGCTATTTCAGGTAATAGAATCTCTTGAGCGTGACTATCTAAAAATTTTCCACTAACATTTTGATAATCGGGGGAAGTAGCACAAACAAGAGTACTATATGCTCCGGCTTCCGGGGAAATGCCTAAATCTAAATATTTACTGAGGCGATGCCATATAGTAATATTTGATTGTACAAAGCCTGGATGTATTGCATTAACAGTGACTTGAGAATTCTTTAACTGCTGAGAAAGTTCTCTTGTTAAAATCAATAAAGAAAGTTTAGAAACGGCATATAATTTTACAAAATTTAACGGTGTTCTTTTAACTAATAAATTCCAGTCGATACCATTTGGAGATAATGCCAAATCTGAGGCTAATATAATAATGCGGCTAGGGGCAGATGTTTGTAACTTTTCTAGTAATAAATAAGTCAGTAAAAAATGACCTAAGTAGTTAGTTCCCCAAATCAATTCAAAACCTTCTTTAGTTGTGCCTCTGCTATTAAATATACCTGCATTATTGACTAATATATGTAATGGCAAATTGTAGCTATTAAATAGTTTGACACACTTACGAACTGAATCTAAAGAAGCTAGATCAAGAGGTAAAAATGTCACATTTTGGTTTTTGGTGGTTTGGCGGATGTAGTCTATAGCTTTTGCAGCTTTATTTGCCGAACGACAGGCAATAAATACATGATTGCCTAATTTGGCTAAACCTATAGCCGTCATTAAACCTACACCAGAGTTACCACCTGTAACCAGACTCACTTGCATATTTTCCGCTCTTTCAGTATTTATTTCCAACCAATTGCCAGAAATATAGTCGTTATTAATATAACGTACGTAACAAGTCAAATAGGCAGACGTAAGAATTGTTGTAATTGCCTGCAACTACCTGAAAAATTGATTTAAAGTATGTCGATGAATCAGGCTTTTGTACTTGGAGTGAACCAAGTTACAGCTATTACTTTCGCGGCTAACTCATATCTTGCACCTCTACGTACATCTCCAGGTAAAGTAAAAAGATACGCGATAAAGCTACTTGATTTTGCTGGTTTTTTATCGCAAAATCAAGGCTTTCAGCTTTTTACTGAGTAATAAAAATACATCAATTTTCTTGGTGCAAGATATAAGTTGAGGGGCAAAGGCGGATGTTGGGCGATTGTCAGCCAAGTGAATGAGTTTAGTTGTACTGTAACGATGTGGGATGGTGAATGTACTGTTGGGTTGCAGCACTTAAAGTCTTTCAACTATCTACCCCAGGACTGTCAACAGATGCAGTCCTTGAGCGATCACATTAATCGAGTGTATTCCGACTCACTGAAGGAGACAGTTAAAAATCTGTTGCAGTCGTTGGGGAAACTGAATCGCCCTTATCTTACTGCTGTAGAAGAGAAATTGTTGAGTGTTCTGGAGTTGGAATATGGGAGAATACCCTGAACAATTTTGGTATTTGGGCATTTTATGATTTCGGGGCATGACCTTCACACATTAAGCAACCTAAAAAATAGCTATCTTCTAAGTCTCCTGCAACAAATTCATTACAATACCCACAGTAATCTACCTGATTGTGAGTAGTCAAACAGGATAAGCAGAGCCATTCATCATCAGTGGTAAGAACTACGGATGGTTGCGTTGTGTACTCACAATTATTACAGTATGCAAAGCTTTCTTCAGAGTCAGAAAAATCTTTGCAATCTGACAAGCATTCGCTCATCACATCCCCAAACTCAAAAGCTTTATTACAAAACCCACAATTTAATGAAGTGAAAATACTAAAATCACTGGCATCTCTAGCTTTTATCAAGCTTGAGTGACAAGACGGACACCTAATTTGCTCTACCGCTTCTTGCAAAATTTGATGTTTAAATTCAATTTCCTCAAACGATTGTCTACAGGTTGCTTCTTCAGCTTCGTACACATCTGCCGTTTTTAATAAAGCTTGCCAACATACATCTCCAAGAAGCTGATGAGGTTCTTCATTTAAGCAATCTCTGATGAAGTCTCTAATCAGAATAAATGACTTAGCAATGACTTCACGAACCGCATCAGGAGATTTATCTGTATAGTAATGTTCTATGTTGGTACGAAGTTGATTTAGCTCATCAAATTTCTTCCAGTCAACTGTAATTTTTAGACTGCTAAACCTTTCTTTAATTTCTTGAACATCTACTGTTTTTTTCCCAGTTCCTCTAAAAGTTACGTTCCCTGTACCATCATCAACTGGTCTTATATATTTTTTAATTAATACTTCCTTATCATGTGAAGGAGATAAACGACATAAATTCTCTTTGTAAAGAAGAAGTATCCCAGCACAAATATTTCTTACGGCAGACAGATATCTTTTACTGTCACCCTTAAGGTAATCTTCCACGCCCACTTGGATTGATTCGATAGCATTGCTTAGAAGAGACATAACCCCATCTTTTAAGAAGAACAACTAATCTTAGCCGATTGCCCCGCCATCAATATCAAAACACCACCTCATCAATTTGGCTAGGCGATTAAATTTATTATGAAGAAATAGTTAATCCCACCAAGCATACAAATGTTGAGAATAATTTCTAATTCATCACGACCCCAGACAAATTTTACAAATTCATCATTTCAGGGAAGTGGGCTTTTTACACCAAAATTAAAAGATGACAAATCCACAAACCTTACAAACAGCAATTAACGGTGCAACGAATGCCCACACCGGACTGCATCAAGCCATCCATGAACTACGTCATGGCTCAGTGAACGAAGCAAAGCAGTTGGTGGCGCGACAGATTGCAGTACTGGCGAACGTGCTGATGGTGTTGTAAGGCTAGAAGCATCTGTGTTTCTAGAGGATAATGATGCTTGAGCATCGCCCTCCTCAAACCAACCGTG
>JAYGHB010000170.1:0-10624 GCA_034931985.1 Halotia wernerae UHCC 0503
TTTACTAAATCCTTTGCCCGTATGCCTTTCACAACTTAACGGGAAAAGTCAGATACAAGAGCCTGCTGTGCTGCCAACATTCCCCCATTGAGTCAGCGCACATTTTATACTCGCCTAAAAAAGCGTCCCATCCATGAGCAGACTTTAAAACGTCAAGGAGCAAAAGCTGCATACGCAACAGAACCGATTGTCTTAGAACTAGCTAAAACTACACCCAGGCATGGAGACAGACCGTTTGCTATCTGCCATCTTGACCACACCCAACTCGACATCGAATTACGCTCTCAAGTAACTGGTCGGAACTTAGGACGACCTTGGCTGACATTACTGATTGATGCCTACTCCCGACGCATCTTAGCAGTTTATCTTACCTTTGACCCACCTTCTTACAGGTCTTGCATGATGGCACTACGGTTGTGTGTCCAGCGTTTTGGTCGTTTTCCCCAATCCGTAGTTGTAGATGGTGGCAAGGAATTTCATAGCGTTTACTTTGATACCTTATTAGCACGCTACCACTGCATTAAAAAGACTCGTCCTGGTGCTAAACCCCGTTTTGGCTCAGTAGTTGAGCGATTATTCGGCACAACCAATACGGAATTTATCTTTAACTTACTGGGCAACACCCAAGCTAGTAAACAACCGCGTCAACTTACTTCCTCTGTTGACCCCAAACAACTTGCCGTTTGGACATTAGCAGATTTATATACATACCTGTGTGAGTGGGCATACACCAGCAATTCTCATTTTGAAAAAAATCAGATAAAATTCTCTGATTTAAATAGAGAATTTGTGTCGAAGCATCATTTTTTGACAGACAATTATCATCCGATGCTGGAGATAGACTTTTTTTTTGAAAATCTGTCCATGAAGAATAGATTTCAACTCATAAATCTAGCTGAAATTCTAACCAAGTTTGTGTTTTTTTTGGTAAATAACTTTCCCCTCTTCTTTCAAAACGTTGACCTTTTTCAACTAGAATTTACTTTTTTAAATGGCACATATTCCCTCAGAATAAATGAGAAAAAATCCGACCAATCTTTAAACCATAAAAATTTTAACAGGGTGCGAATATCATTAAAGAAAGAAGTCCGAGTTACTAATAACTCACGAATCTTTTGATAGGTATAATTAACTAAATCTCAAACAGTATGAAATAAAAAAGCTAGTAGATTTAAAGACAATAATAACTCGCATAAATGATTTTGACCATGACCAAAATTATGCTCTAAATTATAACCGTGATTTTTCAGAACGTTATTGCCTTCATTCTCAACTTTCCATCTACTGCGTCCGGCTTTGACAATTTCTCCATCTAAGTAGAGAAACTTTTTCAGGACTCCCTTTTCCTCTAACCGCTGATAGACTTTTTGAAAAGCCATAAAGATAGTAGTAGCTGGCACTGGATCTAATAAATTTCTTATTTGATTATCACTGGGGATTGCCTCAATTGAAAATAAACTTTCAGCATTATCTTTTCCCTTATTGCTGTTCATTAAACGTTGATGGTCTAAAAAAGACGGTGACTGAGTAAAAAAGACTGAAAATGCAGCCATCACTGCATATTCTACCTGATATTTAGTATTATTTCCGGGTTTCCTTTCCGGAGGGTAAGTCATGTAATAATGACCGTAAAAATTGCATTAATTCAGAAATTTCTACAGTCGCCGCTTTTTGAGCCATCTTGGAATAACTTGACGCGCTGGTGGATTTTTAACTCACTAGTTTTACCTGAGATGACAACAGTTATCAATTTTTATTTCGCTTGAGTTCTCTTTTCTCAAAACAGAACTTTTTTCCTGGATTTCCCTTTCGTTGTCAGCCAATTCCCGCCGATAAACTGAGTATTTATACTTGATTAATCAGTCAAATTGTTTTTTAGCGATCGCTTCCCTCGCCACAAGCATCGCCTCTCCCGGAAAAATAGTTATTTTGTACTATATTTTGAATTTCAAAATGGGGGTTAATATTAAATACTGATTAGACAGTCAGGGGTTTGGTATTAGAACGTCACTTCAAAGCAGGAGGGATGCTATGGATGATATCGGAACCTATGAAGAGCGAAGATTTCCTGAGTTTCGCACTCCAACACTCGATACTCTAGATTTTGGGCAAGCAAAGCACCATATACCCCTCTTGTTGGAAGTTGACATCACTAAAGCTAGGGAGTATATCCGTGAGTTTAAAGCCAGAACTGGCGAAGGACTTTCCTTCACAGGTTATGTTATCAAGTGCATCGGTCAAGCAGTCAGCGAACACAAATATATCCACGCGATGCGAAGGGGAAAAAAGCGTCTCGTTCTTTTTGATGATGTGGATATCTCCCTTGTAGTAGAAAGGTCGGTTGGTCATAGTGATAACTTGGAAACTCTACCAACGCCATACGTGATTAGGAAAGCCAACCAGAAAACGGTCAAAGAGATTCACACCGAGATCAGAACTGTCCAAAAACAATTGCTGACAGCAGGAGAAGTACAACTAGGGGCGCATCGAAATGCAAATCTAACAAAGATCTTCAATTTGATGCCAAGGTTTATTAGAAACTTGCTGGTCTGGCAAAGATTAGCTAAAGACCCCTTCTTTGCTAAGAAAGCAATGGGGACAGTCGCTGTTACATCAATGGGTAGCGCTGCCAAATCCAGATATAGCTGCTATGGGTGGGGTATTCCGATCGGCATCCATCCTTTAGTTTTTGCGTTGGGCAGCATTGCTAGAAAACCAGGAGTTGTCGGCGATGCGATCGCAATTCGAGAATATTTGAGTATGACGATTCTATTTGATCACGATGTCACTGACGGCGCTCCAGCATTTCGCTTTACTCAGCGGTTAATTAAATTGATTGAGGACGGCTATGGTCTTACTGAGTAAGGCAATGAGACAAATTCATACCGCCATTATGCAACACCTAACTGTCTGATTGTACTTTATCTCGATTGATCCAAATACCTCTAAGTCCAGCTGCTTTAGCTCCTTGATAGTCTTCTACAATACTGTCACCAATATGCCATGCTGCCTCAGGTGGGCAGTTATGTTTTTCTAAAGCAATGGCAAAAATTTGAGGATGTGGTTTAGCTGCACGGGCTTGGGTAGAAATGGTGATGGATTTGAAGTAGTGGTTTATTCCTAGACTTTGTAATACTGAATAAATTCGGGAATCGAAATTAGACAGTATCCCTAGTTCAATTCCTGAACGTTGCCAGTCTACTAGAGATGGTAAAACATCGGGATAAATAAACCACGGTTGGGCAGTGCCAAAGTGGATATAAAGTTCACTAAAAAAAGCAGAAAAGTCGGAAAATTGTTTGAGAACACCTGCACTTTCAAAAGTGTTCAAGGCAATTATCCGCCACCAATCAAACTCACGTTGGGGAATATCTTGTGCTTCGGCATCTGGAAAGACTGGTGGCGGTGCTGCTTTAAAGCTTTGGATAAATGTTGTATTTAATATTTCGGGTGCAACTTCAACATCAAATTCCTGGGCTATCTGACTATAAACTTCACCTACGCTACCTTTAACTCCGAAGAGTGTACCCACAGCATCTACAAGAATAACTTTCGGTCGTTCCATCAAACTTTTTATGATTTACAAATGTCGGATTTGAGATTTAGAGAGTTTCCGTAGTCAAGGCACACCATCTGCTACTGAGAAAGTGTATCTATGATAGGACGGACTAGCCAATTAAAACCAACTTTTAGCTGATGATCTAAAGTTGGCATCCGATATAAGTAAGCTAGACGACGGGCAACATAAGCTAAAGAACCATCTAGTTTAATTCCTAAACCGGTCAGGGTAGCGTTGTCTTTACCCAGTGCCATAATTTCTCCTAACTGTTGATAGCGGAAGGGAAGTAAAGGGCGATGAGTAAGAGTTGCCCAGATGTTCCAAGCTGCATAATCAGCTTGTTGGAAGGCTGCTTGGGCTGTGGCGGGTATTTGTTGACCTTCAGCATCACAACAATCTGCTAAATCTCCCAAAGCAAAGATTTCGGGATGGTCAAGGACTTGCAAAGTAGGTGTAGTGCTGATTTGACCACGCTGGTTTTGCTTGAAAGGTAGCGATCGCACTACAGGAGCAACTCGTATTCCTACAGTCCAAATTACCAAATCTACGGGAATTGTATCTACCTGATTTTTGTACTCTAGGGAAATGGTATCTAGCCCTATTGATTCAACTTTAGTTTCTAAATCAATAAACACACCCTTTTCTTCTAAAGCTTTTTTAGCTGCTTCACGGTTAAATTCTGGGGAAGTTCGCAAGATTTGATCGCTGATTTCAATCAGTCGAAAGCGCCCTCTTTCTCCTAGCCTGTCTGCCAGTTTACAAGCTAATTCCACGCCGCTATAACCAGCCCCAACAATTGCCACACGGATTTTCTCTGCGTTAGATTCTTCTAATACTCGCAGGCGTTCTTCTAAACGATAGGCATCAGTAATACTACGAAATAGATAGGCATAAGATGTAGCTCCAGTTACCATGTCTAGTGGTGTTTCCCCGCCCAAAGCCAGCACTAGTCGATCATAGGGAATTTCCGGGCCATCCTGTAAATGGACTCGTTTCTGGTCGGTATCAATTCCAGACACAACTGCTTGATAGAAACGTATACCTGTGCTTTGTAAAATTTCTTCAAAGGGTGGGGCAATTTCCCAGGTTTGCAGTTCACCTGTGAGTAATTCGTAGAGTAAGGGTGAAAATAAAAAGCGATCGCTTTGATCTACTAGCACAATTTCGGGCTTTTGTGAAGATTCCCAAGGTAACTGACACAGGCGCAGGGCAGTGTAGAGACCACCAAAGCCTCCACCAAGGATACAAATTCTTTCTGTTTGTTGGGTCATCGTTCTTTAGGACTGTCCATCCCACCAAGGCAACTAACTTAACTTTAATAATTGTGGACGGATTTTAACAACCCCTAAAAGTTTTAAAATTATGAGGCGATCGTTGACAAGTTGAAGATTTCCGGGAATTACGCAAGCATCATTTTAGCCTTGACACGCTAGTAAGCTAACGCATCTTGAATTGTTGGCGGTGCGTTGCGCTGTGCGACAACACACCCTACAGCATGATGAAGATTGGCAAATAAAGTTGAATATTTTCGCAAATCTGTGAATATTTCACCTTTTTATGCTACAGGACTCCTATTTGATTTTTGAAAAAACTCCGTACATCTGAAGAGTGGGGAAATCACTCGTTTGTGTGTCGAATAAACCACTCAAACATCCACTTCAAATGCGAGAATTTTGGAATCAAGGCGCAAAAACGTCGAACCCATGTTTTAGCTTGCAACCAAATATCCTCAATTGGATTTTGTGATGGACAATTGGGGGCAAAGCGAACGCAGTATATTTGCCATTGGTCGGTCGGTAGTCCTTGATTAATCTCATCCAAAAAACCTCTAACTTCTTTGGAACGGTGATAGGTCGCACCATCCCAAAAAATCAGTAATCTCTGGTTGGGGGACTGTGTTAGAAGATTTTGACCGCCAAGGCTTTTCTTGCCTCACGGGCATCACGACAACCTGCGATAAAATCCTGTAATTCCGCGATCGCAGTTGCCACTGCTCCAGGTCATGTTGCCGTTTGTAGATCCTGAGATGTACCAAGCTTCATAAGGCAAACCCAACTCATAAGCCACTGCACGAGCCAATTTTGTCTTGCCGCATCCTGGTTCCCCCTTCAATAGTAGAGGGCGTTCGAGAGCGATCGCTAAATTCACAGCTTCTACCAATTTTTCACTCGGCAGGTAGGGATACAAGATTTGCCCCGGTTGTACAGAACTGGAGTCAAATGTTCAGCAATGCCTTGCAATCTTATTTCTACACAACCAAACTTGTAAGCTTGATCTACTGTCCGCCTTGCTGCCAATGCTTTGTAAAAACCAACAGCAAAGGCGATCGCAGCTTGATCCCCGATTGCTTGATTCATGCCAATGACAAATGAAATACGTGAGGCGATCGCTTTTGCTTGGGCTTCTGAATAGCAAGCATTCAATACTACACAATTGATTTGATCAGCTACCAGTTCAAATAATGCCGCTAGAGTATCGGGTTGTACGGGTTGGTATTTGCCCAGTAAATCTTCAAAGCAAAGCTCACCTGTAGCTCTTCCATGTCCAGAGAAATGGACAATTTGCGGCTCAACATCAAATATTGCTTGGCTGATATCCCCTGGTCGTACAGACTCACGGGACTCTAAAACAAATCTATCGCGCTCTTTTGCTAGTTGCAGCCTCTCACGAATATCACGCAACTCTTGTCCCAGACGCAATCTTGCAACATCACTAGGATCAGCTGCCAAAAACAGAATCTTAATTTTATCATTACTGTTCATTTAGACAACTAATCCGTAGTTTTATTCTTTACCAGGATAATTTTTACATAACCCAACGCTAGAATTATCACATCTTTTCTACTATGGCTAGTAGAAATTTTGCTTTCTTCAGATTTAATTTGCTAGAAACCAGTAATGTCTGGCATTTAAGTTGACAAATACTTAGAAATTAACCAAAGAATTAAAGTAGTTCCTAATACACATGTAATCCCTGCTACCCCAGCTAGGGGTTTTTTGTTTTTACCAGTGAACCACTCAGAGACGTTACCTGTGTAAGTGATTAATTGTGCTGTGTCTACGGTAGCGATCGCCCATACTAATGCGGCGTGCAGCCCCCAAGCTACACCCAAACTGCCACCGTCTGCTACCCTTGCCAACACCAGCATCATTCCCATCAGCCACAATCCAGGGAGTTGGGGTATGGTTTCACGTTGCTCCCAAACCAAATGCAGAACGGCAAAAATTAAGCTGGAAGTTGCGGCTGCTACCCAAATTGGGTAATTCTGCTTCAATTCAGTTAACAGAAATCCACGAAAAACTAACTCTTCTACACCTCCAACAAATAATGCTATCAAGAAAATGGGTAGAAAAATAGATGGTACTAACTTGATATTCGATTTTTCAAAATAGCACCAACCCAGCCAGAATTGACAGGTAAACATTGTAGCTAAGCTCAGCACTCCCAACCCAAAGCCCAGTACTAAAGAACTGAGTATGGAAATATTTACTACTAAGCCGTAATCTAAAAAAGACCTATTACTCAACCAAATAACTCCCCAAAGAACCAGGGGAGCTAATAGGTAGAGTGACACCAATAAGGGCAACTTCTGCTCTGGCTGCAAAGGTTTATGAGGTTGCCAATTGAGCGCGATCGCCCCTATTGCTGCTATTGGCAACCAACACCCTATCCAGCTGATAAAAAATGCCATCACTACAATTAGTACTGATGCATTTTCCATAAATTCCCTAAGGGCATTGACTGCTGTTACCAAAAAAGTTTTCTCAACAAACAAAAAAAACACGATAGACTTCTTGCTCCATAGATTTCTTGTTTACTAATCAAGACTTTACTAAAGTTTGTGACTTTTGCAAGGTGTCTAATCGTATTTTGTACTGTCAAAAAAACTCTCTAAATAGAGCTATTAGTTGCTGTAGGGGTAGAAACAAGTTATGAAGTATTCATCTTCAACTTATCCCTACCCCTAGCAAATTTACTCCTCGTCTTCTAAATCTTCCTCTGATTCATCAGGGTCTATATCTTCCAGAGTTGGCTTTTTATCAGTATCACCAAGTTGAATCAGGTGAATATGCTTGTAACCAAGCCTAATTTCAAACTCATCTCCCGACTTTAAGCCCATTGCTTTAGTGTAAGTAGCACCAATCACAATCTGACCGTTTTGATGGACGCTCACTCGATATGTCGGTTCACGTCCACGGCCATCTTTAGGTGCTTCTGGACTGAGAGGAATTCCTCTAGCCGATAGCAAGGCATCATAAAAATCGGTGAGATTAACACGAACCTGATTATTCTTAGTAACCGTGTAATAGCCGCATTGCTTGGCTCTTTCTCGACGTGGTAAAGTGGAAAGTTCTTTTACTTTAGCCAGCAGTGCTTTTCCAGTTAATGGCGCGGTTGCAGTTTCAGTCATTACGCTCAATTTTTCCTTACTCTCTCCAAACTGATAAACAATGTCGTCTCATACCAGTATTTGACTTTTTAGCATCTGCTATAGAGCTACTGGTAACTCTAGGGTGAGGTATGAATTCCTGCTTACAGGAAATTCAAGTGCCTCTATTATGGTTGCCCAGAATAGATTAGATGTCGTGGTGTCACAGATATTAATTTCGGTGATTTTACGGCACTTTTAACCATTATTCGCCATCGGAAATAAAATTCTTTTCTCTTTTGGCGCTACTGTAGCAGTGTAACTTTAAGACACCTTTACAAATTGGGGAGGCAAAAAGCAGAAAAAGCGTTGTGTTAGCGAAGCGGCATCTTTGATGCGGCTTCCTCCCAAGCTATTTTTCAAGACAGCAAGGTGAATTCTCCTCCCGATTTATGCCGTTTAGTTCTACTACAAATAAGTTGCAGACCCAATAAAATGAAGGCTTTCCACGTTCAGTGCTTGCCTTTATTGCCTTTGAGTTGTAAGGTTTTCACCACTCTCCCTCTCAAGCTTAGGACAACATTGTATTTGAATATGGTCTTACGGACATACACCCTTTTGTCCTACCTGTAGAGTCAAGAAATTTCATGTCTCTACATTACGAAGTAATAAACCAGTAGTAGCCGCGCTTATACGGCTATTGATTCTGATTTTCTGACTTCGTAATTTTATATTAAATACTAGCATGGACTAATAATAGCAAAATAGTTGTTTAATTTTTAATTTAAATGGTTGGTAAAGTTTTATCTAAATTTTGAGCGATGAGAAGCAAAAAGCAGTGAGGATTTTCTCCCACTTTATTACCTTAGTGAGTACAGCCACATGTCTTTTATAAAAATTAATCTAAATTTAGACGATTCAGTTTTGATGAGTGAGTTACATCCAAAGATTGACTTGATTGAGACCAGACAAAAAACAGTGACGATTTTCTCTCCCCGTTTATTGTGACAAGACAAAAAGCGGTCAGCTATTCTGTACGTCTGTCTGTGGTAAGAATAAATCTTAGCCAATCTACCAAGTGCTTTATTACCACTACTAGATGCTGAATGATCTGCTTTAACACTTTTATATAACCCAAAAATTCTCTTTCTTGTAACTATTGGTAGAATTTTGCTGACAAATAGCTATAAGTACTGTTGGCATCAAGATATATTAAGAAGCTAAACTACGTTAAGTTTGGATATTTTCGCTATGCAGAGGATGAATATAATTTGCCTTCTAGACAGTACTCTGCTTTTGCACTTACCAACAGGTGAATTAAATATGAAGCTGCGATTACCTTGTTGGTGATCAGAGTGAGAGCTTGACAAAAATCTTGCTTGTGGAGCTAATACAACTAAAATTTTAATGGTTATCCTTGAAATAGAATCAGTCGCTCTTTAATTATCAGCCTATTAACACCTGGGTTTAAATTAAGGGCAATAAGAGTGTAAGTGTAGCTCACTTTTTGCAACCACCTGTCTTAACTCATGATTTTTGAGGCTGGTGAAACAATTTTAAGACTTTAGTTGGTGATAATGGAAGTTCTTTTTAAGGTCATTCGACAACAAGAGAATTCCTCTCCTGTTGTGCAAACTTACCTTGTAACGGCGGAATATAGCAATACAATTCTGGACTGTCTCAATCAAATTAAGTGGGAGCAAGATGGAACATTAGCATTTCGCAAAAATTGTCGCAATACCATTTGTGGTAGTTGCTCTATGCGAATCAATGGACGTTCAGCTCTAGCTTGCAAAGAAAATGTTGGTAGTGAACTTACGAAATTACAAAAGATTGCTTCATCAGAAGGTAAAGTAAATACCATTCCAGAAATCACAGTGGCTCCTTTAGGTAATATGCCCGTGATTAAAGATTTGGTCGTAGATATGAGCAGTTTCTGGAATAATCTAGAAGCGATCGCACCTTATGTAAGTACAGCTGCACGACAAGTACCAGAACGAGAATTTTTGCAAACACCACAAGAGCGATCGCGCTTAGACCAAACTGGTAACTGTATTATGTGTGGTGCTTGCTACTCCGAGTGTAATGCTCGTGAAGTTGATCCAAGTTTTGTTGGCCCTCATGCCTTAGCCAAAGCCTACCGCATGGTTACAGATTCCCGCGATAGTGATACAGAAAATCGCTTAGCAAGCTACAACGAAGGGACTAAAGGCGTTTGGGGCTGCACCCGTTGTCTTTATTGTGATTCAGTTTGTCCAATGGATGTAGCACCATTAGAGCAAATTACTAAAATTAAGCAAGAAATTCTCGCACACAAACAAGCCAGCGACAGTCGCTCAATTCGTCACCGGAAAGTGTTAGTAGATTTGGTTAAACAAGGTGGTTGGATTGACGAACGACAATTTGGGTTACAAGTTGTCGGTAACTATTTTAAAGACCTCAAAGGATTGCTCAGTCTTGCACCTTTGGGTTTACGGATGTTATGTCGAGGCAAATTCCCCTTATCCTTTGAATCTTCTCAAGGAACCTCACAAGTGCGATCGCTCATTGAATCTGTGCAAAGAGAAATTGGGAATAGGGAATAGGGCATTGGGGAGGCAGTGCGGTCTTCTCCCTACAGCCCTTCGGGCATCCTACGGCAGGCGTCTCCCCTTCTCCCAAAGGGAGAAGGGGAGACGCTGCGCGAAGCGCGAGTC
>JAYGHB010000171.1:0-10050 GCA_034931985.1 Halotia wernerae UHCC 0503
TCCTCAATTTATTTATGGGGATTATCTTTTTACTTTTTACTTTTTACTTTTTAATCCTCCCATGCCCAATGCCCAAAAACTTCATCCCTTTTGGGTGGAGTTTTTCATTTTGATCTATTCTGGAATAGAAACCTTCCAAAAAGCGCGGAGAATCATGGTTGTGAAGTTGCAGCGACCGATTTTAGTGGGAGGATTGGGACTATCCTTTTCCCTGTGGATCTTACAAAGTTGGCATCATTCAATAGTGCAGCTGAGTGAATTTGGTTTATTTAGTGCCTTAGCTGTTGGTGGTGGTTTGTGGTTATTCCGGCAAAATCACCCCAAAGATCATCTAGAGCAGCTAGATGGTATGGTTGTAGACCGGGTAACAGTAGAAACTGCGATCGCTAAAACAGAAGCCCTAATTAACCAACTAGCACAAGAAGCAGAAAATCATTCAGCCTTAGAAAACTTGCGATCGCAAGTTGCCCAATTGCTGTTGGAGTTAGACAGACAAGAAATTAAAGTGGGTGTTACTGGTGGTAAATCTGTTGGTAAAAGCACCTTAATTCAAGTCCTAAAGTCTAGCTGGGACAAAGAAATACTGCAAAAAGTTAGTTTTCAAGAGACAGCACCCTTATTCACAGAAGCGGGTGAGAAGTCCGATGCAGATGCTTTGGCAGAAGTGAACAAAACTGATTTTGTCCTGTTTCTTACCAATGGTGATTTAACAGACTCGGAATTTCAAACCTTACAACAGCTAAAGGTAGTAAATCAGCCGACAACTTTGGTTTTCAACAAACAAGACCAATATTTGGCTGATGAACGTGGTAGTGTCTTGCTGTCCTTAAAACAGCGGATGTCAGGAAATGTAGTTGCAACTGCGGCTTCTCCCATTCCGATTAAAGTCCGGAAGCATGAAGCTGATGGTGCTATGCAAGAGTGGATGGAACAGCCAGCGCCAGATATCCAGCAGTTGACGCAGCAATTGAGTGAAGTTTTGGCACAGCAAGGACAACAGCTAGTTTGGGCAACTACCATGAGGAAGACCCTAGCGCTGAAAGCTGAGGTGAAAAACTGGTTAAATAAAATCAGACGCGATCGCGCCACCCCAGTTATAGAACAATATCAATGGATAGCTGCTGCTGCTGCCTTTGCTAATCCAGTTCCAGCACTTGATATTTTGGCGACTGCGGCTATTAATGCCCAAATGGTGATGGATTTGGGTAATGTCTATCAGCAGAAATTTTCCTTGGAACAGGCGCAAACTGTAGCTGGAACAATGGGAAGTTTGATGCTGAAGTTAGGTTTAGTCGAACTTTCTACAAAAGCTGTTAGTACTGTCTTAAAAAGTAACGCTGTCACCTTTGTTGCTGGTGGCGTTGTGCAGGGAGTGAGTGCGGCTTATCTCACCAGAGTCGCAGGGTTGAGTTTAGTAGAGTATTTTGAGCAGCAGGAAATAGCCATAGATTCTGCTACTAATTTGAATTTAGATAAATTGCGGCAAACTTTGCAAAACGTCTTTCAGCAAAACCAGCAGATGGCTTTTCTGCAAGGTTTTGTTAAGCAAGGTGTGAAGCGTTTATTGCCAGAAACACAGACTGTCGAAGTTGTAAGATAATTTTCGCGCAGAGGCAAGGCAGCGCGCTGGGCGGGTTTCCCGACTTGTACTCCTTTGGAGAAGCAAGCTACGCGCAGCGTCTCCCCTTGGGAGACGCAACTGCCGCGCAAAGTTTTTCTTAGCGTCTTTGCATAAACCTGAAAAATTAGTTTGGTAAAAAATATGGTGATGACTATAACTCCTGCGGAACAGCGGGTAATTCTTCACAATATTAGTTGGGAAACTTTCAACACTATTCTTCAAGAATTAGGTGAAAATCGATCTGAGCGTTTGGCATATAACGAAGGCTATTTAGAAATTATGACTCCCTTGGGAGAACATGAGAACACTAATAGATTTATTAATGATTTGATGCGGATTTTGGCAGATGAATTAAATCTAAATCTGAAAAAGTTTGGTTCTGTAACTCTCAAGCTAGATGATATGCGACGGGGTGTAGAGCCTGACTCTTGCTATTACATTCAAAATGAGCCTGTTGTTAGAGGTAAAAAAGATATTGATTTAAAATATGATCCACCGCCAGACTTAGTTATTGAAATTGATATCACCAGTAGTTCTTTAGATAAGCGCCCAATTTATGCAGCTTTGGGTGTGCCAGAAATTTGGCTGTACAATGGGAAAAACCTGCAATTTTTTGTTTTATCTGAGCAGATTTTAAGTTACAACCAAGTGCAACAAAGCCCAACATTTCCTGTTTTAACGCAGAATGTCGTTCTTCAGTTGATTGAGCAAAGTTTAACTGATGGAGAAACTGTGACTTTGCGCTCTTTTAGAGCTTGGCTAAAACAGAGGTTAGAGCATTAAAATAGTTGAAATATAAAAATATTTATCTGATAAATTTATAAGGTGCATTATGTTTAGTGAAAGTACTATATAGAACTTGATGATTAACTAGTATGTACCCTTGTGTTTTCTCCTTTTTTGCTGGTTCTGGTTTTCTAGATTTAGGTTTTGAAACTAGCGGTTTTAACATTGTTTATGTCAATGAAATCTTTTCTCCATTCATGACAGCATACCGCTATTCAAGACACATTCTCAACTTACCATTGCCAGAATATGGATATTGTGAGGGAGAAGCAGCAGACATTACTAAACTTATCGACGGAACGCAAGCACAACGTTTAAAAGAATTAGTTAAAGATTGTCGAAAATCTGATAATATTGTGGGATTTATTGGTGCGCCTCCCTGCCCTGATTTTTCTATTGGTGGTAAAAATAAAGGACGATTGGGAGATAACGGTAAACTTTCGGCTTCTTATATAGAATTGATTTGCCGCAATTTGCCAGATTTTTTTGTATTCGAGAATGTAGAAGGTTTATACAGAACAATAAAACACCGTTTATTTTTTGAAACGCTGAAACAACAATTACAGCAAGCTGGATATATATTAACAGAACGGTTAATTAATGCTATTGAATATGGTGTACCCCAGGATAGAGAAAGAATTATTCTGATAGGTTTTAGAAAGAATTTTATCAAGGAAATAGGAATCAACCATGAATTTACCTTTCCTTGGGAAAAACATATTTTATATTCTCAAGAGAGAGTGTTTGCTTATCCTTGGCGTAAGTGTGAATCATTTCAAGAAAGTTCTATAACTCTTTGCCCTGAAGACATTCTTCAAGAACTAACAGTTGAATACTGGTTTAGAAAAAATAATGTATTAAAGCATCCTAATGCTGAACGTTATTTTCAACCAAGGGCAGGTATCATAAGATTTGCTGCTGTTGATGAAGGAGATGTTTCTAAAAAATCTTTTAAACGTCTGCACAGATGGCGTTACTCTCCGACAGCTTGCTATGGTAATAATGAAGTACATTTGCATCCTTATAAAGTTCGTCGAATATCTGTAGCAGAAGCTTTAGCTATACAATCTTTACCAGCAGATTTTGTCCTTCCAGAAAATATGTCACTTACCAATATGTTTAAAACTATTGGTAATGGCGTACCATATTTAGCATCAAAGGCATTAGCTCAAACTATTATTGACTTTTTAAGAATTAGCATTAAAAATCATCATTTAACGACAGCCTAATGTCAATTTAAATACCTAGTACGAGAAGGCAAAAGTAAAAAGGAGCCAGTGCGTTGGGCGGGTTTCCCGACTTACTTGTACTCCTTCCCTAAGGGACGTTCTTCGTGAACGGAGAACCCGCAGGGCAGCAACTGGCGTTCAAAAGGCAAAAGAAAGAAGTCTTATACCGTAAGCTTTTTACCCATTTCAAAGGGTAGGTTTATTTCCGCCGTACTGTACTAGGCAATTCTGGTATTTTTGCAAAGCTGACGTGTCAGACCAGTTCAGCAGCTTGTTTTCAGGATAAACTTGTAATAAATATGCTTTAATACATATATAAGAAATGTTTTAATTTTTTATAAAGATTAATAATCAATTACTGGCAAAGAGACGATGGCAGCAGACTATCCAGACATTGATATTGCGCCATTCATTGATCACGCCCTGTTAACACCCACAGCTACCCCACAGCAGGTTGAGCAATGGTGTGAAGAAGCAGACAGATTTCATTTTGCAGCTGTTTGTCTTCATCCCGTCTATGTGAAACAAGCAGCGGAACTCCTCCACGGTAAGAACCCAAAAGTCTGTACGGTGATTGGCTTTCCTACTGGTGCGACAACTTCAGCAGTTAAATTATATGAGGCTCAAGAAGCAGTAGAAAATGGCGCTACTGAGTTGGATGTTGTGATCAACTTAGGTTGGTTGAAAGCTGGCAAAATTGAAGAAGTGCATCGGGAGATTGCCGAAATTTGTGAAGAGACTGGGCAAACTGTCAAGGTGATTTTGGAAACAAATTTACTCACAGATGCCGAGAAAAATCTGGCGGCGGAAATATGTATGGAAGCGGGAGCAGCATTCTTAAAAACTGGAACAGGCTGGAATGGTGGTGCTACGGTGGCAGATGTGCGGCTTTTGAAGGAAATAGCAAAAGAAAAAGTAGGAATTAAGGCTTCAGGAGGTATTCGCACTATCAATCAAGCCCTAGACTTAATCCTAGCGGGTGCTACTAGATTGGGCACGTCTTGCAGTATCGATTTGATCCGCCAGCGCGATAACCTGGGAAAGGGTGGATAGTCATTTGTTTTTTTGGTCTTTGTCATTTGTCCAAACCTAATGACTAATGACTAATGATTAATGACTAATGACTAATGATTAATGACTAATGAGTAGAACCTATAAAGCAACTGGGATTAATCTCAAAACCCAGGTACTGGGAGAATCTGACAGAATAGTGACAATTTTGACACGGGAATTCGGTTTGATTCGAGCAGTTGCCCCTGGCGCACGCAAGCACAACTCTAGCCTTGGTGGCAGGAGTGGAATGTTTGTGGTGAATGAACTATTGATTGCCAAGGGGCGATCGCTCGATAAAATTACTCAAGCACAAACATTAAAAACTTATCCAGGTCTAGCTCAAGATTTGGGGAAACTATCTGCTAGTCAGTATTTGGCAGAAATAGTCCTGTGTCAAGCTTTGAGCGAACAACCCCAAGAAGAACTTTATGAATTATTTAATGAACATCTCCAGCGCTTGGAAGCTTTGCCGAAGACAGAGGCAACTGCTGTTATCGCACATCTAGCTCAAGGAGTATTTCATCTTTTAGCTTTAGGAGGACTGACACCCCAGGTACAAGTCTGTTGTTTAACTCAACGTTCCTTAACACCAGACTTTACAGACCCCAATTGGCAAGTAGGATTTAGCATTACTGCGGGTGGAACAGTTTGCTTAGAGGCTTGGGAAGGCTTGCGATCGCAGAGAGAGGGAGAAAGGGGAAAACACAAACATGCTTCTTTGCTGCCATCACCCCATCTTACCCCCATAGTATCTTCCCCAAAATCTGGTTATCAAACTGTTGCCCATCGGCAAGAAATACCAGTAATTTCCAGTCGCCTGAATGCTAAAGAACTGGCTATGTTCCAACAGTTGTCACAACCAGAGATAATGCAAGTAAACCCAGCTAAAGATTATGGCTGGTTATCTGTTGAGCAGATTTTGCGCCAGTATGCTCAATATCACTTAGGTCGCCTTATTCGCTCTGCTTCTTTGATTGACTCTTATTTTGCTGCAAACCATGATGCAACCGTCTGATTTGGATACAAAAATCCTACCTTTGTCACCAAGCTACGCCAAAAAACAGAATAGGGCATCAGCTCCTAAAGTTCCGAATCATCTGAGTGCAGTTCCCAAACCTGTACCCAGTCACATCAATAGCCAAGAAACATCCTCACAAGACATTTCCACAAATAATAAACATGGGACATCAGAAATACCAAAAACTGATGTTTCTCAACAATCGGAAAAACTAGCCAAAGAACAATTAACCACAGACCAGACAGACAACAATGGCGATCGCAACGGACAGAGTTTGCCAGTAGCTACTGTTCCAGAAAAAGAATTAGATGGATCTGGTTCAGGTAAAAAAGCAGTATTAGGTAATTTACCACAGCAAGGATTTTTACCAGTATTAAAAAATCCTAATTTTCTTGCTCTTTGGGGTGGTCAAGTTTTTTGCCAATTGGCAGATAAAGTATATTTGGTGTTAATGATTGCCTTGATTAATGCTCAGTTTCAGTCAGGTAATCAAAGCATTAGCGGTTGGGTGTCAGCTTTGATGATGGCTTTTACCATTCCAGCGGTACTGTTTGGTTCAATCGCTGGTGTCTTTGTGGATCGCTGGTCGAAAAAGGCTGTGCTGGTGGCCACAAATGTTTGGCGTGGCATTCTGGTTTTAGCAATACCTATGCTGCTGTGGTTGACTCATGATTGGCAACCTATAGGAGTGATACCAGTAGGTTTTGCTATTATTCTGGGTGTAACTTTTTTAGTTTCCACACTGACGCAGTTCTTTTCACCAGCAGAACAGGCCGCGATTCCCTTAGTCGTGGAAGAACAACACTTACTTTCGGCTAATTCCCTGTATACGACAACCATGATGGCATCGGTGATTGTCGGGTTTGCGATCGGAGAACCGTTATTAGCGATCGCTGATGCCATTTGGCTAAAACTCGGTGGTAGTGGTGGATTGGGCAAAGAACTTTTGGTAGGTGGTAGTTATGCGATCGCTGGGCTAATTTTGTTTCTCTTGGCGACTAAAGAAAAACCCCACGCCCCTGAAACCGAATTTCCCCACGTTTTCTCTGACTTACGGGATGGTTTTAGCTACCTGAAGGCTAATTATCGCGTCCGCAACGCTTTACTACAACTGATTATTTTATTTTCTGTCTTTGCCGCATTAACTGTTTTGGCTGTTCGCATGGCAGAAATAATTCCTAACTTAAAGGCTTCCCAGTTTGGATTTTTGCTGGCATCTGGCGGTGTGGGGATTGCGATCGGGGCAACACTTCTGGGTCAGTTTGGTCAGCGTTTCTCCTATACTCAACTCAGTCTTTGCGGTTGTGTCGGTATGGCAGCATCTCTAATTGGTCTTTCAATATTCACAAGCCAGCTATGGATAGTCCTATTGTTAGTAGCTCTATTGGGTGTCTTTGGGGCGCTAGTGGGTATCCCAATGCAGACAGCAATCCAAACAGAAACCCCAGCAGAAATGCGTGGCAAAGTATTCGGTTTGCAAAATAATGTGATTAATATTGCTCTTTCTTTACCCCTAGCATTGGCAGGTGTAGCAGAAACCTTTGTAGGATTACAGGCGGTTTTTTTGGGATTAGCGGCGATCGTCTTTTCAGGAGCTATCTTAACTTGGTATAACTTCCATGAATAGTTATCAAAATCATCAAAGTTATGATTTATAACTTTGATATCATTGTTAACTTCATGAAAACTTTTGCTTTCATGCTAAACTGAGTTCAGTGAGAATTTATCAAAAATTTGCTGGGTATCACTTGGATATTAACCAGAGTAAGTTGTCATCAATATATATCGATAAACAACTTATAAGTAAAGTAAATAAGCGATAAACACACTGAATTTAATAATTGCAAAAATTAAGCTTATTGATTGGGTTAGGGTGGAGTTTTATGGTAAACAGAAAGCCAGGAACTGCAACGGGATAGAAGACAAATAACCAAAGATAAAAAACTTATATATATATTAAACCCGTTTTTCTGATAGCTAAATAAAGAATGCGTATAGCCTGGATTGGAAAAAAATCACCCTTTTGTGGCAACGTCACCTATGGCCGGGAAATTACAAATGCCTTGTTAGATCGAGGACACCAAGTTAGCTTTCTTCACTTTGCCCAAGAAGAATCTGAACCCGATAATTGGCCAAACTGTCAAGATGTGCCTCTACCCTTCATTTATAAGTCTCAGGTTTATACAATTCCTACTTTCAAAGCGACCAAGGTTTTAACTCAGTCGCTACGTCGTATTAAGCCAGATGTAGTTCATGCTTCCTTGACTCTATCTCCCCTTGATTTTGTTTTACCAGAAATCTGTGAAGAACTAAATTTGCCCCTAGTTGCCACTTTTCACACACCATTTGCAGGCAAAGGAGCAAAATTAATATCGGGAACACAACTTTTAGCTTATCAACTCTACGCGCCTTTTTTGGGTAACTACAATCGCGTGATTGTATTTTCTCAAATTCAGCGAGAATTGCTGGCGCGGATGGGTGTAAAAGAAGAAAATATTGCTGTGATTCCCAATGGTGTTGATACTACCAAATATTCTCCTGGGATTTCTACAATTAAAGCAGAATTCAAAGCCGAACGCTTATTTGTCTACCAAGGTCGCATAGCTCCAGAAAAAAATGTCGAACCTCTCCTGCGGGCTTGGAAACAGTCGGATATGGGAGTTAATAGCAAATTGTTGATTGTAGGCGATGGCCCTTTAAAGCCTTCTTTAGAACCTTTTTATAATTGGGAATACGGGATTACTTGGTTGGGATTCGTAGCTGATGAAAACCGCCGCATCGAAATTTTACGGGGTGCAGATGTATTTATTTTGCCTTCATTAGTAGAGGGTTTATCTCTATCGTTGTTAGAAGCTATGGCTTGTGGAGTGGCTTGTTTAGCTACTGATGTGGGTGCAGATGGAGAAGTGATGGAGAAAGGAGCAGGGGTAGTTTTAAATACAAAGACAGTGCGATCGCAATTAAGAACCCTCTTACCACTATTCCAAGATCATCCTGAATTGACAACCCTACTAGGGCAAAAAGCCAGACAGCGCATATTAGACCGCTATACCCTCAGCAAGAATATTACTTTATTGGAAGAATTATATCGGGAAGTTTTAACACAACGGCCTGTACCTCTCAGTTGGGGAGCATAGGTTTTTAGTAGTCTGAATATATCTGGTAATTATCTCAGCGATCGCTACTTATCGCTAAGAGTTTGTGCTTTTTTGATTTCGTGACTGCAAAAAGTATTCCTCGTCCATCATTTGGGGATTAAACCAAAACAGGGAATAGGAGCAGCTTTTGCCGCAATATGTCATAACTTATTGAAATAACTTTACAAAAGTTAAGAATTATTGTTACACTTCTTTACATAAAAGTTAAACCTCTGATCAAAAAACTGCCTGACCTGGTGCAGTTCCGTTATTGACCACCGAAGGTAAACCCATACCTTTGCTATTCAATCAAAAATATACCTGCAAGACAGTCCCTAGACTGGCTTAAGGTTCGTGTGCGAAAAAACTGAATTGTTGCCAGTAATTTCGGGTTGGTTGGGTCTCACCTTTAAAACTAGAAATCGGGGATTAACACGAGTTAATGAGATTTCTTACCAACTTGTCTCAGTTTTAAGATTCTTGGTTGGAACTTTGAAAGTAGCTAATTAGCAAACAATCATTTGGAGATTTCGATCATGGCTTTAACTATCGAATCAGCTCAAAATATTTTCTCAAAAACTCAAGTTCCTAGCCCGATTCCCGCAACCATTGCCCTATTTGATCAACTCGGTGTTGATGATCAACTAGCATATCTCTGGTTTGCCTACACTGAAATGGGTCGTACAATTACCCCCGCAGCACCTGGAGCCGCACGCCTGCAACTAGCGGAAAGCTTGCTAACCCAAATTAAGCAGATGTCTCCTGAACAACAAACCCAGGTGATGCGAGATCTAGCTAACCGTGCTGACACTCCCATCAGCCGTTCCTATGGTTTCTTCAGCGTTAATACTAAGCTAGCTTTTTGGTATGAGCTAGGAGAATTGATGAAACAAGGTGTAGTTGCCCCCATACCATCTGGTTATCAAATGTCTCCTGGTGTGCAAGTAGTGTTAGAAGCAACCAAAAAGCTTGATGCAGGACAGCAAATTACAGTACTGCGTAACACCGTAGTAGGTATGGGATTCGATACTTCTGCCCTTGGCCCAAGTAGCTATCCCAAAGCCGTTGCAGAACCCGCATTTCAACGCACTGCTCCAGTTGTTAGCTCTATCAAAATTGATGGCATTACAGAACCTGCTGTACTCAGCTACATTAGACATATCCGAAAACTATCAAAGCTTTACTGTGGCTAGCTTATAGGATGCA
>JAYGHB010000172.1:0-9862 GCA_034931985.1 Halotia wernerae UHCC 0503
GTAGTGCGGGCATCTTGCCCGCGTTTCATATACAAATTAAATACGCAACAGCTTATCGCTATTTTGGCAGCAGTTCGGGTATTAGGAGCTTATCGAGCGGCTTGGTTGAGCTGGTTCAATGCAGTGCTGGGATTGTGGCTGATTTTAGCTCCCTTTTTACTCCGTTATCTTGCTCAAACTGCATTTTGGAATGACATCATTGTCGGAATAATTGTCTTGTGTTTAGGCGCTTGGAGTGCTGTTGCTAGCGGTCGTCGTTCCCCTGTTGAGTAAAGACAATTAAGGTTTCTTAAGCTTGTGAGTAAGATTGGTAAAACTGTTTTCTATCTGAGGGAGTAGAAGGATTTCACACTAATTTCATTCTCTCAACAAACACTAAATATAGAAACCTGAGTATAAATAAATTAGAAAGATCACCATGAGTTATGATTACGACCTTTTTGTGATTGGTGCAGGGCCCGGAGGTATTGCAGCTGCCGAACGTGCTGCTAAATATGGGGCGCGAGTAGCGATCGCCGAACGGGATCAAGTTGGTGGAACTTGTGTAGTGCATGGTTGCATTCCCGAAAAATTAATGACCTATGCGGCTAGTTTCTCCAAGTTTTTTCGCAATGCTGACGAATACGGCTGGGGTCAGGTGCAAACCAACTTTGACTGGCAACAATTTATGGCAGCTAGAAATGATGATATCAATCATCTCTCACAAGTACATACTGAGCATCTAGGAGAAGCTGGAGCAAAACTACTAACAGGAAGCGCCCGACTACTAGATGCTCATACTATAGACCTTGGCGATCGCCAATATACTGCTGAAAAAATATTGCTGGCGGTTGGTGGAAAAGCTATCAAGCCAGATATCCCAGGAATTGAATATGCGATTACCAGCCGCGAATTACTCACACTTAAACAGCAGCCAGATCATTTAGCAATTGTGGGTAGTAATCATATTGCCGTCAAGCTAGCGGGGATTATGAATGGACTAATCTCAAAGGTGACTTTAGTTGTAGCCGAAGATAACATTTTACCCGGCAAAGATGAGGACGTGCGGAAAATGATTCAAGCAGAAATTAGCGATTTGGGAGTGAGAATCTGCCCTAACAGTAAGGTTGAAAAAATTACCAAGACAGGTAAATGTCTAAATGTAACTTTGTCGTGTGACAATCAACCTATAGAAGTCGAAAGTATCATTTTTATTCAAAATCGCATTCCTAACTTAGAAGGGCTGGATTTAGAGAAAGCTGGGGTAGAAGTCAAAGCCGGAGCGATCGCTGTTAATGAATATAGCCGCACTACTCAACCAAACATCTTTGCTGTTGGCGATTGTACCCCTAGACCTCACTGGACACCAGTGGCGATCGCTGCGGGTCGCGCTTTTGCAGATACGGAATTTGGCAACAAAAATCATATTATTAATTACGATGGCATTCCTTATGTAGTTTCTGCTATACCCGAAGCCGCAGTGGTTGGCTTAACTGAAGCTCAAGCCCGCGAAAAGTTTGGTGAATCTGTACGCTGCTATACCAAAAAGTTTCAACCGCTTTTCAATTTAATGGCTGAATCAAAGCAGAAAACCCTACTCAAGTTAGTCGTGGAGAGTGAGTCAGAACGAATTGTGGGCGCTTACATGGTAGGAGATTACGCCGCAGAGATCATTCAAATGATTGCTTTAGCAATGAAAGCAGGTGTCACTAAGAAAGATTTCGACTCAACTATCGGTATTCATCCTACGGTAGGTGAAGAATTTTTCACTATGCACTAAATTTTTTAACAATGGTTTGCCACACATAATCTTTAAGGAGTTCATTATGTCTAAAATAGGTTTATTTTTCGGTACTCAAACAGGCAATACTCAAACAGAAGCCGAAATTATTCAGAAAGAGTTTGGAGGTGAATCAATCGTGAAATTACAAGAGATTTACCAAGCTGAAACAAGCGATTTTGATGAATACGAAAATATTATTATCGGCTGTCCAACTTGGAATATTGGCGAATTGCAAAGCGACTGGGAAGACTTCTACAATGAGCTAGATAATATTGATTTCAGCGGCAAAAAAGTTGCTTATTATGGTGCAGGAGACCAAGTTGGTTATCCCGATACTTTTCAGGATGCAATGGGGATATTAGAAGAAAAAATTTCCGAACGTGGAGGTAAAACAGTAGGATATTGGTCTACCCAGGGTTACGATTTTAGTGAATCTAAAGCACTCAGAGATGGTAAATTTGTTGGTTTGGCTCTTGATGAAGATAACCAGTCTGATTTAAGCGACGAACGAATTAAAGCTTGGGTGGCTCAGTTGAAAAAAGAATTTGGTTTGTAGAAAGTTTGAAAGTTTTGTTACTTAGGGTTGACGTAGTGAACAACAACTAAATAAACCTACTAACGCGGCAAGCTTAATTTGCTGGGTTGATTAATCATAGAATGGTTTCATTTGGGACTTTCTAAATTTTTTGACCCCAATGTTTTAAGGCTGACGTGCTATTACAGCAAAAATGTCCCAAGTTGTTCTCAACTTGATAGTATCCCCAATAATGTCTCCATTTTAAATCTTGAAAAGACCTCGGTCTAATATACTAATTTACCGAGTAGAAGACACAATCAGAAGAAAGCTTTAAACATGAACTGGTTATCGATCCTGGCTGGGGTAGTGCTAGTGTTTTGGGCATTAAGAGACATCTATCTCACAATATTTTATCCTAGTAGTAGCCCAAGTATATTAAGTCTATCGGTTGGTAGAGGAATGTGGCAGCTTTTTCGGCTAGCTGTAAGTCTTCGGGGTATTGATCGCGATCGCTTGATTTCCCACGGCGGACCGATGCTGCTAGTAATCATCTTTGTAATTTGGATAATGTTACCAATCAGCGGGTTTGCCCTAATTTGCTGGCCTGGATTGGGTTCTTCTATCCAAGCAAACGACCAAAAAACTTCGACTACTTTTATAACTGCTTTGTACTACAGCGCTTATACTTTTACAACCCTCGGAATTGGGCCATTGATACCTAAAACCGATATTTATAGGCTGTTGACAATCTTGGAAACATCTCTTGGCTTTGCTAGTTTTAGCTTAACAATCACTTACTTTTTATCGGTATTTAATGCCCTCACCAAGCGCAATACCTTTGCTCTGAAACTACAATATCTTACCGGAGCTAAAGCTAACGCAGCCGAAATGATTGCTTTGCTAGGGGCTAATGGAGATTTTAACGGTGTTCGCCAGGAAATTTCTACTATTGCCACAAACTCGCTAAACTTGCTAGAATCCCACCATACTTATCCTATTTTACACTATTTCCGCTTCCAAAAACCTTACTATTCACTAGCACGAATTGCACTTTTAACAATGGATACCGCTACATTACTCAAAAGTGCGATCAACCAAGAAAAGTATCGTTCATTAGTTCATTCTGCCGCAGTAACTGAATTAGAAAGCGGTAGCTTGTATATGCTTCAACAGCTATCTGACTCATTCTTACCTCAAAAATTTTTAGCAGGGGAAGCACAGCCAGAAAGGGAATGGCGGCAATGGTATTACTATAGTGTAAAGCGCCTGCAAGCTGAAGGCATTCATACTACACCCAATTTAGAAGCTGGTGCCGATTGTTATGTTTCTTTACGCCGTCGTTGGAATCCTTATGTTGTTGGCTTTGCTGATTACATGATGTACAAGTGGAGCGAGATAGCACCAGCACCAGAAAATTTTGATTTCTGCAAGTTTTCAAGATAGGCGATCGCTTTGATCTCACCAACTTATTTTAAAATCTGATTAGCAGCTGCTTGGCTTTTTAATCTGTGTACTCTTGCTCCAGAAAATATGGTGTGAACTACCCAGCTTTTCCTTTGGCTGAAAGCTGGGCTTCTGTACTCATGCTCGTTTTCGGTCTGCTATCTCCTCCTCGTATTTAGCGTTGCCATGAGCCATCATCCAGGCAAATAAGCGTTTATACCAGTCTGGAGAATCTTTTGTATTTGACGCTATGGTATGTCTTTTCGCCATCATTATTTTCTCAATTCTGGAACGATAACTGACGTTCCTCAAATTATCATAACTAATCTCCACTTATTCACTAAGGAAATGGCTGAACTGTAATCTTAGGTGTAAGTAATCTTAAACTTTAAAAATGTCTTAATTGCGGATTTGAGCGATTAGTATTGGCGATTAATAGAGCTATGTAGATAGTCTTCAAATTCATTTGAGTTTTCTCCATGTTTTGCCGCTATCTTGGGATTGAAAGACAGCATTGTTATCATTTACTGTATAAAATATCCGAGGATTGCTAGGAGCGATCGCTAGTTTCACAACAACTCCATTAGTTTCAGTCCAAACCCGGATTTCTCACTTGTAGTTCAAGGTTGCTTCAATCATTGCCAGTATAGGTATTGTTTGTTGAAAAATTCTCCTATGCTGGCGCTTCACCTACACTTTTTCAGTCTGGTTCTAATGTGGCATAAACCAGCTATAGAGTTTTGACCTGGAAGAGTCAACTCAATGCTTCTTCCCTAGTGTAAAGAAATATTTAGAGAAAATGGTATTTCATCTTGATTTCACTTCTGGATGAAAAGCTAAAACTATAGGCTCATACCAAATTATTGTGAAACTGCATGAAACCTATGGAGGCTAAAATGATTTCTCTGCAAGGGTTTTAACCTGATTATTCTATGCAACTTCATACAAAATTGGTATCAGATTTGATTTATAACTCAAAACAAGCCCAGCCTTTCAGGTAAACTTTTGTTACTATATCTTGACTCTCCATCTGAGTGGAGAATCGAGAATTATTTAGATTAATTAGGAGAAATAAAACAAAACTAAAATTAAAATTAAAATTAAAATTAAAGATAGCATCAGAATAAAAATATTAGCTAAGAAAAATTAGCTGATAATAATTGATTTTAATCATCACTTTTTAGCAATATTTAGGAGGTAAAAATTTCTCTTTTATTTGCTTAATTAATTTTAAACGACTTAAATTTTTCCTCACAAGTTCCTCACGAATTACAACTAATATCATCAATAGAAATCAAGTTTTTCATTCCTTAAAGAGGTGAATTTATGAATAACAGAACTCTGATTTATAGTTTAATAGGTCTCTTAACAAGTAGTATGCTTGCAGGATTATTAATCACAAATAAAACACAAGCTCAAGCTCCAAATCCACAACATAATACTCATCACCCAACTAGTCAAACTATGCCTTCCCAACGAGGGATGATGACTGAAGTTAACCAGCATTTCATCGAAATGATGATTCCCCATCATCAACAAGCAGTAGAAATGGCGGATCTGGCTTTAACCCGTGCTAAACATCCGGAAATCAAAAAACTGGCTCTTGCCATCAAAAGTGACCAAAACCGCGAAATTAAACAGATGCAAACATGGTACAAGGCATGGTACGGCAAAGATGTGCCTGCTGTTGCAATGAATAACGGCAGAATGATGAGTATGGGGCAGAACAGGGATCAAGGTATGAACCAACTACCAGCCAACAGACATCAACAGTCAGTTGTGGGGCAGAACAGGGGCCAAGGTATGAACCAAGGCATGATGCAAATGTCCATGCACCCTGGCATGAGAGGCGTGGACGTAAATATGGAAGCCTTGAAAAATGCTCAAGATTTTGACAAAGAATTTATCAGCCAGATGATTCCCCATCACCAAATGGCGGTAATGATGGCGCAGATGGTTGCTAACAGCGCCACTAAACCAGAAATTCGCAACTTAGCTCAGTCCATCATTAAAACCCAAACTGCTGAGATTGGGCAGATGCGGCAATGGTATCAAGCCTGGAATTTATAGGTTTCTTCCCCACTCCAGAAAATTGGATAGAAACCGCCAGTTACAAGAGTATGGGCGACTATGTTAGCGCGGCATTGAATATGGATAAAAGTTTGAACTTCTGACAGGAGTTGAAGTATGGTCGGAAGATTTTTTGAATGGGTACGTAACCCAGGTAGTAAAAGAGTTCAAGAAAAAATGGTAGTAGACCCTATCTGCGGCATGACTGTGGAAAAAGCCACGGCGCTGAAATCAGAGCGAGGCGGACAGACTTACTATTTTTGCAGTTCTAGCTGTCAGCGTACCTTTGAGTCATCGCCAGCAGAGTGAGGTACCTCTAAAACATAAAAGCAAACACAGGAGTTTATTGTAAAGATGGCTAGAACCCACGAGCATACACATCACAGCCATACACACGCAAGCGCCGTAGCACCAAATCCGGGAGAGATGGCGAAAGACCCTATCTGTGGCATGGTAGTGCCTAAAGCCACATCGCTGAAAACGGAAGGTGAGAAGGTGCCAACAGATGGAGTTGTCCTAGAAGGATCTTCTTCTGTAGATGAGTCGATGCTGACGGGGGAATCGATACCAGTAGAAAAAGCACCTGGAGCAGAAGTAATTGGCGGTACTTTAAACAAGACAGGACTTTTCCGCTTTCAGGCTACCCGTGTGGGCGCAGAAACGGCACTGGCGCAAATTATCAAGTTTGTAGAAGAAGCTCAAGGTAGCAGCGCTCAAGTCCAACGACTTGCTGATAAAGTGACCGGTTATTTTGTCCCTGCTGTGGTGTTGATAGCAATTATTGCCTTTATTGGCTGGTTGCTGGCTGGTAATTTTCCTCAAGCGCTGTTGGCATTTATTGCAGTACTGATCATTTCTTGCCCTTGCGCCTTGGGAGTTGCTACGCCAGCTGCATTGATGGTGGGTGTGGGTAAAGGTGCAGAAAACGGGATCTTGATCCGAGGTGGTGAGGTTTTGGAACGGGCTGAGAAACTCTCCACAGTGATTTTTGACAAAACAGGAACATTAACACGCGGAGAACCCAGCGTTACGGATATCGTTGCTTTAACAAACCGTCCAGAAGATGAAATTCTCCGGCTAGCCGCTGCGGTGGAAGCAGGTTCGGAGCATCCCTTGGGCGAGGCGATTGTACAGGCTGCCAAAAATCAGATGCTAGACATTCCCAAAGTCAAAAATTTTGAAGCAATTCCCGGACATGGTATTCGCGGAGAAGTGAATAGCGATCGCATCTTACTGGGAAATCGTCGGTTGTTCCAGCAACAAGGTTATACCGTTAGTCCAGAAATCGAACGCTTACTGACTCAATTGGAATTAGATGGCAAAACTGCTATGCTGGTTGGCTGCAATGGTCTTTTAATGGGGATAGTTGCAGTAGCAGATACGCTCAAACCCGAAGCTAAGGAAGCAGTTGCGGCGCTGCGTCGAGAAAAAGTCAAAGTCGTGTTGCTTACCGGAGATAACCAACGTACTGCTGAGGCGATCGCTCGTCAAGTAGGAATCGATAGGGTGATTGCGGAGGTGTTGCCCGGTGACAAAGCTCAAGTTGTCAAATCTATCTTGGCTCTGCCTGGGAAGTCCTTTACAAAGCCCAGCGCAGCCACACATTAGCTACCTCTGGACCTTATGCAACGATTCGTCATCCCCAATATGCTGCTTTTATCCTCATCATGTTCGGATTCCTGCTTCAGTGGCCCACAATCTTGACGTTGTTGATGTTCCCGGTGCTGGTGTGGATGTATACACGACTAGCACGCCAGGAGGAGCGTGATGCACTTGCGGAATTTGGTGATGAGTATCGACGCTATGCCGAGAATACACCCGCCTTTTTTCCTCGATGGGGGAGTGCTAAAAATCACAGAAACAAACGTCCCGAAATTTAAGCTTTCTCCCTCCTATGGAATTCATGCAGAAGTTTAGTAAATTATGAAATTTAAATTTAGGCGATCGCGACTTCTGGTAGTAGCACTCATACTACTGGCTTTAGTACTCAGCCTCCTGATTGCAGGACTATACCGTGGTTTTACAACTACCAGTAAAAATATACAACAAGACGAGTCTATGCCTGGGATGAATATGGGTAGCACCAAATTTCCGACTCCAGTATCATCGCTACCGCCTGCACCCATGAGTAGTGTTACTCAAATGCATGGTTTTGTCATGCCCCCAGGAATGATCATGACTTCTGATATGAGCATGGAAGCAATGGAAGACATGGCAGCAGTGGACTTGACAAAGATAGCCTACACGGCTCCTGTCGATGCACGGGGTGACCAGGTTCTAACACCCAAGATAGAGAACGGTGTTAAAGTCTTTAATCTGGATGTTTCTCTGATTAAGTGGAATATCCTACCGAATGTCCAAGTGGCTGCCTACGCCTTCAACCGTCAAGTTCCAGGACCCCGTATTCAGATTACTGAGGGCGATCGCGTGCGGATCGTCGTCAAGAACAACTTACCAGAACTAACGAGTGTCCATTGGCACGGGATGATTTTGCCCAATGCAATGGATGGTGCAGCAGATGTTACCCAGAAGCCAATCGCACCAGGCGCAAGTTTTACTTACGAGTTTACAGTTAACCAACCAGGTACTTACTTTTACCACTCTCATAAGGATGTAGATCGTCAGCAAACTTTAGGGATGTATGGTGCGTTAATCGTTGATCCCAAGAATAAATCCAATACCCCAGCCTATGACCAAGATGTTGTCATACAACTGCAAGAGTGGACACTCAAGCAAGGCTATACCTTCCCAGCAATGCCAATGGAAGGGCTAATGCCAAACTTCTTCACAATTAACGGCAAGGCTTTTCCTGCTACCGAAACAATCAACGCCAAGGTTGGTGAGAAGATCCGCTTCCACTTTATCGGCTCAAATAATGCCTTCATCCACCCAATGCATATTCACGGTGGTCCGTTCAAAATCATTGAAACAGATAGCAATCCACTACCCGCCGCTGCCCAAATTGAGAAGGATACTATCACCGTGGGTCCCGGTGAACGCTACAACGTGATTTGGACAGCCCGCGAGCAGGGTAAGTGGTTACTGCATTGTCACATTGCTCACCATATAACAAATGACAACGCTGAAGTACAAGGAGCAGGTGGTTTAACCATGATTATTAATGTTACCTAAGCTAAAACAGAGTTCTCAACACAGGCAACCCATTGATTTTTTACATCAGCTAATAATGCTCAATATATTATGGCAATATTCCAGTTTTAAAAACATTAAATTAATAGGAGGTTCATTATGGTATCGCACACTCACGAGCGAGAAAATCATCATCTTGGCAGGAACTCTTTTACTAAATTAAGAACGCGATCGCTCGCCCTTGCCACAGGCTTAATCACAGGTTTAGTCTACACCATCTGCATTTTATTTATTGCTGTAGCGCCGAAAGCAACAATGACTTTCTTCAGCTATATTCTTCATGCCGACTTGAGCAATATTGTCCGAACAGTTACCTGGGGAAGTTTTATTGTTGGTCTTCTATTTTGGTCAGTAGGAACGGCTTTATATGCTGCCCTGATAGCTCGGCTCTACAACAGTTTTGCAGCTAGGTAAGAAGTTCAATTACATCTAGTACATCCTACAAAATTAGCAAACGTAAAGTAACAGTACAAACACGAGGTATTCAATGAAAACTCAAACAGCTTATTTACCCAATTACTTACCAACCTTGTCTCAATGTGATGACAACTATAGTGTAGAAGTCGCAATCTTACAACGCCTTTTGGTCTTCTACGGCTACCTGAAAAGCGATGCTATTAATGGTGTCTTCGGTTCTGACACCGATAACGCAGTGAGACAATTTCAACATGACAATGCTCTTTACGAAGATGGCACCGTCGGGCCTCACACCTGGGCGACATTAGCTGGTACTCCTTTCGAGGACAGTTAGAGACAGAGGCTCTTGGAGTCGGAATGAAATTGACCAAGGAAGATTGCGCTAGTGCAGCATGTGAGCAGAAGTAAACAATCAGTTAACAAAAGGTCAAAAGTGACGGAGTAAAAGATTTTTGGTTCTATCGCTCCCCTTATGTAAAAAATAGAAAAATTGTTGAATTTAT
>JAYGHB010000173.1:0-9478 GCA_034931985.1 Halotia wernerae UHCC 0503
GTTGGGCGGCTATGCCGACTTGAAGGAAGTGCCGCCGACTTGTAGCAACTGCCGTCATTGGAATAGGTTATTCTTCTCTTCTCCAGCTTCCCCAGTTCTCCCTGCTCCCTGCTTCCCCTGCACCCCTTCAGCATTCACTAATCAATATTACTTAAAGGTTCTGTCGGCGAAACTCAGCAGGAGTGAGACGCATGGGTTTTTCTGAGTTCCAAATTCCTTTCCCCATGAGTCTAGCCCATTGTTGGGCACGTTCTAAACGTTGGTCATATTTGTGATTAGGCGATCGCCCAACGAACAACCCATATCCTTGTTTGAGTATCTGTTCATTCAATAACTGCTGATCTTTCCACACATAAGCTAAAGTCCGACCTATTTTGTCTTTGGCTTCAATGTCAAACTCCAACGTTACAGGTTTTTCGAGATCACCAACTAACTTTTCTAAGGCTTCCTTTGCCCCATCTCCCCAAGGGCGCTGTCGTAAATCTGGTGCATCAACACCAATTAACCGCACCTGAGATATGAGATTTGGTTGTTCAGCCATACCTAAAACTTCCAAACTTTGGCCACTCACTATCCGCGCTACTTTCACCTGAGCTTGATTGTTTTCAAGCTGATTTTTGGCTTGACAACTCACCAGTAGTAATAGGCAAGCTAAAATGGCAATTTTTCCTATCCAAACGCCAAGTCCCTGAGACGCATTAATTTGCGACTTTGGGACAGATACTTGCGTGAGTAAAATATTAGTCTTCATCTAACGGTAAACCCGCCTTAACTCTTCCCCTAGCAAAATAGCGCCCGAACTGGAGTTCGTAAACTTCATCTTCATCTTGTGTCTCTACTTCCAAGTCCGAACGGGCATAACTTACACACAACAAAGCATAACCTTGCCGACGTAACTCCGGCGATAATCCGATCGCCTCTGGTTGGTAAATATCTCCTGACAATACCCTTACAGCACAAGTGGTGCAAGCTCCATTACGGCAGGAAAAAGGCAACTCCACCCCTTGTCTTTCGGCAGTGTGCAGGATGTAGCGGTCTTCTGGTACTTGTAGGGTGTATTCTTTGCCAGTGGCGCGATCGCGAACTTTAATTGTATATGTACGGGACATCTTGATTTAGGGTTTGAGATTTCGACTTTTAGATTCAATCTAAAATGTCTACTTTTATCTTTGCACTTTTTGGGATTTCATAGTAGAATAGTAAATTGTGACACCTGGAGAGGTGGCCGAGTGGTTGAAGGCGCAGACCTGGAAAGTCTGTTTGGGGGAAACTTCAACGAGGGTTCGAATCCCTCCCTCTCCGTTTTTTGATTTTAGGGAGGGGTTTGAATCTACAGACCTCTCCCTAATTTTTTGAGGTTTAGGACTACTTTTCAACAGACAAAAATATTATAAGTTTTAATACTAAGTTGAATAATTATTACGAGGTGTAAAGCGCCAAAAGCTGATCTAGCAGATCTTTGCTGTCGGAGATTTTACACCTCAGCATTCGCGTAACTTGTTTTTATCTACACAATATAGCGGTTACCATTCGTGAGAGTTTAAGATAAAGTACCTTTTGTCAATAGTCAAAATACTTAAAATAATTTTAGTAAAAATTTTGACAAATTTCTTGCTGGTTTTAAAATGAAATTGGACTCAAAAGCTGACATGCCCTAGCTTATGCAAGACTTTAGACAAGAAATAAATGCCAGAGCTTCTATAGATTTGGAACAACGAAGGACTTGGTATTCTCCGGTCGCTGATGTTTATTACAATGCAAGACCGCACTATCCAAAGGAACTAATTGATCGGTCTGTGGCTTTAGCCCAACTTGACTCAGATGCATCGATTCTTGAGGTTGGTTCTGGCCCAGGAAATGCGACGGTGGCTTTTGCTCAATTTGGTTTTTCAATGACGTGTATTGAGCCAAACCAGGATTTTTGTCATTTGGCACAACACAACTGCGATCAATATCCAAAAGTGACAATTTGCAATACTTCATTTGAGGAGTGGGAACTAGAAGCAAAACAGTTCAATGCCGTTCTATCTGCGAATGCCTTTCACTGGATACCGCCAGAGATTAGATATACCAAAGCAGCAGCGGCAATGTGCGATAACGGTTTTCTGATCCTGCTATGGAATCTGACCCCAGAACCGAAATACGAAGTTTACCAAGTTCTAGAGGAAGTGTATCAAGCTTATGCTCCCTCATTTGCCCGATATGACGGTGCGGAAATTCAAGCAGAGATTTTGAGGGGGTTTGGACAAGAGATTTTAGACTCCAATTGTTTTAAAGAGTTGGTTGTCGAGCAAACTGCGTGTGAAGTCACCTATAGCATTGATAACTACCTCAAGCTTTTAAGTACCCATCGGGGACTAGAGCCACAAGCGGAAGAGTTACTATTTGCAGGATTGCGCGAGAAGCTAGAAAAATTTGGAGATAGCATACAACTCTCGTTTCTTTCTGCTGTTCATGTTGCCCGCAAAGCACCCGTGAGAGGTTAAGAGAATTGCACAAATGTCTGCGAGGGTACGAAAAAAGGGGATAGATTCAGCTTGGGGACTGGTTTTCGCAGAGCTTTGACTACTCCTAAATCTTGATTATCTAAGGTACAAAAAAATAATTAATCATAGATGAATATAGATACTCGTAGGGACACGGCAATGCCATGTCCCTCATTCAAATGAGAATTGTTATAATACGGCAAAAAATATATAAATTAGGACATTTTGAGAGTATAAATGTCAGGAACAGTAATGTTTTTCCCTCCAGCCTTCTGCGATATAAACTAACTTGCGCTTTATTCAAGTTATAACCAGCTTCTGGCAACGGACAAATGCTGCTATGAGAAGTTATGTACAGAGGCTGAACATCTTGTTTATGCAGCAAAAGACTGCCCGTTGCTACTGTTGAAGGTTGGTGTTAAACTCACCATTGGCTGGATTATAAGTCGTGGTTTACCTGGGATAAGGATTTCAAAAAATAAAATCACGAGCAATTTACTAACTGTTAAATTGTTAGTCTTCTTTTCTACCAAAAACCATCTGTAAAATCATGGGAATACCGCCGCTTTGGTGATATCTATCTGCCCAAGCCCGGATGATTTCATCTAATTCTTCCATAGCCCTATCCCATTTTTCGGGCGGGATATCTAACTCTTCTACGCCTCGCATGGTATTTGCCCGTTTTTCTGCCCAATCTTTCATCATCCGGAAATATCGAGCAGTATCTTCGACCATAATGTAGGTACGTTCTTGATCGTCTGCTGGGGCATAAAAAGGACGAGTCAAAGCGTAGAAAGGCATTCCCCAAGGAGAGTCAATTCGCGTTACTGTACCTGAGTAGAGAAGACGGCGTTTGATATGCTCGGCTAAAGCTTCACTCAAGGGCATTTGATGTTCAGGTGGCAAAACCTCTTGCGATCGCTTGTGCAGAAATTCAATTAATTCTAAAAACTCAAAGGAACTGACTAACTGAGCGTCAGGCAAATTGCTCGGTAATTTTTGCTCAATTTGTTTTTTTTCTTCACCAGTCAAACTTGTGCCAGGAACACGCGATCGCCCTGGTTGCCAAGGATGTTTTTCCATCCAAACGTAAGGCAATTGAATGAGATAGCGAGGTTCTTGAGAACCTAGCATCTTTAATAATTTGCCTTCTGTCAGTGCTTGTCTGACTTCCTCAACGATGATTTTGACTCGTTTTGGTTCTAGGTGGTGCAAATGCCCCGTCATCCGGAGGTTTTGTCCCTGCTCTAGATAGGTCATGTAAATTGCACACTTAGCTGCCGTTGCGGCTGCATCTAAAAATGCCCCATGCCTGTGCCCACTTGTCCGCATGGCACTAAAAGCCAGATAAAGCATAATCTGATCCATCGCACTGGGGCTCAGTTGTTTGATCAGATCTATGTCGTTACTCATATTACAGATAGTTGAATAGCAAGTTTACACGATTATTAGTCACACGAAAATACGTAGTATACACCCGAATGAAGGCTGTTTTTGCACTCCAAACAGATCATTATGTTTTAACTATGAAATAGTTGTTACTCAGAACTGTTCACCTCCGTATTTTATGGCGCGTAGCCAGAAGCAGTATAGCTTTAAAGTTGCCTTGAATCTGACTAAGAAATCACAAAATGATTTTCCACTTCCCCAAGGGTAGCTTTGCAAATTACCAGCAAACTTTTTGCTTCTTATTAGTAAATTACAAAGACTTCCTGTGATATCCGGGTTTTCCTCACCCTTTACGAGCAACAATTGGAAAAATATTGTGGCTATGTACTTATAGCGGGGATATTTTACTGTGAAAACCAAAAGGTGAGTTTCATAGGAAGCATTTCTCTTTGAGGATGATGAATATCTTTTCTATCAAGCTCTGGAGAATTTCGTTTGTACACACTTCCCAAAGAGTTTGAGAACTATGAAAGAACAAATTACCTGCTGATCAAAGTCACACTGCTAAGCCCAGTAGTGGCTTTAAACCATTATGCTGCTTACATCTGACGGTGATTTCTGGGCAGTATAATTCAGTGGATTAGAGGGACAATCAGAGGTTGTAAATAAGGCAGATAATTCCAATTTCAGAGTACCTTTTATCTGTTTAGAGGTTTTATAGTATGATATGCCATTTTGGCGTTATTTTGATCAATTTTGCATAAAGTCATGGTTTTTTAAGCTTTTTTTTGCCTAGCATTTAAATACTTTATATACAATCAAATATTAAGGTTTGCTGATATTTCCCCATATCCCAGTAAGTAAAAAGCAAATTATCCTTTAGCATCGCAGGATGAATCAAGAAAGCTATTTTAAAAATAGAGAGTATGGAGTATAGAAGACTAATTTTAATTCTGTATTGTGAATAACATTTTATGGAAATCTATTTAATTTTTGAAAATACTCAGTACAACTATAGGACTAGTATTTGATTTTTGCGAAGCTAGGTACACATCTATTCCCTTCTTTCCTGTTCCCTCCTTAGGCAAGTAAAAATCTAAAAGTTGAAAGTATAACCTTAAAAGATCAGGTTATACTTTTGCGCTTGTTTCTATAAGTCATTCAACGTTCCGGACTAGGTGATTTAACCTGATTTCGCATTTTTTCAAAGCTGAAAGCTGCTGTTCCAAAAGTTACGAACAACACTCCCAAAATTTGTACGAGTTCTAAGGTTTCCTGAATCATCAAACCCGCAAAAATTACGGTTAAAATTGGGACACCTGTACCGATAATCGCCGCCCGTGATGCACCTAGTTTACCAATGCCAATATGATTGAATACATAGCCAAATAGAGTTAGTACTCCCAAAATAAAGGCACTTAAAACAATTTCTAGCAATTTAGATGGGTCAACTACAAGGCTCCAATCACTTGGTAAAGGTAGCATCAAAAAGATAAAGCTTAACGCAAGCATGGTGGCGAAGTTAATTAAAGTAAAAGACACAGGATGTAATTTAGCAGCACATATCCGCGTCAGAATTATGTAGCAAGCAAAAGCCACCCCTGCCAAGATAGCGGTGATACTTCCCAAAGAAATATCAGCTATACCCATGCTTGTAGCACCCCCTAAAATCAGTAATTCACCACCAAAAATAGAGCCGATCGCCACAGCACGGAACATCCCGGGGCGATCGCGGAACAACAACCATGAGAGAATTGCACTGACAAGTGGATAGACAAAGAAAAGAGCGATCGCCATTCCCGCAGCGACTTGACCGAGGGCAAAGTAGATTAGCACTTGGGATAAAAACAAAAAGCACCCACTGGCGATCGATAACTGCAAAGTTCTCTGATTTCTACCACTACCAGAACCAGGATTACCACGAGCTGGTTGCACTAGGTTTTGCAAGTCTTGCCATACTTGGGGATACATCATGGGCGCTAGAAGTACCATCAGCGGTACAACCACCAGCAAGCGCAGCGTTAAAATCAACATAATATTGCCTAAAGTCGGCGATATTAAACGCTCCTCTAAAACTCCCGGAATTTCATAACCCTTGTGGAACATCTCCTTGATAGCTACGTTGTAAAGCGATGACACCACCGTTGACAGCACAACTAACAAGAAACCTATTTGGATTGGTGACAGTGCTGAGGAGCTACGCGACTTGGATGATGAAGGCGTTGCTTTCTGCTTGGGTGCTGGTGCTGGTGGGGGTGGAGAATAATTAGTATTGCTCCGGGATAAATCTTTGCTGAGAACAGAAATCGGCTCTGTATTGTTTTTCTGGGATGGTAGAGATTTACTTTCTTTCTCAGATAAATCTTTGGTAGTCAAAGAAATTGGCTCGTTAACCTTTCCTATGGTACGTGAGGATTCAATGTCACTCTGGGACAAGTCCTGAGAAATTTTGGTGGCATTTTCTTTTGCTGAAGGAAGGGTTTTTTCTGACAACTGTGGTGGTGCAGCAATTGGCTCAGTGTCATTTCCCTTGGCTGAGGAAAGGGTTATTTTTGATAACTGTAGTGACTCGCTGTCGTTTTTGGGGATCGGCTCGTTAAAGCTCCTCGTTTCCTCTTTTAACTGCGTGTTAGATGTTTGTTCCTCAGTAGGTTGTAACACAGTCGATGGTGATGCTGGTATCACTTGAGGTTGCACCACAGTAGGCGGTGTTGGTTGTACTACTTGTTGCCCAAAGTTGTGCGGTTTTGGAATCTCCCCCGCCGCAGGATGCGCGAAGCGCTGTAGAGGAGCAACTTCGGGAGGTTCTTTGATTGTTTTTGTGAGTTCCTTACGCAGCTGACTAATTAACTCTTCTAAAATCGCTTCTCCTTCCTGCTGTTGTCCGTGCATCCGAGACAATTGTTGGGAAAAACTACTTTGATAGTTTTTCACTTCTTGTTGCAATGAGTTAAAGGCGATCGTGAGGTTATCATCCAAACTGCCAAGTAGTTTTTCTACATTTTTATTGTTCTCTTCTACGGTGTTAATAGTACTTTCGGCTGACTTGAGTGCAGATCGTTCGTTGGAGTCTCTTTCTATTCCTTGACTAGCTAAAGTCGTCAGTGATGATTGCAGTTGCGAAGATATGTGCTTCGCCAAAGCTTCTGCTAACTGACGGATTAACACTTGTTGTTCAGTAATTTGCCTTACCTGTAACAAGTGTTCTTTTTCATCTATTAGCTGTTGAATATCATTAGATAAACGGCTTTTTTCTGACTGAAGTTGCTTGATTTCTTCTTGCAGCGATCGCAGTACATTCTGTTGGAGATGTTCCAAATCTTCCACAACAGCCCATAAAGCCGTTTCTGCGGATCTGGATAGGTCGCCTCTGACTCGCGGGGTGTCTGGTCGCTTTTCAAATCGTCCCATTAGTTTCTAACCTCTAATACATTGACGATAAAGCTGCTTCCCGTAAACTTTCTTGGCGCTGATCATAATTTCCTGTATTTTGTTAAATAAACTAAAAGTCTTAACAGGACTTACGCGTATCAACATAATTCTGTCATGTTCAATACAAGGTTGGCAAAGTATATTTTTTTTGCTTTACAGCTTACTATACTGTGTTACCTTCAGCATTACAGAGCAATATTCTATCAGTCTGATTTTAAACATTGCCTCAAGTGAGATTTTCTAAGGAGAAAACATCTCAACCAATATAAATACTTATTATTTTGGTAGCAATAGTAATTGTCAAAGACATACAAATATATGCACTGCCACCGCAGAATAGTCAAAGTTGTTAAAGCTATATGTAAATTTGTGCAGAATGTAACTTGTGTAACAGTTTATATATCTAATCAGGAATAAACTGATTGACCGCAGAAATTTTGAGTATTAGTATCCCCTGCACAACATTTTAGTGAATTAACAGCTATTCTGCAAAAATCCACTTTGGTTGCAGCTCTTTTTTAAAGTCAGAAAATCCGGGCGATGCTAAAGATGGTAGCGCCCAGAACTGCACTGACGGGAATTGTAATTAACCATGCAGCTGCAATACCTTGTAGAGTTTGGAATTTAATCGAATTGATATTTTGCACCAGTCCAATGCCAACAACACCACCGACTAGAGCGTGGGAGGTAGAAACAGGTAAACCTAAACGGGAAGCAATAAGAATAGTGGTGGCAGTTGCCAGTTCAGCGCAAAATCCACTAGTAGGTTGCAAGGAAATGATGTTTTCGCCAATGGTGGCAATGACTTTTTTACCCCAGATTGCTAAACCGATGATAATGCCAGCGCCACCAAGGATTAAAATCCATAAGGGGGTGTTGAAACCATCCGTAGGTACGCTACCAGTGCGATTGATATAGACGATCGCAGCTAAAGGAGCGATCGCATTCCCCACATCATTAGAACCATGAGCAAAAGCCACAAAGCAAGCACTCAGCACTTGAAATCGAGCAAATAAACGCTCAACTAAAGTGGGGAGTTGGGAATTTAGGATTTCTCCACTCCCCATATCATCCAAATGTTGCCAACTGATCAAGGAGAGTCCAACCGCTGCGACTGCACCTATTAACAAGGAAATATCGTGAGCAGGTATGCTGAACCCGATTTGTTCCTGCAAAAAATTGGCTAGTGGTTGAGTCAGCAAAGGTAGAACGATCACGCCAAACACCCCCAATAGAACCGCACTCAACCAGGGAATCCACTCTCGTAACTGTAATACTTGATTAGGTTGATCCAAAATCCAACGCTTGATTTGACTATAAAACAAAGCGGCAATAGCACCACTGATAATCGGCGTTAAAATCCAGCCAATGGTAATCGATCGAATTGACGACCAATCAATCGCACCAACTCCCAAAGCTACCCAACTAAATCCTGCGATCGCACCGACAACCGCATGAGAAGAAGATACTGGCAAACCTCGTGAAGTTGCAATTTGCAGCCATATTCCACACGACAGTAGCACTGTAAACATTCCAGTAATTAATATTTGGGGCGTAGCCGCAAATAACGTGGGGTTAACAACTTTCGTCGCTAACGTTTCTGTTACCTCATGTCCAAACAGTACAGCACCCGTAAACTCTAATATGCCGGCAATTATTATTGCCTGTCTCAGAGTAATCGCTTTGGAACCTACAGAGGTTCCCATCGCATTAGCAACGTCATTAGCTCCGAGATTCCAAGCGACGTAAAAGGCTAGTAGAGCAACTATAAGTAATGTAATGGTCATTTCAATGTTTGGGGAGAGGGGAAAGACCCGGAATAGGGAAGCAGGGGAAGACAAGAGAGAGGTTCGTTATTCAAGATACGACGGAACTCGACTAAACAAGTTATAGTAAACGTTACTTTGTTTAATATTTATACATATTGCTTTATAATAGTATTAGATAGCAATCTAATTAAGGTTGCAAGGAGAACAAGAGGTATGCAGAGACAGGGTGTTTCACTTGCAGAGGCAGCAAAGCGTTTAGGTATGAGTCAGAGTGATTTATATACAGCTGTGCAAAAAGGACAAATCCCGACTTTTAGAAAAGATGGAAGAACAATAGTTCGTCCAGGTGTAGAAGAATAATAAAGTTTAACAATAAATAAAAAAGTTCTACAATTTCTGGAT
>JAYGHB010000174.1:0-9069 GCA_034931985.1 Halotia wernerae UHCC 0503
CTGGATAATTTCACTTAGTTACTACTTGCTCATTCCGGAGAGTGACAGAAGAGGGTTATAGCAATTCCCAGATCCGTGAGGTACAGCAACAAAGAATTAACCGCCGATAAAAGAGGATAAACGCAGATAATTTTGTACTTCATCAGACTAGGAAACGCCATAACATAGTTTTATTTATGCCCGACTAAAAGCCCCTTCTCTTCATTTCTTCTGCCCCTTGCCTCTTCTTTGACCATTGACTAATAACATGAAGACCATTAAAAGAAAAAAAAATTGGCAATATCTATTTTTATTCGGCCCATTCTTATTTGTTGTGGGTTTAACATCTGGTTTAGTTTCTGGTAGTTGGGGAGCAATTTCCTTAGCATTTCTGATTGCGGGAATTGTGATCAGTGGGTTGTGGGTATTGCGCCAAAGCCAAAAAAGTAACTGGTGGAAAAGTCGTTCTACTCAAGCTGGTACTAATGCTTTGGTTGCCATCCTGGCTGTATTAGTAATTTTAGGGTTAATTAACTTTTTAGGTACTCGCTATCATCTACGAGCAGACTTAACAGAAACTCAGTTATTTACCCTTGCTCCCCAATCACGGGAATTGGTACGTGGCTTACAACAGCCCGTGAAAATATGGATATTTGATGTCAATCGTAACTCCCAAGACCGGGAATTGCTAGAAAATTACCAACGGCAAAGTTCCAACTTCCGGTTTGAATATGTTGACCCGCAAACTAGACCAGGATTAGCAGAAAAATTTGGTGTTAAAGATTATGGCGAAGTTTACCTAGAATCGGGAGATAAACGCCAATTAGTACAAACAGTAAATGAGAATGAGCGCCTGTCAGAAGTCAGATTAACAAATCGCCTGCAACAAATTACTACTTCCACCACTGCAAAAGTTTATTTTCTCCAAGGTCACGGCGAACATCCCATTTCAACAGGTGAAGGTGGAATATCACAAGCTGCTCAGGATTTAAGCGATAAAAATTACACTACAGCACCGCTAAATTTAGCAGAAAATACCAAAGTTCCTGAAGATGCTGCTGTGGTGGTAGTAGCTGGCCCCAAACGAGAACTTTTTCAGAGCGAAGTTAAAGCCTTGCAAAATTATCTCAATGGCGGTGGTAATTTACTGCTAATGATTGATCCGAATACTGACCCCAAATTGAACAGCTTGTTACAAGAGTGGGGAGTTACTCTGGATAATCGTTTAGCCGTGGATGTCTCTGGCGCTGGTGTAGGACTTGGCCCTGCTGCTCCCATCATCACAGATTACGGGCAACATCCAATTACTAAAGATTTTGGTCAGGGTATTTCTTTTTATCGGTTAGCAAGACCTTTAGAAATTACTCCAGTGGCTGGTGTTGAAGCTACTCCCTTGCTGCGAACTAAACCCTATCCCAATAGCTGGGCTGAAAGTGACCTGCAAAGCGAAAAATTAGAGTTTAATCCTGATCAAGACCTCAAAGGGCCTTTAACCTTGGGCGTTGCTTTAGATAAGAAACTACCAGCTAAAGCTGAAGCCCAATCGACCCCAACTCCCCAAGCTTCTCCCACTGCTTCACCGTTACCATTACCGACAACCGAAGGTCAGCCTAGTCCTACTCCTACTGCTTCACCGTCACCGACAACCGAAGGTCAAGCTAGTCCTACTCCCTCAACTGAAGAGAAATCTAAACAACCTGCTACCGAGGCGCGGTTAGTAGTTTTAGGAAATTCTGATTTCGCCACGAATGGCTTGTTTCAACAGCAACTAAATGGAGATGTTTTTCTCAACTCCGTGACTTGGCTGAGTCAACAGGATCAACAACTTCTTTCGATTCGCCCTAAAGAGCCAAATAACCGTCGGATCAATTTGACAAATGTCCAAGCCAGTCTTTTAACTTTGTCGTCTCTGTTGGTTTTACCGTTAATAGGGTTTGTAACGGCGGCTATTATTTGGTGGCGAAGACGTTAGAAACGAGCAGGGTAAGACAAGAGGAAACAAAGCAGTAGCGTGTTTTGTCGCGCAGCGCAACGCACGGTTTTTGTGGATGGAAAATAATATGCAGAGAACGTACTTAACTATAGAGAAAAATTTAGTTTTGCTCTTGAAAAATTCTTCATAAACAGCTTAACCAGTAATAGATGGTCATTTTTATGACAGACACACAAATGAAATTTACACGAACTACTTTAATTTTGATATTGCTAGCGCTGGGTTTGGGTGGTTTTGTTTACTTCTACGAAATTCAAGGTGCAACTCAGCGTCAAGAAGTTAAGGATCAAAAACAGCAAATTTTCTCTTTTGCTGCCGATGATGTGCAATCTTTAACAGTAAAAACCAAAGATTTGACCGTCAATCTAGAACGCAATAGTCAGGCTAGTAGCCCTAAGTGGTTGTTAAAATCTCCAGTCTTAGAGCCAGCGAATGATGCGATTGTTTCTTATTTGATGGATTTGTTGGTTGAAGGAAAGAGCGATCGCACTTTATCAATCCCTGCTACTCAACTCGGAGAATTTAATTTAGATCAACCCTTAGCAACTATTGATATTAAGTTGAAGAATCAGAAAACCCATCAGTTGATTTTAGGCAAATCTGACTTTAATAACCGTTTTTTATATGCTCAAGCCGATTCTGTTACTCAACCAAATGGAAATGTAAATCTGTTATTGGTATCGACAGATTTTAAAAATGCAGTGAATAGGGAGTTATCAGAATGGAAACAACCTGTAGATAATAGTAATAAATTGCCTTCACTAAGCATTCCTCAACCGACTCCAAAAAATAAAAAATAATCAGTTTAGATATGCAAGTTTATAGGGTATAAATTGTTAATATTAAACCATAAATGATTAGTTATTTAATTTTCATGAATCATCATTAATTATACCATCTGTTTGATTGATTAATATATCAATATCTTTTTTGTGTTTTTTATGAAACCTTAATAGCTCTAAATAAGCAAATGGCACTACTATCGGCCAGAAGATAGTCATTAGGACTAAAATCATCCGAGAAAAAGAGCGTTGTTCTGAACTCATTTCTTGGTCTTGTAAAAAGAAAAACAACCATTCGTTGAATAAATAGTAACCCATCACTAGGTAGACTATTATTACTAAAGAAAGGAGAAGTGGATGTAACATAATGTTTACATGAATTGTTTGTCAATTAAGGAGAGTGAAGAAGTGTAATTTTTCTAAAAAATCTCAATTGACGGTAGTACAGACAAATTGTATTTTAGATGCTGTCCCGATAGTGTAATGTTTTATATTAATAAAATTAACGTTAACTTAAAAGGAATATAACAATCAGATTTGATTTGTAAACACCTAGAGGCTCAGATCCCCGACTTCTTGAAGAAGGCGGGGATATTTTTGTTCGTAACTCATTTAGGATTGCTATATTAGTAAAATTAATTTCATCTTCATAAATTAAGATGACAAATTTTACCTTTCCTTGTTTAAACTGGCATTTAGGCTAATTCTAAGAAAACTTTATTAGTAATCCTACTTAATATCTGTCTTTCAGCGTTAACATGACCAATCCTACAGCAACTTTGCTAATTTCCTGTCCCGACCAAAGGGGATTAGTAGCGAAAATTGCCAACTTTATTTATGCTAATGGCGGTAATATTATCCATGCAGATCAACATACCGACTTTGCTGCTGAATTATTTCTCACCCGTATTGAATGGCAGTTAGACGGCTTTAATTTACCGCGAGAGTTGATTGCACCTGCATTTAATGCGATCGCCCAACCTTTGGGTGCTAAATGGGAACTGCACTTTTCTGATACTGTACCACGCATTGCTATTTGGGTAAGTCGGCAAGACCATTGTCTGTTTGACTTGATTTGGCGACAACGCGCTCAAGAGTTTGATGCTGAAATTCCTCTAATTATCAGCAACCATTCTAATTTAAAAAATGTGGTGGAGCAATTTGGAATTGACTACCACCACATTCATATTACTAAAGATCATAAAGTCGAACAAGAAGCCCAACAATTAGAATTACTGCAACAGTACAAAATTGATTTGGTTGTTCTAGCAAAATATATGCAAATTGTGAGTGCAGATTTTATTGCTAAATTTCCGCAAATCATTAATATTCATCACTCATTTTTACCAGCTTTCGTAGGTGCAAATCCCTATCATCGAGCATTTGAACGTGGTGTAAAAATTATTGGAGCAACGGCTCATTATGCCACTGCTGATTTAGATGCTGGCCCAATTATTGAACAAGATGTGGCGCGAGTTAGCCACCGTGATGAAGTTGATGATTTGATTAGAAAGGGTAAAGATTTAGAGCGAGTTGTATTAGCTAGAGCAGTGCGTTTACACTTACAAAATCGGGTTCTGGTGTATGGAAATCGAACAGTAGTATTTGAGTAATTGAAAATTTGGACGATTGTAAGTTTATGCTCCCTTGGCTCTTGTTGACCTTTGACCCTTCGACTGCGCTCAGGGTCAAGGCTGAGCGAAGCCGAAGCCTTGACTTTTGACTTCCGCAAAGCGGTTGACTTAGCCAAGACCTAAATTATTAAGATGAGTTTCCAGCAGCGAGGCGATCGCCTCTGGACTGACTTTCTTGTATTTCTTTTTACCCACCTGTAAAACAAAGTTAGGGGCGCTGCTGCAACGTTTTTGGCAGCCAGTTTGTTCAATTGTAACTTTGTCTAACAGACCGCGATCGCACAAAGTCTTTTCTAATTCTGAGAAAAATCCTTTACTACCCCGCTTCAGACAACCGGACTTTTGACACACCATAATCTTGGCTTCGGGTTGAGTTGGCAAATCTGGAATTGGGCAAGTAGCAACTGGTGTGACTCGATAAGCCTTAAGTTTAATTTTACCTGTATGTGGGTTTAACTTGCTAATACCACAAACACTAATTGGTTCACCAGGCACTAAAGATAAACTCAGTGGACGACGCAACTCTTTAGGCAGTTTAATTTGCACATTTCCAGATGGAATCACCAATTGCAAGTATTTAGATTTCCCTGGTTTATCACCAATAAAACCCAAAAACTGTCCTTCAAGATTCAATTCAGATAAAGTCAGATGTTTGTCACCCATTTTTGATTGTATATTTTGAAAAGTGAGTAGTTAGAAAAAGAACTCATAATACCAATTCTCTAAAAGAAAGCTACAGATGCTCTGCTTGGAAACCAAGATTACATCTGACTTTCTAAATTACGAATTACGTTAGCGCAGCACGAGCGTCATTACGAATACTATGCAAGGCGTTTAGCTTCTACAGTTTGAGGCAAGTTTGCTGGCTCAGGTAACTCACGAAATTCTAATTCCCAGCCATTTGCTAAAGTCAGAATCTTCCCTGCATCTGTGTCTGTTTGTTTAACTACTTCTTCTTCTAGGTCTTTTTTAGCAACATAGACAACCAAAGTACCAGCATCATTCATTCGTAGCATTACTTTCATGCGTTTTCTCAACAGATTCTAGTTCTTTTTTTCGACAACCAACGACGAACCCTGTCTCTAAAAAATGCACAGCATAGATATAGGAATTTTGGAGATATGTACCTATACTTGCTATGTAGCCAACATCTCCTTTGTTTGCTAAAACTGCCCCAACTTCTTGACCAGGAAATGTACCATCATTTTTAATCAGTTTGCGAAGTCTGACTTTTTCACCAATTTCAAAAACGGGAGGTAAATCCAGTTCTAATTCATCACGTTGCATGAGAGTACCTCTGTTCTCTGACCAAATTCAATAGTTCTTCGGTTGTGAGGCTGCGTTTTTTCTGTACCGACTGCTGGCGCACTGCATCCAAAATAAACTGGGTTTCTTCTGGGTTGAGAAAGATACCGTACTGCTCTAACAAGTTAGAAACTAAATGCCGACCAGAATGTTTACCCACTACTAAACGTCGTTCCCAGCCTACTTCTTCGGGTGCAAATGGTTCGTAAGTGAGGGGGTTTTGCAACACGCCGTGAGCATGGATTCCCGACTCGTGAGCAAAAGTATTTTCACCAACAATTGCCTTCCAGGGCGGTACTTTAGAGCCTGATGCTGAAGCCACTAGTTGCGACAATTCCAGCAATCGGCGAGTATCAATACCCAAGTCAATGCCATAGATGCGTTTGACTGACATGACTACTTCTTCTAAAGCAGCATTGCCAGCTCTTTCGCCTAATCCGTTAACTGTGGTACTTACAGAAAAGGCTCCAGCTTTCATCCCAGCCAAGGCATTGGCAGTTGCTAAACCAAAATCATTGTGAGTGTGGATTTCTAGGGGAATTGATAAAGCTGAAACCAATCGCTTGACTTTGGCGTAGGTGCTAAATGGGTCAAGAACCCCTACAGTGTCACAGAAACGGAATCGTGATGCACCCCATTCTTGAGCATGAAGCGCTACATCCAAGAGGAAGCTTTCATCAGCTCTAGAAGAATCTTCTCCACCGACTGCCACCCAAAGACCGCGATCGCTAGCGAAGCTGATACAATCTTTGAGTCTTTGCAAACTTACCCGCCACTGACCATGAAATTTAGCGGCAATTTGGATGCCAGAAACAGGAATAGCAATATGCACTCGCTTGAGACCACAGGCTATGGAAGCCTTGATGTCTGAGATGACAGCACGGTTCCAGCCTAGGAGGTTTGCTTGCAACCCCAAGTCAACAATTGCAGATATGGCGCGCATTTCTTCTTGTCCCATCGCCGGAATCCCAACTTCTAATTCGGGAACACCAATGGTATCTAGAAACTTAGCGATCGCTAATTTCTCCTCAAAGGTAAAAGCAACACCCGCTGCTTGTTCCCCATCACGTAATGTAGTGTCATTAATTAAGATTTCATTCATTTGAAACATCCCTCTAAGGAATTTTTTTTAATATTCTTTATGGATTGTGAGGCGATTTTTCCGCAATCCCTGATATTAGTTAGTGCTTAATACAAATGCTGAATGGTAAATGCTCTAAACTCACACAATTAATATTTCATCTTCATGATTCTTTAATATTACCCAAATACCAACTTCACATCTGTATGACAGCAAACCAAAAACAGGTATAATTTAGAAATTACTTTTACCCTTGCTAGTCCAAGCATTTTCTAGTAGGAGATAGCTAAAGTAGCTATTAGCAAGCCCCAAAGAAAATAAAATACAAAATCCGGCAATCAAGCTAGAAATCATTGGAGTATCCTCATATAATTACAAGTCTTTTTTTCGGATGAGATGACAAGCAAGTAGAAGTACTACTAATGTTGATCGTCTAGCCAATCCAAAATTCGCTCTAGCTGTTCTAGGTTAACCAGCCCATATTGCCAGAGCAGCATTGACAGAGGGTCATTCTCAAACTCACGGTGTCGCAGTGCTACAGAGATATCTGCATTTGAAAGAGCGAGTTCATTATGTAAAAAGTTGATAAACTTGATCTCGCTATTACGAGTCACCATAATTTGGAAGTACACCTTATTGGGCTATGAAAAAGTTAAAAACTAGAAATTCCCAATTTGTTTTGGTAATTTCACTGCTTAATTTCAGAATGTGTCAGGCAAAATAAATCTATATCATGTCTTGCTTAAAAGAATCAGGATAAATCAGGAAAATGTATTTCCTTTGTTACTTAGTACTCAGCACTATAATCCCAGCAACGCTCCAGCCACTCGACTAATTCGTGGCGATCAGCCAGAAATTGTATTACAGTGCTACGGATTAGAACCGCTTCTAACGAAGTATTTACCTGTACACGTAAAGAACCATCAGCAGGGCAAGAACAAGAAATTTTCAACTCTTGTAAACGGTAATAGATTCGCCAGCGATCGCTCAATGGTATCTGCAAAACTTGGTAGCCTAAAGTGTGATTTGTCATTTGTCCTTTGTTCTTTGTTCTTTGTCAGTTGTTAGTTGCTACTGACTTTTGGTCATTGACTCTTGAGTGTTGAGTTTCTGTTCAAGCTGTTCAATGCGTGAAAGCAAAGAACGAATCACAGTTGCTTCCAGATCAGGGAGTTTTCCGTGTTCTAGGGGACAAAGGTTCGCACTTTCTTTGCGGGAGATAATTCGACCGGGAACGCCCACAACTGTAGAATCTGTAGAAACATCACGCAGAACAATTGAACCAGCGCCAACACGAACGCGATCGCCTATTTGCAGATTACCTAAAACTTTCGCACCCGCACCCACCACAACGTTCTTACCCAAAGTAGGGTGACGCTTACCACTATCTTTACCAGTACCACCAAGGGTAACGCCCTGGTAAATCAGTGTAAAGTCTCCCACGATCGCAGTTTCACCAATCACAACACCCATACCGTGGTCGATAAACACGCCTTTACCAATCTCTGCACCTGGATGAATTTCAATTCCCGTCAGAAACCGACCCCAATGAGAAATCAGACGCGGAATGAAACTCACTCCCCGACAATGCAACCAGTGGGCGAGACGATGCAAACAAAGTGCGTGCAGTCCAGGGTAGCAAAACACCACTTCTAGCCAATTACGGGCGGCTGGATCGCGTTCAAAGATAATCTGAAAATCACTCAATAATGGCTCAAAAATATTGCCAGAGAGTAACTTTTTCAGCAGGGATGTATTTGGAGAATCCGCCGTTATTGCAGTCTTGGAGTTTTTGATACTTTTTAAGGACTGTCGCATCGGTAGTGTCTGGTTGAAAGAGCCATGTGTTATTTTTCTGCTTATATCAGGTGGCTCCCAACTGGACAGTACATCCAATGTCGATTGGATTTATTGGATTGATTAAGGTTGTACTCACATACCCCAAACCCTGATTTAAGGGAAATTTAAAATTTATCTTGGGGTAGGGGTGCTAGTGTTTCACAATAGGGGTACTAGTATTTTTAGGGTCAGGGTTTAAGAATTTATGTACTCACTATCAATAACTTTGCCTGTAAGACTTGCAGCGATTTATGCAAGATATTTTGCGATATATTAAGTTGTACTCAGCTGTTTACAAATGTGCAGTAGAAGAGATAACCAACTAGATATCTGTATCTTCAGTTACGATTACTATTTTATTATTTTGCAAATTAAAAAACAGGTTTATTTATTTTGTTTTAGGCGCAAGCAACGAAGTTTCAATACGTCCTGATACAAATCCACGCCAGTGACGCT
>JAYGHB010000175.1:0-9010 GCA_034931985.1 Halotia wernerae UHCC 0503
CCCTCCGCACCTCTGCCCCTCTGCTTGCCACCACGCAAAATTCCCTTGGCAGACTACTAGGCAAGAAATAGAAGTAAAATTAGGACGACATCTGATTCGTGCCTACGAATTACCGACTCTAGTAGCACGAGCTGATACAAGTAGTTTTAATGTGAATCATCAACAGGGCGAATCAGCACAAGAAAGTCTACTGCGTTATGGCTATTCCAAAGACAAGCGTCCAGACTTGTTGCAATACCGTCAGTTGTTGGCAACCCTCGACCCGATGGGAATGCCGTTGGTCAGCGCCACCCTGTCAGGAAATGGAGCCGATGACCCATTATATTTACCAACATGGCAACAATTAGTAAAAGTAATTGGACACAAAAAATTTGTCTTCATCGCTGATTGTAAAGCTTCGGCAATTGCCACTCGCGCCCAAATTGCCGCAAATGGGGGTGTTTATTGCTTTCCTGTGTCCATGAGTGGGCAACACCCCCAATATCTTCAACAATGGGTACTTGACCCATCAGCAGAAACTGTGTCCATTCGTTTACCGCGACAAGATGAAGAAGAACCTGCTGTGGGAAAAGGCTTTGAAGTAGAGTTAGGCAAGTTTTGGTTCAACGCAGAAACCAACAAGTGGGTACGTTGGCACGAACGCTACTTGGTAGTTTATTCCCAAAGCTTTGCAGCATCTACTATCCGTGGCCAACAGCAACGCATCTTGACCGCAAGAACGGCTCTGGATAAATTAGCTGCCAAACCAGGAGAGGATCGAGGGGAACTCACCCAGAAAGTCGAAAACATCAAGAAGCGCTATCGTGTCAACGATTTTTTCTCAACCACTATTATAGAAGAAACACTTGTGAAAACTCGTCATATCGGACGGGGACGACCATCAAAAAACTCGACCACTGAGTCCGTAACGAGTATTTATCTTCAACTTCATATCCAGCAAATTGATGATGCGATTAAACTTTCAGAAACCTTGGCTGGATGGCGATTGTATGTCACCAATGCCCCGACCACTCGACTGACCCTACCACAGGCTGTAATGTATTACCGGGATGAATGGCTTTTGGAGCGTGGGTTTCACCGTTTTAAAAGAGGTTCTTTGCCAGCCTTACCTATTTACTTTCAAAACGAAGACCGAATCACTGGCTTAATGTTCATTTTGAACATAGCGTTGCGCGTATTTACCTTGATGGAGTTTGTGGTACGGCAGGCTCTCCAGCAAACGCAACAATCTCTGGCTGGTCTTTATGACGGCAATCCAAAGCGAAAAACTAATCGCCCATCTGCGGAGCGAATGCTTCAGGCTTTTTGTCACCTTAATCTCTATTTTCTTACTGATTCTACCATCTTCATCACGCCTCTGTCCGCGCTTCAAAAACAAATTCTTGCACTCATGAAAATGCCTGAATCTCTCTATCAGCTAGATTCATTGCACTGCAAGACATAATTACGTCTTACCCCCTATAAAATCAGCACTCCCTAAACTTGAAGACACCCAATTGAATGGGACATTTCAACATCAGCCCCAACCGTGTATTACACCGAAGTCTGGACAGGGAATAGCGCGGCTTATCCATGTATTACACCGAAAACCTGTAGGTTCACAGTCTGTTATGTGAATTCTCTGAGCTTCCAAGTATTACACGGTGACATTTGACTAACTTCATACCGTGTAATACACCGTTAATCCCATCTATTTTTGCCAAGTATTTTTTTATCTGCTCCACAATCTCTTTGAAACTTTACACAGTAAGGCATTAATTCCTCTTGCCTTTCAAAAATGAGCGAACGTACAGTTGAAACTTTACACAGTAAGGCATTAATTCCTCTTGCCTTTCAAAAATGAGCGAACGTACAGTTTATATTTGTGGAGGGGAAATGAAGTCCCTCCTCAACCGCTCACAAGCAATAAAAAATGTCTTACATGAGGTCATGTAAGACATTTTTTTTGATACATCATCAATTCAAATTTATGTAGGGAGAAAAATTCAGTAAAAAACGTAGCTATAAAGATAAAATAGTTACTAGATTATTCTTAGTAATGAAAGCAAAATGCTCTGCTCATCAAATTAAACATTTCAAAACTAGACTTGGATAAAACCAAGCCTAAAATATCATTAATTAGAGAGAAATTAAATGTACCAAAATTAATTAATATTAAGGGGTAGAAGTCCGCACTTTTAAGCATCTGTAAGCAGCAGCAAAGATATGTTTGTACGGATAACAGCTAGTAATCGCAATTAAAATTCGCCGTGCGCTGACAGTAATCAGCGCTCCCAGTTTTAGTAATTTTGTGCGAATAGTTCCGACTTGAGCATTTTATAATTCTGTTTTAGATAAACATTGTTGACGCAATGCATTCATCAAAACATAAGCTATAGAAGAAAACCACGCCATTTGCTTCAAGTCGGGGAACCCGCCCAACGCAATGGCTCATAAACGTAACTGATTTCCTGCAAATGTGTGAGTACTAGTTCTATCACTAAAAAGTTCCAATTGTTGTTCCTTAAAGCGATTTTCCACCTCGCCTCGCTGACAATATTTTTGTGTGTATAGTTGACTAGGTGGCACTTTATTGGCTTGAAGTGAAGTTACCACAAAACGAATGTTAGTCCCATTCGCTCCATACTCAACTTTACAAACAACACGGCGACTACGACTCCAAGATTCACGGGTCTGGTAGTCTAAAGACTTATACCAAATTGAATTATTAATCAAGTTAGAAGCAACTTCGGGAAGTTTTTCATCAGGGTTAAATACAGTTTCTAAAAATGAAACTACTGTTGATAGTTTCTCCTCATACTCAAACTTTGCTCTATTTTTAGTCGTAGTAGCCATCTGAATTAAACGACTATTTTGCGCCAATCCAAAAACGTAATCAACTCCCGTTTGAGACTCACACCAGTCCACAGGGCAAACGCATCTAAAGTATAAGAATCCTTTAATAGCAAGGGTTTTGGCGTTTTTAAATTTAGCCTATCTTTTCGTCAATATCCTTATCCAGCAAGGGTTTCAGAAATACCGTGCGTTTGCCCTGCACCAGTCCATTATATTGTCTCGTGATCATTTAAGTCTTCATACCCCATGACCAGTCCGTATATCCTTTGTGTAATTAAGCTTTCTACTGTATGGTCAATTCGATTTGGTTTTCGGTAATCTTGGAAACACTGTGCAAACTGTGATGTTATTTGTAGTTTTCTGTCTATTTCAGCAATTAAGCTTAATCCGGCATCAGATGTTACCTGTCCACCCTGGAAATTAACTACAACTGGGGGCGATTTTGGTTGCTCAAATTTGAACTGTTTTGGGATTGATCGCTCTGCTAGTTGGGTCATGCCTTATAATTGCTGAAATGCTTACCATCTATACATTTTAGCAGTTTTTTACCCCATTCTTTTCAGAATTTGTGAGAAATCCGGGCTAAAGATAACAGACTAACCTAGAAAGTAGATGCTAGAGAAGAGACATTTTTGAACTTGCTACCGTTAAAAATTATAGTTATTGGAGGTGGGGCAGCTGGATTTTTTGGCGCGATCGCTTGTGCTGAATCTAATCTTTATGCCCAAGTTACTTTACTCGAAGCCAGTCGTCAACCACTGGCTAAAGTTCGTATTTCTGGTGGAGGACGCTGCAACGTCACTCATGCTTGCTTTGAAGTAGGTGAATTGGTACAAAATTACCCCAGAGGCGGAAAAGCCCTCCAGGGTGCTTTCACCCGCTTTCAACCTCAAGACACAATAGCCTGGTTTGCTGATCACGCAGTAAATCTCAAAACTGAAGCCGATGGACGTATGTTTCCCATTACAGATAGTTCAGAAACAATTGTGGACTGTCTGATGAATGCGGCGAAAGCATCGGAGGTAGAAGTTTGTACGGGAACATCTGTTGTTTCAGCCAAAAAACTACCCAGCAATGAATTTGAGATACTTCTGAATTCGGGAGAAATAAAAAAGTGCGATCGCTTGCTGCTGGCAACGGGAAGTAACCCTGTAGGTTATAAAATAGCTCAAGAATTTGGTCATCAAATTCAACCGCCTGTCCCCTCACTATTTACTTTCAACATTCTTGATCCCCATCTCAGGGCTTTAGCTGGAATTAGTGTTAACCCTGTGCAATTACGGTTATATGTTGGTGAGAAACCCCAACTAACACAAACAGGGCCATTGCTCATTACTCACTGGGGTTTGAGTGGCCCGGCTGTTCTGAAGCTTTCGGCTTGGGGTGCAAGACTTCTGCACGAAAGCCGCTATCAAGCCACATTGTTAGTCAATTGGCTACCGCATTTACAGCAAGAACAAGTACGACAAAAAATTTTAGCGGTTAAGACGCAATGGGCCAAGAAAGCGATCGCATTACATCGTGGAATTGATTTACCTCACCGCCTTTGGCAATATATTATTGCTCGTGTAGATATTACTACAGAAGATCGCTGGGCAGAAATCTCTAACAAAACATTAAATCAGTTAGTACAAGAACTTACACAGGGACAATATTTAATCACTGGGAAGGGAGTGTTTAAAGAAGAATTTGTCACCTGTGGCGGTGTCAACCTTAAAGAAGTCAACTTCAAGACGATGGAAAGTAAATTAGTTCCGGGGGTTTACTTTGCCGGAGAAATCTTAGATATTGACGGCATTACTGGTGGGTTTAACTTCCAAAGTGCTTGGACAACAGCTTATTTAGCCGGTAATGCAATGGGAACTAATTCGTAATTCGTAAGATGAGGGAACAGTTACGACGCGATCGCCTGGCGCTTTGCCAAAGGGTTAGAATTTGCAAGAGCGATCGCTCTCAAAACCCAACACGGCAGGAATATAATAATTTTTAGGTTGGGGAGCCACCGCTGTGGTGTTAGCGTAGCGTAAAGCCTGCGGCATAGCTTCGCTTAGAGCGACACAGGAGCGTCGGCAGCGCGGTCTTCTCCCAAGGGGAGACGCTAGTTACTTGGCTCATCTAAACAACCTGTGATGACCATTTATCAGTTAGTCGATAGCGTTTATCAAATACAGCAGTTTAGGGGAACAGAACAAATTATCTCCCCAACTTTTCCAAACTTAAATTTAACTGCTGAACAGATATTTGCCGCTAGTCGTATTTATTGACTACAAACCGTTACCAATCAAAATAAACGATGCCCAATAGTAGGGGTGAGCGAGGTTACTGCTGACTGCTGCCGAGATATTGTCGTTTTTTATCTGGGAGTCTCCAGTAATTAAAGCTATTTGGGCTTGTCGCAAAGCTTCAGCTTTGGTAAATTTTCCTGATGAGAGTGTGGTATAAAAAGCGTTCATCAGTGCCTGAGTTCCACCATCATCTACAGCCCACAAAGAGGCGATCGCTGCCCTCGCACCAGTTTTTTGAATTTGGTAGCCAAAGCCCAAAATTTCCTCACCGTTGCCCAGTTTGCCCCCCAAGCCAGTTTCACAGGCACTCAAGACTATTAGATCTACATGGGGGAGTGACCAAGTGGCAATATCTGTAAGGTTAACGCGATCGCCATTGCCAAATAAAATAAATGAATCTTCTGGTTTACCGACTACGAAAGCTGCATGAGTCGCTAGATGGACAATTGGATAATCATCCATTTGCGGTACGGTAGCTTGGGGACTAAAGTCATCGTTTAAAAGTTTTTTTGTTTGGGGAACAATAGCCGCTAAACTTTCCACTTCTCTTCCTGCAAAAGGCAATCCCGACAAAGCAACCTGCCGATTTCCTAATTCAACTTTAAAATTACCTTTAGTAAAAGCACCAGCTAAAACCCGCAAAGTAGATGCTCGTGGGCTATTTAAGTTAGTTAGGCTAATAGCAGTAATATGATTGACATTAAAGCGCTCTACTAGCCACTTTTTGCCATCGTATAGTGCTGCCAATGGAACATAGCGTAACTGGTCATCTGGTGCATAAATCAGGGTTTGTGTCCCGGCTTTTTGCAAATCATCTTCTATGGGTTTGATTAGCCATGTATACAACTGACTGGCGGGCTTTTTAATATTCCGACTGGGATTGGTTAAAGCTTCACGGAAGGTAACAATAGTTTGGTTGAGTTGTTTACGCGTCACAGCAACCGGACGATGAATTGGCGGAGAGTCAGGAGTTACTAGTACCAATTCCAAGCGATCTTTGAGAACTAATGGATAAAGGAGTACAGATTTTTGCGGTAATTGCGCTAAATTATCACGAATCTCGTTAATATTTTCTAAATCCAAATTTTGCCGTCTAGCAGTACTACTAATTTGATCTATCTGTGTTGCGACTGCGGGACTAGTAATAAATTTGGTAAATGCTTGTAGGAGTTGTTGCTGATTGACTACTAGTTGGGTGATGCGTTGATTTTGTTGTGGCGATCGCTTCTGTGGAGGAATGTTACGTAATTTTGTCAGTTCTTTACCTAAAACAACGGCATTATCCAGGGTTTGATCTAATTGTTGTTTAATTGGTTTTTCTATGGGCAGTATATTAATGCCTTTAGCAGTCCGTTGATTACCGGGTACATTGTGGAGATATTCCTCTAGTTCTTCAACTTTGAGTAAATCTATAGTGCGTTGCGCCTCTGCAACACGTCCCTGTTTGAGCAAGCGTTCACCCAAAAGGCGATATGTCTGGGCAACAGTTATGCTATAAGCATCTGGTTGTGGTATGGAAAGTACTGATGGATTTAAGCGAACTTTTTCGCGGTTAATTAAGCAATGCTTGTAAAAAAAAATTGCTAACTCTGGTTTGTTTTGGATATCAAATAAGTAACCTATATTACTATAGGTTTTTCCCAATATAGTGTAAGCCTGCCCAGGTGTACTTTCTTTAACACTAAGTTCTTTGTTAATGCGTAAAGCTGTGAGAAAAAAGCTGAGTGCTTGGGAATAATCACCGTGATTTTGATACACTCTGCCCAGATTGTTAAGGGTAACAGCTTCCCAGGAAGAGTCTGCAAGTTCTTTGCTGATGACTAATGCTTTTTGTAATCTCTGCAATGCTGCTGCAAATCGCCCTTGCTGAGATTCGGCGATCGCCTCTGCATTTAGCCGCTTAATTTCTGATTGTTGATTGTTCTGGGGTTGTTGTACGTGGTTGTATTGCTTTTTAGTATTTGAATTTACTAAATTACTTTTTGGATATGCGATCGCAGAACTGAGGAAAAAAAGTAAATTTGTAGCAAAAATACTAAAATATCGGAGATGAGGGTACATAAAAAACCCCCTCGTGTTTGCGAGAGTTGAATGCTAATGGAATAGATTTTACAATGCAACTCCTTTTTATGCTATTCCAGATCAGGAAAGTTAATAGTTGCTAAAAAACTTGAAAATGTCTGAAGAACAAGCAAAACTACCACCAACCAGCGCTCTTGATATTCCATCAAATCGGAACTTTGAAAGTTGGTTTGAGTATCCTGTGAGAGTGCAACCTCATCATACTGACTATGCAGGTATTGTCTGGCATGGTACTTATATAAATTGGCTAGAAGAAGCACGTATAGAATGTTTGCGATCAATAGGTATTGAATTTGCTGATTTAGTAACTTTAGGTTGTGATTTACCAGTTGTCGAACTTTCTGTACGCTATCACCGTTCCATTCAGCTAGGAATGGCAGCAGTGGTGAAAACCCGCATGACTGAGGTAACAGGTGTACGTATCAACTGGGATTATGCAATTGTTTCAACCGATGGACAACAATTGTATGTCACTGCTAAGGTGGCATTAGTAGCACTAGATCGCGAAAGAGGTAAAATTATGGGTCAGCTACCTCCCAGTTTCAAAGATGCATTAGCGAAGATTTCTTCGTTACATAGTAATTGACAAAAAAATCCATCTTATCGGTGGTTCATTTGATCTAAAGCATTATTTCAACCTAGTACGAGAAAGCAAAAGTAAAAAGTCAAAAGGCAAAAGAAAGAAGTCTTACACCGTGAGCTTTTTGTCTGCTTTAGATAGTAGGTTTATTTCCGCCGTGTTGTACTAGTCATCTCCAGAAATTAAATGTGCGTTATCCAGAACACTTTTAGAGACGCGATTAATCGCGTCTCTACTTTTTCAGATATGTCTTTTTTACTTAGGGCTGCGTATCTGCGACACGGTTTGAGCAAACTGCATTATCTGATGCCAAATGTCTTGCGGTGTAATGCCAAAACCAATATTTAATAAGACCAGAATTGCGGCAATAGTCAGTGCATTGCTGATAGTTGTTTTTAGCAACTTCCACAACACTACAAATATAATCCAAGCAATAATCAGGGTAGGAATCATAAATACCAATTATTTAAAAATTACCCTTTTGTCAAAGGGTTTTTATTTAAAAAGGTAAATTTTTATGCATGTAACAATTACTGCTACGAAAGTAGTTTGACCCTAGTTATAATAAATACTGTGATTGGAGTATTTGGTAGATTTTTTTAGTAATTGCTGCACCTCTAATATACCATAAATTGACACAATAATTTGTCAGTTATAAAACTTTTTTGGATAAATTACTCAAAATATTTTTCTTTTTTGGAATGTAGTCATCAATTGAGAGTATATAGCAATCCTAAATGATTCATGAGAAAACACCATATTCATGCAGCTTAGGAAAGTCAAAAAGTTGACAATCAATTGCTAGTTCAAATAACCGCTTGACCACAGAGAAAGAATGACAAAAAAAATAAAATTCTCGAATCAATCTTTTTGCTTGTAACCAGATGTCTTCTACAGGGTTTTGTTGGGGAGCATTCGGGGCAAAGCGCTCACAAGTTATCAACCATTGTTGTTTTTCTAATTCTGCATTGAGGGAGTCTAAATACTCTTAATTTGCCCTGAACGGTGGTAATTAGCGCCGTCCCAAATAATTAAGATTTTGGCTTGAAATAAATCATAGTAGCTTTGCATAGCCGACTAGATGAGAAATCAAGCTTAAAAAATAAAAACAACAAATGGGTTATAGAAATCATCAAATACAGTGGAAAGAAGAATGTCGTTTTCGCAATTGCCTAGGACTTACGCACGCTCTACCAATTCTTCTCTACGAGACGCTGCGCGTTGGCGG
>JAYGHB010000176.1:0-8669 GCA_034931985.1 Halotia wernerae UHCC 0503
TAGGTTACAAAATATTTGGCGATCGCTCTTTGGGAAAAACTTTTTGGTTTACTGCAGATATCACCACGTTTCTTAAAACGTGGTTTCCCTCCCCTCTTACCATTCTTGTCTGGCATCAACCAACGCTTCCACGCCTTGTCCAACCTCATCAGGTTTTGCTGTTGGCAATCGGCATAGATGTTTTTGTAGTCGGGGAATAGTTCTTTAGTTCGTTTGAGGTCACTTGCCTGTGTGTAATAGTCTGCCTTGTCTGGTATCTCCCCTATTGGTTCACAAAATAAACTACAACGGTCAATCTGTGACCTTGTGCGTCTTAACCAGTCCAATCTTTGCCCCAATGCATAGTTCCAATGACGACGCAACAACTCCGACCAGGTTTCAAGTGTGACAACCTGTTGAGGTGTGGGGTTGAGTTTGTACTGGTAAGTGAGTAACATCTAGTCATAATACCACTTGGTGACATGACTTACAACATAGGACATAGGTCAGTTTATAGCCTTAACATCCATTTAGTGCTTGTGACAAAATACCGCAGAAAAGTTATTAATCAGGCTATGCTCAAACGACTGCAAGAAATATTTAAAAACACTTGTACTAAGTGGAGAAGTAAAGTTACAGAGTTCAATGCAGAGCAAGACCATGTTCACTTGGTTATTAGTTATCCGCCAGATGTTGAGGTGAGTAAGTTGGTTAACAATCTCAAAACTGTTTCTAGTCGCTTAATTCGCAAGGAGTTTCATAAACACGTCAATCAGTTCTATAACAAGCGAGTCTTCTGGACAGGTGCGTACTTTGTTGCCTCGTGCGGCGGCGTTACTCTTGAAGAACTTAAATCTTATGTTGAGAAGCAAGTCAGTCCTGACAATTAAGAAAATTGCTGACTTCGGGGGCATTGTTAGCGAAGCGGTAGCGTTCGCGCAGCGTCTCGTAGAGAGGAACGAGCGTCACCCCACTCAGCCAGCCCTCCTTCCTATCCCCCGTCACCGCCAAGTCTGCGACTGTGGCGGGAGTACCCCGGAGGTTTAGATGGAAAATACATTATTTATGGTCTAACATCAAGCAACAACTATGGCTTTAGAAGCCTGAATCATCTAAGTATTTAAAATTCGGAGGCTACTACTTGTATTTTTTATAAAAAATCTGCCAACTTGTCCTAAATTTATTAATTTTGAAAAGTATCCTGGTATATATTCTAGGAACAAGAAGTTAGAGTATAGGTCTAACTAAGTATATACATTGCGTAAGTCTCCATGTTCCGACAAACTGCTTTTGGCATCGCTTTAAGTACGCTTGTCCTTGCCACTGGATTAATGAATGCTCCTGTACCAAGTCACAGTTCAACAAAACAAGCCCCTGACGATCAACCGTTATCGATTCCTTTAAATCAGGTTGCAGCATCGACTACTACTTTTCAAACTACTGCTTTAGAAAAATCAGTTTTTGAGCAAATTAATCGATATCGGGCTTCTAAAAAACTGCCAAAGTTGAAACTCAATGCAAATATTACTCGACAGGCAAGGATTCATAGTCAAAACATGGCTAGAGGTAAAGTCCCATTTAGCCATCAGGGATTTGAGCTACGGGTCAAAGCTATTCCCCTGTACTACAATAGTGCAGCAGAAAATGTCGCTTTCAATCAAGGATATAGTAATCCCGCTAGTCAAGCTGTTACTGGTTGGCTGGAAAGTCCTGGACACTTGAAGAACCTAAAAGGCAATTACAACCTGACTGGGATTGGTGTTGCTGCCAATAAGCAAGGGGAAGTTTACCTGACGCAAATCTTTGTTCATACTAATACAGTACGACGAAAATAACTAACCAGTAAAAAATAAACAGGTAAATTTTATTAAGTAAGGCAGGCTGAAATCGCCTTTAGGCGAGGGGAGTGTCAAGCTTCTTTGGATTAGATAGATTTAATTGCTGATTTTTTACACAATAATGTAGTGTTTAACGGTAAGTTGATCTGGAAGACACTGCATTTATTTTTGAGTGATTCATGAGATTACAAGATTTTCAGGTTGGCGATCGCGATCTTAGTGATGCTGCCCTTTTTGAGTATTTAGAATCCAAGGCGATCGCGGTTGATACCGAAACGATGGGCTTGTTACCCCAACGCGATCGCTTGTGTCTTGTCCAGCTATGCAACCTTGAGGGTAAGGTAACGGTGATCCGCATAGCTAGAGGTCAAATAGATGCCCCCAACCTCAAAAAACTCCTAGAAGCGGCAAATGTTGTCAAGGTATTCCACTTTGCTCGTTTCGACGTTGCTACTTTACGCCATCACCTAAGTATTAAAGTTCAACCAATTTTTTGTACCAAGATTGCTAGTAAGTTAGCCCGTACTTACACCAATCGCCACGGACTCAAGGATGTAGTGCAAGAATTGACACAAGTAGAATTAGATAAAAGCGCTCAAAGTTCTGATTGGGGTAACGCTGCTAATTTATCTGAAGCCCAACTCAGTTATGCTGCCAATGATGTCCGCTACTTGCTCAGCATCCAGCAGAAGCTGATTGAAATGCTGCAACGAGAAGACCGTTGGGAACTTGCTCAAGAATGCTTTCAAGTTCTCCCAACGATAGTTTCCTTAGATTTGCTGCAATATAAGGATTTGTTTGAACACTAAATTTAACACTCATTAGTCAAATGACTTTGAGAGTTTTAGTATTTTGACTATTGACTGAAAAATTACACGTCTTTCTGCTGATTTTCTTGTTGTAATCCCATATTGGATTGATCTGTGGTTGCAGGAGTTGGTGATTGAGTAGTGCTTTGTGTCGGCGTACTAACTGCCTTTTGTTGATTCTCTTGGTGATTTTGCATCCGAGATACAATATTGTAGTCATCTGCACCTGCGGGAGTTCTAGATTCAACTATGCCTTCTGTTGGGCCTCCAATTGCCTTCCATGCAGCCAAACCGCCTTTGAGTTCAGATACATGCTCAAACCCAGCACCACGCAGTCTTTGTACACCTTGAGCTGTTTCTTCATCACTTGCACCGTAAATATAGATATCACGGCTCTTTCCTAAAGATGATGAAGCTCTATCTACCAAGTCTTCCATTGGCATTGGCATCGCACCCATAATGTGACCTTCGTTATAGGTCATGCGATCGCGTACATCCAATATTGTAAAAGCTGGTTCGCCCCATTCCAATCTAGACTTAAGTGCATAAACGTCGGACTGCGCCTCTATTGGTGGCTGTGAGGGAATGATATTGTTTAGTACATTGTTATTCATAAGCTTTACCTAACTTGTTGCATTAGTAGCAACTTAACGAATTATATAAATACAATTTATCTTTCTATGGTATGAATATTTCAAAATATCTCTTATGGTAGATAAGTATCATTTGTCAGATTTTTTAACAGTTAATCAATAACCAAAACAATAAATTTAAATTTAAATCTCTGAAATTTAAACAACTTTTATCTGAAATCTATATAAAAAAATATGAAACCATCTCTTTCATATTCTTAATTAAAAAAATAGCTCTAACCAATACTATTTTAGTGTTTCATATCAGGATTTGCTAATAACAATGTCTCTTCAATCTCTTGCCGCACTACTGGAGTTATACTTACCGCACAGTTGAGACAATCCACCAGTAATTTATTAGCGTCGTAATATTGCTGAAGCAATTCTATCTGCTGTTGATTAAACTGCCAATAATAACCAATATTACGATGTTTAATCAGCGCATCTCTAAGTTCTTGACTCCAAAATTGACCATTAACTTGCCACCATTCCTTAACATTTTTGGAATTGTTATCTATCTGGGGTAATTGTTTTTTAAGCTTTTGTAGCACTTGCTTAAATTCAGATTCTGATATTAGTTCCAGAGCTTCGTTAAAGGCAATGCTCAGAGCATGTACATGGTCAAGAGAAATAGCATCATTGAGGCTATGCTTCACAGCAAAGTTAAGCTCACCAGCACAGGTAAGAGTACTAATCAAAAACTCGTCAAGGGCAAGGTCAGGGTTAAAAGCTATATCACCTAGCAAGGCACACTCCAAGTCATAACTAGGAGTATGAACAAATGAACGAAGCTGATCACAAAAACGAACCTTGTCTTTTGTTGTCATAGTAATTGTGGGGTGAACAAAACTATGCCCGCAGGACTGGGCGAAATGCTTATCCTGTAGAGTACGTCCAATGCAAACCAAGTAAAAAGCACGAATAGCTACTGCTTTGTAGTGGGTAGAGACTGACCTTGATTTTTGGCACAACCAAATGAGAAAGTCTTGTATTTTAACTTCAGCGGATACTAATGAATCAATCTTGTGCTTCATTAACCATAGTATTTCATCAGTTTTCGGTAACATACTCACGGTTAGTAAAAATACGTGATGCCAGCGTTCTTTAATTATTTGATTTACGATATTTTTTCCAGCTTGTAATTGATAATTGTTAACAATGTTTTTAGCAGCAAAATACTCATGCAACGTCAAGTGAGAAAAAGAATAAATTCCTCTTGCTCGTTCCACTAATAAACCGTTATGTACCTCAATTTCTTTCAATAAGGCTTCGCTTAAATCTATATCTACACTGCCGGAGTTATCTAAATAAGCAATAATTATCTGCTGAATTTTTTCTTGCTCAAAAAAGTAATTTCCTTGTTCAAAAGTGATAGCAGCAATATTAAACAACAGTTGTTTTTTAGTTGCCAAAGTTAAATTATGGTAGACCTGCTCTCGTTTAATACCTCTAACTTCGTCCCATCTGATTAGCAGAATATTCAATATTTGTTCATAGAACTTAGTTTGGTTAGATGGGAACTCAGCTTTCACTTGAAACACTAAGCAAATTAAATGTAGCAACAGCGGTGTTACAGCCAATTCTCTAATTTGCTGATTTTCTGGGAGATTCAGTTGATGAATAAATAAATTCCCTGTAGCTTCTCCATCTTCTCTTGACTTGTGGGCGACTGCGAAAAACCAGTTTTTCACAAAAACTTCGACTTGTTCGTAGTGAAAATCTGCGACCTCAACTTCCATAAATCCCGGAAATTTGTATTTTTGAGCAGCAGACCGACAGCTAATAACAAACTTATTTTTGTAATAATATTGTGTAAATCTACGTAGCTCTCTAGTAACTTTATCTGCATGAGATGATGGCGCTTCATCTAATCCATCTAGCAAAATCAACGCTTTACCCTGAGTCAGTATGGTTGTAGTTGATTCTTCATCAATCCCACAACTGAGAAATTCTTGGCTGATAAATTTCAGTAGATTGAATTCATTCTCACTTTTAGCATCTTCAGCAAATTCTTTCAGTCTGATAAAGACTACTATACGATGCGGTTGAAATTCACCTTCATTACACTCAGTCGCCAGATACTGTAAGAATGTGGTTTTACCTGAACCTGGCTTACCCAATACCATTAACTTCGAGTATCGCAATGCAACTTCTAATCCTGGTAACTTTTGTGGTTGCTTATCTCCTCCGAGCCGATTGAAATTTAATTCGGGGCTGAAATCTTTTAACAGTTCTGAAATCTCTAGCCATTTTTGGCTGGTTATCTCTTCTAAGACATTCACGCTAGTGTAAATGTCCACTAGGGGAGTTGGTTGAGCAATATCCAGCATTTGTAGAGTGCTGCATTGGTCTTGGATTTTGTCTTGGCGCTTTTGGCGTAGTTCACATACCAATTTATCAAGGTCAATACTATCAGCATGTACTTTAGCATTCGCCTGGAATGCGACATCTTCAGGTAAACCAGCGACCTTTTGCCAAGATAGCCCTAGTTGTTGGCAAATTTGTACAAAACAACTACGAGAAACTGGCTCACCTGCAAAAAACTTAGAAACTGGTTGGCGTGTAATACCTAAAGATACTGCTAATTTGTGCTGACTTAAGGTTTTGTCAGTTAAAGCTATTTTTGCTACCTTGATACCTTCTAGTGATGCTCTTAGTCCTTGGCTTGTCATATTCCCAGTAGTATACTTATGATTTTTATGCAGTCAATGTTATGGCTACACGTAGATGTACTCCGGAAAAATGTCTCATAGCCTCCTAGAGAAGGCATTCCCGTCGGGTAGATTGAGAGTAAAATATATTATTACAAAAGTTATAATAAAGATGACTTTGTGGCTTTGTTTATTTAGTCAGTGTTAACAACAGAGGGCATAGCAGTACAGTCCATTTGTAGTTAAGAGAATACACCGAAAATAAAGTTTATGTTAACCCGGAAGATTTAAAATCATACAACTAAATATCAAAAACACACCGAACTCACACAAAAATTATACGTCTGGTATGCATTATGATAGCTGAAGTTTTTATAAATTTAATGGAAAATTAAATGTGGCTAAGTACTACAGTGGCAATGTCTGGCGACAAACTGCTTTACGTCTACGTAATAAACCAGGGTAAACGTAAATAAACCTCCTGAGAAGTGCGTGCAGCAAGATGTCTTAAGAGTGATTTCTTCATAAATAGCTCTCCCCACAGCGAATCGCCAGATCAACAATAGGCTAAAACGTTATGGTTATGCTTTCTGCTACAAATCCTAAAATTCTTGTTGTAGATGACGATTTCGGTATCCGCAATCTTATATATCGCTTTTTAAGTCGAAAATATCAAATAGAATCTGCCGCAGATGGTAAAACAGCTCTTTCATTGTTTGATAACTTTGACCCAGCTTTAGTAATTTTAGATTGGAATTTGCCGGATACAAACGGTTATCACCTTTGCCAAGAAATGCAGAGTCGGACTAATGTTTTAGTAATGATATTGACTGGACGAACTGACGAAGCTGATAAAATTAAAATTCTTGCTGCTGGTGCTGATGACTTTATGACTAAGCCTTTTAGTCTGGCAGAAGTGGAAGTCCGCATACAAGCTCTTTTAAGACGCATACGCACTATCAACCCTTCTCCAACACAGCGCCTCGTTTTTAAGCAGCTAGCAATTAACCCCGATGGTCGAGAAGTCACACTTAATAATAAGCCTCTAGCTTTAACAGCTTTGGAGTTTAATATCTTACATTTTTTGGCAAGTCATCCTGGTCAAGCTTGGAGTCGTCCGCAGCTAATCCAAAAAATTTGGGGTTGTGAATATGTAGGAGATGGCCGGGTAGTTGATGTACATATTGGTCAGCTTCGCAAGAAGATGGAAGTTGATACTAGTGTACCTGAGTTTATTAAAACTGTTCGAGGCTATGGTTACAAGTTTGAATTGCCGGAATAAAGCACGGTTTAAATTTTTGCCTTGAGGATTACTGCAATTAGGTAAGATAGTACTACTTAATACAACATTTAATTAATTTTGTAGTGAATTAAATTTGGCAAAACTCTGCGTTCCTCTGTCTTGAAAAGTTTCCTAGGTCTAGCTAACCCTCCTTCTCCTGACGGAGACGCTACGCGAATAGAACTTTTCGCTGCGTTTAAAAATACTACTTTTTTAACGCAGAGGAGCGCAGCGAAAAGTGTGGTCTTCTCCCAAGGGGAGACGCTACGCGATAGCAAAGCGGTAGCGAGTCTGCGAGCGTCTGGGGGTTTCCCCCATGAACAACTTTTCAAGACAAAGTTTAGCGCATTCGCCGTTAGGCGTTCCCGCAGGGTAGGAACGCAAAGGTTTAATGGAAGGCTATTTTTCGCTACAAACTTGTTATTACTGAGGCTTTATTGTATGTATAGTTGAGTGTTACTTTTTGATCTTGTTACCAAATACACTAGAAAATTCTGTGTCTTCTCAAGCCTCAGATAAAACTTTATCGCTGCAAGGCAAGTTATCACAAGATCAAATAGCACTAAATCTGACCGAGATTTCCCCTATTGGCAAAACTTGGGATAAGCATCGAGCTAACGCTGATCAAGTTTCTTACTATTACGCAACAGCAAAAGAAGAAACTTTCAATCAATATGCTTGGCGAGTGAGAATGTGTTCTGAGTTGCTAGAGTTTCGATTAGTGTCAGAAGACTCGGAAGGTATTCTCAAGTTAAAGCTATCAGATGCTCGATTTTGCAGGGTTCGTTACTGTCCGGTTTGTCAGTGGCGACGATCGCTCATGTGGAAAGCTAAAGCTTATAAGATTCTCCCACAGGTTATTACAGATTATCCTAAGTATCGTTGGCTATTTATCACCCTGACTGTAAAGAATTGCCAAATTGAAGAACTTAGGGAAACCTTGAATGAAATGAACAAAGCTTTTAAGCGATTGACGGAATTGAAAGTATGGCCTGCAAAAGGCTGGGTCAAATCTATAGAAGTTACCAAAGGGAGAGACAAAGTATCAGCACACCCACATTTACATATTTTGGCAATGGTGCAACCTTCTTATTTCAGTCATGGCTACCTCTCTCATGCTAAGTGGGTAGCATTGTGGCAAAAGTGCTTACGGATTGATTACCAACCAGTTACTCATATTAGCGCGATCGCAAAGCACCATGACCCCACGCTGCTAATTCCAGAAATTCTCAAGTATCAAGTGAAAGAATCAGACTTGGTGGCTGATAAAGAATGGTTTTTAGAGTTAACCCGTCAGCTACATAAAACCAGAGCGATCGCAGTTGGAGGTATACTCAGGCAATATATGCGCGAATTAGAAGAGAAAAACCAAGATCTCATTAATGAAAGTGAAGAGACAGATGAGGTTGATGAGATAAATTTGGGTTCTATCGCTCCCTTTATGGATAATTAATACCAAAATGCCAAGTTAACAAAGT
>JAYGHB010000177.1:0-8633 GCA_034931985.1 Halotia wernerae UHCC 0503
TTTGACGGCTGCGTGTCTTGCTGGAGACAACAAAGATGCATAACTTAATTCCTGTTTACGAACCTTCTACCCTGTCACAGTGCAAGGTGTATCAAATAAAAGGTACGCTGTATCGCTTTACAGGTAAATGTCCTTGGTCAAGGATTGACCACCCGCAATGGTGTTTCACCCCGCTAGCTGGACAAAGGAAGACAGCGACTCTCAAGCTAAATCAGAACAAGGTCAGGTATGGGATTTACGAAGTCCCAGGCATGGTCGCCAACCGTAAATCTGAAGTAATCGGACAAGGAATACAACAAAGCTTGTTCTGATGTGTTCAATGCAACCACCCAAGAAAGGAAAGCCAAGCGCCATGACTGCTCTAACTAGGCTTAAGGGGGCGTATTTGTGGGGGTAAATGAAAAAGTGTCAGTAAGTCGCAAAACGCCAAAAGTCTTGTTATTGCGTGGTTATAGCCGATAAAAAACACGAGGATTGTGAGTTGTCAGAGTTATTTTCCAAGGTTATTGATAGTCGTCAGCTAATTGCTTATATCAGATAACTGGATTCAGCTAATTACCTAAATCAAAAACCTTGGACTTTTCCGGAATGGCAGTTAATTTTATACACACTTAGATATTAACCAGGAGAAGATGTGGCGACGAAAGAGTATATAGCTAAGTATCGCCTGTTGAAACAGATTTACGAGCGCGAGTTAAACAAACAGATTGCTGATATTACTTGGTATCGAGTGGTAGCAACCTTAAAGCAACACTTCAGTTTTGAAGTACAGGCAATTGATGCTCAAAAGATAGTAAGAGCATTCGCCGGACTAAAACGGCGCTACGGCAGTTTTACGGGTCGAGGTGAGGAGTTTAGCGAGCGCTGGCAAGCATTTAAACATTTCTATGAGTTAGATGCTCACTACGACGGCAGAAATTTTTTAGAGATTCTTGCAGATTATCTCAAAATCAATCTTGAGGACGTACCGCGCAGCACTCGTTACTACTGGTTTGAACGCGCTGGGCTTACCATGAGCGCCAAGGAAGGACATCACAGCAAAGATTTAGCCCTTGTTGCATTCGTCGCTGCGAAGTGGGCAATTAACAAACGCTCGCAACCAATGAAATCCGCAGCCATCGACGTTTTAACACTAGCCAAATAAGGATAATCATCATGTCTGACAAATTTACTAATAACGTCCGCGCTCGCTTGTACAAACAGGGTTATCAAGGGTTTACCAAGGATGATTACACTTCTGCGGCGCTTGCTGTGGAGTGCGATGATCTTGACAACCCAAGCAAAGACCAATTGAGCCAAGCCGTTGACTATCTCAAAGCCAAAGCAACCAACCAATTATCTGTAACTGATGAATCCGTTGAAGAAACGTTGACAGTAGGGTTAGAAGATGAACAGCCTGAGCCTGAATCTAATCAGCTTGCAATTGCAGAGCCAGAGAATCAGATTGTGCTGACCGAGCAACAAAAACAAGCCCTCGTTGCAGACATTGCAGAGGGTGCGGGAATTGAACTCAAAGCCACTGACGTAAAACAGATTACAGTGTCCATTGCTTCCACCTTCGCATCTAGAAAGGAGTTAAACGAAGCAATCTTTGACGCACTGGTTCACTTTGCACAAAGGTTTAAAAATCAAGAAGTATCCAAAATCCGACGCAAAGCCGACGAAATCAGGCGGACACTGGCTGAAATGGATGATGTAGCAGGCAGCGAACTGACGCAGATTAAGCAGGCAATGGAGGCCACCGCCCTGGATTACAAAAGCCAGTTTAATGACCTCGCGTTATCTTTCGCCGGAATCATCGACTAAAAAAGCAAGCAAGCTCACTTACAAGCATTTGTTAATTGGGCTTGTGGGGATACCGTTACTAATTGCGCTCTCTGCTCCCCTCGCTCAATGGTTCATCACGGAATGTTGCACATACAGGAGTCAAAAACGTGAAACATATCAAGAATTTAGTCGGTAAGCACGGCAAAAAGCTAAAAGCAAGGGCTGAGAAGTTGGGGGTCGCTGATAGCTTGATTATGGGTTGCATCAATGGTGATGACGCGGCGCTGACCCTAGTTGGGTCAATGGGCAACGAGGGTGAGCGTATTTTAACCATCATGCCCTACATCACAGATAACCTTAGTGCGTTCATCAAGGGTACTGAGGAGTACAACAAAGGACTAGCAGACATTTATAAATCTGCTGGCGCGTCTGGTATTGCCATTGATAAGGCCAGCGCTGATGTGACGATCGCAAATTTAAAGTACGGTCACTCACGCTCAGAAATCGGATTAAAGCTCACCACAGACCGCACCCTAGAGAATCAGCGTTACAGAGAAAGCATTGACCTGATTAAGCTCAAGGCTTACATCGATTATCACATCAGCCAAGTTGACCATCTAGCAGCTTCTCAATCGCAGTTAGCGCGACCTGTAAAGGCACAGCTAGACGCTAACAGAGCTTATGAGATGGAGAAAGCCAAACACCTATTAACTTATGGCGAAAGTTCAGACCTTGATTTAGTCCCTCGTAAGTCATTCACAACTAACAAGTTAGTCCAAGCCTTCCGCACTGCTGTTTCTACGATTTTCGAGTAATTCAGCATCTAAAAATCCCCTACTGAGCGCTAACTCGTGTAGGGGAAATCAAATCAGTGATGAAAACAATGTTAGATGAACTTGACACCTCACTGCAAGACGAGGACACCGAACAATCACGCTTCTATCAAGAATTTCCTGACACTGCCTTTACCCAGGATGAACTTGAAGCTATTAGAAGATTTAAAGCCAAAGAAATCGAAAAGCTAAATCGCAGTCGCGCAGTCTTGAAAGGTATGGAATCTTGCGGGTGGGGTGTTACTTCCTATTGTTTGGCTAAATATTTAGTCATAGCTACAGGTTCTATGGGGCTATTGCCTGCGGTCGCTATTGTCTTGGGAATTAATCAAATAGTTAATCGTGATTTATTAGAGTTCACCGTCAACAAATCCACTGAAGGCTGGACTTTTACGGACATGGATAAGGCGATTAAATTTATATTTCAAACAATATTTGGGTGTTTCATTCTGTGGACTGCTGTCGGCGATTTTTATAACACACTGCAAAGCTCACATCAGACTTATGACAGCATCAAAGCGACTGTAGAAGACTTTAACCGAATGCCAGAGAATGACAAAACTATCGTGTTTGTAGTCGGTGCATTAGTGGCAGGTGGTGTTGTTTACAGCATCCACAAATCCAAGTCATGAAAGTTCAAACACTATTAAAAATTGGTGCTGGTACAGCTTTACTTTTAGGGCTAGCGAGCGCTTATTACTACGGGCAGACACCGCGCCCTTATCAGTTTACTGAAGTACGATTCTGTCCTGTAACAGCCAACAATCGCCCAATGGAATATTATGATGACCCGGCACAATCACAAGATGCACTTAATCAAAAATACTGCCGTTTTAAGTACCGATTGCTCACAGAAGTATGGAAGTCACGACAGTTTAATGATGTTGTGTCGATGCCTGAAGGTGCTTTCATCACTAAAGATTTAATTCCATCAGAGAATCCGAGTCTGTGGTTATTAGTCGCGCCTGCTTTTATCTGGATGGGTTATTACTGCTGGGCTGCAAAAGATGAGATTGACAATGATAAAAGTTTTCAACGTCTGGAAGATTTTAAGACATCCATTAAACGTCAAGGCTTAGTTACAAGAGGCGAGCGCGATTTGCAGTCCCATGAATCAGAGCGTATTAAGGACAAGCATAAAAAGGACATTGATAGACGGGCGGATAATCAGCTAGTCCAAGAACGCTACATTTCCTTAGAAGAATTGCAACAACAATATCAGCGTCAATCCGAGCTTGAGGATTTACAGTTTAGCAACGCTAAAAAACAGTTCGCGGTTGCTGATTCTGTTGCTGACAAATCTATTGCTGAGAACAAAAGAGATAAGCGCAAAGCGGACGGTGAAAACATCAATCCCAGTAGTGAAAAAGTATCGGCTTCACAAGGTACTAGCGCTCAAGAATTAGTTCAACTTCTGAAAAATCATGAGGGTGGTTGGCTATGGGATGTCATCGAGTCCACAAAACCAGTTTGGGTGTTAGGGGGTCAAGGCAGTGGTAAAAGCAGTTTTGCAGCATCAATTGTGATGTGTAGAAAAATTATCTTTGATTGGAAGATTACATCAATTGTTGATGCTCATGGGCATAAAAACAGAGCGAAAGCGTGGAAGTTATTAATACCTTTGGAGCCGGAATTAGTTGGAGAACGCAATGATTATTTAGCGATTGGTGAGGCAATGGATGAAGCTGTGCAACGTTGGAGTGACCGCACAGAAAATGACAGACCGATTCAAACACTATGGGATGAATTGACACAGCTTTCTATGCAGGATGATTGTAAAGAATCAGTCAAAAGATTTGTCAGGCATTCTCTTACTGATGTTCGTAAGGCAGCCGAATATCTAGTTTGTATTGCTCATGCTTTTACTAACGCTGCTTCTGGCAATGCTGAGGGGTTTAATGATTTAAGACAAACTGAAACTATCCAAATCAAGCGCAAGTCAAAGAATGGTCGCGCACCTCTAAACCACGCTGAAATTAGTGGTCTTTATGATGATGATGGAAATCTGATTGAAGACCAACGCGTAACAGTTCCTGACTGGTTTTATCCTGATAGCTTGCAAAAATTTATTAGCGCTCGTTAGAGAAACATTTCTCTAACGTTATACCAAGTTGCAAAAATCCCTTAAATGCATTTTCAAAAATCCTGCAAAGTGCTAGCAACTCGTTGCTAACAACGTAATCTCAATAGTTACAGCGCTCGTGCAACTTAAAGCAACTTTACTTCAACAACGCAATAATCAAGGTTTCAGGAGTTGCACTACTCGTTAAAATACATCCTTTAAATGCACTTAAAGCCTGTAACGTCTATGCAGCATGACTTGAAAGCACATCCCTTAAATGCATTTGGTATTTTTACCCCCGCCAAATCGTGCTGCTCCCGTCTGCAACTTGTTCGGCATAAGCAGGTTTTATCAGCCAACGCCATCATGCGAGTTAGAGCCGTTGTCTGACCCCTGATGAATAGATAAGCATTCGCAATACGAGAGTCCGCCGTTCCTGTCCCGAACTCTAAATGAAGGTTTTCGGGCGTTAGGCGATTATTGTGACAAAAGCTAGTCATCTCAAAATTTTCAACGCTCTGTTGGTTTCTATGTGACTGAGGTAGTTGGATTTAAACTTGAAGTGATGGGACTGGAGGAAAAACTGGTGACGAGAGCAATTGGTCTAGAGCAAATTATTGCTCAAAAGGTAAAAACCTTATCAATAGAAAAGCAGCAGTTTGTACTTGACTTTGTAGAATTTCTGCAATTGAAATCACCAACAGTTGAGTTTAAGCACCATGATGGCACGCCAATGTCTGCTTTAGAAGCTGCGGGGGACTTAGTTGGCTGTGTGGATTCTGGCCCTGGGGATCTCTCGACAAACAAGGAGTACCTTAAAAGATCATTAGCAGAATGAAGCAAGCGGTACTGCTAGATACAAGGCCATTAGTAGCTTTAGTCAATCGTCGAGAGCAGTTTCATAAATGGGTGACAAATCAGTTTGGACAGATTGAACCACCTTTGTTAACTTGTGAAGCGGTAGTTACAGAGGCTTGTTTTCTCTTACAGAATGTTTATGGAGGTGAAGCAGCAGTAATTTCTTTTGTGCAAAAGGGAATCATTCAGCTCCCGTTTCGTTTGAGTGAAGAAACTGCTGCTGTTGACGAGTTGATGCAGCGTTATCAATCAGTTCCAATGTCGTTAGCAGATGCTTGTTTGGTGAGGATGGCAGAACTGTATTCTACTCGTGAACTGCTGACATTTGATAGCGATTTTAGGATTTACCGAAAGAATCGTAATCAATTGATTTCTGCGATCATGCCTGTTGATAGTTGAGCAGAGGGTTAAGGCAAGATGCCTTAATTCATCAAATAAGCTTCTTGTGCCTGCCTATACCGTGTACCTATGCCAGCAGTGCCTGAAAGCGGGCTTAACTAGCTTTAATTAAAAAGCTAATTTTAACTAATTAGCTTTTGCTAAAAGGATAAAAAACTAATTAGCTAAATTAATTAATTGACAAAATAATTAAATGAGCTTAAGTTAATTGGCTAATTAAATAAATTAATCAAAATAGAGATGCTGACAATTACCGTAAGCTCGTTGAGTGGCGGTCAGGGCAAGACGACAACTTCCCTGTTCCTTGGTCGGCTGCTATCACGCCAGGGGTTGACCACTTTAATGCTCGACTCCGACCCCCAACATAATCTGACTACCTATCTGGGATTCGAGTTGTCACCCAACCAACCAACCCTATTGGAGTTTCTGAAAAAAACAGTCGCACCAGAAGACTGCATCTACCCGACTCTAGACAATGACAATCTGTTTCTCATCCCTGCCGACGACCAACTCGATACCGTGCAAGATTATTTATCTAACAGTGGAGTTGGTGCAACCTTACTCAAGCGACGATTAGAAGCCATCAGCAAGATATTCAAAGTTTGCATTATCGATGCCCCACCCCAGAGATCGCAAATTTGTTTAACAGTGATTGGCGCAGCAGATTTTTTAATCATTCCCGCAGAAGCATCGGTCAAAGGTTACGGTTCCCTCGTGCGGACGCTCGACTTACTAAGCGGATTGCGCGATGTTGGGGCAACGAATGCCTCAATCTTAGGTGTACTACCTTTCCGCGATCGCTGGTTTGGTAACACCCAAGCGCAAGAAAGTCGGGCTGCTGTAAATGGAATGCGTGACGAAGTTGGCGAAAAGTTAGTTCTACCTTCAATCCGCGAATCAGAACGCTATAAACAAGCCATCAACAAACGTACAACCCTCTCGCAGTTGGGCTACACCGATCTGGAATATCCATTTGAAATGATAATCTCGAAAATCCGCGCCTCTATTGGGAGCAAATAAAAATGTCAGATAACGTACTCGACCAACTACGCAACAAACGCAATCGCCCGACAGTTACACCACGTCAGGATGCACTTGTTCCTCAAGAACAGCCCCAAGCCCAACTACAAGAGCAAAACTCATTGCCACAACCCACCCCAGTTACAGAACAAGCCAACTCAACTGCTGCCACAGCTGACACACTTGCAGAACTTAAAGCCGAACTCGAAAAATACCCCCAAACTCGGCGACATTCGGCAATCGTTCTAGAAAAAGACCTCGACCAAGAATTGACAAGGTTTTGTAAAGAATTAGGCATCACAGTTGAGGTATTTTTAGAAGCTGCCTGGACTGTTGCTAGTGCCGATAACGCACTTACAGAAAAAATTACTACGGAAGCCAAGCGCCGCTACGACCAACGCAAGCGGGTTGGGCATATTAAACGGTTAATCACAATGTTGAGCAACCCTTCAAAGTAAATAATGAGCCTCAATACCCAAAAAGAAGATTTTAGTTACGCTTATGTGTATGCCGTCACTGCAACTGCTGGCTACTCCCTACAAGCAGCCACACGTAGGTTAGATGATAGCGGCATCGACGCTACAATCACAGTACCAGGAAAACTCAACTCCAAGCGTCTGCCGAGATTTGACGTACAAATTAAATCTACATCCCAAGACGTTCTCAAAGAAACATTAATTAAATACCGACTCAGCACTAAAAACTATGACGAACTCCGAGAAGATGACCCCTTTGTGCCACAACTATTAATAGTTGTCTTGGTGCCAGAAGAAGTTAGCGACTGGTTATCCCAAACCGAAGAATCCTTATGCCTTTTTCGCTGCGGATACTGGCTATCGTTGCGCGGACAACCAGCGATTGATAACAAGACGAACATCACTGTGGAAATTAAGCGTCAAAATATATTTAGCCCCGACGCACTCAAAACCATAATGTCACGCATCGCCGTTGGAGAATCCCTATGACAGCTATTTTCCCGGATGTGGAAAAATTCAAATATATCGACCCGCTACAAGTAGAAGCCTACTTAGTCGGGCATGGTTGGCAGCAACAGCAGCGTCAGGGTGATAAAGCTTCCATTTGGACTCTAAACGGTTTTGAAATTCTACTTCCCCTCAAAGGAGAAATTATCGACTTTTCTCGTCGCATGGCGGAAGTCGTTGAAACTCTGGCGTTAGCCGAAACCAGATCACAACAGTCAATTTGGGGCGACTTAATTACAAATGCACCCAACACCACCATCCAAGCAGTAGTCACGCACATTGCCACACCCAACGCAGTAAACCTCAGTGGCGACATCACCCTTCTGGGCATCGTGGTTGATAAACTGCGTCCCATTCACACTGAATTAGCTGACCGTGACTACATCCTGGCACTGAAGGCTTATACTGAACGCCTGCCCGTTTACTGCACGGGTGACTTAATCAAGTCTAACGGTATATTCGTTCTGAAAAATCCCCACCACTTTAGCCTGGATCATAATGAATAATGTTCTACAGCCGTGATCAAGATTGGCTGAATATTCCAATATACGAATGATTGCGACAGAGGCATCGAGCGCCTTGTAGCCCAAATGAGTGGAGAGAAAAGTGATTCCGGCAACAGATAACGCCTGAGAGGTGTACAGGGAGCCAGATTTGTGTAGAAGAATAATAAAGTTTAACAATAAATAAAAAAGTTCTACAATTTCTGGA
>JAYGHB010000178.1:0-8512 GCA_034931985.1 Halotia wernerae UHCC 0503
GTTTTTAAACGTGGGTTCTTCTTCCTTCTTCCCTCTGACTTCTGACTTCGTGAACTTTCCTAAATAAGACGACATAGTTATTGTATGAAAAATATCACTGAAAAACTCACAAAGTCAACAGACTAGCTAACGCCCCCGACGAACTAACTGTAAACTAGCTGCACCCTAGAACCCCGACTAGCAAAGCCCAACTTGACCTGACCAACTGGCACAACGACAGGAACCGAAACCACAAACCGACTAAGCCCCACAGAAGGACAACGCACCTTGACCGCATAGCCAACAACTGCCGCCCACTTAGTAGCAAACTCACCAGCCAAACGTAACTCACTAAACCACACCTCAGCCACAAACCCAGTAAAAGCCACCTCAGACTCACGCCAGAAACAATCAACTGCCTCAAAGTCAGCAGCCAAAGCAGACACAAACGCAAATGGAACTGAACGCATAAAACAACCTCACAGTGAAAAGAACTGACCAGGAACACCCCCGGCTATTCTCTTAATGCGAAGCGGGTCAAGGGTGGCGATGGGGTCTGGGGTTTCCCCAGATATAAAAATGCAAAGCAACGATTCTCCGCCACTTGCGTAGCCCTTGATGCGCGTAGCCACACTGAAAAAGCCGGGGTAGCCCTGCGGCGATTGAGCGCTCCTTGGGGCGGGGGGGACATCGACCGACGTAAGGAGGAAGTCAAGAAACAAATTGCGTTCGCGTAGCGTGCCGTAGGCAAGCATCAACTTCTTATTTCGCGTAAGCGATTATGTTAGCGATCGCACCTCCCAAAAAATATACTTTAAATAATTTATATGCTGTGTACAGTGCATAGATGCTATTGTGCAAGCGATCGCAACTATTTATCAGTCCCAACCCAAGGCGAGGGGAATTGATGATTTAAAGTACTACATTGACAATTTATTCAGTGATGAAAACTCGCCAATTACTTTTCCCCCCTTTTGAAGGGGGGCTAGGGGGGATCAATAAGTGCCTAAAATCACAGATAATCACTTTTAAAACAACCTCTTAGTGTTTACTTATAGGTAAGTGCTTATTGAGTAAAGAGTATGTAGAGATAGTCCTTGACGCTTGTAATCAACCATGCTAGTATGTGATCATGGGGTTCATATATTTAAAATATAAATCGCATGAATCACCCCATCAAACCAAATTTCAGAGAGCTAGTTTTAGGCACTGTAGTAGTTCTCTCCTTACTAGGACTAATTGGGCTTTCAATTATTGACGAAAATAGCCGCCCAGCTTTCCTTGATGTTGCAAAGGTAAGTATTGGCGCATTTATGGGCTATTTAATCCCCAACAATAAGTAAAACCTCGTTCGTAAACAACGAGGTTTTACTTTTTAGCATAGATAGTAAGGCTCTTGGTGCTGTAACACCAGGAGTTTTCTTTTTTAATTTTATCTCTGTCATAAGATGAGAAATAATAATCTTTAGCGATCGCTCCTCCATCCTCTAAGAATTAACCCGTTCCCTCTGTCTTATCTTCTGAGGAATCATCAGAGGAAATTTTTTTAGCGATCGCATCTAGTATTGTTGAAATCTGTTCAGGGCTATTTAAGTTAAGTTGATATACAGTCGTAGCATGGACTTGATTACTACCTATCACCACTTGTAATCCAGGTTAGCCTAGCAGATGCTTAATTAACTTGGCTTTTCCTTCGGCATCCAAGCGATCGCAATTTTCCATTATTTTGGTTAAATCTGATTCACCCTCTTGATTTACCACAATAAGCGCCTAAATGTATATATATAAATTTAATAGGCGATTATACAGCTACTTGAAGGTCGCTAGTATCCGTATTTTTCCCAGATATAGCCCCTGGTTGTAATACCCATTGAGCGATCGCGTGTAGTATCTCGGCTTTCTCTTTGGGGGTGGCAGATTCGATTAATTGAACAGGCGTTAGTTCCACTACACCAATTCTTGCTAGTGCTGGAACTCTACATCTTTCTGGTAGTACATTCAGTATTTTGAAGTAATTACCTGCTTTTAGGTCGTTTTTCCCATCAAGAAACTTACTGATTGTACTTTCATGCACACCAGCCTTGATAGAAATTTCTCGTGCTGTCAAATTACTTTCCCTAATTGCTGTAATTAATATTTCTTGATGTTTATCCATACTGCCACTACTTGCTTTTTTTCAAGTTCTTGAATATTATCAAATTTATCCCGGAAATACAATCTAACAAAAATCACACTGGCTTAGTTTTGCTGGGATGACAGTTTTTGTGAAAATTTAGCGCCTTCTTGAAAAGTTCTGCGCCCGGAAACCGGGACGCACAGACTTTCCGCTTACAACAAACTAGCTCTACTTGCATACGCAGGCAAGGGCAAAACTCGTTTTATTCATATTATGACAGACACAAAGATTCAGGGGAAGTTCTACCCACTCCAACATGAAGAATGGCTAAGAGCCTGCCGGGAATTAAAGCCAGCAGAGGTAGAGGTTCTCTACTATCTAAACACTATTAACCCATGCTCTGAAAGCATAAGCATCCCATACGGTATTATCGCATCTGATTTAGAGAGGAATAAAAGCACAGTTAGTCGAGCAATACAAGCTTTAAAAGAGAAAAATTGGCTACCTGATTGGTTTGAGGTTCAATTTAGGGAGCAAAACAATATTGAGACGACAATACGCGATCGCCTTCAGACTGAACTTGGCGGTCAGACTGAGGTGGTCACTGCTGTAGGTCGAATTGACTTGCTTACAGCATCTGAAGTTATCGAAATCAAGAATATTAATGACTGGAAAGAAGCTTTAGGCAAGATTTTGGCTTACTCTGCGTTTTTTACAGAGCATAGTAAGCGCATTCATCTGTTTGGGCGTTCTGATTTGACAAAACTGGTACTGGCTCAAGCAACCTGCTCAGAGTTTGACATAACCGTAACTTTTGAGGAGGTACAGCCTTAATGAGCAAATTTTACCCCTTGACTCCTTCCATGTCTAAAAAACTGAGAAAGTCTAAACTGACAAAGCACGAAATGGCCTTATGGCTTTACCTAATTGAGAAAGATCCTTTTGGCGATCGCTACTGGCAACTTCCCTCAACCTTAGAAATTACCGCAGAACTTGAGATGAGTAAAGCCTCATATTTCCGCGCTAAGGCTAGGTTACAAGAACTTGAGTTATTTGACTTTCAAGAGCAAAGAGTTGATTGCAGAAATTTGACTGGAGTCTCAAAAATGAGACTGGAGTCTCAAAATTTAGATTTAGAGTCTCAAAAATGCGACTCAAAGTCTCAAAAATGCGACTCAGAATCTCAAAAATGCGACTCAAAGTCTCAAAAAAGAGATAGTCGGCGTTCAAAATCAGCTTCTAATAAGGATTCCAGCAACTCTCAGACTATTCAGACTTATTCAGACTTTATAAATACTCTCTCAGAAGGGGAGAGAGAGGAATTTTTAAAATTTGGGGAAAAGAAGGCCGCACAGTTACCCCATCCGCCCCAACTTTCTAAGCGCTGGATACAAACAAACTGGGAAGAGTTATCAGCCCAGTGGTATAAATCCAAGGGGCAAAGTTCCCCGGCGCAAAGTTCCAAATGGGAAACTGACCCGCGTACCCGTGACTGGCTGGCCATAATTGAAGAGACGGCCAACCCCTTAGAATTTGCCACTGACAAGGAAAAAATAGAGTTTGTTAAGTGGGCTAAAAAAACTAATCAATTCAGTTGGCTCAGAGAGGAAGAATCATGATTGACCTTCCCAAATTTGAGCGATCGCCCATTCTCCCGCAAAAAGAAGAGGAAGATAAGGAAATTTGGCAACCATCCTGGCGTTGCTTCTGTTGCCAAGACACAGGACAAATTCAAAGACATCTAATAGAGCTAATAATCCCCGACTTCGATCCCAACCGCGATCGCATTCCGGTTTGCCAAGCCTGTAACAAATTTGACAATTATCATCTTAAAGAATATGGAGTATTGGATTTACGATTTGATTTATATCTGTGCAAGAAACTAGATGCAATTTCTCGTGCTGACTGGAAACAGATTACACGGCAGCAATTTGAAGTCGCTAAAAAACGAGTTGGCTTGGTAACTGATGAAGTTGCCCAGGCTCACAGTTTACGTAAAAGCAAACGTACCCAAAACGATAACCGTGAGGTGCAGCAGCACAAAGCAGAAATTGAGGCTAAAGAATATGCAGCAGCTGTAGGAGGAGATGATGAGTAAGTTTCAAGTGGGCGTAGCTCGCTTCTCCGTAGGAGATCGCCTTCAATCTAAATGGGATAAAAATGCTACCTGCACCTTAATCAAAATCAGGGAAGGCGGTAAAAAACCTTACACGATTCAGTATGAAAACGGGCGGAAAGTCCATTGTGATGAGTCTTGGCTTGATGGCATGAAATTCTTAGAGGAAATCACACCATGCAACTTACACAACTTGACCTCTGCTCAGGAGTTGGTGCAGGATTCTTTACAGCGAAAGGGTGACAACTGTCATACAATAAAAGATGACAAGCATCATAAAATCGAGCTATGCCAGCGCACAGAAGACCAGAAGTTGCAAAAAAATACTGGGAACTGTATCAACAAGGATTTAGCTGTGAAGATGTCGGTAAAGCCTTCGGAGTTGGAAGGAACTCTGTGTGGAAAGTCCTCAAAAATCATGGCTACAACCTTAGAGCAAAAAAACTGCTTCCATTTATTGAATTTGAAGGAAAACGATACACCCCAGACGATGAAGGGTATTACAGATGTACAGAACGCGATCGCAACATCTTCTTACATAGAGTCATCTGGAAACTACAAAATGGAGCTATCCCAGACGGTTATCACATCCACCATAAAAACGGACTTAACGGGTGACAACCTAGCTACAAAGCCTGTTGTATAAGGGACAGAGCATAAAAGCCTCGCTGAAAATAGAGGCGTTTATGAGGTTTGAGCGCAATCAGATTCAGCGCCCAATCGGCCCATAATTCCATCCCATATTTCCACCGTTGCCCATATAGTCCAAGGCTAAAATCACTTTTCTGACGTAGGGCAAAACATACACCCTTGGATTCAAGCCAGTCAGCGAATTTGGGGCTATGAAACTCTCGGTCTCCCAACACCAGAACCGGATAGTTCTTAAATAGATGAAGCACTGCTTTTAATAGACGTTTTTGGGTCTTCAAATCGCTGTTGCCTTGATGGTCTAAGACCTCCCAATATAAAGGTAGGGCATGGGTTCCCCAGATGATACTCACCATGAATACATTGCGACCTTTCCATTGGGTTCGATCCATTGCAATGATCCAATAGCCATATTTCTGATGCTTGAGTTTTTTTAATTGCCGACGGTGCTCTCGATTTAAACCTCGTCCGGTTTGTTCTTGTCGAATCCAATATTTAATTAATGGAAACCATAACACTTTGATGCTGATCTGAGGCAATATTAAAAAGCGTTGCAAATTACGTTTTCGACTTTGATATTGAATCGGTTGCGGAAAGACACTGGCTAATATGGAGAGTTTTACCTGACGATGAGCCTGTATCAATAACAACAGAAGCTGTCAGGTTAGATACTGGCTTTCATTCAGATGGGCATGCAGGGTTGTTTGGTAAGATACAGGAAACATTTTATGAGAGGGGAGCGACAAAAATGCTCCCTATTTTTTGTCCTCACCATTTTCTCAAAGTTTTGTCCCGTATAGCTTAGAGTTGCCTTGTCACCCGCTAAGCCCGATTACCCAGGACAACCCACAGGCTCATATTTCAGAGGAGTGGTCAGAACCCTTGACCAATTCGGGTACGATGCGGAATGGCTTACTATCGGAAGTGGCCACTTTGCCAGCCCCTACATTAGAGAGCGAGTACTGTTGGTTGCCGTCTCCCGGCGCGTTGTCATCAACTGGCAAGGGGCGGCCACCTGGGCAGACCAAGCAAGAAGCACAATTGAAGAAACTAGGAGCGATCGCCACAGGACAGGTAGTAAACCCGGAATTTCTAGAGAGTGCTTACAATCTTCCACTTGGGTGGACAGACCCACAAGAAAGCAGATCAGCCTTGGAGTTGCTAGCAGAAATGGAGTCACCCGCGATCGCCGCGCCGCCCTCGGAAACGCCCTTGATTGGAGAGTCGCAACCGTTGGACTCCGCCGTGTCGCCTACCTTAATCAGCTGTCCAGCGTGTCTTGAGAAATCGCTCCACTTGGGGAAACCCCAAGACCGCGTTTCTCGCTGTCAGCAGGAATTGCTCACACTTAATAATCGCTGTGGGGTGTGCGGATGGATACCCAAAAAATTCTTAGAGGAAACTAAACAGGCTACATTTGCTACTGAGAAACCTAAAGCTAGACAGCGCAAGGGATGCTTGTACAAATACATTGAGAATAAGAAATTGAAAAGTGGGGTGATCGCAAGCTACCCCCGTGTAATCGGACACCGTGAGCCTAGTAATCCTCACCATTGGAGGTGGGGGTTTAACTGGGAAGAGAAGGTAGACGGCGATTGGAAGGGGCGGAGTATTGGCTCTGTTCCAGTGGGGGCAGTTCCTATGATTCAGTCAATGCAGAGAGAAGGAGCTAGTTTAGAAGAAATAATCGGTTTTATTAAAAGGGCGAAGGCTAAAAAATAAATTCTTAGAGGATAAGGAAGATGATACTAACCGAATCTGAAATCCAACAAGTTTTAGAGCAAGTTCAAGCTGCTTTTCCCAACTTAACTGATTGGGAATACAACAATGAAAAAGACGCAGAGTATTTTGGCTTTTCTGTGTGGGGAGAGTTTGTTATTAACCCTGAAGAACTAATGCCACGGCGGTTTTTTATCACACTTGATACTAATCATGAGGATAAATGGCAAGGATGTTTAACTATAGGGCAACATAGCTATTTGTGGTCAAGTGCTGATGTAGGGGATGCCCACCTAGTAAATACAGAACCAAGTGATACTTTAGAAGAGGCAATAATAGCACTCAAGGCAAGGATAACAGAACTATTTCAAGCTTTTTCTTAGAGGATAAGGGGCGATCGCGCATGAACGGGCGGGTATGCCATGTACCACTTGTACCCTCATGTAGATGCGCTCTTAGATTTAGAGTAGTAAGCAAGGATGATACACTTACTGCAAATATTACTATGACTAACTCTCAACCTCCACTGCCACAACCCCAGCTAGAGCCGGCGGGTATTACCTTTGACCAATATGTAGAATTTACCCCAGAAAAGTTGGAACTGTGGGACGGATACCTGGGCTACGGCGGACAAAACCAACTTGGGTTTCATTTAGCTGTTTTAAGAAATATGGGGCTACTCACAGCAGTTCGTCACACAGAATTATCACTATGGATAGAAGCTCTAGACCGCCATCTTAGAGAAAAACTAGAAACTGCTAGCGCTCAACCAGAAGTAGCCGAAGTAATGCTAAATCGCCTGAATCGAGCAATGGAAGATTTGGCAGCAGTGGCAGAGTATTTGGAGGGATAGCAATATAGCAATATGCTAAATTACAAAATTCCCAAAAAATGGTTAGTTTTGGTTACAGTGGCTTTGATATCAGTGAAGGCGTTGGTGATCGCGTTGTTGTAAGGCGCTCCCCTATTTAGCAGACGGCATCCCGTGAAAAGTCAGATGCCTAACTGAGTGCGGTAATCATCATTTTATTGGGCGATAAAAACCGAATTTACAGTAATTTTAGCCAAAGATAATATGAACATGTAAGCACAAAGCCAATAAAGACGGTATCTTGAATTTGAGACTGCCCAAGTCCGAGCAAGAAAAGAACAAAGTTGTCAAAGTTAATCTCGAACCTACTGCCTAATTGGTTGTAATGCAACTACTCTCCCTCCAATAATTGATTGAGATAGTGAAAGCCCAGTTATGAGATGACTGGGCTTTTTTGTATCGCTTCTGTTTCCTCTAAGAATTGGGTGGGAGCGATCGCCCATCCCAATCTTTCCTCTAAGAATTTCAGTTCAACATCAATTAAAGATAAAGTAAGGAATTTTACTAAAAAAAACACATATTAAGGATATTCACTGATGAATGTTCAAATTTTACATGACTAAAATGTGACAAATAATATAGCATCGGCTACTTAAGCTAGAAGGTAAAGTTTGAAAATTAAATGACGATCAAAAAACCCTTGGCTATCAAACAGCCAGAGGTAGGGCAGATCATTTATGATTTGCGGCTTTTGGCTGGGCTAACGCAAGAACAGTTTGCACCAACTCTCGGTGTGACATATACCACGATTAATCGTTGGGAAAATGGCCGTTCAACGCCGTCGCCGATGGCGATAAAGCTTATTGAGCAGAAGCTTGATGAGATGGGCGCTCAGGGTCAGGATTTGTTAGCTAAGTATTTGCCGAATTAGTTGTTTACTCAGTTTTGGTATGAGCGATTGATCGCTGTTCATCTGATTGATGTCTGCGGTAATGATGCGAGTTTAGAAATAAGGAATCATAATCATGGATGAAATTGTTAGAAAATTAGCAGGCATTGGATTACCAGCCTTGAGGGGAGACAAAATGGTCTAGAATGCTTATATTACAAAGAGTGTAGCAAT
>JAYGHB010000179.1:0-8341 GCA_034931985.1 Halotia wernerae UHCC 0503
GCAACCGTACAGAAAGTTACGCTAAGGAAATTTTCGAGCCGCGACCGAGCAAGAAGGATGCGCGGTCGCACCTCTTGAAACTCCTATGAATAAAGCGTTTTAGTAAGTTAATCAAACTTTTTCTTACTTTTTTTTCTTACTTGCCTGAAATATCATCACTATTTCTAATATTAGTAGAACATGGCATAGAGTTAAATCTATGTAACTACTCTCTCAAGAGATCGCAACAAATTACTTTATTCGCTAGTAAGACATGCTTGGTAAAAAGTTTTACATAGCGGCAGGAGATCATCAACTCAAGCTATTGGCTTGTTACCATATTTATCAAATAGGTCATTTAACGCTTCAGCTAGCAAGGCTTGAACTGTAGTGTCTTGCGAGAGTGCGAGTTGTTTTAACTGTTTAGATACAGCCGGGTCAAAATGACCGGCGATCGCTTTTTTCCCCTGTCTGCTTGGTGGTAACTCCGGCTTATCAGCAGCATGGAATTGAGAAGAAGAGCGTTCACTGGTTGCTGGTTTTCCAGATGCAAGTTGTAGAGCGTCTGCAAGATTCTTTTTAGCCATATCTATATATCGTGTATTTTCAACTAATATTACAAGTTTACTTGTATACAAGTTTAAGTGTTTATATTCCCACTTGTTTACACATCCACTTGTAAAGTTGTTGGATTTCTTCCGCAGCCCTACCACTCGGTTCATATTCCTGAGCTGTTTGTCCTGCTGTCAGGCTATGCACAAATGCAGCTCGTTGTCCTACTTGAATAGGAGCGACTGCAACTTCATAGGTGGCAATCGCTTCAGTGGCCTCACTTGCTGAGGAACCGCGTGGAGGGACAGCATTGAGAACAACAGTTGCAGTTTTCTTGGCCAGGTTTACTAGGTCAATGCTATCGCTGATTGCTCTTAAATCAAGAATTGCAGGGCGACAGGGAATCAAAATTAAGTCAGCCGCACGGATAGCTGCCAATGCTGCGGTTTCCGAATGCGGTGCTGTATCAATAAAAACTATATCTGCCCCATTATTAGCGGCTGCTTCTAAAACTTTTGTCAGACGGGCAGCTTGTGCTGATACGACTGTTGGAGCTTCAACCGTTCTACTGTCCCCCCACCCAGTAGCCGAAGCTTGTGGGTCTAAGTCGATAATCGCTGTTGAGAAACCATCAATAGTGGCAGCAACAGCAAGATGCACCGCCAGGGTTGTTTTGCCTGCACCGCCTTTTCTCGAAATTATGGCGATTGTTTTCATGTAGATAAGATTACATATAAACTTGTATACACGTTAATATATTTAAATGTTTACAAGTTGACAAGTTTATTTGTGGACAAGTTTAAAGCGTGCCACCTGGACAGGAATTTATCAGTAAGCTGAAAAATAAGCGATTAACTTGAATTAGATGATGTTAAAGCTATGAACAGTCAACCAAAATCTGTTGTGAGTGATTTAGAACAAGCCTATAGTCAAGATCTTGAGACAATTACCCGGTTGTTGGCGAAGATTTCCAACCGTACTCCAGAAGAGATTAAACCTCACTTGAACACCATGCTTGATCATCTGGTGCAACCATCAAGGGAACGCCCTTTCCATGAAACCGCAACAGCAGAGGAGTGGGTAACAGCTTTCCGGGAATGGGCAGCAAGTCACCGCCATGATGCACCTCCCCTTTCGGACTATGCGGTCAGCCGGTCAAGTATGTATGAGGACGAGAGGCTCTAGTGGCTTATCTGCTCGACACCAATGTTCTGCTGCGGAGCGCAGACCCTAACCACCCAATGTACAACTCGGCGACCAATGCAACTTCCTTGCTGCGAAATCAGGGGGAAACGCTCTGCATCGTACCACAGAATCTCATCGAGTTTTGGAACGTGTATACCCGTCCAGTTAATCAAAATGGGCTGGGTCACACTGCCTCTGAAGCCGCAGAAGAAATCAGACGGCTGAAAGCTTTCTTTACTTTTCTGACGGATACCGCAAGCATTTACAACGAATGGGAGCGCCTTGTCACACAGTATCAGGTAAAAGGGGTCAATGTCCACGATGCACGGCTGACAGCGGCTATGCTGGTGCATGGGCTGACCCATATCCTTACGTTTAATATTAGTGATTTTGCCCGTTATTCAGAAATTACTGCTATTAATCCCAGTACGATTACACCTTAAGTAACACCTACACATGGCAACTTGTATACAAGTTGCCATGTGTAGGTGTTAACAAATTAACAATAGGTAAGAAATAACTAAGCAACAAATTTTCGCGCCTTGCTCAAAAGCTAGATATATAAAGGTTTTAGGCAGCTAGTGCTGCGTAGCTTTATTGCGAGGTCGCACTAGAAGCGATTGCTGACTGAAAAGCTTCTTATAGCTAAAGGTGGCTTAGTCACCACCATTACTCCCACAGACAACCGAAAATGTTAGGTGGTTTTGGTTATCTGTGGGAGCAGTTATTCAAAATTGTCTGTACAAAGTTTGGTGCTGAGGTTACGCTATTGAGCAGCAAATATACAAAAGAGCAATCTAATTAGAGGGAAAGCATGGCAAAACTCATCATATATGGCAATCCTAATGCTTTTACTTTCGCAAATTCAATTGTTGTGGCTAATAGTAAGTCTATTGAGATTTTTAGTGAACCTCTAAATAATATTTTTGTTATTCATTCCAAAGAATCACAGGAATATCTTTATAAAAATCCCGATTGTCCCGACTGGATAGGGAATTTGGCAAATAATAAAATTGAACACGATACTTTAATCAACCGTTCAATTGAAATAAATCCCTCTAATGAATCTTTAAAAAGATTTATTGAATATATTGAAATGATTGCAAGTAATAATACTGGAGAATCTAAACTTATTGTCGATTTAAGTAATGGAACTTCATTTCAAAAAAATTTATTATCTGTTGTTGCGTATATTTTAGATATAAAGCATCAGTATACAATTGATATTGTTAAATTAAAAGAAAGAATAAAAGGAAAACTAGAATTTATTCCAATCGAGGATTTATTGGCTAGTTATGTTCCAGCACCAGATACAACTAAACTTGATGATATTGCCTATCTAGGGCTAGCAGAAGTTGCTCGTTATAAGAGAATCATAGAACTTCAAACACAAAGCTTTAGAAATATTGACAACAATGCTGCTGATGAAAATTTTTTCAGAGATAACCTTATTCATTCTATACAACTTAAACTACAAGGTGATAAAAAACGAGACAATACCGTATATAGAATTGCTGTTGCTTCTTTATCAGCCAGTATTGAAGATTTAATAACTTTGATGATTAGTAAATATCATTTATACTCTTCTCCTGATGAGGTTTATAAAAAAACACTTGGTAAAAAGATTGAAGCTATTGAGCAAAAATTAAAGAGACTTTCTTAGCATTAAAAATGGCTAAAACACAGTCAAATAAGAATTCAGTTGTGGGTATTGAACTCAAATAATATTAATTTGTCGCTTAACAATACTAGTGCCAGTCATCTTTTTGCTTGCAGTTCGCTACAACTAGCCGTCCAACCCATCCATTAATAACTCAGACATTTCCAGCTGATCGCGATTGCGGTTGTCGTCGTAAATTTGCAGCGTATTTAGTTTGGCGTGTCTGCTGAGTTTCTGAGCTTTGCGGACATTGCCATCCGTTTTTTCAAGTACAGCAGTGATGGCACTGTGGCGGCAACGGTGCGGACTCATTTGCTTCTCAACACCTGCCCGTTTAAACAACCGTTTGACTATTTTATAGATGCCATCCCCAGTTAACCTGTGACCTTCTGCATAAAAATCAACCGAAGTAAACAACGGGCGGGATGAAGACATATCACCACCACGCGCAATCAGCCAGTCAGTAATAGCTGTCACAGTGACTTTTGGCAGATTAACTGTCTCTCGGATTTGCTTGCCCTTACCCAAAATTGATAACCTGCCCTTAGATGCGTCAAAATGCCTTCCTTCCAAGGTGCTAATCTCATTTCTTCTCAAAGCATTGCCCCACAGTAGCAGCAACAAAGCATAGTCCCGCTTTCCTGCCAAAGCCGAGCGATCGCACTGCCGGATCACGCTCAAAAATTCTTCTTCAGTGACACCGCTAGTATCACGGTAAGCTTGCACGGGAATACTGTCTACATCCACCGCATAGTTGCACACACCCAGCTTTCGCCCGTAGGCAACCAAAGATTTAATTGCAGCCAGTCGGCGGTTAATCGTGTTGGGTGATAGCCCCGCTTCCGCAAGAATGGCTCTGTACTTAGTCACTACCAGCGTGGCTTTGTGACCGTCCAGGTGTAAAAACTCCAAGATAGAATCCCGATTAGGGCGCAGGCCAGTCATGCGAGTAAAAAAATCCGTAATATCTCTGCGGTAAGCTCTACGGGTTCCCTCACTATTTTTGGATTTCAGCAGTTCTTCCAATACATCGGGAGGAGAGTCAATTACACCAGCAAAGTACGCCTCAATATTGGCACTGAGGGCATTTTCTAATTTTTGGACTACAACTAACTCGACGGATTCTGTATCTTCGTTCATGACCCCACCCCCTGGCACTTACCAGTAATAAAATGTCCAGCCGTGTCAAGCGCCTTCCAGGCGCTTGACGACCTCCATAAGGGATATGAAGTGAATTGATAAGTTATACGGCTGGACATTTTATTTGTTTGAATCTCCCCCAGACTGCGGTATTGAGAAAGGCAATTTCCAATACCTCAGACTATTATCTAGCACCGGGGGTCATGGTGTTGGAGTTTTGATCGGCGTTGCGGCTGTATCAACTTTTGGCAACAGCTGACGGCGTACCTGCTTAAGTCTTTAAAAGCTGTTTTGTAGTGCTGATGTAGTTTTTAGTAGTTATTTTTGGGATTACTCCTATTTTCTTTCTCAAATTTGGCTCAAAAAACTTTCCGCCAAACGTGGCGTACTGTGCGTCACAAAGCAAAAATAATCTGCCGCGAAACTGCCACAAGTAAGCCGCAAACAGTCCTTTAGCTAAACATATAAGTAACATAAAAACTAGTTGCAGGAAGTCTTAGGAAGTCATAGGAAGTGACTGAACAATGACATATAAATTCCCGATAGTGCCATGACTTTTATGTTATTTTGCCTTAAAAATGCCACAGAAATGACATACTATTAATTTGGCTATACTGATGTGTTTTGCTACCCAATAAAGCCCTACTGAGACTTTGCAAAGGAGGTGCTTGTGATGAGTCTGCTAAGGTTAGGAATAGATCCAGGTGGTTCATCAATGACTGGGATTTTACACGTTGGATTCCTTCAATCCAGAATTGATTTTGATGGAGCCGGAGGTAGCGACACTGCCGCGAGAAAGTTTAGAAATTTATGAACAAATTTTGATAGGTGAGTCAAATCCTGAGAATAGTGCTTGGATTGAATATGAACAGAACTGTTTTGCGGTAGGGTTCTTAGCTAGAAAGCTCTTCAATGCTGACTTGCAACTGCAAAAGCGGAAATTTGAGTTAGCTTTAGTTAAAGCGTTGGCGAGAGCGATCGGCTGGGTCAAAGCTAGCTAATGTCAAAATGACCGCGTAAACCCCCAAAACCTTAATTTGACGTGAGCGCCAGTCAGGGCTGACTCGACTATTGCAAATACTTATTTATTCAAGGGGCCACACAACAGATATAACCCCATGATGGCGATCGCATTATCAAACAAAAAAGCGGTTTTACTCACCCGTTTTTAACTTTGGTTTTGGTTTGGGACGCGGTACAGAGGTATTATCCTGACTAGTCGCTCTTGACTTACCTTTCTTCGGTGCAGGTGGTGCTGCTCTTTCCGCTTTCTTAGCTGCTGATTGCACTGTGGCTTTATCAGTTTTTGAGGCTTTGAGAAATCTGGGTGCAGTTTCTTGAGGTAGCGCAGTCAGTGCAACAAAACCGAATACATCACGCCCCGGCAGAAATTTGGCCTTGACTGTCACAAAGGCTGCGCGTCCTTGCTCCTCTTTAGCCACCTTGGGATTAAATCTGAAGGGTCGAACGGGTGCATCCTTCCATAGCAAGGGTATATGACTAGCCTTCATGAATTTCACCTTTCGGGCAGGTTCGGCCTGCTTAATAAATTCGAGTCTTTCATCAGAGAAATTTCGGAACACCGAGATACAGGGAGTAGAGCAGACAGGAATAAACTGCCATAATCCCGATAATTTAAACTCCAGGTCTTCTAACTCCCCTGAAACTGCATCTAGTTTTCGCCCTCTGTCAAAGCCCACTAACTGAAAAGCGATGCGATGCGCTTGTTCCTTGCGTGGAAAGTGAATGATTTTGGGATAAACAACCAAACGCTGATTATAATTCTCAGTATTTTCTATTTCCTTCTTGAGAGCGTTGAATACATCCCATTGTCGCTTGGAGTAGTAAAGTGGGTATTCATAGCTACTGATAGTAACAGTGCTTTGTCCATCTGAACTGAAATTGACCAACCCAGTAATTACCCCAACAGCTTGAAATATTGCTGCTGTCGATTCAATATCTGTTTCTCTTGACGTATCAACATTTACTTGCTCTTCATCCGATGGAGTTTCAACTGTCGGTACTGCTTGGGTTGACTCCGGCGAGGTAAATTCAGCAGATGCCATGATTATTGTTAATAGGAGAGAAATCGCGGTCTAATTCAATCTTAATCGGGTTGATAAATAGATAACTCTTTACCCACAAGCGATGCATCTAAACCGACGTATCGAGCGCGAGATCCTGTTATTAGTTGCCCTAAGTATCCAAAAACTCCAGTTCACTAACATCAATGAGATTTAATCCGCCAGCCGCAGCACCAGGACGCAACGACGATGCAGCTGTAAGTGGCTGTCTTGTGAGGACAGAAACCAAAATCACTTTATCCTCACCACAGGAAACCCACCCGATAAGAAATTCTTCGCCGCTAGAAATAAGCCGGACGCGATCTCCTTTTACGGGTTTACGGGTGGTGACGGTTGGTGATGGAGTCGGTGATGGGTTGGTGACGGATTGGTTAGGGTTTGGCTCGATAGATGGTAGTGCTTGTGGTATATGGGTTTGAGCTATCTCAGGTGATGGAGGTGACGGAGGTGATGGAGTTTTGTCCAAACTTTCTACATAATCCGTTTTCTCATCCTCAGCATCTTCACTCTTCAAAAAATTAGATGGATGATTATTCACCTCGTTTGAAAAAAGGTTTTTATGTAAATGTCCGTCACCTCCGTCACAGCAAGGGTTTGAGTCCATCACCGCATCCATCACCATGTCCGTCACTCCTCCATCACCAGCCTGATTGGAAGTGATTGAAGATTCGGAAGGGAACGGAGCTTCATCGAAAGCGCCTCTTAACCGGATACCGTAAAAATGACTGCCAGTTCTGGTTTTTTCTTGCTTAACATCAGACCATCCCAGCACATGATTTAAGACTTGCAGTAAGTCTGGGGTGAAATTGGGTAAGCTCTTGCCCTGTTGCCCGGAATTTTGGCAGTAGTGATGGTAGGAGCCAAACAGTGTGCTGATTTCGGGGCGGTAGCTGCTACTTTGCCATTCGTTTTTGTTAGAGCCAACTTTGACAACTCCTGATAAATCTCGCACGATATGCCGTTCCACCCAAGCCGCGATGGAGTCAGTCATTTGTGCCATTTCCCAGTAAGCGAGATCATAGCCAGTAGAGTTTTTTCCATTGAGAGTGTTAATTATTTCACTCTCTGGAATGGTAAGTAGGTACTGGGTGAAGGCTCCCATCTCTGGGTAGAGCTTCTCTCTGAGGTGAGTATCTACAATTGGTGGACAGTAATTCATGTTTACTACAATCAACCGCCTTTTGAGCCATCTGCCGACCCCAGAGCCTTGGAGCGCCGCATAATTGGAAGTAATTAAGACTGTGGCAGCAAGTCTGACATCACAAGCTTTTTTATAAACTTCCTTGGCTTTGGTGCTTCCTCCCCCCGTGAGGGTTTTGAAAGTTTGCAAACCCCCATTGACCTTATCTTGATCCTCAAAAATGACTGAGCGTTTGTTGTTGATGTCTACCAGGAAATTAGGATTATCCAAGTTTTCAATTTTGCCACTCCAAGTATTCTCTGAGCCGACTAACGCCTGAAGTATATCCGAGTAAATGCCTTTACCATTGCCGCCATTGCCCCAGAGGTAAAGAATTTTTTGGAGATGAGACATACCTCTGAGTGTGGCAGCTGCAAAACAGATGAGGGTTTGTATTTTTTGGGAGTCGCCCTCCGTTACTTCCTGGAACCAACCGCGAATTGTTGGCCAATCTCGAAGAGAGGGATTATCAAAGCGATGGGGTAGTGTCCAGGTTAAATAATTAGCGGGTGAGTGTTTCTCAAACTTTCCAGTAGCCAGCACCAGTACGCCATCTAGGAA
>JAYGHB010000180.1:0-8106 GCA_034931985.1 Halotia wernerae UHCC 0503
TTGCATCCTATAAGCTAGCCACAGTAAAGCTTTGATAGTTTTCGGATATGTCTATTCGAGTCGAAAACTCGTTCAGTTCTAATCCGTTGCATACCTCATTTAAGGCATTGTTTATAATCACCAGTTCTTCTTTACTCAAACGAATAGTAGCTGTCTCTTTTTCTACTTGCTCTATCTGCATAAAGTTGCATTTTTAAATGTAGGGAAGTTATGTCTATTTTAGTATAAGTATCTGACATTGAGGCGGTAATCTGAAATAAAATATACGTTTATTTATGCCGTGCTGTAATAGCCATATCTCAAGTATAAACTCTTATAAAACTTCCTCCATAGAGAAAACTATAAAAACACTACTGAAAAGGATCGTTCAGTCTTGACTTTTTCTAACTTATTCTCTGTGTTTAATCGCTTTTGTGAGCTAGCTCATAGATAGATTGACGAGGGTTTGGCAAACTATAAACAGTAAACAAGAGGAACTGAATATATGTCTTTAAACATTGAATTGTTGGAATCCAGTTTTTTGCAGATTAAAGCCCAGGAAACCGAGTTTATGGCTCACTTCTATAAAGCTTTATTTGCGGACTATCCAGAGGTCAAGCCACTGTTTGCTAATACTCACATGGGAAAGCAAGCCAAGCAACTTTTCAAATCACTTGTCCTGGTTGTAGAAAATCTTCGCCACCCTAACGTCTTGTCTAACGCACTTCAGAGTTTAGGAACTCGCCATGTTCAGTATGGAGTGCTGCCTGAACATTACCCGATGGTGGGCAGTACGTTGTTAAAAACACTTTCGACTTATTTAGATAGTGCGTGGACACCTACGACTGAAAAGGCTTGGGGCGAGGCATATACAGTCGTGACTGAATTAATGTTAAGCGGTACAGACTACCCAGCCGAGATTTTGACTCCTCATGTTCAACAAGTTTAGTATTTCATCGCATTAATTCTGATAGCTTATGGTGGTTAGATCCCCAACTTCTTGAAGAAGTCGGGGATCTCGCAGCCCCTCAAAATTAATGGGACAGACCACTCAATACCTTTGCCAAAATAAGAGCCTAGATAAATTTTGGCAAAAGTGGCAAAATTAAGCATACATAAGCGTTTCGATGAAAAGGTGGTTTTTCATCTGAAACCCTTATCCTGCTGTCAATACGTTAAAAAACCCTTGTAGGAAACCTTAAAGGAATTTTTAGGACTGATTGTTTTTGCCAACCCTCAAAGAAATGGGAGTTAATGGTTAAAGCATCATCATCTCACCCTCGTAAATTGGCGAAGGTATTGACCACTAGGAGCCTCTTTTTCAACTATGAGGTAGATCAAAGAAGTTGTTGATGGAAACTGTCATAGTAAAGGTAATCAAGGGAACGAGGGTAGTAATATGACTCTTACAAAAGTAAAGACAACCTCATCTCAAGTAGAAACGCTCGCCAAACTCTATCTGGAAGGCAAGCCAGCCCGAATTTCTGATCAAACTATCGCCCAGCTCTGCGAATGGCTGATGGATGAGTTCCATCAACTGCCTTTGAATCTACAATTTTCAGATTATATGCGGTACGAAAACGCCGAAGCGATGTTTGCCGAGATTGAGCAAAGTCATCTTTGGGTATCTGCGGACAGTTACGATTCCTCCCTTTATCCCAATCCAATCTATGGATTTATTTTTCAGGGAATGCACGATTATGACCACTACTTGACAAATACCGACTTCAGCTTGAAAGGAGAAATCGCGGCTTATAACTTTACAGCAAAACGTGTGCCTTCTTTAGATATCCAAAAGATTCTTTACTCCGAAATTGTGCTGCGATCTGCTGCCTATCTTTATTTGGGATATGCAGCTAATCCTAAAATTGTTTTTCCATAATCCATTACGAGGCAAAAGATAATGCACGATTGTCCTTATTGTTCTCATCGATTATTACGGCAGATTCAGCACCATGAAATTTGCTGGTTTTGCCCTCATTGTAGGGCAAAAGTACCTGTCTTTTCGGAAGTAAAAGCCATGATCACAGCAGCATAAAAAAATCATAATTCAAGCCTGTATTTAATGGCTACATATTCTTCATTAGGAATCTTCACCATGACACAAACTGCTCTCAATCTTACTACAGCACCGGGTCATGTTGTTCTGGCTGCTGCGGGTAAAACGGTTCTTCGTCCAGGTGGACGCGCTGCTACCGAACAGCTCTTTGAATGGGCGAATTTCCAGCCTGGTGAGACTGTTCTGGAACTTGCTTCTGGGTTAGGAAATAGTGCGATCGCTCTGGCAAAACGCTACAATGTCCAGGTTGTTGGGATTGAAAAAGATCCTCATCGAGTAGCGATCGCTCAAGCCAACGCGCGATCAGCTGGCTTAGAGCATCAGGTTAAGTTTATCCAAGGCAACATTTTTCAGCTAGAAACTATTTCTGCATCGTTTGACTATGTGTTAGCAGAAGCCATTCTGTCCATGCAAACGTCTGCTGGCAAAGCCAAAATTCTGGCAGGTGTGCGCGATCGGCTTGAAGTCGGCGGCAAATTTCTCAGCCATGAACTGCTAGCGCGTGACGATTTAGAATTGCTTCGCCAAAATCTGACGCAAGCAATGCGCGTGAATGCTACGCCATTGACAGAACCAGACTGGATCAATACTTTCAATCAGGCGGGACTAGCAGTAACGCAACGGCAAACCGGCGCAATGAGATTGCTCGATCCGGCTCAGGTGCTGCAAGACGAAGGAGTAGCCAATACAGTTCAGATAATCTGGAATGTTCTCACTCAGCCTATGATCCGCGATCGCATCATCAAGATGCGGCAAGTCTTGACTCAACACCAACAAGACTTGGGCTACATCGCCTTGTGTGCTATAAGAGCCTAGTCAAAAACTTTGAGCGCACCTTAAGTCATGCGATAGCAAAACTCAATCTGTGTTTCATTCTAGAACGGTAAGTAGAACGAGGTGAAAAAACCAAACTATGTAAAGATAAGTAAATACGTACAAAGTGTCTACAAAGGTAACAGCGATATGGGCAGTCGTTTAAGGGTATTTCTGACTAGAGAGCAAGATAAAACTCTTTTGAACCTGAGAATGGCAGATGCACCTCAGAAGGTGAAAGACAGAGCCGAAGTGATTAGATTGAGCGCACATGGTTGGTATGTAGAGAAGATAGCAGCACATTTTAACTGGACTGCCCAAACAGTGAGAGAAGTGTTGCACAGATGGGAGAAGTTAGGCTTAGAGGGGCTTTGGGAGAAACCAGGGCGGGGAGGAAAATCAAGATGGGTAGAAACTGACATGGTTTTCTTAGAAGAATGTTTGGAGCTTGAGCCACGTACATATAACAGTGTTCAGTTAGCTCAAAAATTAGAACAAGAACGCTCCGTAAAATTAAGTCCTGACTGGTTAAGACAGGTACTAAAAAAAAGGGGAGCCAGTGCGTTGGGCGGCTCTGCCGACTTGTAGCAAGTGGCGTGATGTGCTGCTGGTTGTATGCAAGTATCTGTTAAACGTGATTGAATGTCGTGAATGATTGTTGCCCAATCAGCAGTTGGATCCCATTCTCTATAAATCCTAGTTTTAGTTGCTGCATTATAAAGCCGACAGAAAACTGTATTTTCTTCACCAGCAGTAACAGCAATGATTAAAGGATTTTCAAAGTTTTGAACAAGGGAAGCAGATAGGAGAAATGTCTTAGCAAAATTAGTTTCTATGCCTGTTCTGATGATATAAATCTCATCTGCTCTGACAACAATATCTAACTTAATGTTGTCTTTTCCCTTAAATTCTTTTGTTGTTAATCGCAGTTCTGATAAATAACCAGTTAACCCCTTTTGGTGTACAGGGATGGTTTTATCTTTATCGATGTCGTAGTGATACCACAAGTAAGATTCCCCACCTAATTCAGCATTTTTGACATATAAATAGATGGGTTCTGGGGGTTGGCATAAACCTAATTTGATTTCAGTAACCATGTTTTACCCTCGTTTGTGTAATAATTGTGTTTCTGTAGCGATATGAAACTTTAAGTAACTAGCAATTGTCTGAAGAAACGGCACTCATTCAGGCAATCGCTTTTTCCTTAAGCAGAAGGCTGTTGATTATCCTCTAGCTCTTGCTTCAGATAGGAAAGTGCAGTTTGGGCATCACCGATTGTCAAATCAGGGTAATACTCAAGCGTTATAAAATCGGGATGCGCTGCAATCTCGTTAAGGATAAATTTTGCAGCATCAACTAATGTGTACAGATTGAGACGAGACATCTTTCATTACTCATAAATTCAATTACGCTCGATGACTGACAACAAAAAGCCGTGACCCGTATTCTGTACCTGGACTAGTTTTTGATCCAGCAGATATTGGATAATAGTTGATGAAAACTGAACACGGTGCAGAGGAGCATAACCACCACAGCGAAGGAGTGAATACATGAGCCTGTATGAGGTACGCTCCACATAGTTATTAACACGCTTGGCATCTTTCCTACCTCTTGTTACTATTGATAATTGTTTAACAAGGGTCTTTATTTGGTTTTGATGACTGTCAATCTCAGCTTTAATTTGCGCTTGTAATTCTTCTGGAGATAGCAAAGTAAGTTCATCTTCCAAGTAATGGTTTACCTCTTCACTGTGTTTATTGGGTGAAACGGTGTAACGCCATCCTTCGCCAAATTCTTCAGCAAGATGAGTACCTTTTTGGTAGTAAACTAAGCCGACTACAACACCTTGTTTTGTGAGTTGTCCAAAGGTAAACCGAGGATAGTCCCAACCTTGGGGAATTGATATTGTGGGTTGCATTTGTGTAGTTAATGAAGGGATGATTGGAGGAGTCAGAAGCCAGAATTATTCTGACTACTGAATCCTGTTTACTGTGTTCTGATTTACGCTGCGACTAACTCTGCGTTCTCTAGCAGATGTCGCAATTCATCACCTGTTAGCTGTTCGATCGGTTTGTCTAAAAAGGATTCCGTATTAGTAGCCAATGACACATCTACCATCGACAGCCACCACACCGCATCTAATGCAGACTCACAATGTATGCGCTGTTGGGTTTCGTCTTCTGCACGGATAAACCACCACTTACCATCAGTGCATCCCACTTCACCCAATTTCTGGTCATTGCGGTAAATGCCATCGTCCATGATGTCGAGTTCAAATTTTTCGCATTCAGTGAAAATTTGGGACATGATTTCATTACCCGTTGTAGTGGCTGTAGTGTTCTGTACTACTGACACTGGTAATGAGCCATCCTTGTAATGTGTGCGAATGTAGCGATCGCACATCATTGGGGTAGCAGCGCGATGGATTTCCGCACCGTTCACCATGACTACCCAAGGTTGTGTTAGGTCATCTTCGTAGGTGATGGCGGCTATTAGTTGTGTGCCGCAGTAGTATTCGTGATCGTAAAAGGATATTTCGATGGGTGTTAGTTCTTCTGGGGCGATCGCTTGGGCTTGGGTGGTGGCTTGTTCGTTGGGGGCAGCAGGAGCGACTTTTTCAAGAATGCTTGCTTGGTATCGGGAGATCGCATTCATCCAAGCATCTTTGCAGCGTTTATCCATCACATACGCTGTGCAGCCGATTTCGCTGTAGATTTGCTTCAGACGGGCAATGGATTTCAGTTGCAGCTGTTGTTGGCTGTAAATGTTATGAGTCATAATTGGTAAAGTCTTTAATGGACTAGAGAAGCGCTTCAGATTGGTCGTCGGTAGCGCTTTCTCTATTAATAATGTACCGTAAATAGTTTTACGATGTCAACATATTTTTGACGTTTATCATAAATAGTTTTACTATTTTAGAACCATTAGACGTAAAAGGTTTTATGCTAACCATAGAGAACTTTCATGTTTTAAGCCTGCCATGTATGGCAATTGAAGACCTAGCCAAATTACCAGAAACCCCCTGTGTGTACTTGGTCGTGAACAGCCAAGGCAAGGTTTTATATGTTGGCAAGTCAGAAAATCTTAGAAAAAGATGGAAATCTCATTACAAGTTATCTAGTTTGATTGAAGAGTCAGGAATCAGAATTTCTTACATTGAAGTGCAAGAAGATTTGCTTTTTAAAGTTGAAAGAGCATTAATTAACACTCTGAATCCCCCACTCAATGAAAATGAACCATCCAAAGGAATCGCCAGTCTGCGACAAAAAGTTGGTTTAACACAACGGCAGTTAGCTGATTTAGTGGGAGTTACGGAAACCACGGTTCGGAATTGGGAAAATAATCGCAGCGGCGTTGAATGGTTTGAAAGGGTGGCGAAACTTTGTGATAGCTTGCAATGTACTCCTAATGACTTGTTTGGATATCAAAAGATTGCAGAAATGGAGGAAAGAGCTTAATACATAAGCAACGGACGGACTGTTCTTAGACGACCCCGACAAAAAAGTTTCCATCCAAGCACGACGGAAAATTTAGAAGAGTAGAACAGATAGAATAGTCTTGATTGAGGAGAAATAACTAAAGGAAAGCGTAATGGGAAATCCATTTCCTGGAATGAACCCCTATTTAGAACAGCCAGAACTTTGGCATCAAGTTCACAATCGTTTGATTGTAGCTATAGCTGATGATTTGACTCCTCAAATTGCGCCTAAATACCGAGTTTCCATCGAAGAGCGAGTTTATAAGAGTATAGATGATATCTTACTTGTGGGAATCGCTGATGTAGCAGTTGCTAATCGTAACATTACAGATACTGGCACAACTTTGACTGCTGCAAAACTTACCGAACCCAGTAAAGTGAAAGTTCCTATACCGGAACAGGTAACTGAGCGATTTTTAGAGGTACGAGCAACTCAAAATAAAGAAGTAGTTGCTGTAATTGAAATACTTTCACCCAAAAATAAACGTTCCAAAGAAGGTAGAGCCGCCTATGAAAACAAACGACAGAAAATTTTGGCTTCTGCAACCAACTTGGTAGAAATCGACCTCTTGAGGCAAGGAGAGTCGATGCCTATTTTTGGAGCAACAGCCGCAGATTATAGTATTTTGGTCAGTCGCAGCTACAACAGACCTGATGCAGACTTATATACTTTCGACTTAAAAAATCCAATTCCTGTTTTTCCTGTGCCTTTGTGTGAAGGGGAACCTGAGCCAATGGTTGACTTGCAAAGATTACTAAATCAAGTTTACGAACGTGCTAGATTTGACTTGGCAATTGATTATGCACAACCCTTAAAAATATTGCGTTCGCCACAGGAAGAAGCTTGGATGAGAGAAATTTTACAGGGGATTTAGATGAAAGCGATCGCTTGTATATTGGGTGTTGTTTTTTTCCTCATACCCCCAGACTGTCTAATTCTGCAATATGAAGTTAGGTTTTCACAAATATGAGTTTAAACTTTCATCAAAGCTGGGAGAATATGAACCCACAAACTTTACAGACAGCGATTAACGGTGCAACTAACGCCCATACTGGACTACATCAAGCTATCCACGAACTACGCCACGGGTCAGTTAACGAAGCAAAACAACTGGTAGCAAGGCAGATTGCGGTATTGGCGAATGTGCTGATGGTGTTGTAGCCCTACAACAGATACATCAAAGGCTTAGGGAAATATGAACACAGCAGTAAAATTGAATGATGGGACAGTAGTGGAATGAGCGCAAAACTCATTAGGAAGCTAAACGAGATTAATTATTATACAGATAAAATTTAATATAACTCAGTTTAAATACTGTAGATATTTAAAAGAAACCTGTGTCATAAATATTACAGTAAAATTTTAATTTTGCTGTCATCAATTTAAGTTTTCAATTTAATATTAAAGGCATTTAAAGTATGCGAGGAAATCACGTTTACTATAATTGTAGTGCTTATAATCATCATGGAATTGATTGTGGTGATGGTACAGTTATTCACTACACCAAAAGTCGAGGAGAGATTTCTCGCATTTCTTGGGGTGATTTTGCATCTGGTATGACAGTTTGTATAAAAGAGTATGGTCAATGCGATACACCAGATGTGGTGATTTGGCGGGCTGAAAGTAGATTAGGGGAAAATACTTACGATTTATTTGATAATAATTGTGAACATTTTGCTACATGGTGTAAAACAGGTATACATACAAGCGAACAAGTAAGAAATCTGACTTTTCCCGTTAAGTCTCTTTTGCAAGCTGCCAACCCTCACAGAGGTC
>JAYGHB010000181.1:0-8044 GCA_034931985.1 Halotia wernerae UHCC 0503
GTTGTTGCTCCAACAAACGCTGTTCTTGCTCGGCCATCTGTTGTGCGATGGCAGCAAGAATTTGGATCTGGGTCATGGTTTTTAACTCAGTTTGAGTTTCAGCTTCCCGCGTTTTCACAACAAAATAGCTTTGTGCTGCTGCTATCTCACTTTTACGTGGGTCGCCATTCATTGCTGTCAAATATCCCCCGTAGCGAGAGAGTTTGTAATCTTGTCCTGGTCGCCCCTGGCTTTTCAGGGTTGATCCTGAAAAGTGCATCTCTACGTTGTTCCCAGTGTTTTTACAAGCAAAAGTAGCCCTTTCAATGACAGGCTTAAACTCGTTCCAGCGAGAATAACCGAGCATTGGCATTAATTCTCTAGCAGTCCAATACTCTTGACCTTGCTCATCGATATGACGAATACTGTCAAAAGGGCTACTGTTGTTTAATTGATGGAGATTTTCTACATTAGACATGACATACCTTTCGTTTGATGGTGGTAGAAGCAATTGCTGAACTAAATCAACAGATAATTGCTTGTTTTTACTTTTTGCGGTCAAGCCAATAAATTCTTGTCAGGGTGTTAAACAAATCAGGTTTGAAGTGTTTCAGTGTTGGAATACTTAAACATTCACTCGCACCAAATCTTTCTCTCGTACAAGAGCCAGCCGATTCTCAAAGCTGATAGTTTTTTCTAATGCCGGGGAAACCAATTCAACGACGTACAGCCAAGACTCATTAACAAGCCGAATCCCCAGAATGAGCCGCTGTTTTGTGCTGTTGCCGTGAAAGCGAAACATAACTCGTTCGCCCAATACAAAAGCAGGTTTTTCCAAATTGGTAATTTGCATTCGACCAGTACCAACGATTTGATGTTTTGTCGCATGGACAATTTTGTAACCACAGACAATTGTGTAAATCCATTGGTCGTGTTTCCACTCCACACCACAGCAGTAACCAAAAGTGTTGGTAGTTCTCAAGTAAACTCGTTCCAATGCATTAGACTTAATTGGTAGAATTTCTTGACCCCAAGGCGGCGAAAGATACCAGCATCTTTCCAGGGTTGTAATTGCACAGTTCATAAATTACCCCACCAAATATCTGATAACTTGCGGGTCTATTGCAGCAATGCGACTCTTGATACTCTGTGGAGGATTTTTGAGGAAACGTTTTAAATCCTGACTTTTAACTTGGTAATGTTTAGTAGAACGTCGGGCTGCCTTGAGCCAACCTCGTTTTACCCATGCAGCCACAGTAGAAGAATGCAGACAAAGATTTCTAGCTATTTCGCTACAAGTATAATTGTCAAGGAATGGGCGGGTTGAATAGCCCAAAGAAGTCAACTTTCTAGAAATAGCTATTGTTGTACGGCGATATCCTCGAACTTTCAAGCGATATGCTATTTGTTTAAGGGTATACATTTCAGCCATCTCCTCAATAGTTTCTAACTCTGGTTTAGTCCATTTTTTATTCATTTTTAAACCTCCAATATTCGAGCGCTAACTGATTCAAAACTCACATCAGAAATATCGAAAAACGCCTGTATCTCGTTGTTTTTTAGCTGAAGCCGCAGTAGATGGTGGGAGTGCAGCGATAGGGATAAAACCTGTTAGTTGTTTCATAAATCCTCCGTTACTACTTCCTCAAAATCAGTTGTCACCTTCTTTTGAGATCTGGCTTTTGCAATCTGAAACTCGTTAGCTTTAATTACTGGCATTGCTGCCTCTTTTACTGCTGCTTTTGCTTGGTAGTAGAGGAATTGAACTACACCATCTGCATCTTCTTCATCTTCAACCTGCGCCCAAAGTGAGCAACTTAATTCGATTGATTCATAATTGCCCAAATTGAACTTTCTGGAATAACTAATTGAGACAGTACCAATTTTCATGTGTCGTTTTTTAATTGTTGAAGAATTCAGAAGCCAGAATTCAGGAGTCAGAATCAATGAATTGGGGATTCAGACCCGCCACTCATTGCAGACCACCAAATTAAAAATTTGGTGGGGGTCTTATACCCATTTATTCATCCGCCAGTCACATAGAATTCAATTCTGAATTCTGTGCGACTTTTGGATAAATCGTAGAGATAAAGAAGAGTTCTCTTGATTGAAACCTCACACTTTAGACATGAAGTATTCTGACTCCTGACTCCTGATTTCTGACTCCTTTTCATCGCCTCTTACCCTGTGACAGAACTTGTTGATTATCTGGTTGCAGTGATGCCCTCGCTTCTGCTTCCGAAACTGGGAGCAATGCTGGTGTAGCCTTATTTGCGTTATCTGCCCAGCGTTCATAAGTTTCATTTGTTACCCAGTGCAGTGTTGCTCCAGATTCTGCACCGCTACGAATTAACTCGGCCACTTCCAATGCATCCTTGTCAAAATCAGATTGGGGATTACGGTAGCTCCACTGAATAAACCAGTACGTGCCTTTGATTCCATCAACTTTTTGAAACTCAGCGCAGAAGATGTAGTTTCGTAATACACTAGCGATCGCTTCATAGCAAAATTGTTTCGGATCTCCTGGCATTCCCTGTTCGCACCATTGCTGAAAAGCGCGATGGGCAAAATGGTTGTAGAGACTAGCGAATGAATCTTTACTGCGGCGGTGCATCAAAAAGCAAAGCAGCATCGAAGCTGGCCCCTTAAATTGATCTTTGAGTTCCCCGGCTACAGGAATCACCCATAACTCGGTGAATGGTTCGTTACTAAAGTTTTCATTGATGGTAAATACGCGGTCAGGGCGCGAGATTGCGATCGCAAAGTCAGCTTTATTGCCTTTGAGATAACCTCCGGCTTGTGCTTCTAAAATGGTGAGTTTGGGAGGACAATCGAGAAGAAATTGCCCGTACTCCTTAGCGCAGTTAGCTTGTAGCTTGGGTTGTGACGGAGGAATAAGAAAGACGCTGTTGTTGATTTTGATTGTTTCCATGATTGTTTTGTATTAGTTGAGTGCTTTTGTATGTCTTGTCTTTTGCTGCAATGGCGTGTGCAATAATGAAATTTCTCTAGCGAAATGTAGCTTTAAGCCATAGGCAATCGCCTGAATAAAAGCACTCTTCAGGCGATCACTCTTTTTTAAACCGAAGTTTTTGGCGCAATCGAAGGCTGTTGATTATCCTCTAGCTCTTGCTTCAGATAAGAAAGTGCAGTTTGGGCATCACCAACTGTTAAGTCAGGGTAATATTCAAGCGTTACAAAATCAGGATGCTTGGCAATTTCGCTAAGGATGAACTTTGCCGTATCGACTAATGTGTCTAAATTGGGAAGAGACATGATTAATTACTCCTAAAGATCGTTGTTCTTGATGACTGACAGCAAAAACCCGTGACCAGTATTCTGTACTTGTACTAGCTTTCGATCCAATGAGTATTGAATGACTGTTTGTGAAAACTGTATTTGGTGTAGGGGAGTAGAACCACCACAGCGAAGGAGTGAGTGCAGCAGCCTGTATGAGGTGCGCTCTGTATAGTTATCAACAGGCTTGGGCATCTTTCTCACCCCTTGCTACTATTGATAGCTGTTTAACAAGGGTCTTTATTTGATTTTGATGACTGTCAATCTCCGCTTTAATTTGTGCTTGTAATTCTTTGGGGGATAACAGGATAATCTCATCTTCCAAATAATGGTTTACTTCTTCACTGTGTTTATTAGATGAAACTGTATAACGCCATCCTTCGCCAAATTCTTCAGCAAGGAAAGTACCTTTTTGGTAGTAAGTTAAGCCAACGATGATGCCTTTTGTTGTAAGCTGTCCAAAGGTAAAACGAGGATAATTCCAACCGGAAGGAATGCTGATTATGGGTTGCATAGATGTGATTGGTGAATGAGGAAATTGGTAGAACTTTGGGACAAAATTACTGAGGCTTGTCCCAATGCAGATAGTTATATTTGGAACAGGTACGCTATTCGGAACGAGGCAGTGGGCATCAAAGCCCACCCTTTCCCTATACCGCTACTGCTTCAGACTCCAGCAGCCGTTGCAGTTCATCACCAGTCATCTGCTCCAATGGGCGGTATTGCAAGTATTCGTCAGCACCTTCAGTAGCCAGTGATACGTCCACCATCGACAACCACCACACCGCATCTAATGCAGAATCACAGGGTGTGCGCTGTTGGGTTTCGTCTTCAGCACGGATAAACCACCACTTACTATTGCTGTATCCCACTTCGCCTAATTTCTGGTCATTGCGATAAATACCGTCTTCCATGATGTCGAGTTCAAATTTCTCGCACTCGTTAGCGATTTGGGACATGATTTCATTACCTGTTGTAGTAACTGTAGTGTTCTGTACTACTGATACTGGTAATGAGCCATCCTTGTGATGTATGCGAATGTAGCGATCGCAAAGCATAGGGGTAGCTGCGCGATGGATTTCCGCACCATTCACCGTGACTACCCAAGGTTGGGTTAGGTCATCTTCGTAGCTGATGGCGGCAATCAGTTGTGTGCCGCAGTAGTATTCGTGATCGTAGAAGGATATTTCGACTGTTCTGAGTTCTTCTGGAGCGATTTTCTGGGCTTGAGTTGCGATGTAATGATCGAGTTCGGCTTGTGCTGTGGCTTGTTCGTTGGGAGAAGCAGGGGCGATTTTCTCAAGAATGCTTGCTTGGTATCGGGAGATTCCATTCATCCAAGCATCTTTGCATCGTCTGTCCATTACATACGCTGTGCAGCCGATTTCGCTGTAGATCTGCCTGAGTTGGTCTAGGGATTTCTGTTGCAGCTGTTGTTGGCTATAGATGTTATGGGTCATAATAAATCAGTTCCTAACGGGACAGGAAGCGCTTCGATTACCAGTCTGGGGCGCTTTCTTTGTTTCTATACTTTATACTACTGTTATATATACTAGTTGTCAACTGGTGTATACTTATTGAATACAAAACAAGTTTAGAATTATGGAGACGTGTAAACCAATGTTGATGGATGTTGTTAGACAGATAAAAGTTACAATCCCAGATTTATCTCAAAAAATTAAGGAGGCAAGAGAAAAAGATGGAAGATCAGTGCAGGTTTTAGCAACCTCAGCAGGAATTTCTACTGCTTACTGGTATCAAATAGAGCAAGAAAAAAGGCAGTGGATTTCTGAAGAAACTCTGCGCGGTATTGAACAAGCCTTAGGATTAGATTTAGGGGTGCGTTTCGATGGTTGATCCCCTTAGTATCAATCTTTTAGTTCTACCTTTAGTCTTCTTTGTGAAGCAATACCTGGGTTGGGCTACGCCTAAGCAGTTATCAGTTACATCTAAAAATTACGTTGCAATTAATTCTAAGAAAATCTTATTGAACTAGAAAGGTGGAATCAATGCCTAAACCACCTTCTAGACGCAATAAATCCACCTCTGCTCCATCTACCAGTTCAACTTCAGCAGCTAACTCCACAAATGATATCTCCCTTCAAGAAGATCCAGGTTCAGTAACCATTGATGTGTCTGCTATTGAAGTCCCTGAGCTAACAGAGGAAGAACAAAGCGATCGCCTGCACTTGGAGCGCAAGGTAGAACGGGCCTTTTTTGTGGCAGGGAAAGCGCTGACGGAATTAAGAGACAGACGGCTTTATCGCTCTACGCATCTCACGTTTGAGGAGTATTGTAAAGATAGGTTTGGATACAACCGTTCTCGCTCCTATCAAATAATTGATGCGGCTACTGTTGTGGACAACCTGCACAAATGTCCACAAATTGTGGACATTCTGCCGACAGCAGAGGGGCAAGTTCGACCCATGACCAAACTTGAACCCCAGGAGCAGCAGGAAGTGTGGCGGCAAGCGGTGGAAAAAGCTGGCGGTAAAGTGCCTACTGGTAGAATCGTCAAAGATGTAGTGCAGCGCATAATAGAGAGAACCAGAGTACCGAACACCTACCAAATCGGCGAAGTGTGCCAAATCCTTGCAAAAGACAATCCCGAACTGAGAGGCAAAAGCGGTTGTTGGGCTATTGTTAGCCAAGTAAATGAGTTTAGTTGTACTGTGAAAATCTGGAATGGAAAACTTACGGTTGGGCTGAAGCACTTGAAATCTTACGACTATCTACCGCAGGGCTGTGAAAATATGCAAGGAATATGTGATCGCATTAACCGAGTTTATTCCAGTGGGCTGGAAGAGTCGGTGCAGAAGTTTTTGGAGTCTTTGGGGAAGCTGAAGCGGGCTTATTTGACGGACTTGGAGGAGAAAGTGCTGAGTGTTCTAGAGTTGGAAACCACGCCATAATTCGACTAAGAAATAATGTAACAATACTGTAGTGATTCCAAAAAACCCTCGGCTTGTTGCCTTGGTAAATGAAACTTATATTAATCCAGTTTGATTCTAAGTAGGCAGGTGGGAAAATTTATAACTAAGTTATTGCAAGTGAAACGAAACAATTCCACAGGTTTCGAGCATTTTATATTTCGTTACATAGTTAGATTTATTTGTGCCTACCTACTTAATGGTATTTTACGCGTTGGCGCACCAAAAGATTAAAATTTAATTTTACTAGAGCAATCGCTGCTATTTTGAATATAAATTTATCCCATAAATGAAGAAATTAAATCACTTTCATATATCCTCATTTAATTTGATAAATTAGTTTACTCAAATCAATGATGTGAGTGCAAAGACGTTGGAGTAAAGTTGCTTCATGACTAATGACTAAAATTCCCACCTCATGTTCTCTGGCATATTTCATCACCACCTGCCAAATTAGAGCTTGAGTGTTAGCATCTAGCATTGTTGTCATTTCGTCTGCAATCAAGTAGCGTGTGGAGAAATTAAGTGATCGCGCGACAGCAATCCGTTGCAATTCACCCCCACTGAGTTCATGAGGATAGCGACTTAGCCAATTCTGCTGAATATCCAAAGAAGCAAGCAAATCAACTGAGGCAGTCCGCCCTTCTGCGAGAATTTTGCTAATTCGCCAGCGAGGATTGACAGCTAGTTCAGGGTTTTGAAAAATCAGCTGTACAGGGCAATAACAAGAGCTAGGTAAGGGCTGACCATTACATGTCACCTTTCCTTGAGTTGGCTGCAAATATCCGGCTAGGAGCTTACCAATCGTGGTTTTACCCAAACCACTCGGCCCAGTCAAGCCCACAACTTCACCCCTTTCCAATTCCAAATTCAAGTCATGCACAATCCAGGGTTGCTGGGAGCGGTAACGAAAAGATAAATGTTCAGTTTTCAGCATGAATACACCTTACGGGAGCGCCCCGTACTATACGAAACTGGGGACGGGTTTCCCTGCAAGCTTCTGTTACTAAGGAACAGCGATCGCCAAATAGACAACCAACAGGCAAAGCTTGTGGGCTGGGTTGGCTACCGGGAACAGGGATAAACTCATTTTGAGGAAGCGATCGCCACAAGGCTTGAGTATAAGGATGACGCAGATTTCCAGATGTAAAATCATCAGCCTTTGCCACTTCCAGCGTTGTCCCCGCATAAAACACAGCCACCTTATCTGCCACTTGTAATGCTGCTTCTAAGTCATGAGTAATCAGCATCACTCCTTTACCGTCATCAGCAAGTTCACGCAGATGATTCAACGTCTCTACAACAACCTCTGGGTGCAATCCCGGAGTCGGTTCATCCGCAATTAACAACTGAGCGCATCCGATGGCGGCTGTAGCAACTAATACCCGCCGTGCCATACCTCCAGAAATTTGAAAAGGATACTGCTGTTTCACCGATGCAGCCAGACTATAAGGTATTGAGTTAGGTCGAGGGGGAGTATTATCTCCCGCCCCTCCCATTTAGAACCGGACATACCCGTTTCCGTGTATCCGGCTCCCGACAATCTTAAGTATCCCTTTTGCTCATGTGGATATATTGGTGACAGGATTGATGTACTGCCATCATATTTTGGGATTTCCAGTTATTGTGGTTGCCATCAATGTGATGGAGATGTATATCTTCACCGTCTATGAACCGAAGACCGCAATACCCACACTTATGGTCTTGCTTGATTAAAACTTTGGCTGTTATCCCATCGTAGTGTTTGGATTCTCTTTTACTCCAGTAAACAATGTCACCATTAAATCAATACCTCTGCCAATTTACGAGGGTTCAACACCTGTAGAAACGCTATGAAT
>JAYGHB010000182.1:0-7750 GCA_034931985.1 Halotia wernerae UHCC 0503
AGGCACTTCTGTTCTCTACGAGACGCTACGCGAACGCAGCGCTGTCTCACCATGCTCTATGCCCCATGCCCAATTAGCCTACATCATCGTGGGCAAAGCGGTTAAAGAGGAAGTCCAAAGCATAGTTACGCAGTTTGTAATATTGTGGGTCTTCCATGATACGGGCGCGATCGCGTGGACGGGAAAAGGGAATTTCCATGACTTCGCCGATTTTGGCGTGGGGGCCGTTGGTCATCATTACCAATTTGTCGGCTAAAAATAGCGCCTCGTCGATGTCGTGGGTAATCATCAGCACTGTACAGCGGTTGTCGTTCCAAATTTTTAGCAGTTCTTCTTGCAATTCTTCTCTGGTAATCGCATCCAACGCCCCAAAAGGTTCATCTAAAATTAAGACTTTGGGACGAATCGCCAACGCACGGGCGATGGAAACTCGCTGTCTCATACCGCCGGACATTTGCATTGGTTTCTTTTCCATCGCGTCAGCTAGTCCTACCATTGCCAAATGTTCGCGGACAATCGACCTTTTCTCCGCTTGCATTTTATTGGGGTAAACGGCGTTAACAGCTAAGTAAATATTATCAAAAGCTGTCCGCCAAGGAAGCAGGGCATAGTTTTGAAAGACAACCATCCTATCTGGGCCTGGTTTGGTGATGTGTTGTCCTTCGAGTAACACTTGCCCGGAGGTGGGAAAATTGAAACCAGATACCATGTTTAACAAAGTCGATTTGCCACAGCCAGAGTGACCGATGACGCAAAGAAACTCGCCCTGTTCTACGTTGAGGTTAACGCCGTCGAGTACAGTAAAGGGGCCTTTTTTTGTGGGGTAGACTTTGGTAACGTCTCTAATTTCTAGGAAAGGTCTGGGGCTGTTGGTTACAGCTGCTAGTGGTTTTCTGGCGATGTCGGTAATTGTTGAGTTGCGGTTTTGCATGGTGAGTGTAGAAATTATGAAGGGTGAAAGATGAAGTATGAAAATCTACCTTTGCGTGAGATTTTCATACTGTGATTCAGCAACGCCGAATTTTAAATTCTCTCTACGCAACTTTTCTTCTGGGTGAATCTAAGATGACTTCGGCAATTGAAAAATCACGTTTAATCTGCAAGCTGTTGAGATAGGCGATGGGGTCATCGGCATTAAAGGGTGTACCATCAAACAACTGAATGGGTTGGCGAGTGTAGCTGATATCTAAACCTAGTTCGCGGGCGGCGGTGCTGAAAACACGTACTTGACTCACTCTTTCGACAACTTCTACCCAGTTTCTAGGGAAGGGAGTGTCACCCCAACGCGCCAATTGACTCATGATCCAAATTTGTTCGGTGCGGCTGGGGCGGTTGATGGCAGACTCAGAATAAAATTGGTGATGGGCGTAATCCCGCAGTGGATGGTCTAAGTCACAAACCAAGCTATCGGGATCTTCGAGTTGGATGTATTCTACATCAGTGCTGACATATTCTCGCCCCGCTAAAATTTCCCGGATTTCTTGGAGATTTTCGAGATTTGCACAGTATTGGCAAGCTTCTAACAATGCTTTGGTTAAGGCAATGTGGGTATTAGGATAACTTTCTGCCCAATCTTCACGCACACCGAGAACTTTACCAGGGTGTCCCAGCCAAACCTCTAAGTCGGTAGCGATGGTAAAACCAACACCTTCAACGGCGGCGCGGTAGTTCCACGGTTCACCGACACAGTAACCATCAATGCTACCATTTTGCAAGTCGGCTACCATCTGCGCTGGGGGAATGGTCTTCATGTCCACATCGTCATCGGGGTCAATCCCTCCGGCGGCTAGCCAGTAACGCAGTAGTAAATTGTGCATGGATGCGGGATGCACTACCCCCATTGTGTGCCTTTGTTCGCGGGTACGTAGCAGATAGTTTTTGAAGTCTGATAATGTTTGTACGCCTTGGTCATAGAAGCGCTTTGCTAAGGTGATGGCGTTACCGTTGCGAGTCATGGTGAGGGCGGTGACAACTGGTAAGGGTTGGTTGTTGTGTCCCCCCAAAGTTAACCACATCGGCATCCCGGAAGGCATTTGAGCAGCATCTAAATAACCGCCAGTGATGCCATCTTCTATACCCCGCCAGCTGCTCTCTCGTACTAAGTTAACTTCATCTAAACCATGCTTGCTAAAAAAGCCTTTTTCTTTAGCAATGGCGAGAGGGGCGCAGGCGGTAAGGGGTAAAAAGGCAATTTCTAAGTTAACTTTTTCTAAGCCGTGACGGGCAATATCGGCAGTTTTCCGCGCCCGAATTTTCTTAATGCGTTTTTGCTGGTTGAGAAAGTAAATCATCTCACTCCGCAAGCTGTAGTAGCTGGGATGTTCTACAACTTCCATGCGCTTACGGGGTCTGGGAATATCGACTTCTAGAATGTCGCCAATTTTAGATTCGGGGCCGTTGGTTAGCATGACGATTCTGTCAGATAACAGCACCGCTTCATCTACATCGTGTGTAACCATGACGGCGGTAACTTCGTTTTCTTCACAGATTTGCATGAGTTGTTCTTGCAAATTGCCGCGTGTGAGTGCATCCAACGCCCCAAATGGTTCATCTAATAATAGTAACTTGGGACGAATCGCTAAAGCGCGGGCGATCGCAACTCGCTGTTTTTGTCCACCTGATAACATTCCCGGCTGTTTGTCAGCATGGGGACGCAAACCTACCATATCTATATGTTTATCGATAATGGCTTTACGTTCAGCAGCAGGTAAACCTTTCATTACTGAGTCTACAGCCAGGGCAATATTTTCTCTGACTGTCCGCCAAGGCAATAGCGAATAATTTTGGAACACCACCATCCTATCTGGGCCAGGTTTGCTGATTCTTTGTCCTTCTAGAGTTACAATACCTTCTGTGGGCAGATCTAAACCTGCAATCATATTTAATAGAGTAGATTTGCCGCAACCAGAGTGACCAATTAGTGAAACAAATTCTCCTTTTTTAATTTGCAGATCAATTCCTTTGAGGGCGATATATTGACCGCCACCTGTTAAGTTAAAAACTTTTTCAATTTGATCAACAGCAACGAATGTAGACATGGCAACTTGGTATTGATAATTTGGTTAAAAAACTGCGAAAAATGAGGGAAATGAGGAGATGGGTAATTACCAATGCCCCATGCCCAATTAATAATAGCTGCCAGATTTACGGTATTCGAGGGCTGCTAAGCCTTCATTTTCTAGAACTTCACCGTTATCTACTTCGGCATAAATTAACCATCTGTCACCGCATTTGATTTGATTTTGGACTGTGCATTCTAAATAGGATAATGCCTCGGTGAGAATGAGACAACCATTAACAGCGGTTTTAGTAGCAAGATTAATAAATGGATTATCTCCTAAAGTGCTTTGACGAGGAAAATAGCGGCGGACATTTTTGCCTTCTTTGAGGATATTCAGTACAAATTGATCGCCTGGATGACACATTAAGTCTGCATTTTGTTCATCAGCGATCGCAATCATGATTCCTGGAGGGTTAAAGGTTGCTTGAGATACCCAAGAAGTTAAAACGCCTTTGTGGGTGTCTTGATCACGAGTTGTTACTACACACAAGGAACCAATGATCCGCCCTACTGCTTGTTCGGTACGATCGACATGGGTTTCTGTGACAACTTGGCGAGGAGTCCGCAGTTTCTTGGTTTTCTTCAAGTTTTGGGCAAATTCTGCACCAGCTTGTTGACATTGTTGGAGAATTTCATGAGTAGGAGTGAAACGGACTCGAATTGATTCAAAGCCTAAACGATAATTGGCATCTTTGAGCTTGCTTTCTAGTAAATCAATTGCTTCTCCACTCCAGCCGTAGGAACCAAACACTCCTGCTAATTTGGTTTTAGCTGCTGTGGAAATAATGATTCCTAAAGCAGTTTGAATTTGAGTGGGTGCATGGCCACCTAAAGTGGGTGAGCCAATAATCAATCCATCGCAAGCTTCTACAATGCGGGTAATCTCGGCAGTATCTGCTAGTTCACAGTTGATCGATTCGACATTGACTCCATTTTCAATTAAACCTTGCGCGATCGCATTAGCCAAAACTGCTGTATTTCCATAAGCAGAAGCATAAAGCAAAGCAACACTTAACTCTTGAGATTTTTGCCCTTGACACCATTGACGGTAATCATAAGTAAATCGGCTGAGGCTGTAACGCACAACTGGGCCATGACCAGGGGCGTAAAATTTGGCTGGGAAAACAGAAAATTTTTCTAGAGCAACTTCGACTTGTTTGGCTTGGGGCGCATGGAGACAGTCAAAATAGTAACGGCGTTCCGCGTCTAAACTTTTCCAATCTTCATCAAATAGGGTATCTTCGCAAATATGAGCGCCAAAGAATTTATCTGTATAAAGAATCTTTGTAGCGGAATCATAAGTACAAAGTCCATCTGCCCAGCGGGGAGTTGGTACGCTCACAAATGTGAGATGATGTCCCTGTCCTAAATCCAGGGTATCTTCTGAGCGCACAGATTGAATGCGTGACTCCCACTCAGGAAAAGCGGTTTTGAGCGCATTAGCCGCAGGACGAGAACAAATTAAGGTAACTTGAGGAGCTTGAGAGAGCAATACTTGCAGAGTCGCTCTGCGGTTCGGGTTGACATGACCGAGAACAATGTAATCTAGGGTGGTGAAATCTAGATGTTGCCCTAGTTCCTGGAGGTAAATTTCGGTAAAAGATTCGCCAGGGGGGTCAATTAAGGCTTTTTTATCAGCTTGGATGAGATAAGAATTTGCTGTAGTTCCCCGTTGACGGGAATACTCAACCTCGAATTTTAGTCGTTCCCAAGTCCGCGATCGCAGAATTAGCGTATCTTTACTAATTTCAGCAACCTGCACATCTCTTTTACGGTTGGTAGTTACAGTATTAGCAGACATAGTAACCTCTCTTTATGTGGACATTGGGCATTGGGGAGGCATGCGGTCTTCTCCCTACAGCCCTTCGGGCATCCTACGGCAGGCGTTAGCCTCTCCCAAAGGGAGAAGGGGAGACGCTGCGCGATAGCACAGCGAAGCGCGAGTCCGCGAGCCTCTGGGGTCTTCCCCGCAGTCGCCACAACGCGGCGGCACGTTTTGGGAGGAAGTTTCCCCCCAAAAGCTGCCTTGGGAACCCGCGCAAGGCGCTGCTCTTCAAGTGGAGCAACTGCCTGCCGTCATTGGGAATTGGGAATTGGTTCTTATTTTCTTCATCCTGCTTCCCCTGCTCCCTAATCCCTAGCCCCTAATTGCCCATTGGCTTCTATTAATTCCGATTTGACTCGACTCTTATAGCGTTTAGATATTGCTTGTTCTGGATTAATACCATCAAAGGTCGGGGGTAGCCAAACTCGGAGGATCAGTAGTACTCCCAGCACTAATAAAAAGGCACAAGTTGCTAAAACTTGAGTCCAACTTGTTTCTAGAACACCTTTAACAATGACTTCTCGCAAGGCGGAAACGATGGAAACTTCCACAGCGACTCCAATAGATACTCGATGTTCCTGTAGGTAAATAATCAGCAGTCGGAATAACTCAACTAAGATCAGTAAAAAGAGAATATCAGCGGTAACAGCATTAAAATCTAGAGGCGGAAGTAAGGAGAGAAACATATCTCTCACCTGAAGCACCATGAAGCTAAATAAACCGATACACAAACAAATCACAATCACATCTTGAATAAATTCCAAGGTTCGCACGACACGCCCCCGGTTGATTTCGTACATACTAACTGGGGTATTTTCAACTGGCTGATGCATTGGTGACTAGGGATTAGGGAGCAGAGGAGCAGGGGGATAACGGGACAAGGGGACAACGGGAATAACCAATGCCCCATTGCCCTATTTAGTAATGATTAGTAATGATTGCCAACTTTGCGGTGATGAACGGCGGTGAGCGCATTTACTTGGGCAACTCGTCCAGTTTTGACGGTGCTATAAATCACCCAATGATCTCCACAGTCCATGCGGCTAGTGATTTCGCATTCGATATAAGCCAGAGCTTCAGCTAAAATCGGAGATTCATTAGTAGCAGCAGGATATGTTTTTACTCCAGCAAAGCGATCTGCACCAGGAGCAAAACGCTTGAGGAAATGTTTCATTAATCCTTGATATTTGCCTTCTTCTAGGACGTTTAACACAAAGCGATCGCCAACGTGCATTAATGATTCAATTGCTCTGTCTTTGGCGACTGCGATCGCTACTCCTAAGGGATTAAGGCTCGCTTGTGTCACCCAAGAAGCCAGCATTGCACTTTGAACCTCTCCTTTTTTGGCGGTGATAATATACAGTCCTGTGCTAATCCGCCCCAAGGATTTTTCTAATTCGCTATTGATAGATTTGATTTGTTTAATTGTGCGATCGCGGTTTAACCATTGTCCCAGATCTGTCCCCGCTTCATCACAAAGTTGTTCTGTGAGTTTGGTGGGAATTTCCTTAACTAAGATCGGGGGAAAAGCTTCAGTTAATCCCAGTTCTTGAAACTTATTGCGTAAGGGGTAAATGGGTTCATCCTCTTCTCCTCCCGACTCTAGTAAGCCAATTGCTTGCTTATTGTGAACAGCAGCCAAGATGGTGTTTAAAGCTGCTTGAGCTATAATCGAAGATTGAGGAGGCATTCCAATCACTAAACCAGCGGCTTGAGCAACTAATTCTCGGACTTCTTGAGGCTCGGCACTATTAATATCTACTAATTCTATAGCCACACCTGTTTTTGCACTGCCGTGTGCGATCGCTCTTACCAAATTCTCGCTATAACCGTAATCTTCAACGTAAAATAAAGCCACTAATCTCTCTGTTTTTGCTTGCTCTAAACTCCAATTTTGATAGCGTCCAATCCATTCTGAAATATGGTGTTGTAATAAAGGCCCATGCCCTGTTGCAACTGTTCCTATTTCTAATTTTTCAATTCGCTTTAAGGCTGCCAACACAGACCGCGCATTAGGCCCCATGAGACAATCATAGTAATATGCAAAATCTTCTTCTATAGCGGTGAAATTTTCATCGTAAGTGTGATCATCACAGTAATGCATTCCAAACACATCACAGGTGTAAAGAATGCTAGTTTTATGGTCATAAGTGAAGATTGTATCCGGCCAGTGTAAGTTAGGTGCAGAAATAAATTCTAATTCGTGTCCGTTACCCAAATCTAGGCGTTCTCCACTTTTTACCAGCATTGACTTAAAGGGCTGGTGAACCATATTTTCTAAAAACTGAATAGCTACCTTAGCGCCGACAACGGTAATAGAAGGAGCTAATTGCAAAATATCTTTAACTAGACCACTATGGTCTGGTTCAGTGTGACTAACAATCAAGTAGTCTATCTTACTTAGGTCAATTAATCCTGTAATTATTTCCAGATATAAATGCTCAAACTTGCGGTGAGAAGTATCAACTAAGGCAACTTTTTCACCCTGAATTAAGAAAGAATTATAAGTGGTTCCATTCCGTAAACCAAACTCGATATCAAAACGCTCTCTGTCCCAATCGAGGCAACGAATAGCAGTCGTTTGAGCAGCAATTCCTACAGTTTCAACTGTTAAACGTCCTGGGTTAGGTATAATTTTATTAAGCTGTGTAAGTGCAACCATTAGTTTTATCCAAAAATATATTACGTGGAGCCAGTGTTCTTACCTCTTATATTTACCTCAAAGATTCAATTAGTAAAATGCCAATTTCTAAAGCTATTGATTAGTAAATTTTATACTTTATTAACCATTGAAATAAATCAACTAGATCCGCAAGGAGTCCCACACCGTAATCTGATTCGGTGTTGGGAGGAATTGCGGGTTT
>JAYGHB010000183.1:0-7605 GCA_034931985.1 Halotia wernerae UHCC 0503
CTTTGTTAACTTGGCATTTTGGTATTAATTATCCATAAAGGGAGCGATAGAACCAATTTTCCTTTATTGGAAAAAGCGATCGGTTCAGAAGGAAAAATTATTGGGGTTGATTTAACAGATGCAATGCTCGCACAAGCTCAAAAACGAGTGGAAGAAAATGGTTGGTTAAATGTTGAGTTAGTGCAGGGAGATGCAGCCTTATACCAATTTTCCACGAGGATAGATGGAATTATATCCACTTGGGGGATTACCTTAGATCCTGAATTCGATCGAGTGATTCAAAATGGTTGCCAGGTACTTTCCCCTGGAAAACGCTGGGTAATTTTAGATTTTAAAATTCCTGAAAATTGGCTTTCGATGTTTGCGCCTCTGCTATGTTTCCTTTTTATCCGTCCCTTTGACGGCAACCTGCAAATGGCAAGCCGACACCCGTGGGAATCTATCGATAAATACTTGCAAAATACTTCCTTTACTGAGTTATTGCTGGGCTTTGCTTATATCGCTGTTGGGGAGAGAGAAAAGGAGGAAGGATATTATGAGTAGCATTCTTAAAGACCCAGTTTGTGGTATGACCGTTCAACCAGGCAGAGAAATAACTGCCTTTTACCAGGAGCAAAAAATTCACTTCTGCTCCGAATTTTGTCGAAATAAATTTTTTCAGCATCCAGAATTGTATATTACAACACTAGCTACTACTAGCTATGACGAAGCCAAAGAAAATCGGCGGATTGCCTATTTCTCGATGGAGGTGGCTATCGGTTACGCCATGCCAACTTATAGTGGCGGCTTAGGTGTACTGGCTGGCGACACGTTGAAATCTTTTGCTGATTTGCGAGTACCTGCGGTTGGGCTAAGTCTTCTCTATCGCAAAGGTTACTTTGACCAAAAGCTGGATGAGTGGGGGGGACAACAGGAACAACCTGTACAGTGGAGTCCCGAACGCTTCCTGCGCCTTTTGTCTGAAACCGTTCAGGTAGAAATTGAACAGAGAACTGTACAAGTTCGAGCTTGGCAATATGACCTTATCGGCTTAAGTGGCTATAACGTCCCTTTCATTTTGCTAGATACTGATGTTGATGAAAACACTGATTATGACCGTACTTTAACAGATGTTCTCTACGGCGGGGATGAGCGATATCGACTAGCACAGGAAGTTCTGCTGGGGATTGGTGGTGTCAGAATGCTCAACGTCCTCGGTTACAGCGCAATTGAAAGATTTCATATGAACGAAGGACACGCCAGTTTGCTGCTTTTGGAGTTGCTAAAAGAAAGAAACGGGATAAATACAGAAACATGGGACTTTAGCAGCATCAGAAACCAATGTGTATTTACCACTCATACCCCTGTTCCAGCAGGACACGACCAGTTTGACTACGGCTTAGTGCAGTATAGTTTGGGACAAATTGTGCCGTTTGATGTACTGCAAATGTTGGGTGGACGCGATCGCCTCAACATGACTATGCTAGGACTAAACTTAAGCCACTATGTCAACGGTGTTGCCAAGCGACACGAGGAAGTTTCGCAAGAAATGTTCCCTGGCTACCCCATCCATCACATTACAAATGGTGTTCACTCATGGACATGGACTTGTGACAGTTTTAGAACCCTCTACAATCAATATATTCCTGGCTGGAGTAACGATCCATCGATGCTACGGCACGCCATTAGTATTCCCCAAAAGGAAATTTGGTCAGCTCATTTAGCGGCTAAAGCACATCTTTTATCTCACATTCAGGAACAAACTCATCTTTCGTTATCTGCGGACACCCTGACAATTGGTTTTGCTCGCAGGGCAACACCTTACAAACGAGCAGATTTAGTCTTCTCAGACATCAATCAACTGCTAGAGATTACCCAAAAAGTCGGTTCTTTACAGTTTATCTTTGCTGGTAAGGCGCACCCTAAAGATAATTCTGGCAAAGAGTTAATTCGACGGATATTTGAAATTTCCCACCAATTACAGAAGCAGATACCTGTAGTTTTTTTAGAAAATTATGACATGGAGCTATCCAGACTGATTGTGTCTGGCGTGGATCTCTGGCTCAATACACCACAGCGACCTTTAGAAGCTTCTGGAACATCGGGTATGAAAGCAGCACATAACGGTGTTCCCAGTTTCAGCATACTCGATGGTTGGTGGATTGAGGGACATATCGAAGGGGTGACTGGCTGGTCTATTGGTTCTAGAGAACCTGAGTTTTCTGGTTCAGATATTCTCAATCGACAGGATGCAGAAGACTTATATCAGAAGTTGAAAAACGTAATTGCTCCGATGTTTTATCAGGAGCGTGAGCGGTGGGTGGATGTAATGCGACATTCCATAGTACTAAACGCCTCATTCTTCAATACCCATCGCATGGTACAGCAGTATGTCACGAATGCTTATTTACCGTGAAGGTTTTTCTAAAACTCAGGAGATTTTTATGTTTCGCAAGATTCTGGTTGCAATAGATTGTTCTAAATTTAGCAAGCGTGTTTTTGAAGAAGCACTTGCCCAAGCGAAAGCCAACGCAGCAAGCCTTATGGTGTTACACATTTTATCTCCAGATGAAGAGGATTGTCCTGATACTTCTGGGCTTTTAAACACCTATTATTACGCGGGAACAGACAGCGAAGCTGCTCAACACTGCCAAAAAATGTGGGAGGAATTTTCCCAGAAGGGTTTGGAGATGGTAAAGGCGCACGCTGCCGAAGCAATAGCCGCCGGAGTGAACGCAGAATATTCTCAAAAACCCGGCAGTCCTGGTCGAACTATCTGTGATGTCGCCCGTACTTGGGAGGCTGATTTAATTGTCATCGGGCGATGGGGTCATTCAGGTTTAAGTGAGTTATTTCTGGGGAGTGTCAGTAATTACGTACTCCACTATGCTCCTTGTTCAGTCCTAACCGTGCAGTTCCAGATAAAGACAAGTAAGCAACCTGCCCAAAGCCGTGAAGCCGCATGATTTCCACTAATCAAACACTCTAGCAAAAGTTCAGTCATGAAAATTATTCATCTCCAATTAGAGAACGTCATGTGTGACTTTTGTGCCGAAGTGATCGAGCGAGCAGTTCAGAGCCTTCCAGGTATTGGTGAGTGCAGTGTGAACTTTACTGAGAAGCGAGCCACTATTGAATACAATCCGCAGCTTACAAATCTGGAGACCATCCAGAAAGCTCTAGAGATTGCGGGGTACACTGCGCGATTGGATGAGCAATTTAATTGAGGATTTAATTGAGGATTAACTTATGCAGCACGAACAGGGGCATCATGGACTCGATTCACACAGTGCTTCCACTTCCCCCAGTAAACATGAGGGACATGATAAACACGCTGGACACAGCCCAGAGATTTTCAAACGACGCTTCTTTGTTTGCTTGGTGCTAACGCTGCCCATTCTCTACTTTGCGCCAATATTTCAGCAGTGGTTAAATTATCAAGCCATCCAATTTCCGGGTGCGAAGTGGGTGATTCCCTTTTTCGCAACGATTGTTTATTTCTATGGTGGCTGGGTTTTTCTGAAGGGAGCTTACTACGAACTCCGCAGTAAAATTGGCATGATGACTCTGGTTGCTCTAGCCATCACCGTGGCGTTTGTCTACAGTGTGTCAGTGACTTTCGGATTGAAAGGAGCTTCTTTCTACTGGGAGCTGGCAACCTTAGTCGATATCATGTTGCTCGGTCACTGGATGGAAATGGCTTCTGTGAAGGGGGCCAGCAATGCTCTAGGAGAACTTGCCAAGTTAGTCCCTTCTGTCGCTCACAAGCAGGTGAATGGGAAGACAGAAGATGTCCAAGTAAGCACCTTAGTTGAGGGCGATCTAATTCTGATTCGTCCTGGTGAACAAGTCCCGATCGATGGTGAGATCGTCGAGGGTACTTCCAACGTCAATGAAGCCTTTCTGACGGGAGAGTCGCGCCCGGTGGTCAAAAAAGCCCCTGATGAAGCGATCGCCGGAGCGATCAATGGAGAGGGGGCGCTGACAGTCAAGGTCATTCGCACCGGCGATCAAACAACCTTGAGCCAGATTATGCGCATGGTTGAGGAAGCGCAGGCATCTAAAAGTAAATTTCAATCACTAGCCGATCGACTTGCCTATTGGCTAACTTTCATCGCGATCGGGATCGCTACCCTAGCATTCGTCGTTTGGCTACCGATTAAACCAGATGATCTAACCTTTGCAGTGAGCCGTGCGGTTACTGTATTGGTGATTGCTTGTCCTCATGCGTTAGGGTTGGCGGTTCCCCTAGTGCTGGTCAATGCTACGGCAATGTCTGCTAAAAATGGCATCCTGGTGAGAAACCGAGAAGCGTTTGAACGCGCCAAAAGCATTAAAATAATCGCCTTCGATAAGACGGGGACATTGACGACAGGACATTTTGGCGTGCAACGAATTTATACAGATAGTATCGATGAGTTAAAAGCTTTGGGCATTTCTGCTTCCCTAGAATCTTTATCAGAACACCCGCTCGGACAATCGATCGTGGAAGAAGCCAGCCATCGCAAACTCCAGCTTTCAAAAGCCAGTGACTTCAAAGCAGTTCCGGGTCAGGGCGTTGAAGGCGTAGTAGACGGTCAGCATTATCGGGTCGGCAGACCAGAATGGGTTCAGGAATTGAAATTGCAGTTTCCGCCAGCGTTGGAAAAGGGACTACAAGAACGTGAATCTCGTGGTGAAAGCGCGATCGTCCTGATGGACGACAAGCAAGTTCTCGCCCTCTTTGGGTTAGCAGACCAGGTGCGACCATCTGCACGAGAAGCGGTTGTGAAATTACAGAAAATGGACGTGCAGGTGGTAATGATTACAGGCGATGCCGAAGCGGTTGCCAAGGCCGTTGCTGGGGATTTGCAGATCGATCGCTACTATGCTCGTGTCTTACCACAAGATAAAGCTGCGCTGATTCATCGACTCAAAGCTGAGAAGCCGACTGCCTTTGTGGGCGATGGCATTAATGATGCACCTGCTTTAAGCGAGGCAGATTTAGGACTCGCGATCGGGGCTGGAACCAACGTCGCGATCGAGTCTGCCGATCTAATCTTGGTTAAAAGCGATCCGCGGGATGCCAGCTACGCGCTTAAACTTGCGAAAGCGATCTACATGAAAATGGCTCAGAACTTGTTTTGGGCAGCTAGCTGGGTACAACGTTGTTGCCATTCCCTTAGCGGCAGGAGTTGGCTACTCATTCGGCATTCTATTAACACCAGCAATAGCGGCAATTTTGATGACCGTTTCGACGGTTCTTGTTTCATTTAATGCCATGTTGTTACGTGGCATTCGTTTGGGTGATTAAGGACTCTATCCAAAATAAGTTGAACAAATTGAAGTCTTTATGCATCAACATGGTTCATCGAATCAGCCCCAGCCTGATCGTCAGCAAACTCGTCTCAGCTTGCCGATTAAGCTTGTGCTGTATGCCGCGATCGCGGTTTTTGAAAAAGTTTAGTGAGTAAAGCGGTTTTCAATCTTGGAAAACCCTATCTGGAGGTTTTATGTTCCACAAGATTCTTGCTGCAATGGATAAGTCATGGGAGGAACACAAATGGAAACAAAATCGATCGCAACTCAGCCATCTAATTCACTTAATTCAGATATCCAAAAAGATAAAAATGCCCAAAATCTAGTCAGCAAAATTATTGGCACATTTCTAATGTTTGCTGCTTGCTTAATGGTTTGCCATTCTCTTGGACTCATTCATATGGCAATAGGACATTTCTCTTTCTAAATTTCCTGCTAGGAGATGTTCAATGAGATTTTTATTACCTCAAAGACAAGTCTTTACAAAGGGTTTTAGCATCCCACAAAATTCTGCATCATACATCAAATCAGCAACGCCCAAATTTTAGCCATGCTAAAGACCAGCACTTCTAAATGCACTTCAAAGTTTAGGTCTCATTGAAAAAAACAGCGTTTTTCATTCAATCGTCCAAGGAATCATACTATGAAACCAGATTATCTCATTGTCGGCAGTGGTTTATCAGCATTAGTCTTTGGTGCTTTGATGGCAAACTCTGGTAAGTCCGTGCAAATACTCGAAGCCCATGAGCATCCAGGAGGCTTTGGACACACGTTTACAATGGCTAAAAAATATACGTTTAATGCCCAACTGCACTACGTTTGGGACTGCGGTGAAGGGCAAACAGTGAATCGGGTACTCAAAAGACTGGGATTAGATCAGGACGTGACCTTTGAGCGGTATGACCCAGATGGCTTTGACCATATGCGAATGCCGGGGTATGCGTTGGATATTCCTTCAGAACCAGAAGAACTGATTCGACGATTGTCGGCACTGTTTCCTGAACATAGTGATGGCATTCGCCAATTCGTCTACGAAGTGGAAAAGACTGGTGCAGGCTTGAAAATACTCGCTCCTCCAATTAAGCCAACTGAACTACTCAAACATGCGAGTGAAGTATTCTGTGCTGTCCAGTATCTCAACAGCACACTTCAGGATGTATTTAATAAGTTTCAGCTACCCCAAGCCGCCCAAACCTTATTAGCTCTGCAATGGCCTGATTTTTTGCTACCTCCCAACCAACTCTCGTTCTATGCCTGGGTGGCATTATTTCGCGGCTATCAAGCAGGTGCATTTTACCCAACTCAGCATTTTGAGCGTGTTATTAATTCATTCGTCAAGGTGATTGAATCACACGGGGGACAGGTGCTGCTCAACCATGAAATCACGAATTTTAAAGTCACCGACAAAACGGTCACGGGAGTTGAGGCGATGGATCTCACCACCCATCAAACCCATGAATTTACAGGTGAAACCGTGATTTGCAACATTGACCCCAAAAAAGCCGCCAAAATGATTGGGGAGGAAAAGTTCTCCCAAAAATTGCGCCGGAAACTCAACTATGAATATTCGGCATCCAATTTCATGGCTTATTGCGTTGTCAAGGATCTCGACCTCCGCGACTATGGATTTGGTAAGTGGAATCTCTCGCATACAGGGCATCAAGATCTGAATGAAGCCTTTGCTCAGATGTATGAACACAATGACTTTTCCAATCCCAGTTTTGCGATGACAACGCCCACTTTATTGACAGAAGCGAGAGGGGATTGCCCAGAGGACTGCCAGATTGTCGAATTTCTCACCGTTGCCAATTACGACTACTTCAAGCAATTGCGGGAGACAGACCGCAAAGTCTACAACCAGAAAAAGCAAGAAATCCTAGATTTTATGCTGGATGTCGTGGAAAAACACTATGTGCCGAATTTTAGAAAGCATATGGTCTTCCAGATCACAGGCAGCCCCACCACCAATGAACGCTTCTGCTGGTGTCCTAACGGGAATTCCTACGGCTCCAGTTTGACTCCTCGCAACATGGGTTTAGGGCGACTGAATCATGAAACCTCACTTAACCAGTTCTATTTCTGCAATGCTTCATCGGGTTATCCAGGTTTCGCTCCGACCATTTGGACAGGAGCATTACTGTATCAACGCTTATCTGGCGACGTAATTTTAGGTAACAACTAGGCAACGGCTAAACAGACTGTCATGCACTATTCATTTCATCAACTTAGAGGTCAACCATGAGAATTGCAGTTATTGGAGGCGGAGCCAGTGGTATCCCTCTTCTGTCACTCTCCGGAATGAGCAAGTAGTAACTAAGTGAAATTATC
>JAYGHB010000184.1:0-7259 GCA_034931985.1 Halotia wernerae UHCC 0503
AGTTCTCATGATGTTCTTGTACCACAAAATATACTATTTTGGAGATGTCTATTCAAGAGAAAATTCACCCCCAAGCAATTATTGAAGATTTCCGTACTCAGGCTAAAAAAGAACAGTTTGAACAGTTAAGTTTATTTGGCGATTTCAATGGATTAACTTTTGAGAAGCTGATTGATTTTTATCAACATAAGGAAGGCGTAAGTTGGACTAACCGAATGATTCTTGGTGATTCCTTGCTTGTCATGGGTTCCTTGGCTGAAAAGGAGGGGCTGAAGGGTAAAGTCCAGATGATTTATATCGACCCACCTTATGGTATTAAGTTTGGTTCAAATTGGCAGGTATCAACTAGAAAGCGAGATGTTAAGGACGGTAAAGCTGAAGAAGTTACAAGACAACCTGAGCAAGTGAAAGCGTTTCGAGATACCTGGGAATTAGGAATACATTCTTATTTGACTTATCTTCGCGATCGTTTGATGGTAGCTAGAGATTTATTGACTGAAACAGGTAGTATTTTTGTGCAGATGGGTGATGAAAATGTTCATCTGATTAGATGTTTAATGGATGAAGTTTTTGGAAGTGATAATTTTGTTAATCAAATTTCTTATCGTACAAATAGCCCATTAGGTGCAACTTTTCTTCCCTCTATATCAGACAATATATTATGGTATGGAAAGAATAAAGAATTATTAAAATATCGTCCTTTATTTAAAGGTAAACAATTTGGTGAAGGAACACCTTTTGATAGAGTTGAAACTCCAGACAATTTGAGAAAAAAGTTAACTAAATCAGAAAAAGAAAATCTTTACTCGCTCCCAAAAGGAACACGATTTTACCGTTTGTCTACACTCTCTTCTGCTGGTTATACGCCTAGTTGTACGTTTACATATTCATATTTGAACAAATTGTTTAAGCTTTTACAGGGATACTCTTGGAAAACAACTCCACAGGGTTTGAATATGTTGGTCAAAGCATCAAGAATTGAAGTTACTGGAAATTACTTAAATTACTTGCAGTTTTTTGATGATTTTCCTGTGCAGAAGCTTAATAACTACTGGGATGATACTTTTGCTGAAATGGACAGGACTTATGTTGTACAGACTAGTACAAAAGTTATTGAGCGCTGTCTTCTAATGACTACAGATCCTGGCGATCTAATTATAGATCCTACTTGCGGGTCAGGTACAACAGCTTATGTTGCAGAGCAATGGGGAAGACGTTGGATAACCATCGAAACCAGTAGAGTAGCCCTAGCATTGGCTAGAACTCGCCTAATGTCGGCTCAATATCCTTACTACTTACTAGCTGACTCATCCGAAGGTATACAAAAAGAAACAGAAATTACTAAAAAACTACCACCAACTAATCCAAAAACTGAAGGCGACATCAAAAAAGGCTTTGTCTACAAGCGCGTTCCACATATTACATTAGGAGCGATCGCTAACAACCTAGAAATCGACTCTATCCATGACAAGTGGCAGCAACAACTAGAAACTATTCGCACCCAGTTAAACCAACTCTTCAAAAAATCCTGGGAAGAGGGGGAAATCCCCCGCGAACCTCAAGATAAATGGTCACAAGAAGCAAAAGATTTATTGCAAGAGTGGTGGAAGTTCAGACAGCAACGACAGAAAGAAATTGATGAATCTATTGCCCGTAATGCAGATTATGAAACACTCTATGACCAACCCTATGAAGATAAAAAACGTTTGCGGGTAACTGGCCCCTTTACTGTGGAAAGTCTTTCGCCTCACCGCGTCCTTGCCGCCGACGATGAACAACCAGCCTCAGAAGCTGAAGGTACTCAACACGCCTCTGACCAATTTGAAATCAGAATCATTGAGAATTTAAGGAAAGCTGGAGTTCAAAACACTAAAAAAGATGAACGCCTCAAGTTTGATTTTCTTGAACCTCACCCTGGCATTTGGATACAAGCAGAGGGAGAATACACTGATAAAGACGGCAAAGTGAAACGGGTTGCAGTTTCTATTGGCCCAGAATATGGCACCGTTGGCTCAGACCACATTAAGGACGCTGCTAAGGAAGCTGTCCAAGGTCTAGGGTATGACCTGCTGGTTGTTTGCGGTTTTACCTTTGACCCTGGTGTTTCGGAAGAATCAAAACGCTACGGTAAGCTGCAAGTTTTGATAACGCGAATGAACACTGATTTGCTTCTGGGTGATGAACTGCTCAAAAAAACCGGAGCAGGCAACTTGTTTATGGTGTTTGGGGAACCAGATGTTGAAATTAAACAAGATGACGGTAAAGTCACTGCCATTCTGCATGGTTTAGATATTTATGACCCCACCACTGGTGAAATCCGCAGTAGTTCAACCAATGACATTGCCTGTTGGTTTATTGACACTAACTATAACGGCGAAAGCTTTTTTGTCCGTCATGCCTACTTCACCGGAGCAGATCAACCCTATGAAAAACTCAAGAAAACATTGAAGTCTGAGGTTGATGAAGATGCTTGGTCAGTCCTTTATTCTACTATTAGTTGTCCCTTTGACTTACCCCAAACCAAAGATGGCAAGCCTGGGAAGATTGCGGTTAAAGTAATTAACCACTATGGCGATGAAGTGCTAAAGGTTTATCAGATGTAGTAATAATCAATGAGCATAAATCAATACGGTTTAGTTAAGGGCTATTAGTGTAGGTAATTAATCTTATCAGATGTGATAATTCACGCCTATAAATGAAGCTTTTGCCTTAACTGAACAGGACTGAAGTATAAATTAGGGTTTATTTGGTAAGTACTTTATAAATCTGAAATTATCTTTAATGTAGTCAATAATTAATTTAGGAGTAAAGTATTATTAATGGCTATTAAGACAAAACCAATCGATTATAAACAGGCTGTCAAACTTCTAAAAAGTCAAGAAGATCACTTTCTAGACTTCAAGGCTAAAGATATAGCCCCAAGTAAAGTCACAAAATCAATTGCAGCTTTTGCTAATGCGGACGGAGGAGATTTATATATTGGATTAGATGAAGATAAAACAGAAAAAATTTTTAAATGGAGAGGGTTCGATAGAGTAGAAGATGTAAATGGTTTTGTTCAAATTTTTGAAGAGCTTTTTCCCCTTGGACAGGATTTTTTATATGAATTTTTATCTTTTAGTAATAATGGATATGTTTTACACGTAGAAATTAAGAAAACACGAGATATAAAATTAGCATCAGATGGAAAAGTATACATTCGGCGAGGAGCGCAAAATCTTCCTTTAAGATCTGAAGAAGAACTTACTCATCTAAAAATGAATAAAGGATTAATTTCCTATGAGTCTCAAACTATATCTAATAATATTTCTATTATTACAGAATCAGAAAATATCAAAAATTTTCTGGTTGAAGTCATCCCAACCGCTTCCGATGCTGAAACTTGGTTAAATAAGCAACAGTTAATATATGAGAATAAACCTACAGTATGTGGAGTTTTGTTATTTGCTGAAGAACCTCAAGCAATTATTCCAAAACGTTGTGGTATTAAGATATATAGATCAATACCTTTGCCAAAATAAGAGCCTAGATAAATTTTGGCAAAAGTGGCAAAATTAAGCATACATAAGCGTTTCGATGAAAAGGTGGTTTTTCATCTGAAACCCTTATCCTGCTGTCAATACGTTAAAAAACCCTTGTAGGAAACCTTAAAGGAATTTTTAGGACTGATTGTTTTTGCCAACCCTCAAAGAAATGGGAGTTAATGGTTAAAGCATCATCATCTCACCCTCGTAAATTGGCGAAGGTATTGATAGATATAAAACTTTAGATATAGAAGGCAGTAGAGATACATTAGCATTTAATCCCATTACTATAGAAGGATGTGTATATCAACAAATATACGATGCTGTAAATAAAACAGTACAAGTTATACAGGAAATTCCAAAGCTAGCTAACGGAGAGTTTGAAAGTATTAAATATCCACATGAAACACTTCATGAAATTATAACTAATGCTGTTTTACATCGAGATTATATTATTGCTGATGACATACACATAAGAATATTCGATAATAGAATAGAAGTTGAAAGCCCAGGTACGCTTCCTGGTCATATAACTACAAAAAACATTTTGAAAGAACGTTTTGCTAGAAACGGCGGTCTTATCAGGATAATTAATAAATTTCCTAAACCACCTAACAAAGATGTCGGGGAAGGTTTGAATACTGCATTTCAAGCAATGGAAAAACTTAGGCTGAAAAAACCTATAATAAAACAAGGTCAAAACTCAGTCATAATAATAATTCCTCATGAACCTCTAGATTCCCCAGCAGAAATAATCATGGCTTATCTTTCGTCAGAAGAGGGACGTGTTATTACTAAATCTTTAGCGTCTAAAATTTGTTGTATTCCAAACGAGTACAAAATGAGGAAAATTCTTAAGGATCTTTCAAACCAGGGAATTATAGAACCTGTTCCTGGGTTAAAAGGCAGTGCCTATGCTTACCACAAGAAATCCTGCTAAAAATTATTCGTTTGTTAGGTGAAATGGTGTAACGCCAGCCTTCGCCAAATTCTTCAGCAAGGTGAGTACCTTTTTGGTAGTAAACTAAGCCAATAACAACGCCTTTTGTTGTCAGTTGTCCAAAGGTGAAACGCGGGTAATCCCAACCGTGGGGAATGCTGATTGTGGGTTGCATAGATGTGATTGGTGAAAAGATTTATTGAAGTTGGACTACGCTGCTAGAGATTTGCTTGCCCTGGATTTTCCGGCTAATTTCATGAAGTCATCCAGCCCAATTACTGCATTCAACGGTTTGGCATACTGAATCTTGTCTACTTCATTTGACCAGTAGGTAATGTGCTGAAAAACTAAACCGATCATTGAATCAGTTTTGTAGACGCGATAAATTCTGGGGCAAGCTCCATTGACATACACGAGTTTGTAGCCAGAGATTTGAACGATCTCTGCATTTGGATTTGTTGGCGGCAAAAGTATCTTTTCGCAGCATTCGCCCCAATCATCTGCTTGAAGCGGCAGGACAGTTGTCATAACGTGTGCCATTATTAAGCGATTTATCGTGGTGAGGTGGCGATCACATATACAGCAGATCGCCTTTTTCTTTCAGGACTACGCAGCGGCTGCTTGTTTTACTCCCAGTGATGCGATCGCAGCATCAACACTGGTAACTATGTGACTACGCCCCAGTTGATTACGTCGGCTGTACCAGTTGTCTTCGCTGTTGCATCCAACAAAGCCGATGCGTTGATGATTTATGTATAAAGTGGTGCTGAATGAAACCCAATCTACTTGCCCGTGGGTCAAACCGAACTTTGTACAAGCTGCTTCTAATTCTTGGCTGAGGCGTTCGTTACGTTCTCTTGGGGTTTCTGGTAGTGTTGCCTTAACTTGTGCAACTCTTGTAGCGAACCAATCACGGTCAAAGGGTAATCTCCCGCCATTCTGCAACTGCACCCATACTGTGATTCCGGCTTCTATCCAGATAGTGCGGACTGATTCGGGTTCCACTTCTATAATCTCGCCAATGATGAAGCGATCACGAGATGTTAAAGGATTTTGGGTGGGGGCTATGGTTTCACCTTGGGTGGTGATGTGGTGGTTCAGTTCTGCTTGGGCGATTGCTTGTTCGTCGGCAGTAGCGGCAATTGTTTCGAGGGTGTAACGTGAAGATGCTTGCTGTGTGTATTTGGGATAAGCCATAATATAGATCCTGTACAAATGTATAGGGTTTTCATAAAAGGCGATCTCCTCTCCGGCCAAGAAGTGGGTGATCGCCTTTTGTTTCAGTAGTTTTACAACGTTTACCTAGAGGTATCATGTTGTTTTTCTACTAATTTAATAGTAAAGACAGTCTTGTCAAAAGTCAAGACTGTCTTGTCATTTTTTTAGTAATTTTTGGGGAATCAAATATTTCTTGTACGTCCCTGCCCAATGAAGCGCATATATAACGGAGCAGTAGAAAAGGTACAGTTTTGGAAGCTCTTTCACCAAAGGGCTTTTCCATCATTTGAATATACTGCTTAGTAACGCGATAACCAAATTTTTCGGTAACTTCGTCTGCTAACATTTGCATAGACACTTTACCGCGCATCTCTCTTAATCGCTCTCCATAGGCAGGATTCCAGTTAATACTGGCGATAACATCTAATTCCAACATAATCAATTCTTGACAAGACTGGCTTGACTCCACCATATAATAAATGTTATGCTCTGAGTTGTCTACCGTAAAGTAAAAGCGATCGCCTACTTTCCATAGCAATGCGATCGCTTTACTAAAATTGGGAATAGCAATGTCTAAGCTATTAGATTTTTAAGGCTCTAGCAACGGTAGCCCTTGCAATGTAAGTCATATTAGCAACTAAGGTAAAGAATTTTGGGTGACAAGAGAATTACTGCTAAGAGGTTCATCCAAAAAGCAGCAATCACTAGATAGAGCAATCGCTCTTGCAGCTAACGCCCACACCAGGTTAAATGAGTCAACCAATGACAAACCCACAAACCTTACAAACAGCGATCGCAGCAACAACTAATGCCCACACGGGACTGCATCAAGCCATTCACGAACTGCGACATGGTTCGGTGAACGAGGCGAAGCAGCTGGTGGCAAGGCAGATAGCGGTGTTGGCGAACGTGCTGATGGTGCTGTAGGGGTACAGGAATCGCAGGGGAATTAGGGGAGCGATTGCAACTACCGCAGCCGAAATTTACTTTGCACTTAACTTTGGGCATACAATTACAAGAAAGAGAAAGCCAATTGTAAAGTGTATGGAAAGGCTAAACATCAAAGAGGAAGCCCGAAAGTTAATTGAAAAATTACCAGAGAACTGTACATGGGATGACCTGATGTACGAAATTTATGTTCGGCAAGTGATTGAGTCTGGACTGGCTGACAGTGAGGCTGGTAGAGTAACTTCTGTGCAGTCAGTCAGGGCGAAATTTGGACTACCAGAGTGAAAGTTTTTTGGACACAAACAGCAGTAGAAAATTTATCAGCAATCTATACTTACATTGCTCAAAACTCTCCACAGTATGCAGCTAGAATAGTTGACAGAATTACCAAGCGTTCGGAACAAATTGCTAATTTCCCTTTTTCAGGTCGAACTGTACCAGAATTTGAAACAGAGCAAGTTCGTGAAGTTATCGAAGGTTCGTATCGGATTATTTATTACATTAAGACTGAACAAATAGATGTGTTAGCTGTAATACATGGCTCACAGCAAATAATATCTGCTTTAGAAGAATAAGAGAACTCCACAAAAAGAATGATCCGATAGCTATGCCGATTTAGCAAAAATTTC
>JAYGHB010000185.1:107-6839 GCA_034931985.1 Halotia wernerae UHCC 0503
TTTTTACTTTTTACTTTTTACTTTTTACTTTTTACTTTTTACTTTTTACTTTTTACTTTTTAATTGATTTTTGCCATGTAGTGCCAATCAAACCTCATCTAATGGTTTTTAGTTTTTCAATTAATGGCTGACAACTAATGGCTGACAACTACTGGCTCATTTTGACGTTTATTTATTTATATTCAGTCTACGTTGGGCAAATTATGCAAAAATTCCAGTTCCGATAAAGTGAGGTCACGCCATTGACCTAGTTGTAGACTATCTAAGTTGAGATTACCTATGCTTACCCTTACCAATCGCAAAGTCGGAAACCCCACAGCCGCGGTCATTCGTCGCACCTGGCGATTTTTTCCTTCGGTTAAAGTCATTTCTACCCATGCTGTTGGCACATTTTTTCTAAATCTAATTGGTGGATGGCGTTCAGGTAGCTGCGGTGACTCTGACAACAATCGTACTTCTGCTGGTCGAGTCCGGTAATCTTGAATTTTCACCCCTGTTTGCAACTTGTTTATAGCATCTTCATTGGGAATGCGCTCTACTTGTACCCAGTAAGTACGTTGATGACCAAACTTAGGGTTGGCAAGGCGATGTTGTAATTGTCCATCATTTGTCAATAAGAGTAACCCTTCACTATCCCAATCCAAACGCCCCACAGGATACACATCGGGTATATTAATGTAGTCTTTGAGGGTGGTATGTTTAGGGGTTTCCTGTGTAAATTGACTGAGAACGCCGTAGGGTTTGTAAAAAATAATATATCGATAGTGATATTGTTGCATGTATAATTGAGTCGTCTAATCTGCGGCGATCTTCATCAGGAAGGGATTTGTAAGTAAGTCCTACAAATTTATCCTGTACATTATTTGAGGACAAATTCTTTTTTGTCGGGCTGAAAAACACCATTATAAAAGTATTGAAGTGTACGTAGTCTTTGCTGACCATCAATTACCAACAGTTTTTGAGTTTCTTTTTCTTTTGAAAGGAAGATACCTGGAACTGGTAAACCAAGTAGAAGTGATTCTATAAAACGTGAAGCCTGCTCTAATTTCCATACATAACGGCGCTGAAGTGATGGTATATAAATACTCCCAATTTCAAGTCGTTTCACAAGACTATCAACTGGGTAATCAGCCCCATAACTAGTGATTGAGTATCTAAACGGAATCACTTCATTATCCTCTTCCTCCAAGTTGTCTTGAATTTGCTCTTTGACGACTTCATCCGTAAAATACTCTAGGTTTTCTGCGTCGCTATTTGTTTCTATTGTGTTCATCTTTTAGCGTCGCCTTTTGATATTTCATTACAAAATTATTATAGCGATCGCCATTCACAGATTACACCTCATAAATTGTAAACACCCCTAACCGCAATCATAAACAAAGTGATACACTACATCCATGCTAGGGGTGCCTGAGATTCCAGGCTGAGATCACACCCTTAACACCTGAGTCTGGGTAATACCAGCGGAGGGAAGCTGTTTATTGAGGATTTTAATATGCGGACAGAATGGGTTGCTAAACGGTGTGGGCAGAGCAATGTTTCTCAAATGCACTACGCACGTCAAGGTGTGATCACCGAAGAAATGCACTATGTAGCCCAGCGGGAAAATCTCCCTGCTGATCTCATTCGTGAGGAAGTGGCGCGGGGACGAATGATTATCCCGGCTAATATTAATCACACAAATCTAGAACCGATGGCGATCGGCATCGCCTCTAAATGTAAAGTAAATGCTAATATCGGCGCTTCCCCTAACTCTTCTAATCTTCAAGAAGAAGTGGATAAGCTGAATCTAGCGGTGAAGTACGGTGCTGATACCGTGATGGACTTGTCCACAGGTGGTGGTAACTTAGATGAAATCCGCACCGCCATCATTAAGGCTTCGCCTGTTCCTATTGGTACAGTGCCAGTTTATCAAGCTTTAGAAAGTGTCCACGGCACAATTGAAAATCTCACAGCCGATGACTTTCTTCACATCATTGAAAAACACGCCCAACAAGGTGTAGATTATCAAACCATCCACGCCGGAATTTTAATTGAACATCTACCCTTGGTCAGAGACCGCATCACTGGTATTGTCTCTCGTGGTGGCGGTATTTTGGCGCGGTGGATGTTGCATCACCATAAACAAAACCCACTTTACACACATTTTGGCGACATCATCGAGATTTTCAAGAAGTATGATGTCTCTTTTAGTTTGGGTGATTCCCTACGCCCTGGCTGTACTCATGATGCCTCAGATGCCGCACAGTTAGCGGAATTAAAAACCCTTGGACAGCTAACCCGCAAAGCTTGGGAAGATAACGTACAGGTGATGGTAGAAGGGCCTGGACACGTCCCAATGGATCAAATTGAGTTCAACGTCCGTAAGCAAATGGAAGAGTGTTCTGAAGCACCTTTCTATGTGTTAGGCCCCTTAGTAACAGATATTGCTCCTGGTTATGACCATATCACTTCTGCGATCGGGGCAGCAATGGCAGGATGGTACGGTACAGCGATGCTATGCTACGTTACACCAAAAGAACATTTAGGACTGCCTAATGCCGAAGATGTCAGAAATGGACTGATTGCTTATAAAATAGCGGCTCATGCAGCAGATATAGCTAGACATCGCCCCGGTGCAAGAGATAGAGACGATGAACTTTCTCAAGCCCGTTACAATTTCGACTGGAACCGTCAGTTTGAATTGTCGCTTGATCCGGAGAGAGCTAAGGAATACCACGATGAAACTTTGCCCGCAGATATATATAAAACGGCTGAGTTTTGTTCGATGTGTGGGCCTAAGTTCTGTCCTATGCAAACCAAGGTTGATGCTGATGCGTTGACAGAACTTGAGAAGTTCTTGGCAAAAGAACCTGTAGCACAAGGTTAATTAAAAATTAATAGCCCTCAGACTTGAAGTCTAGGGCTATACAAACAAAGCCTGCAATAATTTCAGTGTTGGTGATACATTACAGAAAAAGACGTAAAGCACGACGAACGTATTTTTCCCATGATTCAGGTGTGGGTTGAAAGATGAGTGCATAAAGCATAATGCCACTCATGCTGTCAAAGACTAAACCAGGATCTAAATTTGCTTGAATTTCATTTCTGGCTTTTGCTCGTTCAAGTACCACAGCAAAGGCTTGTTGTCGTGGTTGTAAATATTTTGTCCAGTAAATTTCAGCAAACTGAGAATTGCTCGATGCGCTGCTGATAATCATGGCAACAGTCTTCCGCCCCAAAGGACTCATATCGTGTTCGGGTAAAGACTTATCATTAAGACCGCAGGGGGCAGGGAGCAGGGGGAGAAAGAGTTTTCAGGTTTTTGCACAGATACGGGATTCATAACTAATAAGCCGGACATGATATCAAAGAAAGTAGAAATACTGGAATCTTCTGTTTGATTATTGCTTCATTACTTGAAGTATCGTTCTATCCCTCTGTTTAGTTAATTCATACCGCAATCACCAACGCCCTCGAAACATACGGTTTAGACCTGAGAGGGAAGCGGCACGAGCGATGCCACTTTCCACAACGGGGAGGCAGCCTTTGGGCGGGTTTCCCGACTTGAACGAACTGCCGTGGGAACCCCGCAAAGAAGTGGCTCATTGACTTTGTGTTTCCTGGCTGAGCTTGCGTCTACGCAGCTTTCCCAAAACGCGCTTGAATTTTTGAAAGTCTTCTATACTCAACTCAGTTCTTTGCCATATTTCCCGTTGCATCAAGCGCTCAAACCAATCTTTTAGTTTAGGATAATTACTAAAACTAAATCCCAATTTGGATAATAAAGACATATCTGTTCCGGCAACAATATCTGCTAGAGTCAACTGTTTGCTAGCAAAATAAGGGCTACTTCCTAAACATTCCGTTAAAAAAATTAGGACTTTATCGATATGTTCTTTTGCTTGGATAAATTTTGGTGAATCTTCAGTTTCAAATATTAAAGAAATTACTCTTGGCAAGAGTTCATTTGTAACCGTCATTTGCACCATTTTCACTGTAGCTAAAGCCTCAGCTTCTTTTGGTAATAGTGCAGGTGTGGGATATTTAGCTTCTAAATAGTCCAAAATAGCCAGAGATTCTACTACTCGAAAACCTTGATCAACGATCGCTGGAACATGATGAAACGGATTAATTGCCAAAAAATCTGATTGTAGTTGATCGCCATTCAAATTTAGTAAAACTGGCTCGAATGAAATTTCCTTTTCTAGTAAGGTTCTCCACACACGGCGAGCCATAGGTGAGCGCGGATTATAGTAAAATTTCAGCATCAATAATTCCTCCTCAAATTGGTAAAAAGACCGAACGGTCTGTAAAAGTCCAAAAAAATTTGCTTTTGTGAAATTTAGTTGTTCTGAGTTCCTTGTAGTTTAGGACATAAACTGATCATAAAACTTGCACACCAAAAGACTTTCAAGCCTATTCCCTGTTTCCTGTTCCCTGTCCCCTACTATAGCTTTCTATATACTGATTGAGATGATTAACTGCCCTTTGCATGTGAATAGAATCTCCATATAGCTTGCTGATCATAATTGCTCCTTCTAAAGTTGCAGTTATAATAGTTGCAATTTCGTCAGCATTAACTTCAGGGCGAATTTCACCCTTTGCAATTCCTGTTTCAATAATTCGCCGAATCAGATTTAGCCAAGAGGTCATCGCCTGTTGGGTTCGTTCTCGCAGCGCTGGGTGAGCATCATCACTTTCTACAGCAGTATTAAGTAGTGGACATCCTCCTTGGATGGGTGGGTTGTCTGCAAAATTACTAAATACCCCAATGATTGCTTGTAGACGTTCAACTGCATTACTTTTGTTGCGTAAGGCAGATCTATAATGCTTACCGACACAAGCGATCGCAAAGTCAAAAGCTTGTAGTGCTAGCTCATCTTTACTGGAGAAGTGATTATAAATTCCTCCTTTCTGCAATCCAGTTACACGCATAATGTCGGACATAGACGAGCCAGCATATCCCTGTTGGTTAAACAGTTCAGCGGCTTGTTGAAGAATTTTAATTTTTGTTTCTTTACCCTTAGACATAAAAGGTTAACCGACCGATTAGTCTGATTGATTTTAATACGAATTATATTCGAGAGTCAATAGCAGGCATTTGCCTGCTAGAAGTTATCAATTTCTAAGCACAAAGAGTCAAAATCTTCTCGACAACCTGAAGACTGACATCTTGGTGTTCACCCAAAGGTGTAAAACCACATAAGGCAAAAGTAAAAAGTTAAAAGGCAAAACAAAGAAAAAGAAAATGGTCACAAGCCCCTCAATTTATTTATGGGGATTATCTTTTTACTTTTTACTTTTTAAAGTTTACGAATTGGAGATGGAATAGGTGCGTCAACAGCAAGTAACGCACCTAATCAAGCTAAAACTATTTTGGTAAAACTAGCCGCAGTGCTGCTAAGAGTTGATCGACACTTTCTGGACGACTGTTGAAACCCATCAGTCCTACGCGCCAGACTTGATTAGCTAGTTCGCCAAGACCACCGCCAATTTCAATATTATGTTCATTCAATAACTGTCGGGCGATCGCTTTACCATCTACCCCTGCTGGAATACGGACTGTGGTTAGGGTTGGCAGTCGGTATTCCCGTTCAACATGCATACTCAGCCCTAAGTCTTCCAAACCTTCCCAGAGATACTCTACATTCTTTTGATGCCGCTGCCAGCAGTTTGCTAGTCCCTCTTCTGCAACTAAACGCAGCGCTTCCCGCAGAGCATAGTACAGGTTAATGGGTGCTGTATGATGATATGTGCGTTCCTTGCCCCAATACTTACTCAGCAATGACATATCCAAATACCAGTTTGCCACTTTTGTACGGCGTTGCTGCAACTTCTCAATTGCGCGGGGACTCATTGTAAAGGGTGAAGCACCAGGAGAACAACCCAACCCTTTTTGGCTACAACTGTAAGCTAAGTCAACTCCCCAAGCATCCAAAAATATGGGGACACCACCAAGACTTGTTACCGTATCTACCAATAACAAAGTGCCAAACTCACGACACAATTCACCGACTCCTTCTAAAGGTTGACGTGCGCCTGTAGAAGTTTCGGCATGAACCAAAGCCAAAATAGCCGGACGATGAGTTTCTACAGCAGTGCGGAGTTCATCCAATTTGAAAACTTGCCCCCAAGGCTTAGTAATAGTTCGTACATCTGCACCATATCGTCCAGCCATATCCACGAGGCGATGACCAAAGTAACCAGCTGTACCAATCAAAACCACATCACCGGGTTCTGTGGCGTTGGCAATGGTTGCTTCCATAGCGGCTGAACCTGTACCGCTGACTGCAATAGTGAGGGGATTTTCTGTTTGCCAAACGTAGCGCAATAGAGATTGAATCTCATCCATAAGTGCTAGAAAAGCCGGGTCAAGATGCCCAACAGGTGAGGTATTTATCGCTTGGAGAACTGCGGGATGGGCATTTGAAGGCCCTGGCCCTAAGAGTAACCGCGATGGGATTTCTAAAGGTTGGAGTTGTAAGCGCTGGCTGTCGTTAATTGAGATTGTTGGCATCATAATTAGGTTTTTGCCTAGACGATATTTACCGCATCATAGAGCGATCGCATCACTGATTGCGAGGACGACAGCCATTAGCGGCTTTGCGATCGCACGCATGGTGCAGCCCAAAACTAATATGTTTGAACCCAACTAGGTATAACTTCGTATTCTAGAGGTTTTCTTACTTCCAGGCTGACCGAATAAGGCAAAAGTAAAAAGTTAAAAGGCAAAACAAAGAAAAAGAAAAT
>JAYGHB010000186.1:0-6712 GCA_034931985.1 Halotia wernerae UHCC 0503
TACCTCAATGGATTATTGTCGGTTTGAGCCACTTCAAAAACTGAGATGCTCCCTTGAAAAAGTTCAGGTTTACTGGCAGCAAACAGGTGAAGATATTCCTACCTGGAGTAAAGAATTTGATTTAGGTATGTCAGAATTTGAACTCGAATTATTAGATAATGAACAAAATTATACTACTCCTCAAATTCTAACTGTCTCTATCACCTTAAGTGGTGATCATAAATCTGGATTAACAACCCAAAACTTTGAAAATATTGCCAATAAAATGACAAGTGATATTTTATCCTTATGTACTGATGTTTTTGTTCAAAAAGTGATCATTAGTAATGGTAGTTCCGTGATTATAAAAGAACGTTAGTGAACATTTTATTGATAAACTTTAGTTAAAATTTTAGCATAATAATAGTACCCTTGAGGGTACTATTATTAATAAATCTTCAATATTAAAATATAGTAATATAACTTACACAATCTCCAAATTTCTGATTCTGAATCAACGCAACCAAGAAATTGTATTTCCGGCAACAATCTAAAATATTAATATTGAAGTAATCTATCATGTCGACAGCAACAGAGCCTAATTTTATTGATTATCCAATTGGTGAAAATTCCACTATTCAAGATCTCAAGTTATTTAATAATAAAGATCCTCGATTTGATGGTGTGATTAATGGTAGTAGCCCATCAATGGTTTCTACTGATGATAAACCCTATGATGCTGGCTTTAAGTTCAAATCTTCGCAAGCTGGAAAAATAAAAGCTTTGAGGTCTTGGATCTCTGCCCAAGATAATATCAATCAACTTCATAAAGCTAGACTATGGGATGGTGAAACTAAACAGCTATTAGCTGAGGTCACATTTGAAAATATTGTTGGTGATACTTGGAATGAAGCAGCATTAAACCCACCTATTGATATTCAACCTAACAAAATTTACATTGTTTCTGCTGATGTATTGAAAAATCTCCCGCGACAAGGTAATTTTTTTGCTATATCCTTTGTCAAAAACCCAATTACTGCATTGGCTACAACTGAATCTACAAATGGAGTATTTGCTTATTATAATTTAGAGGATGGATATGATGATCCAGCATTAGCTCCAGTTTTCCCTGAAAGAAGTTTTCAGAATAGTTACTATTATCAAGATATTGTTTTTCAGCCTGAGGATAAACCGATAACGCTCAATGTTAGAGAGCATGTTGTCAATCATCCGATATTTATGGAAAATCTCAAACCTGGAACTGAAAACTGGTTAGAAACTAACTATAGTAATGAATTAGAAATTGCCGCCTTTATGAGTGCAGAATCTATTAATAAAGGAGAGTCAATTGATATTAAGGCAAGTGTTCTTACACCGGGAGATATTAGAATTGAAATCTATAGATTGGGTTATTACGGAGGTGTAGGAGGAAGATTAGTTCAAACAGCCGATAATATTGCAGCACTTAAACAGCCTACATCCAATGAGCTTGTTGATCCACAAACAAAACTCGTCCGTTATAATTGGGTAAAAACTTATACTATTATAACTAATGACACCTGGGTTACAGGTTGTTATATGGTGAAACTAACTGATAAAAGAACAAATAAACAATGTTTAGCATTCTTTGTTTTGCGAGATGATGCACTAAAGTCTGATATCATTTATAAATTTGGATTTGCAACTCATCTTGCTTATAATGTTTTTTCTTACAATGGAGCTAACAGAAAATCAACATATTCTGGTGGCGAAAGAGCATTGCAGATTACCCACGATCGCCCGTGGGAAGCTAATACATACAATATGAATGCAGTGAATAGCAACCCCTTACGGTGGGAAGTTAATACTATTCGCTGGTTAGAAAAGAATGGCTATCGTGTTTCTTACTGTTGTGGGCAAGATATAGATAAGCAAGGTTCAAACTTTGTTAAAAAATATCGTGTATTTATGAATAGTGGTCACGATGAATATTGGAGCTTCAAGGAATACAAAGCAATTAAAGAAGCCATAGAAGCTGGTGTAAATGTCGTTTCTCTATCAGCAAATACTTGTTATTGGAATATTAAATGGGATGATGACTATAGAACCGCTGATCTTTATAAGCGGAATGATCCATTAGCAGGGGGTGTCATTTCTAATTATATAGCAGATACATTTAATGTTCCCCCAACCTATCGTTTTCGTGACCCAGAGTTACTCGGTAAAACATTTGATGGATGCAAAATTAAGGGTGAGTGTGGTTTATTAGGCGTTGGGTATATCGGGGATATTGGAGATGTTTATGGAGGATATGATCTGACGGTCAAAACAGATCATAGTGTTTTTAGAGGGACTGGTTTGACGGTAGGTTCTAAACTCAGTAAATTACTTGGTTATGAATGGGATCACATTGATCCAGATTCCCAAGCACAACCCCAGATTAAAACAGGAACGCCCAATTTTTTAGACAGTATTATTTTTGAATCTCTTATACCCGATCCTATTCCTGGGACTTCTAATGTTTCTCAGTCATTTTTAGGTGATCTACCCGAAGATGCAGTGCAAACAGCTCACGGTGTCTATTTTACGGCTCCTAGTGGTGCTAGAGTTTTCTCTGTTGGGTCAATCCAAACCTCTTGGGGTTTAGATTCGTGGGGAGTATTGCCTGCTAGAGAATCTCCAGCCTATCAGCGAGTGATTTACAACGTATTTGAGGATATGGGAGTATGGGGGGGATTTCCGGCACCTGTATCAGTTCAATTAACAAAGCTTGCTCTAACACCGCAGTTATCTATGAAGCGTCAAGTAACTCCAAAACCACATCATTTTAATAGTCTGTTACATCAAATTTCTGCATTATTATCTGAAGTAACCGATGAGAAAGTAAAGTCTAATTTAGATTTAGCACTCAGACAGCTGAGATATGGCGATTATGAGGCAGTATGTACATACTTAAAGAATGCTGGCTATCCTGAGCTAGTTTCACAGGTTCCTCATCCACCCTCGATTCAAGAGTAACCGAAGAAAGCAGGGGAAGCCGGGGAGATGAGGAATCTACTACATTAAGCTGTTCGCCTCCCCTACTCTCTTCCTTGGCTAGCCCTTTCAAGGTAGGTAAAAATGTTAATCAATAAATAGCTCTTTAAGCTCTTTACTTTGTGGTTAAATAAATTACTTTTAAACCGCAGAGTCGCTGAGAGCGCTGAGAAAAAACAAGAGATTTTTTGAGTCACCTTGAAAGGGCTACTTCCTTGGCCTATGCTTTGACAAATTCAGTCAAGAATCTGAACGCCTTGAGAATATAATTGACGCAATCTCTAGGAGATGTGTTGTAAAACGATCGCCATGCACTGGCTTTATCTTCGTCATAGCGATCGCCTCTCTCTGGATGTCCATCTAGCCATGCCAAGCGCACTGCGTGACCGATTAACACATCTAAAACGATATATTCTTCGATTTGCAGGCTGGGGTTATTAGAGGCGATCGCAGCTAATTCCATTAAGGCTTCAATATTAACTTGGCGGTATTCTGGAGCCTCGATTTTATTTAGTAAATGCTCGACTAGTAAGGCAAAATTTCTTTCACCCGCTGTCATCTCCGATAACATCACCTCACTATCTAAACGATTGCGGCGCTCTAACTTATCGCCAATTACTAGTCCCTTACAATGTTTCATCAATAGCCAAACCTGCTGAAAAAAGTTTTTTGGCACGCGGTTGAGCGCTCCCTCGCCTTGGCGAAACCTGCGCCAACCTCCTGCGGGAACTTCTATTTCTTCTTCTATTGTGGGTAGCACTACCCAAGCAATGTCACTTTCTTTTTGCTTAACGTGGAGTGATTCTTGTTGGCGTAACAGATTACTCATACCTGTATATCCAGTTAATACCTGACGCAAGCGCATTTTCACTTCAAATGGCGAAAGTTCCATTAAGCGTTCATAAGCTTCATCTTGAGTAACATATAATTCCCGTGCGAGTTCGCTAGTAATTAGCAAAATCAGATAACCGACTCTCAGCGTCAGCAGTCCTTGAAACAGTTCCGGTTCTGATCTGATCAGGATGCCGAGATAAATAAGAATTTCTTGTGTCAGAACGCGATCGCGGATATCTTCACGACAAAAATTATTAATTTTCTCAGTAATTTCACTGTAAGACATGGGTACGGCAATAACTGATGCCTCACTGTAAGCTCTACCCACCGCAATTTGCTTACCCCGTACCAAAATACTCGTTACGGTATCCGATAAGCCAATATCAACCATTTGTCGCAACCCCGCAGCCCGACGTACAATTGCCCACATGCCTAAATCTCCAGCTTTGGTATACACTTCATCGAGTAAATCGGCTGCGCTGACACGAGATAGCGATCCACCAAATCCTGTATCAAAATCTAATCCCTGCAAGCGAGTCAAAGTCTGTAATAATTCAATTTGTTCGTAGAGATTTTCCGATGAGCGCAAAGAAGAAAGCAACAACTCCAAGTTAGTTTCGCACTCCATCTGGAATTCTTGAGTATGCCTCAAGCGCCAGCTTTTGCCAGGATGGTAAGCCAGATAATAGCAACGTGGAGCAGCATCTTTGACAGGAGGCTGGAAAAAATCATTATCTTGGAGAAAATCAATTCGTTGTGTTTTGGCTGTGAGCATGAGTTGATTGAGCCGCCCTAATTTCACCTGCACACCGTTACAAATACCATTTTTCAGTTCTTGCATGAGTTCTAGTAATGCCTCAGAACCAATTTCTAAGATGGTGTGTGTCAGCATTAAAGTTAAGGTAGGACGACCTAATTCACTCCAATACTTCTGAATATAAAAGAGTTCACTTCTAATTTGATCTAGCAGAAAATGGTAATCAAGAGTTAAGTAAAACTGTTGGGAGTCTAAAAACGACGGCAAAAATACAATTGTCTCGCCATGAATGCGAAAGATTCGGGATGTTGTTAAACTCCGCAGTCGTCGCACTGGTCGGCCAGTTAAACCGAGTTTATCGTTACGTCCAATTTGAGTATAAATAGCTGAAAGTTCCTCAGCTTTTCTGACTTGAATCGGTTCTAATTGCTTGGGTGTTTGGGTTTCAATGCCGTGGACTTCTAGTTTTGCTTGTAAATCTTCATCTTCTGCTAGTAAGGCAATTTGTACCATAGCCTCACGGTTTTTGCCTACACATAAGTGTCTGCCTAAGGGGTCAATATCTCCTACTGCAAGTAAGCCTTCACTTAACATTTGACCGAGAAAATATAAACTCTGCGCCCACACCAAGGGGACATTTTCGTTAGGTAAACGGGGTTGGCTTTGGGGTGCTAACTTTTCTGCATCTATGTTTTCTGCCGGCACATAATAAAGTTCTGGCAATAAATGCAAACCATCACGTTCTACAAGTAATGATTCTAAAAGTTGTTGATATTTTTGAACTTGCTGATGATCACCGCGAAACAATCCATCAAGAACTAAATAAGTGAAAAATAAAGGCCACTCACATTCGATATGTTCAAACTGCTTGAGTTCCCAGGGTTCGTAATGTAAGCGGTGGCTGTCTTCTAGAACGGTTTGGTGTCCATCGCGCAAAAAGCGCTTGCAGCCGTATTTTCCTTGGAGTTTATTGATAATCTTGTTCAGAGTGCGATCGCGAAGCGTCTCCGAAGGAGATTCGCGTAATTGCTCATCTTCGACTGCAAAAGCAGGATAACTAATAATACTCAAGAGGGCTGCATCAATTTCTTTAGAACCAGATTCTCTCGGTAATAGAGATTCTAGGGTAATTCTGGCGCGGGCGACTTCATCTGGCAGTACGTGAATTACTGATGCTTGACTACCACGCACACCAAACAAATCTAGCCCATTGATTGCTTCTAAGGCAGCTTTTGCCATGCCTACAGAACTGGCATTTAACTCAGCATTGCCACGATTAATTTTGTTACCCCGTTCCCATATCCCGTAATCTGGTGTACGGTATGCTCGTCCAATGTAATAAACTATGTTTTGAACAAAATTTACTTCATCCAGTGTATAAATTATTTGCAACCCTGAAGCGGTCATTTCTGCCAGCATCAGTAAAAATATAGATGTGGCATCAAGTTGCAAATGTCCCCATTCGTCATCACCAACTACAATGTCGCCAGTAGCAGTATTGTATTTGGCGTGTAATCCATTCAGTGGTGATTGAGCGTGTTTAAATTGCTCTACTTTATGAGCTTGTCGCATCATGGCAAACAGCAATCCACGCATCAGCTTGGTGACACTGTGTTCTAGCTCATAAGTGCGTCCTTTGTCTTCGTCAACCTTACGGTATGCCAGTGCTAAACCCCAAACACCCAAGATACTGTAAACGTTGTCTCGTACCCAAGCATCTGTATAATCTCCGTGGGCAGTTATCGCCGTACTCGCAGGTAGTAAACCAGTAATTGGATTCTGACGTGCCAGGATAATTGTTTTAATTTGCTGGTAGTAATGTTCCAGTCGAGCTTGCAATTCAGTGGCTGTTTTCATAATCTCAATTAAAGGCAATTTGCGAAATTTGACCCTATAGCTGTGAGGTAAATTATCTTAGCCAAATCAGAAAGATTTCTGTAATTAGCGATGATGAGTATGACAGCTAAAGGTAGGGAGAATTATTTATTATCTCGTATAAAAGCATTTAGTTGCTGAATTTTCAAGGAGTTATAAGCGAGAATCAAGATTATGAACAAAAATACTTACCAGTTCCTAGGGGGCGGGAACAGGCAAGAGGGAACTCTTAACACAGAGAAGAATTAGCCC
>JAYGHB010000187.1:0-6710 GCA_034931985.1 Halotia wernerae UHCC 0503
GCGTACCTCTAAATCATGCTGAAATTAGTGGTCTTTATGATGACGACGGAAATCTAATTGAAGGTAAGCGCGTTACAGTTCCTGACTGGTTTTATCCTGATAGCTTGCAAAAATTTATTATCGCTACTGTTCAAGAACTGGGGTAGAGCGGGTGGCGACAGCGGAGTGTGGGGGGCGGGCTGCTGAGTTTTGGCCACTCCACGAGTAAATTATTGCCCGTCCCCCACACCACCCGCTCTAAACGAAGTGTCCCCAGTTCGTTGGGGCATCACGAGATGATCAGGTTTAAGCAATTTTGATATCAATTGTATTGTTGGGTGTCTTACCACTTTATATAAGCCTAATTTATCAATCGCCCTGTGTAGAGAGTTTTTTGGCGGTTGAAAGATAAGTTTGACTTAACTGAGGTAATTTTCGGGTTGGATATTCACCAGAGAATCAGGGTTTGAGAGAATGGGGAGTGTTGGTAATTAGTCGCATAATACGAACAGTAGCAAAACAGTAGCAAAATCTCGAAATGCTAAGACGCAGGACAAATAAGGATTACAGGTCAAGAGAATATCTTACAGCTGGTGAGGTGAGCAGGTTACTAAAAGCGGCTCAAAGTTATGGGCGTTACCCAGAGAGAAACTATGCTTTGGTACTGTTAGCTTTTCGCCACGGGCTGCGTGTGTCAGAAATCTGTGAATTGAGATGGGATGCAATTTCGCTGCCGGATAAAGAAATTTTTATTACCCGCAAGAAAGGTAGTGATAATGGCGTGCATCCGCTGCCTGCTGATGAAATCGAAGCTTTATCAAAAATAAGGGAAAGCCGTTTAAGTGAAAATCCCTATGTTTTTGTGGGGGAAAGGGGAGAGCCACTTACACCATCTGCTGTTCAACGATTGTTGCCCCGCCTGGGGGAAGTCGCCAAACTAGATATCAAACTCCATCCCCATCAATTACGCCATTCCTGCGGTTACTTTTTAATTAATGCAGGTTATTCAACGCGATTCGTGCAGGATTTTATGGGACACCGGGATATTCGACACACGGAGCGCTACACCAAACTCAATGCCCGACGCTTTAATACAATTGATTGGAACAGAACAGAGGATTGATTTCTTCAAATGACGGAAGAGTAAGGATTCATAATTTTAACTGGTGTCAGTTTAAAATCATCAACATTACGGGTAACTAAAGTTAATTTATGATGATGTGCTGTTGCGGCAATTAGACTATCCATTACAGCTAATTTTTTACCTTTCAATTCGGCATTTGCAGAAAATTTGGCCCAATTATCTAAAATATCATCGTTTAGCGGTAAAATATGAGAAGTAAATTCAATTTCTACTTTTTGCAGCCATATTTTTAGTTTTTGATATCGTTCAGGTTGTGAGTCTTGGATCTTATAAATCCCTTTTTTTATTTCAGCGATAGTAATACTACTTAAAAATAGTTGTTCAATCGGTTGCTGATTAAACCATTGACTAACTTGGGGGTTGGGAGCTTTTTTAACAAACTCAGACATTACACAGGTGTCTATTAGATAAGTCATAGTTCAAAATTCCTACCTGTGTCTCTATCACGTTCAAACAACGAGGCGATATCATCTTCAGCAGATTCGTCGTCTATAAAACGTAGTCGCTCAAATAAAGGCAGTTCTTTTTTTTGTTGCTGCAAGTAATTGGATAATATTTTAATGACTGCTTCCTGTGGATTTTCATAGTGACTGACTGCGATAATTTCATTAATTAGTTCATCATCTATTGTGATAATGGTCATCGCTTTGTCCTCGGTTGTGTAAAATACAATTTATGCAATCTGAATAATTTTTTTAAGCTTATTGCATACTTATAGAAATAAATCCTAATTTAATTTTAAAAATATTAATTTTACTGCTCACCCCCAAGTTGCTCGGTCTAATACACTATCCAAACTTTTGCATCATAGATTTCGCTCGTCGCATATTTGCCACTTGTTGCCTGTAATCGTTCTTAGCTATCGCTTCAGTTAATACTACACTGAGAAATTCTGGATTGGCCTCACAATACTCAAACATTGCTTCAATGAGAACCTCTCGACAAATACCGTTCTTTCGACACATATCTTGTAAGCGATCGCTTACTCCCTGTTCTAATCGCAGCGTGCTTTGCTTTGTTTCCAAAGGTTGTTTGGACACAGTAGCTTGATTTAGAGAAGTTTCAGGTATCTCAGAAACTTGAGTTCTAGGTATCGAGGTATCTAGACTTCCGGTATTGAGGGAGGTATCTCGACTTTTGACATGAGGACGATTCCGCTGCTTCAATCGCTCTAGTGCATCACTCATGAGTTAACGCCTCAATAATTTGCTCAAATGGATATTGCAAGTCGGATTGCCCCAGATCTGACAACAGTTTCCCTTGTCGGATTGCACTCTTAAACTTCTCTGACTCGCGGATAGAAGGCAAAATTGGGATATCTTGAGCAAACTCTCGCATCGCTTCAATATTTTGCTTACCTTCTAAAGTTTGGGTATTTCCTACCCAGCGATCGCGAAAAGGAACTATGCCTAATACAATGCCAGTAAATGCCATTAAGTTGGCTTGTTCTGTTAAAAAGCTCAAGGTATCTAGTAAACTGTTGGTTCCTTTAACGTTGGCTTCAACGGGAATGATGACATAATCAGACGTTCCAACTGCTGTTAAGCACAGTTGGGAACGAGATGGTTGCACGTCAATCAGGACATAATCAAAGATATTGGCTACAGATTTGAGGCGTAGTTTGAGGATAAATGCTCCCGTACCACTGCTACTGAGGAAGTCTGAAACCTTAAACAATCCCCTATCCGCTGGGATAAGAAATAGATTTTCATGGGTGGTAGGGTAAATACCATCTTCTGTTGTTACTTGCCCAGTTAACACTTCAAATAAACTCGGCTGATTTGGCTGTACTTCGTGATTTAAATAAAAAGTCAGATTTGCTTGTGGATCAGCGTCGATAGTCAACACTCGTAAGCCAAGTCGTGCAAGCAGCAATGAAGTAAAGAAGATAGTAGTGGTCTTACCCTGCCCACCGGAGAGCGAGATACATGAGCAAGTTCGCATGGGTTAAAACCCCAATTCAATATAGCAGAGCATACAAATATTTATTTTCCATGTCTAGATATGTAGATATCTAGTTTTAAAGATACCTAAATAAAAAGATATCTAGGAGTCAAGATACCTCGACTCCTAGATATTAAAGTACCTTGAAATCTTTAAGCATCAAAATTAGCTTGCTGGTCTTGGAAAGAAGTTCTAATCACATACCATAGATTTTATTCAATGTTTGTTCCTAAATATGAGAACTTGATTTATGGTTGTGGGCGAAAGTAAGCAAGAACTAAGTAACGGTATTTCTGGCTTGATCAAAAGCTATATATGCCAAGGATTTTGCTAGCCAATGCTGCTCACTCTTCTTGCTCGGTTGCTGATCTTGCCCCTGGTGACACTCTCGCGCTTATCCACCCCAGATAGTGGTGACAAAGAGATTAAAAGATGAAATTTGTAGCAGTAATAGAAGTGCTAGAGACAGATTTCAAGGTTAGTAGAGTTTTGAAAACTCCTGGGGTAGTATCTCCATCAGGGTTGATCTGAACCAAACTATTGCTACCACTCGCCACAATCTTTACGTAAGTTGCAAACTTCTCAGGATTACTATAGTTATTACCTGCAATCAAATTAGAAAGGTCAATTTTTTCCCTTTTAGGATCAAAACCTAAAACCCAACTGCCATTCTCATAGAAGTTGTTAAATTTGAACCTGTCTGTACCTCCACTTCCGACCAAAATATTAGTCGTGTTACCAGCAATTAGGACATCATTACCATAACCACCTAGAATAATGTTAGGGGTATTCGATGCACCAACAAGAGTATCATTACCACCTGTTCCATAGACCCAATTGTTGGGATCTTGATATGTGGGCAATGGTCTTTGAGTCCTGGTTGTCACTTTTTCATATGCGCCTGCATCTGGCAGACTTACTCTTGCAACTCTCGATTGATCTGCGGTAGGTATTTCTGTACCTGTAATTCCTAAATTAATAGCTGGGCTATTAGTTAATAAAGGACGTAGTAGAGTACCATTTACAGTCTGGATGCTATCTAGTAACGGATCTGCTATCAAACTGTCACTAACTACTCTTTTCCCTCCGCTAGGAGGAGCAGGATATTCTATATTACCGCCGCCGCTTTTAGAAGTGAAAATGGTCTGCGGATAACTTCTGATACTGGCTGTATTGTTGGAGATAATACAATTTGTCAGCGTTACATCTTTACTTCCCCCATATTGAAACGCACCACCTTGTGTCGCGGCAACGTTATTAGTGATAGTACAATTAATCAGGTTTAGTGGTGCTGTAGCAGCAGTATCAATAAAAAAAGCTCCTCCAGCATCAATAGTTGTTGTGTTGGCGTGTACAGTGCAGTTGATAAAATTCATCGCCCCTCCACCAATCAGGAAAAAAGCCCCACCCTGCCGATTAGAATTATTTGCTACAAATGCAGAGTTGATCACATCCAAGTTGGCATTAGCATATATTGCACCGCCTTTAGAATTTACTCTTGTTGGTGAGGATTGAGACTCGGCTTTATTGTTTTGAAATATGCAATCAGACACAATTGCTTTGTCATTGTTATAACCATACAGAAGTAAGGCTCCACCCAGACCAATGCAACTATTACTGTCAAACAAGCTGTTTTGTATAAGGACAAATCCTCCGAGTAAAGTCTTGCCATTACCTGCTGCTGTGTAGCCGTCAAGTACTATTGCTCCCCCACCAAGATCTCCTGTAGATTTGTTGGTGATGAACTTGCAACCTTGGACTATAGTCTTACCGGAGATGCAGTAAATTGCTCCGCCAGTAGTGCCGTTATTATTTGTAAAATTACAGTTACTAAAAAACAGATTATTTGCTCCAGCTCCAGAAACAGCACCACCGCTGAAGCCAGAATTTGCCGAGGTACCTAAATTAGTATTGAAATCACAATCAGAAAAGTTACTTATGCCAGCATAACCTATATAAACTGCTCCTCCTATACCCCCATCATTATTATTGAATTTACAATTAAAAGCATCAAATGATCCATAATCAGAAGTTTGGATAGCACCTCCTTTATTTGTAGTCTTTGCATTTTTTACTATTAAGTTTTTCAAGGTTAATTTCGAGTGATTATTAACTCTAAATAACTGAGTTGTATTGTTACCACTTAACGCTAAGTTAACAGCGTCAATCCCATCTATTACTAAGTTTTCAGTTATAGCAATTAGACTGGTGAAAGTAATGACTTGGTTTGCTAATGAGGAGCTAAAATTTATTGTGTCATTATTACTAGCAGATGCAATGGTATCTCTGAGACTGCCTGTACCTGAATCATTTAGTGAAGTTACTGTTAAGATTGCCATAAAATGCCTCTTAGATAGATGTAAGTACATTTGAAGAGATGGAATAATACGCAAAGATAGAGTACGATACATTTTCTAGTACTAAGTTTCTATGAAAGCTATGTTAGGCAAATAGGGGTAATAGTGGCCAAGCTGTCACCAGCCGCCATGCAAGCCCTAAAAACCTGATAGGATAAGAATTTAAGAGAAGTTTTTTCGGGTTTGAGATGCCGACGGCATTTGACGTACCAAAATACTCTCTTTGGGCTGTACCAATTAAAACCTCCCAATTTTTAGAGGCTTAAACTCCTATGGTTACGTTGCAAAATCCTGTACTAAATAGCCTGAAGGTCAATTGGTACTTCAAACTTAATACAATACAGAATCTACTTTATTTGCCAAGAATAATTAAAGCTATTGCAGCTTTCTCTATACTGAAATACACACTCGAATGCATACTTGATAAGTATCAACAATTTTTCTTCATATTGTTGATATCAGGATGCTTGCAATTATTTACGATTTAGAGAGACTAAGGTCTTGGTTACTATCCAAAATCAGTACATTTTCTACCCGATTTCTATTTCTTTAAAAATCGGCATACTGTCAATATTTACCAGTTATTTTTTTGGTAAAAGGTAATATGGAGTTAGTTTGGAGAATGATTACGAAAACACTCATGAATTTTCGCAAATGCAACTAAAACTCATAGGTATAATCACATTCTTTAATGCGAAATGAACCGTGCTTCCTCACACTGGTTGTAACACAATCTGTGCAACTATTTAATTTCTGATAAAACTCTGGCTTCTCTACCACCAAAACTAGTGCGTTATATCGCCTGTTTCCCCATATTTTTAACCAAGGCGCACTTCATCTCTTTAAAATATATCTTTTGGTGGAAAAATAATCTATTTATAAAATAACACACTATTTATTAATTGCAATAATAATTTTCAAAAAATTTTCAGCAGCGAGAATCTATGAGTGTTTTTATCAAGAAGACGCGGAGTTGGACACTTATCAAAATCTCCGCTACAGGACTTACGCAACTGGCACAGTGCGATCGCCATCTTATATCCCTCTTCTGTCACTCTTCAAAAACAAAAATCGAAGGTAAATTTTAAAACCCTTACTGGGATTAGGTTTGTGGCTTTATTTTTTAACATGATGGATATAATCATTGCTTTAGACTGAAACTCCTGTCTGATAAGGGTTACATCTTTTTATCTAGGGAAAGTTACAGAAGAGTGATAGTACATATTTATTATTCAATACCTTTGCCAAAATAAGAGCCTAGATAAATTTTGGCAAAAGTGGCAAAA
>JAYGHB010000188.1:0-6614 GCA_034931985.1 Halotia wernerae UHCC 0503
CAGTCAGTGTTACTGCTGACTGCTTTTCTCTAGCCTTTTAGTCCAAAGTCCAGTTTTCAGTGTGTTTGATATCACGGTGTCCCAGGAAGTCTTGAATTTCTCTGGTGTTATACCCCTGATTCACCAGATAGTAACCGCAAGCATGGCGCATCATGTGACAGTGAACTTTGATATCCCTCTTCCATCACTCTAGGCAGAGAAAAAAGATAAATCCTCGGATTGTGCATAAGAAAAAATAAAATGGCATTTTATATTGATTCAATATACTCAAAAACCTGTCACTCTCCCCATAAAGACTATCTGCTAACACTAACTCAAACTTAAATCCAATCTCTTGGAGTTCCGTAATTATTTCTGCTGCTAATTGAGTCTTTGTCTTGTAGATATCATCTGGTTTGAGCCGTTTTTTAGGTTTGTAGATTCTGAACAGTAACGGAAACGTTATTCCTTGCCAAATCCCATAAGCATTTATAGATACTATTCCGTTTTCTGTTTTCCCCAAATTACCTATATACTGCCTCTCCACATAATCTGTTGTTTTTCCCTTCTTCTGCTGTTCCTGATATTATACTAACAAGTGTACATGAACGTTTGTCAAGTAAATATTTTCCCTCCGCGTGAGTTCATGCCGACATAGATGTAATATCTTTGTTGTTGAATATCTATGGCTGAAAACTTTCGAGGTAAAAGGGGAGATCCAAATTACAGATTAATTTCTGGTTATGTACCCAAAGACCTCGCTTTATTGTTTAAAACTATTTGCGCGGCTACTGAAACTGACCAGAGCAAAGCTATGGAAGAAATGATTACAAAGTGGACTAAGGAAAAACAGCCAATACTTGATGAAATGAAAAACGCTTAAGCTATGCCGGCCAAAAAAGACGACCCCGATTATGTAGCACTTCGGGGACACATACCAAAAGAGTTATTTAAAAAGTTCAAAATGTTTTGCTTGGAAAGAGAAATCGATAATAGCCAGGGGTTAGAGGACTTGTTGACGGAATATTTTTCATTTTTGACCATAAGTCACTAGCCAAGATGATTGAGGCGGGAAAGTAAATGACTCAAACCTTACGTAAACTAGTAACATTCGATGAATTCGTTGCCAAATACCCAGACAACTCTGGAAAACGTTATGAACTGCATGATGGAATAGTTGTAGAGATGTCCCAGCCTACAGGTGAACACGAAGAAGTTGTAGGTTTTTTGGCGCTAAATATATCTATCGAAATTGGGCGACTAAAACTTCCCTACTTCATTCCCAAAACAGCGTTGGTTAAACCATTGGAGAGTGAATCAGCTTACTCGCCAGATGTGCTGTTATTAAACCGCCCCAATTTAGTCAATGAACCACTCTGGAAAAAAGACTCTACTGTTAGCCTAGCTGAATCTGTACCACTGGTAATTGAAGTAGTTAGCACTAACTGGCGTGATGATTATCTTACCAAAGTCGCTGGTTATGAAACTGTGGGCATAAGCGAGTATTGGATTGTAGACTACGCTGCGTTAGGGGGTAGGCGGTTTATCGGCAACCCCAAACAACCCACTATCTCGGTTTACTCGTTAGTTGAGGGAGAATATCAAGTCCAGCAGTTCCGAAACGGCGATCGCATTCAATCACTAACGTTAAGAGATTTGAATTTAACCGCCGAACAGATTTTTCAATCTGTTAGTCCACTCTAAGGATCGACCGCGCAAACGGAATACGGCATCACAATTAAACTTTTTGATAGTAAACATATCGGCGTAAGCACAAAAAGCTCTATCCCCTACAAGCACATCATTAGGTTTGAGAAAACTGTACAAGTTTCTCGCTAATTTAATATCATGAGTGTTCATAACATCTATGCACATAGCAACAGCGGCTCCCGTTACTAAACTGAATATTACACCAATTTTGGCAATTGGGAATCCACATCCAGGTTTCTGGCTACACGGTTCGTGGATATTCTTTCTGGTTCTCTACAGTGTCAGGCATGGAGACAGTTGAACCGTCTATTACTTTGACATTCCGACCACACCATAAATGTTCTGTCGCCACTTTTTCTTCTAGGTTTTGTGCTGAAAAAGCGTTAGCCATGCCGTCAGGCTTATCGCCTGACTCATGCCATTACTGCGGGAGTGAGCATTAAAGCTGTAGCCCTTATTCCGCAAAGCTTAGAGCTTTTCTTAGTGCCATTCAGCCATGTCCAAAAAAGGGGAGTTGAGATGCTTGAACATCTTGAAAACGAGAATTCTTTGAGATGCACCAATTTTACGATCGCCTGTTAGGGGATAACAGCTAATTTACCTGATTTTGGGCTTAACCGAGAAGTATTGAGTCAGCGCTTGCGCTATCGCCCTATTCCTTTCCCCTCAAGGCATTAATTCCTCTCTCCCTGACAAAATGAGCGAACGTACAGTAATTATTTGAATAAAAAGTGAAATTAAACCAGAAAAATTAGGCTTGAGAATAATCTTCTGGTTTTGACTTTTAAAAATTACCAGTAATATGAGTCACATCTGCGGAATGTGGGTTAAATTCCATCAATTCTCAATCTTTATTTTTACGAAAACCTTCACCACTCAAAAATTCATTATTGATCAACGACATAATTTTATCTGTGTCTTTGCCCTTATTAGCGTAACTGGCTGGATTACTAGAATTTTTCTTATTCTCCATACCGTACTTTGAATTATGGCTAATCACCTCATCCTTGTGTTCTTCAATCCAATCACGCACTAGCAATCCATTACAGCCTGATAAATCTCTCAAAGCTTGGTTAGTGATAGCTAGGCGATCGCCATCACCAGTTGCTACAGTATCGTTGTACAAACAGATTGCCTGGAATGACCTACGGATTTTTTCAACAGCTGCCCCAGGTGCTTTACTTCCCCAGACATCAGCATCGCTCTTGACTGTCCAGTCAATTTCTTCTTTTGGTGGTGTAACTTTAACAGGTATAGCAGTGGCAATGGTTTCTGGTGCAATGATTTGACCCTGTAAAGCTTTTTCTAGAGCTGCAACAACTTTCTTCTCAAGCCAATCATCTAACTCATTAGCATTAAGAGTAATTGTCTGGGATTGTTGTGCAAGGGTGTCCATAGCGGCTTTTTCCTGCTGTAGTTGTTGGTTATCTGCTTGCAGTTGGTTATTTAATTTCTCTAACTGGTTACTCTGTTCTGATAACTGCTTAACCTGTACCTCCAGTTGTGCTATTGTTTGCTGTGCCTCTTGAAGTTTCTTGCCAATGGGAGCAGCATTTTTATAAATCTCAACCAAACGAGTAACTACAGATTTTTGATTGGGTAGTTGTAAATCTGTCTGTAATTGATGGATAAACTCTAAATCTACCGGAGATACCTTGACAGTACAGCTTTTTTCTTTCTCTGGTAATTCTGGGAAGTTTACAGGTTTAGTAACGTAATAATCGGCATATCCCAGACTGGTTACAACGTGCTTTAAATCCTGGTCTGATGGTTTTTCCCCTGGCGTTATATGTCCCAAGAACATCCCATAAAACAGCATTTTTGAACCAATAGAGCCTGGGCGATCGCGCTCTGTCACCAAACAAGCACAAGCTGCTCTTAGTGCTTTACAGTCGTTTTGCTCTTGTCCGTGACGGAAGTTTAGCAGGGGTTGTTGGCTATCCTTACCCCCAAAATACTCTTGAACTACACGCCGTAGTGAATTACCACGTCTATTGTCAATGGCTTTATTCTGTGCTGCGACATTGCTCTTAAACTCATTGGTTACTTGTTTGAGTAATTCCTTAATACTGGCATCCTGACGCAGGTGGTGTAAGCGCTCAATTATATAACTAGCAGCAAACAGGGTAGAGATTTTAAATACTGGGTTTTGACCGCGTTTTTTACCCTGTCCCTCAAACATTACTTGGTAAGCTTCCCCTGCAACTGGGGTAAATTTACCTCTGGCTAAAATTTCATGAGGTCGCCGTCCTGTTGCGGCAATTAAGCCAACAGCTAATTCATGAGGATTTTCGCTCTTCAACAAATTGGCAGTAACTTCTAAGTACTGATCCGGATCAATCTCGATACCTGTATTGCCGTCTTGATCAGTATTCGTTAAGCGATCGCTTACCCGTGTAGTCTCGTTGCGCTCATCCCAGTCTTTCTTATCCAGTCCACACATCAATAAAGCATAGTGCCTTAGTTCATAGCTAGTAACATTACCTTGAGCATCGTGTTTAGGTACTGATTCAGCGTTTTTACCTTGTTCAAGTGGTAGCGACTTAAATTTCTTATAGAAACCAGCGCGGCTCAAGACAGTGCCTAAGCTTTTTATCGTGTAGTTAGTATTCCGGTTTATCCACTCATTGAACTGCTCACAGTGTGGGCGTATTTCTTTTAGGCTTTGTAAATTCTTGGTTGCCTCAAAGAGTTTCTCTACTTGCTCCTGAACTGCTTTGGACATTCTGTATTTACCTGGATAACTTGTTAGAACTAATTTAACTAACTTGTTAAAAATTGTCAACAACCTGTTATAAATTTATTGACAGTCAATCGCTCTTTTTTCAGCAGTCTTATCTATACAGGATTTTCTGCTTGACGTCAGGTGTAAATCTGACACACTATCCATCCCTTGTCAAAGAGAGATTATGACTCACCATAAATTGCCGATGTCAAACTGGTTTACCAAGATTACTTGTACGAAGAAATCCAAACTATTTTAGATGTGTCTTTAGGCTCGATAACAGGTTGGAAACAAGCCTATGAGCAGGATGGAGTTGATGGACTCAGGGCGAACCACAAAGGGAAGAAAAGCTACTTGAGTAAGGAACAACGAGAAGAAGTATTGAGATGGTTGCAAAGCAAGGACTGTTGGGAGCTTGGAGAACTATCTTTCTTTTGTCACTCCGGGGAGAGTAAAATCAGAAAAGAGGTCTGAAAGGCAGGAGGGGAGGATGACACAGCCCAAAAGTCCCAAACCAAGCATAAAATTTGTGGACGAATATTGTGCAATCTACCAAAATCTATTTCCAGAAGTTAGAAGTTTTGAAAGTTTCCGAGACATACATTTGGGAATGATATCAGAAATAAAAAGGAAATCATTACCAGAAATAGCCAAGGTAGTGGGGTTAGAGAATCAGCAGTTCATAAATCATTTTTTGTGCCTATGACGACATTTCTATACCAGAATCTACACGGAAGAAATTAACACGGGATTAGCGATCACTACAACCCTTAACTTCATCCTCTGTAGTACCAGTATACAATTTGTCAATATGAACTAATCTAGCCCTATACTTTAGATGCTAGAGTTTACAAGTCTCAAGACGAGAAAATAGTGCTGCCCACCACGTCCCTAATCTGGGGAGATGCCCTGGAGGAGCATTAAGGGTAAAGTTGAGGTCAGAACCAAATAACCATTTTTTCGGATCTTTCAAATACCAGCCTACCTGTTCGCCTAACAGTGTTTGTGATGGGGTAGCACCAATATCCTGCCAGATACGTTTTTGCACGCTAAAGCCGAAACGTCCATTACTGTATTTCACCCAGAGTTGGTCAATAACCTGTAGGTCACTACAAGGAAACTTTTCGATGTCTTGACTCCTGAGCCAGCCTTCTTTTTCCCTTGTAAATATCTTAAGCATGATAGCCATAGTTTCCTGATCTGCTTCTTGCCACTTACTATTTGCTAGTAAATCGCGCAGTAGTGTGTAATCTATTCCCTGTCCAGTCCTAAGATTATCGGCTGGTTTTTCTGGCGTAATACTAGTAGTCTGTCAAAGACATTTTGACGGATACTGTAAGATGTATTTTCAGTATAATATTAAGATGTATGGGCGCAAAACGATACATTGTCTCCCTGACTGGTGATGAACGCCAAAGCCTAGAAAAATTAATTAAAACAGGTAAAGCCGCTGCTGCCAAAATTAATCACGCTCATATCTTACTGAAAGCAGATGTGAATCATCCAGATGGGGGATGGAAAGATCAAGCCATCAGCAATGCTTTCAAAATCAGCACCAGAACTATTGAGCGTGTTCGGCAGAGGTTTGTGGAAGAAAGTTTAGACAATGCCCTTTTACCACGTGAGCGTCATTCATTGAAATGCCGCAGATTGGATGGAGAAGCAGAAGCCTATTTGGTGGCGACAGTTTGTAGTAGCCCGCCAGAGGGATGTAGCCGTTGGACATTACGGTTATTAGCAGATCAGATGGTGGTATTGGGATATGTAGAGAGCATTTCCCATGAAAGTGTGCGACAAGTTCTAAAAAAAACGAAATTAAGCCTTGGTTGAAGGAATCTTGGGTTATTCCCCCGGAAGCTAATGCTGAGTTTGTCTGCCAAATGGAAGACATTTTACAATTGTATACTCGTCCCTATAACCCCGATTATCCCTTGGTTTGCTTCGATGAAAGCTCAAAACAATTAATTTCCGAAATCAGAAACCCTCTACCAGCAGAACCAGGACAAGTCGAACGCTATGACTATGAATATCAAAGAGAAGGGGTTTGCAATTTATTTATGATGTTTGAACCTTTAGTTGGGGTAAATATAGCGAAGCTGTCACCAGGGGCAAGATAGGCTGAAAGTATTGTGGAGTCTGGGTTTGAGAACTGGACTTTGGACTAAAAGGCTAGAGAAAAGCAGTCAGCAGTAACACTGAC
>JAYGHB010000189.1:0-6043 GCA_034931985.1 Halotia wernerae UHCC 0503
GGATTCAGTCGTTAAAAGTTGGGCTAGAACTTTTATCATTTGGCTTATTTCTCCGGTCACATTTTTTATTCTGTTTTTGTTTTATTCAAATCTTTTTCCAATCAAAGTTCCTTATGAAACTACCAAGTCTTTAGAGAAGATTTTGGAGCAGACTGGTTGGACTAATACTAAGTTGCAACGAGTTGAGCGAAATTTGGGGACTGATCCTAACCAACGGCGACGGTAAAAATTTGCTGTTGAAAACGCTATTTAAAACAACTCTTTTTGCATTACACGAAATAGCTCAAAAGTGTAATCTCTACTGTCTAAGCCACGACTGGAAGAGATTACTTAGGAGATTAGATGTAACAAGATTTTGCAAAAAAGTGAAATAGTGAGGAAATAGATTGATATGAAGGTAATAGGCTTCACTTTTCTTATAGACAAAAAGTAATGGCTCAACTAGTTAATCAAGTTTTGCATGATCGCTATCGCATTCAATCTCTACTTGGTCGCCAAACTGGTCGTAGAACATTTCTGGCAACCGATTTACAAACGGGATTATCTGTAGTGATTAAGTTGTTGCTGTTTGGACCTGACTTTACCTGGGATGATCTAAAACTTTTTGAGCGGGAAGTAGAAGTTCTCAAATCCCTTGACCATCCAGCCTTTCCTAAGTATCTAGATTGCTTTGAGGTAGAAACCGAACTAGGAAGAGGATTTACCCTAGTTCAAAATTATATTGAAGCCAAATCATTGCAGGATTGGGTACAGTCTGGCCGTACCTTTAACGAGGAAGAACTCAAGGCGATCGCTAAAGAACTACTAAAAATTTTAAATTGTCTTCACTCTCAAAAGCCTCCTGTAGTTCATCGAGACATTAAACCCAGCAATATTTTGTTAGGTAATCGCAGTGGGCATAGTCTGGGACAGATTTATCTAATTGATTTTGGCTCCGTACAAACGGTGGCGCACAATGGAACAAGAACGATTGTTGGTACTTATGGCTATATGCCTCCTGAACAATTTGGTGGACAAACTACACCCCCGTCAGATTTTTATGCTCTGGGGGCAACATTAATTTATCTGGCTACAGGGAAACATCCCAGTGAGTTACCACAAAAGGAAATGCGAATTCTCTTTGAAAATCAGATCAATCTTAATCCCGCTTTTATTAATTGGTTAAAGTGGATGACAGAACCTAGTTTGGAACAGCGATTAAGTTCTACTCAAAAAGCTTTGGAAGTATTAGATAATCCCCAAACAGAAATTAATTTAGTTTCCCGAAAACCAAAAGGGAGTAAAATTAAACTTATCCAAGAAAGAAATTTTTTGAAAATAATTATTAATGGCGCTCCAGGATTATTTTTCAAGTGTTTCCTTCTAAGTATGTTTGGTATACCGACCTTATTGTTTGGTCTATTCTTATTACATGCCGCCTTTACCTATCCTCAGTCATTATCAATTTTTAAGATGATTTTAATAAATATATCCATACTAGGTTCAGGCTTGCTTTTAACTTTGCCATTTATTATTGCGTGCATCAGTAGGTATACTCAAATTAAGATCGATCAGCAATACATTACGATAAGTGAAGTTAGCGGGAAATTAAGCTCTACTCTTTGGCGAGCCCAAAGAGTAGATATTAGCAAGTTAGTTTATATTCCTGGGTATTTGCGATTGATTAAAGGGGATGATTATGAAGGACTTAGACCAGTAGATCCAAAACTAATAATTTGGGCAGGAGTGAAGAAATATGAAATAGGTGGATATTGTGCTGGAGTAAGTCATCACTCGCTGTATTGGCTTTGTGAGACAGAGATAGATTGGTTGGTTGAGGAAATAAGTAATGCTCTAAATATGCCAATTACGCGAGTAATTAAGTGATAAAACAACTAGAGCAGCATAGGCTTTCTTTTCTTAATTTTTGATTGAGCCTAATGGATATTACATGTTCTTGTAATAACGTGTAATGTCTACTGTCTAAGCCGCGACCGGGCAACAGCGATACTCAGCATTGGCTCCCAAAACACTTTGAGAGTCCGGCTTTCATGTCTCAAGTAAGAAATTCCTTCATGAGTTTTGCTTAATTGGCATGGTTTAAGCAACGTTTCTCTGACGATGCTTAAACCATACTAGACAGTTTGTGCTGAGTGCGGTCACACCATGTTTTTGAATTTTGTAAAATGCCCATCAAAATCCATATTTTTAATCAAATTCCCAGCCAAGGACGTATATGAGCGCGTCTAACTTTCACCCCAGGTTGAGTCTTAGTACCGATCCTGACATCGTTTGATTGTCCGCACTCCCAGATGTAGACTAGTTCGCCGTTGTAATCAGCTAATGAATCTGCGCCAAGTCGCCACACGCTATTAGCTGCGTCCTTAATATGTTGCAGTTGGTCAATATTAAATCCTGCAACAGCTTGATGTAGTTCCTCAAGTTTGAGTGACAGTACAAGCTGACCAAGTGACGACTTATCATCCCAGTTATTAATCATTTGTTGAATGACAGATGGAGTAGTGACGACCTTTGACGGATTAGAGGTCGTCACGGTGACGACCTCGTGACTACCGGAAACGCTTGTTAGTGATGAATTTGAGTCCAGTGACGACCTACCCTCCTGATTCTGCTTTATGGGAGATTGCATCAAGTAGCATTGGTTGTTGCTTGGATCTACTGTTTTACTGGTAAAAAGGTCGTCACTTGATAAAAGTCCGTCACTACCAAGGGTTTGAGTCGTCACTGAGGTCGTCACTAGGTCGTCACTTTTTTGATTGAGGTCGTCACTAGTAGAAATTAACAGAGGAAAATCATGGCCAGGTTTGCGGATAGCAACGCAGGTAATAAATCGTCCTCTGTTGGTTTTGCGTTTACTTGCATCAATCCCCAGTTGAGCTTTCAGCAAGTTCAGCAACGTGCTAGAAAAACGTTGCTTGTTCATTGTTCCTTGTCCGTTGTTGTTGGCCCATTGGGCGTAATTGGCATAGAGAAACTCTTGGGCATTTTGGCTGATATCTCCAATACCCGTTACTGCATTTGGGTCATAGTACAAACATTCGTCAGCCCAGTTAGCCAGTGGATTAGTCTCCATCAGGATTTCTTTGCTGAATGCAGCCAGTGACGACACTTTGTTGTTTGTATCGACAAAGTAATCCTTGATTTCTGCTTCTGGCATGGACAACACCCAGGACAGTAAACCAGGAAGATAGGGCGCGAACTCTTCCATCAGGTCACGGCGCTGATGGGGAGGAATAACACGATTAAAGGGCATCGACAGACGACGGCGAGCGGTGGCGTTGGTGTAATCGGTGCTTTGCATCGCTTCATTGGCTGCCACCATAACCACACCATTAAATTTAAAACTACCTGTTTGCTGTACGCCTTTTTTCTCGTGTCGCAGGTCGTCATAGCCTGTGATGGCTTTAAAAACACTGACATCGCCTGTGTAGCGTTCAGAATCAGTGATACAAATTAGCTTCTTGCCGTAGAATGAGGCAGTTTCAAAGCGATTCTGTTCTAGTTGCTTAAGTGTTGTAATTGCGTAGTTATCTTTACCTACTAAATCCTGTACAAGTCTCAGTAATGTACCCTTGCCAGTGCCGCCAGCGCCGATTAACTCTAGATATCTTTGCATCTTCCCGCCACGTTCGGTGATGGTCGCGTTGATTGCAGCGCGAATCACTTCCACCCAGTTCTCTTGGCCTTCGCAAATTTCTAGTAGCCATTGCTGAATCGGCTCACAGCCGATATTACGGTCAGACCACTTAAAGGGTAACTGAGTGAGCATTCTATAGCCTGGGGCATGGGGATACTCTTTGAGGGTATTGATATCTAGCACACAATCTTCTAGACAGATGTAGCCGGGACAGACCTCCCAGTGATTAATCCTTAAATCACCCTTGAGGAGATTCAGCGTACTAGCTACAAAACGATAGCTAAAATGTTGTGTCAGCGAGCGCAACTCAGTAACTATGATGTCTTGGGCTTCTTCATGGGGAATTTCACCCCAGACACCGAGTTTCTTTTGTGCCTCATACCAGTACCATGCTTTATTAGCTACGTGCCAAGCCAGTCGGTCGCGGTAATTCTCTGCTATCTGGGCAGCAAAAGCAGCCTCTGACAAGGTTTTGTTATCTTTATCATCCTTCTGAAACTGACGTTCCCAAGTTTCTAAGTTAACAGCCTTAACAAGCACGTTTTCCCTAAAAGCGTCGCCGCCATTGGCCTGAATGTAATCGTCCATCCCTTTTCCCTCTGCTGCACTCCACAAACCTGTAGCAATGTACACAGGTACTTTAAACTTAGCTAATTGATAAGCCAGTTTTCTCTGTGCTACAACCACATTTTTGTTAGTTTGGGCGCGTTCGTCCGCATCAAAAGCAATAATCCATCCAAACTTAGCACGGGCTAACAATTCTAGGGTATCGACTAGGTAACGTTTGCCTTGGGGGTCGTTAGCCGCGGATGTTAAGGCCTGTTCAACACCAGCGATCGCAACTGTGGGGAATCCGTTAGAACAGCCGGCTAGAGCCTTAAATAGTCCCTCAGTCAAAAGTAAGCAAGGATGACCGTTGATGTTATAGCAAAGTGCTTTGAGCGCGTCTAAATCTTCCCAGTAGCGGGGATTATGAGGATGACGGGGTAGCATCGCGTCATATTCTTCCCTAGTTGCTGTCCGATACTTGGGCGCTTTCTTCTCGTCTACGCTTTTCCAGGGCTTGTTAGGGCGGAACTGCCCAAAACCGTTGACTCCTTCTAGCCAGATGCCAGCGGAAAGAGCTGTGTATCCTAAGCGCTGGCTGGCTTCTTTAATTTCCATTGAGCGACAGTTAACAGCTATCCACTCAGAACACAAGCCTCGGTTTGTTACACATTCCTTATAGTGTCTGTCTGTAAGTCTATTAGCAGTCAGTGTTGCAGTTGTTTGTGTAGTATGCACTTTTATTACTCCGAATTTTTCAAAATCCGGATAACTCCTTATTGCAACACGACCGCAGAACTGGTTAACATAGAGTCAGCGATCGCGGTTCCGAAAAAGCCTCGTAAACTTTTTCTTCGGAGTTACCCGTGATAAATAAACAGATGATGGAACCCGCTTAACTTCCCGTTCGAGCGGGTTTCGTCATTTTTGAACTTGTTTACCTAATGGGTTTATAGGAATTCCCATTATCAAGCTACATCCTTTACTGTGAAGCCTTTGCTACACCACTGAACTAACAGCCACCTGTCAGATTCTTTGTCTAAAGCTGGCTTGAGTCGCTGGGCGAAAAAATCTTCCCAAGCCTCTATGCCGTGCTGTGCAACGAATTGTTTTTCAACTTCTTTAAATCGTTCCCAGTTGCGTTCAGCGATCGCGGTCAGCATCGGAATTAATTCGCTAACTGGTATCTGGGTAGTTGTTTCACTCATCTGGGTAGCCCTCAAAAATACAAATTATGGGTAAAGGTTCTATTTTGGTATCAACAACTTTAACTAATCGTATTCCTCTTTTTCTGCTTATCCTTTTGCAGTGTTGCTCTGAAGCGGCTGGTAGCCAATATCTAGTCTCAGATAGTGGGTCAAATTTACCCTTAACGCGCTCTATACCGTCGTTTGGCTGATTCCCCTCGATCAAATTACCTCCTGATTTGGTTCTGCGCGCTCGCGTTAGTCATTTGTCCTTTTCCTCCTTTTCCTCCTTTTTCTTGTCTATCGCTTGCTCAAGCAGCATTGTTATGAGGTTGTTAACGGTTCGATGCTCATTTTCAGCCCATTCCTTAAGAAATTCGTGCTTATCTGGGTCAAGGTAAACCATGACTCGCGGCTTTTTACTAGGCATCTCTACAGGTACATATAAGTACTATCGCTTGTCAGCAATTGTCTCCTTAATAATAAATTTTGGAAAGGGAGTTGCACTTGTTAGTACCTGCTGCTAGTATATTAGTGTCAAGGTTATCATTACGTCAAATAACTCAGGACAGACGCAAGTAAGACCCAAGTGCAAAACGCTAAGGCGATTTCCTTTTGAGGGTTGCAAGGGTTACGAGCGCTGTTTTGGCAGCATTCAACTATTCACAGCAAT
>JAYGHB010000190.1:0-5918 GCA_034931985.1 Halotia wernerae UHCC 0503
CACACTGAAATTATCTTTCTCTGATCATAGGATCAATCATTCTGTGGAGTTCTCTAAATAAATTTTTGTAAATCTCCAGTTTGTCTACGTTGCACCCAAGAAAAAGAGTATGGATTTCCTTCCCTGTGGATGTTTCCCATAACTTCATGGTGCCTACATCGGAAGCTGCAACCGCTATTTGCAAATCTGGACTGACAGCAATAACACGATTATGACTTACCTTAAAAGGTGAGTTTAATGTAAGAACATTAATTACTTCACCCAATTCTAAATTCCAAATAAAACCGCAACCAGTCAAAGATTTTCCATCTGGGGTGAAAAACAGTGATCGACACCCACGAAAATCAATTCGCTCCCACCCTCCAGCCATATCCACAAGTTCACGGAAGTTTGCAGCATATAGTTTTTGACAGCTTGCAACATCCCACAGGTTGATAAATTCAGTTGATTTTTCATTGTAGCTGGCTAATATTTTTCCATCAGGGCTGAAAGCTATTTTATCTACATAATGAGAAGTGGTAGGTATACATTCCCAAGTGCGATCGCAATCTTCCGAAGGGAACTGTTCTGCATTTAAGGTCATGTCTAATATCGTTTTTTTTACTTGATACTACACAGTTTCTATTCTAGATTTTGTAACCACCTTTGTATAGCAGCAGCTTCGTATCATTCAGGGGAATATTATCAAGTCGCTAAGTTTGCGGTGTTGGCAGCTTGGGTTGAACTTGAAGAATTAACCAAATCTATCATTGCATCAATTGCTAGGCGCTCCTATTTTATCCTGGAGGGTTTATTTATCTGTGGCCGGGTTTTAAAGAATTGGTATTACCTTGAATTTTTGGTATTAGTTACTCCTAAGTATTCGCCCACAATTTTGATTTCTTCGTTCATATTTGGCCACTTTATTGCTTTTCCCAGGCTGTAATGAGAAGAATATGATTGAGCCTGTTGGTAAAAATTAATTGCTTCCATTTGGCGATTTTGTAAGCTTAATAATCCACCTAATTTTTCATAAGTCAGGCGCTCAGACGGATAAATTTTAATTGCTTGACGATAATTTGCCTCAGCTTGTAAACCTTGATATTAAAGACTTTTAGCCTAGTTGTCGCCCCCCAGGGCAATACTCAAAGTATCTTCGTAGATTGGTACGCTTTTGTAAAAGTTTGTATCAATTTGCATAAATCCATACTTGCCAAATTGATAAGTAGGTAGAATTTATATAAATCGCTAAATGGAAAAAATCTAACTCTTTAATGCACTCGGACTCTTGAATTATGGAGCTAGTATCTTCTTACCAAGAAAGGCAGAGGGCAGGAGGCAGCTATGCTGAAGGTTTCTGTCTCCTGCCCTCTTTAAAACTTTAGTTCTGGGTAACAGCACCGTTTAAAAAAAGATGTTTTACAAGGCACGCAGTGCGAGTAAAACAGCGTCCTTGCTTCAATCCCACCCTTTTAAGAGTGGGTTCCTTCTGCCCTCTGCCCTCGTACTTCTGCCTTCTGAACTGATTTTGCTAGCATTGATACCCTGATCCATTAGATGCACTCTCGAAAAATACCTAGTTTATGGAGAAAAGGAATGGCTTCTAATAAGAGTAAAAAGTGTTGCGATGATGCACAGTTGCCATCTAAGGAATTAACTGAAAAAATGTGTCAACTTGATACATTACATGCCGAACTTACGCGGGAGTTCACAAATATTCTAAATGCAAAAGGTATTACAGGATCAGTACTAGAGTTTAGCGTTTATGATCGCGATTTTGACGATGTTATGTCATCAGGCGAACAATTACAAGGAATATTTGGCTGCTGGACTTGCCCACCTGACTGTGTATGTTGTGGAATTCGCGGTAGATTTCTAGCTCCTTCTTAAATCGTTAGTGTGAGCAAGCTCACCGTAGGTTGGGTGTAGCAAAGCGGAACCCACTATTTCCACATCTTTGCCCTACCTAACAATCTTTAACTAAAGAAGTCGTCAATTTTAGAAAAGGTGGTTTTATACATATGGCAAGTGAGTCAGAAGCAAGCAACAATGAGCCAAAATTTTTGAGAATCCCACGAAGGGGCTTGGAGCTTTCACTTGAGCTTGGAGAAGCAACTGAAAGGTTGACTCCTAGGGCTCGGGAGGCAATAGATAATCTTATTAATACTCTAGAAGAGGAAGGTGCGATCAGCGTTGATGAGTTCGTGGCACCAGGGGATACGCAGGAAGGAGCTTGCGTTTGTAATGTACCTGGTGCGTTGGTTGTATGTAGTCCTAATAATCCTCCAACACCACCTTGTCCTAAATTAAGACTTCCTCCGCGTCCTCCAGGGGTAGATTAGATATCGAAAGTGAAAACATTAAAAATCTCTTCTGCTCGACAAGGTTCTTGCTAACCTACCAAGACTTCCAGGGTAGTGATCCTATGGACAGAACAAACGTATATGGCAATATTTTTGCGCTAAGGGTGTTTTTAGAACTGTCTTGTTGCAAAAAATAGAGACAATTTGTAGGTTACTGCTCACTGAAACTTTCATTCAAGTGATTTTACACCTATTAAAGGGAAGGCTTTAAATCTGAGGAATCATTATGAAGGAATCACGCTACAACATTTTTGATGAAGCCATTTCAACATGGAAACCGCTGTGATACCTTTCGTTATAATTACTATGAAAGGATCTTGGAATTTGCAAGAGCTGCCGAGTTTCAAGGAACTGTAAGTTCATAGAGAAGTTTTGAAATCAGGTGTTATGACTGGGGCAGCTCCCCTAGCTATCTAATTGGTATACAAAGCAGGTAAGCTGAGGAAAGCACCTAGCAGCAGTAAAAAATTAGTGATAGTAAAGTTGCCTCGCCATCGTCCAGAACGAAAATTCAGTAACGCCAAACGAATAATTTTAGAATCAGGACTTACGCAACTGGCACAGGCGATCGCTAAAATTTAGTACATGTGTATTATCATGACTGACACAACTGGTACAGGGCGATCGCTATCCAGTAGTATATTTGTTCTGCCAGAAAGAATTTCAGTGATCGGCTCAAACTGAAATTAGTAATACTAATCAATTGTGTAAAGTTGACTGAAAAGTTTTATGAGAAAATTAATAGAGGATGCATCAAAAAAAGTGGTTTAGCAATGAGATTTACTAAGCTGAATTACTGCCAATATTTATTAAGTAGTCAAATTAATTATACAATTACCAATTTGGCAGAGCATTTAGAGAGTATTAGTCATGATGCAATTAACTATTATTTGAAAAGAGAAAAATTAACACCTCGTTTACTATGGGATAACGTGAAAGAGGTAGTTGAGCCTGATGACAATGGTTACATAATATTTGATGATAGTGTTTTAGATAAAAGGTATTCTGAAGAAATAGAAATAGTCAGCTATACTATATAGTGGTAATGAGGATGGTGTCCTTAAAGGCATTGGTGTAGTTAGCTGCGTGTATGTTAACCCTACACTTCAAAGATTTTGGGTCATAGATTATCGAATTTTTAATCCTGATGTCGATGGCAAAACCAAGATAGACCATGTGAAAGACATGCTCCAAAGCCTTGTGTATCATAAGTTTTTACCATTTGATACTGTTTTGATGGATACATGGTATGCGGTACACAGTTTAATGCTATATATTGATAGCTTAGACAAAATTTATTATTGCCCTTTAAAAAATAATCGTTTAGTTGATGATACATTTGGTCAAGAAAAATATAAGCGGATTGAATTATTAGAATGGAACCAAGAAGAATTAGAGTGTGGTAAAATAATAAAAATTAAAGGGTTCCCAGCTAATAAAAAAGTGAAACTATTCCGGGTTACTGTTTCTACCAACAGAACGGATTATGTCGCCACTAACGATTTATCTCAAAGTTCCACGGATGTTGTACAAGAGGTGTGTAAAATTCGTTGGAAAATAGAGGAGCCAGCGCCGTGCGGGGGTTCCCCCCGTTGAGGCGACTGGCGTGAGTTTCACAGGGAAATTAAACAACTAACTGGCATTGAATCTTGTCAGTGTCGGAAAGCTAGACTCCAAAGAAATCATATTGCTTGTGCAATGTTAGTTTGGGTTAGGTTAAAGAATTTAGCCTATAGAACTGGCCAAACTATTTATCAAATCAAGCATAACTTGCTTTCTAATTATTTAATTCAGCAACTGAAGCGCCCAAGTATTCTTATGTGCTTGGTTTGATTTAAATTGTCGCGTGTCAGGGCTGCGCCCTGCCCGCTATTTGTGCCAGTTGCGTAAGTCCTGTATATAAATCCAGCACGTTTTATAGATATATGCAAAGGAGGTGGAGGGCTTGCGACTATGCCAACGTTCCTAGACGAATGCGCTCGCTGAGTGCCTGTTGCTCCACAAGCGCCCAATGCTGTTGATATCGCGGTAACTATTTTACAAAAAAGCAAGTTTGTGTAACTAGTTAGGGGAGGACATGACTTACAGGCTCCCCATCAGCAACCCCAACAGCCTCATCTAATTCTTGGGATTGGATATCAGATTTGTCAGGGATCGCCTGACTCGGTTTGCCCGATTATTGCCGCCAGATGCTTGAGGATTTGTAATACGCGCTCCAGATCATTATCTTGCCCCAGAATAAATTGCCGTGATCGGGCATAGCAGGAAACCTCCTCAACCATTAGCTTTAAGAATACAAAATCTGTTCCATTGGTGACTAAGCCATACCGAGGAAAATTGCCATTAGGAGCAGCCAACATATAAGACAATACTTGGGGGATGCCTACTTTGGGTGAAAACTCGGCTCGTTTAGACTCAATCACCAGCACCCAAAGCTGACCTTGTAATACCAGGATATCGATCCGACCTCGCACAACCATACTTTCATCGGCGGCTTCAATTTCTATGGAGTCTTCGGTGCTGACATAGAACGGAGGTAAGAATAGTCCTGATAAGTCGAGTAAAGGAGCAACCACTGCTAATTTGACGGTATTCTCTAATACCGATCGCCGCTCCAGGTTCGCCACAATTGCCTGAACTCTTAACAGCCGTTGCTGTTCTGCTTGTGTCAGTGCAGGGAAGTCTGCCTGCCACTCTAAGAAAAAGGACGGGTCTTCAGTTTGCTGCAATCGGAACTGTTGTTCGAGATCGTAGAGAGTTACTTTGTCTGCTGCGATCGTTTGCACCATTTGCCTAGTCCCCTATCTCTGCATCTAGTTCCATGTTAGACGAGACGAAAGCATTTACTAAATATAAAGAAGCGGGTCTAAATGGCATAGAGCCGAGATGGCTGCAAAAACGGAAATAGCGGCTGAAAAGCCTTGCCAATTCTAGGTTTCAAAGATTTTGGTACTTATATAAATTGCAGCTTCAAATGGTTGGCTTCTTGGATACATAATTGCTGTAAAGCTTGAAATATCTGGTGTTTAAGGACTGTTAGCAGAAGTGCGATCGCGGCTGTTGCGGACATATTTGCGTTCTTAATTTTGACTTTTACCAACTTTCGATGATTGAATAGTTCCTTTCGTCATACCCAAAACCCCTAAAAAATCAATGTTACTCTGCTGTAAAATGCCAACTTTCACCCAAATGTTGGTATTTGAGAGAGTAAAAAACGGATTTATTAGTAACTGTGTACTAAATTCAGCCTGACTGTATTTGTTAAAAACTAGAGAGAGTAAATAAGCACAAAGCTATATAGAACAAGAGTTTTCAGCCTCTATTTCCGAATTTGCAGGGATCTCGGCTCCATGCCTAAATCACCCCATCCACGCCATCCACTCAGGCGCAGCTGCCACCAGTTGACTAAACCCATCGGGGCAAACTTCCTCAAACTCCACCATCACCCCCCACCTTTCATCACTCGTCAGTGTACTGAGTATTTCTTTAACTACCTCAGCTCCGCCTTGTACCTTCTGAGTAACTAACTGAGCATAATATTTAACTCGCTGACACCATGTATTACGGAAGCTATGG
>JAYGHB010000191.1:0-5373 GCA_034931985.1 Halotia wernerae UHCC 0503
AGACATTTGAATTTGCTTCCCAATTCTTATTAGCAATTAAGATGCGTTCGCCCTGTAAAATGGTGTTATACGTATTCAAACCGTGTTGCAAGGCTAAGTTGTTGATTGGCATACTATGTCAACATTCACATTTAGCAAGTTGGACACGGTCTTTCTTAGCTTTTGCACTAGAGCAGACCCTTGTTTGATTAGCCCAGTATTCGAGGCTATGGGTTAAAGCCGTTGCCAAATTGGGCAGTGGTACTATACCTAAGCCAGTTTCCATTTCTGGTAATGACGTGATTCGCCTGCTATACAATCATGCTCAATTATTGCTGCAACGGCGTTAGCAACAACGTCTTGAGGAATAAAATCTATATATGCGTGCGGTAGCATTGGCAGGATGGGCAAAAAACCTCTAAAAAGCGAACTGATGATGTTATAAATGCCCTGAAAACGTGCAATTTCGCCTGATGTAGAATCGCCAATCACAATCGAGGGACGAATAATTGCGTGGGGCAGTCCACTCTCTCTAACTAACCGTTCTCCTTCTCGTTTCGAGATAGTGTATGTATGTTCTGAAGGCGCATCTTTTCCTTGGTGAGGACGGATAAAAGCTGTGCTGATATAGTAAAAGGGAACTTGTGCGATCGCTGCCAATTCCAGCATCAGGCCAGGCTTTTAGTCCATGACCTTTAGCTTCTTGTGCCGTTAACGGGTGCAGTGAACCACTGTAACTATTCATCGTCAGTGTTCCATCAATATTTTCTGCACCATTTCGTAAAGTACTACCAGTTGGAGTGTAAATGACTTAGGTTACTCAGTAGTGATTACAAAGTTAAGATTTATGTTGATGCTCAAATTAATGGTTTGGATTTAACACAGTAGCAACAATTAGAACTGATTGAATGGCATCCGATGTTGACTGGCAGGTGTCCCCAGTGTGGGTATGAGTTTGACCGCGACTACACATCAAGGGTGCATTGGGACTGGCCAAATTCAAAGTGCGGTTGGATGGATGATACCGTGTAGGGCGGCTTAGGTTTCCTCTAAGAAAATCTGCCAAAGGCTATCGCTTTAAAATAGAACTTTTGTACTATCAAATTACCCAGTGCGTAGGCGATCGCCTATCCAATTCTTAGAGGATTGGATAGGCGATCGCTCAACTGACAATGCCGGCACATCCACTTAAGCCTTAGAATAAGATAAAAGCTTCCTGAAAGTGCCCTTCCAGGAAGCTATATGTTTATCATCGCGTAACTCTTATTTCCCAGATGGATGTTACTAATATTGAGATTAGCTCCGTAGAGATTCACTCTCCCAACCAAGGGCAAGTTGTAGCACAAAGTACTTATAAACAAGTAACTCCCGAATTGGTAGAGGAGGTAATTCGGCAATATTATTACCGCACCCCTGCTGTGGGTAACGATGAAGAGTTAATTTTAGCTTGGGCGGGGTCGCAAAACCGCGAACAAACTAAGCGAAAATACTATCGTTTTGGTCAAAAAATACTCGATTGGGTACGTAATGAAGGCATACCCGATTTCAGATTAATCCAGCTACCATTGTTACTTGAATTTATTGCTAGTTGGGGTGAGGTTTCCCCTTGTACTAAATCAAACCAAGTGCTGATGTTGCGATCGCTCTGGACTTACGGCAGCAATGAGAACATAGGCTATTTTTTAAGGAATATTGCAAGTAGTATAAATTACGATAATTTTAGTGATTTACCGAAGGCGCAGCGGTATCTAGAAGATTGGGAGATGAAGAAACTAGCCCAAGCTGCTGTGCAGTTGGGGGGTAAGCACTGGCTTGTTTTTAATTTGCTTTTTTATAGTGGGATGCGGGTTGGTGAAGTAGGACGTGTAACAGTTCCCGGTGATGAACCAGGCCAACCCAAAGAAGATTATCCGGGGTTATATTGGCATAACTTTAAATGGCAACCAGACCCGTTGCTAGAAGATAGACACCGGGGGTATTACACAATTAAGTTTCGAGGCAAAGGTGGCAAGTACCGCGAGATTGGACTGGATCACGAGACATCTTCGTTGTTTAAAAAGTACCGGGGTAGGGCTAGTGACAGTGTGCCAGTGTTCCCAAATACATCTCCTGACCCCAAAAAGCGGGGGTTGCCGTTGAGCGATCGCGCCATTAAAAGGTTGATTCAAGATATCTCTGAGGTGGCCAAAGTAAAATTCTCGTGTCACTGGCTCAGGCATTCTCACGCAACCAGGGCAGTGGAAATTAAACCACTGTTTGAGGTGCAAGACCAACTAGGACACAAGAAGAGCGATACAACCAAGGGGTATATTCCTTCCAAAAAAGATGCGGGTACTGGTACAGTGCTGCCGAGATTTTGAGGGTAAATTACTCAATACCACCTAAAATATTGATATCAGCCTTGATATCGCCATGCCTAAACAGCAGCCTAAAAAGCCTCTCCCCAGTCAAATGATTCGCGTCCCGACTGCCTTAATCGAGTCGATGCGAGAATTAGCTAGGCTACACCGTGCTGGACACACAAAGGCTATCCTTCAAGGGTTACAGGAGTTGATAGCCAGTATTGATAGCACAGTTGATATCGCAAATGATACCAATATTAATCAGCTGGCGCAGCGGATATCACAACTAGAGTCACAAATAGTTAACAGTGATATCACAGAATTAAAACAACAGCGCCAAGCCATGAGCGATCGCCTGTGGTGTCGGGTCACTACCCAGAATTATCGCCGCGGCCTCAAGCGCTTGTGCGTTATTCATCGCACTGGCCAGATTACCTAAAGCCATACCCATCAAGCGTAAGCATTCGTTGGCATTCTCCTTGGGTGGTTCTTGGGCAAGCGATCGCAGATCAATAGTTTTTTCCAGTGATCGCTTAACTTCCTTGTTTAACGCTTTGGTAGCTTGCTGGTTTAGAGTATTTTCCCACTGTTGGCTAGGATACTGTTGTACAGAGTGTTCTAATTCTTGAATGCGCTGCTGGAGTTGCTGGTTCTCGATCTCCAAGCGCTTTAACCCCTCCATCTCGTCCAGCCGTTGCTGCAACTGGATGTTTTGCTCTTTTTGTTGCTTAAACAGTAGTTGCAAGGATGAAAGCTGTTCTTGCACTTGCTGTTCGGCTTTAGCAGTGGCTTCCGCTTGTAGTCCAATTTTCAGATCCTGCTCCAGTCTCTCTAGTTCCTGTTTATGGCGTTCTTCAATGGCAGCAATCGCTTCCGTGTATTCTGGTGGGTAACTTCGTTCTCTGGGGAATGGAACGCTCTTGGCATCTAGATCCTCATTATTGACCAGTAGCTTTTCACCATCATCAAATGTGACAATCTGCTGCCAAACGTTTGGTGCATCTGCTTCAATTACTCCCGATTCTCCAAAACGAGGATGCAATTGTGATGAAACCGTGACAGAATTACACAATTGCGTTTGACTTTTTTCTTTTTTTGTGATGCGTTTAGCCGTTGGAGCAACTTGTTGAACTGCTCTAGCGAAATCGGCAGCTGTAGGAAAGGTTTTTTCTTGGGCTGTGATCGCTACGGCTTCTTGCAGTTTGTCGGGAGTCTTGACCAGTTTTAGTAAGGGTCGGGTCTGGGAAGGTTTGGTGATCTTGTCTTTTAACTCGTCGGGCAGAATATCAACTACTCGCTTGGCCGCAAATAGAACCTTGACTCTGCGATATCCACCATGTTTGGTCAATTCGCTTTCGCAGTAATCCTCAAAGCTAGTGTATGCGCCATCTTGGAAATAGCCGTTATCTCGCATCAGCCGCAGTTCATCCGATGCTTGCCACTCGAACCGATCTATGGCGGCGAAGGTTTCCTGGATGCTGATGTTGAGATTGCTGTAATCAAGGGTTGAGGTTTCGCCGCAGATGTATTGGACAATAGCGGGATTGTCCTCTGTGCATGATGTAGGAGGATTTGATATTGTTTGATTAACCATAAACCTGGGAGTTTGTGGGACTACCCTCAGCGTCTGCCTGCAAAACAATCGCTGGGGGTCTTAATTTGTCAGCATAATTGCTTTAGAGTCTAGCATTAGGCTAGCCACAATTGCAACCAAGCTAGACAGAAATAATCACCCTTTAAAAGCTTCGCCCCCTAGTGTTGTGTAGGGGGCGACTTGCTTGCTAGATTAATGAGGTTTTTGGCGCTGGCTAGCATATCATCTAGCTGATTTTTCAATTGTTGATTTTCTGCGGCTAGCCCGCCTTTAATTTTCCCAATTCTGCTTTTATCTCCGCTATTTCTTGTTGTTGTCTTTCTATTACTTGCCTGATATCAATAACATTGGTATCACTTTCTTTGCCGAGTCTACTTTTGATGTAATTTTCTATATCTTCAGTCATGCTTGTACCTTCCCTGTCAAGCAACTCCTTGTAATCAACATATAGGTCATTATCAAGGCGGACATTTAATTGCGCGCCTCGTTTCCTTGCAGGCGGCTTTCTTTCGTTTACCATTTTTATTCCATTGAACTAAACAACTATTTACACTATAAAACACGGTCTAGCCACTGGCTATAAATTCTACTAATCTCTCAAGCCTATATAAATCAGCTTTTTGGCTAGATAATGTCTTGACAATGGCTAGCCAAAATAGTACATTATATTCATGAGGCAAAACAAAAGAGATTGCCACAGGGCAATCTCAAAGCCCACAGAACCTTGACAAGAGAATCCAGAAGTACCGATTGAGGGGTAGCCGAGGCACTGGCACAACCAGAGAAGGGGAGAGGTACACATCGGGGGAACGGATTCGGTTAATAAGAATTACCAGCAGGACGATTGACTTCTGAAGCTGTTGAAGTCGTACACGTCGCCTGAGATTATTGCTCTCCTGTCTTGGTAATGCTCCTGGTCACTGGCACAGGAGTAGTTGAATCAATTATCAATTATCAGTTATCAGGTGTATGGTGGGGGATTTAGAACTAGGAATTTTACTGATAACTGTTAACTGTTAACTGTTCACTGTAAAGAGAAGCTACGCTTAAACTTTTTGAGTGTGTTGTGGATAAACCACAACGTTGTTTGCACACATAGTAAAGGCGACCGCTTGCCCTAGGAAAGTTAGCGATCGCCTTTTTATCCAAATCAATGGAGATTTCAATTATGACATACGCTACAGCCACTGTAAGCTCTGCCAAGCCAGTTCAAGAATTAACAGTTGTCGAAATCAGCTTTTATGATCACGAAATTCACGCTGGTCAAAAGCTCATCGCCAGCATCACCTATGACCATGCAGACTTCGTAACGGAGCCTTGGGTAGTGGTGGTGAACGGTGTCGAAGTCTTTCGGCGCAGTTGGTGGCAGAAATGCTTTGATGATATTTCCTGGCACTATAAGAAAGCTTAACGGGTGACAAGGCAGGTCAAGATGAGACGTAGCAATAATTTGAGAAA
>JAYGHB010000192.1:0-5289 GCA_034931985.1 Halotia wernerae UHCC 0503
CAGTGACACATCTACCATCGACAGCCACCACACCGCATCTAATGCAGAATCACAAGATATGCGCTGTTGGGTTTCGTCTTCTGCACGGAGGAACCACCACTTACCATCAATGCATCCCACTTCGCCTAATTTTTGGTCATTGCGGTAAATGCCGTCGTCCATTATGTCAAACCCAAATTTCTCGCACTCGTTGAATATTTGAGCCATTATCTCGTTGCTAATAGTGGCAGGTAATTCTGGTTTTTGGGGTGGGAGTGCGAGTTGCTGATGTTGTGTGACTAATTCAGCTTCTCCAAAAGGTAAGGGGGCGTTAAGTGTGCCGTCTTGGTGATGCCAACTAATGTAGCGATAACATCTTGCCCAAGTATTAGCACGGAATTTTTCAACGTCCTCCACTAAGACTACCCAAGGCTGGGTTAGGTCATTATTGTAGGTAATGGTGGCAATTAGTTGTGTGCCGCAGTAAATCTCGTGATCGTAGAAGGATATTTCGACTGTTCTTAGTTGCTCTGGGGCGATTACTTGGGCTGTGGCTTGTTCGTCGGGGGTAGTAGGGGCGACTTTCTCAAGAATGCTTGCTTGGTATGGAGCGATCGCATCCATCCAAGCATCTTTACATCGTCTGTCCATTACATACGCTGTGCAACCTATTTCGCTGTAAATCTGCTTTAGCTGGTCTAGGGATTTCAATTGCAGCTGTTGTTGACTGTAAATCTGGTATGTCATTATATTTGTTACTCCATCTGCATGGTGGGTGTTTTGTAAAAGGCGATCGCTTTCAAAGTTTTCCAGGCTAAGAGCGATTGCCTTTTGCTTTTAGTGTTATCACAATGGTATAACGTGTTTTACCATGTGTCAACAATGTTGTACCAAATTCACTAAAGATCAGACAAAATAAGCTAGAACTGATTAAAGAGCATCGTATGACTAAGCAGGAGTTATCAAAGGATGATCGACTTGTCATTAGAATAGACAAGGAGACAAAGAACGCATTTATGCAGAGGGTTGAGAGTGAAGGTACAAATGCTTCAGAGGTACTTCTTGCCTGGATAAATGATTATCTTGCCCAAGAGCCACAGCAAGTACCTAACATTAGCCAAGTTTATGCAGAAGTAGAAACCCTCAAAAAGAAGCTAGCCTTCTTGGAAGACGAAGTAACAAAAAAATCGGCAGCCTGAGAGAAGAAAACAGCTCTCTCAGGCAAATGCATGACACAATAGCACAGGCTATAAAGTCTCTGCCTATGCCAGGAAACCCGTCAGATATCTGACGGGTTTAGTTTTATGAAAGCAACAAGTTTAGCCAAACTTGTTGCAACAAGTATACACAATGTACCACTAATAAAGGGATAATATTTTTGCTGCTAAATACAAAATAATTGCAGCGAGTAGAGTGATCTCTGCAAGTCAAAAGGGAGGAGAAAAATTATGAATGAAGCGACATTGCAGGTTGCGATCGCAGGTGCAACTAATGCCCACACTGGATTACACCAAGCCATTCACGAACTGCGACATGGTTCGGTTGCTGAAGCGAAGCAGCTGGTGGCGCGACAGATTGCGGTATTGGCTAACGTGCTGATGGTGCTGTAGGGGTACGGGTATTGCCACCTGACCCTCACGGTTTTGATAGAGATCACGATGGCGTTGGGTGTGAACGGTAAAAATTGCACGGATACTAATAAAATATTCTTATTTTCAGAGATAAAAATTTACGAAATTATGAAACTTACTGGAGTTTGGCATATCTACGAAATGGAAATGTGGGATGAGTCTTACTTTAATATGGAAGTTCAGGCTTACATTGAAGTTGACGAAAAAGGTTTTGGTGAGTTTCAATTTGGTTTAGTGACGGGACAAATTGATTACGAAAGGATAAAAGACGAGGACAATGCAAGACTAGATTTTACATGGGAAGGTAGCGATGAATGTGATCCTGCTTCTGGGAGTGGATGGGTAAAATTAAAAGACGAAAATACATTGGAAGGAAAAATAAAATTGCATGGGGGAGATAGTTCCATGTTTTTAGCAAGACGTGTTTGAAAGTGATTGCGTCCACTACATTATTATTTTAGTGGATTGATAGTTATTTCTTCTTGGAACGATTTTTTCGACGAGATTGTTCTTGCATCTTTTTCTTGTTCTTGGCTTTATTTTTGCCTTGCTTTGGTGTCGATAAAGTAAATCCTTCTGGGCTAATCAACCTGTTATCCAGGGTCGGGGGTTTTTCTGGTTGAAAACAAGCCCAATCTTCCATTTCTGATATCACATCTTCAATCAAAGAGTAACGTGGATTTTGACGCAGTTTATTCAAAGCTGCTTCTGTTCCCACTTGTAGATCATCATTGACATTTTTTTTGCTAATAAAAAACTGTTCAACTAAATCTTCTTCAAACGCTCTATCAATTTCTTCTTTTAGTTCAACGGCACAAAGTTTCGCACTATGAATAACTAGCTTAGTCCAAATATAATCAGATTCTTCCTTACCTGTACTTGAAAACAGTTCGGCATAATATTGTATAACTTGCTCTCTAGAAATAACTGCTTGGACTACCAAAACCAATAACGATTCTAGGGCAGCTCCCCTAATATATTCATTGACTTTTGAATTTTCTATTAATTGTTTTATTGGTTTAATATTTGCTTGACTAACAGAAGCTAGTATCCTACCTAAATCCTCCGTCACGACATCCCCTGTTACGTCTAGTGCGATTTCCCCTGGTACTGAAAAGAACTTGACAATCAAAGGATATGCTAATGTTTCTCTAAATTGCGCTAGTACATACAAGGCATAAATATGTAAAATATAGTCATCTTTCTCTGATAACTCTTCGAGATTATTACTCCAGCTTTCTAAGGTTGATAGTAATATGGGAGTAATAGCTTCTCTTTCTTCAATCGCTCTTTCTAAAGCTAAACGGGGAAACGTTCCAGTATTGTTTTCTAATTCAGATAAAATTTCTTCTAGTTGCATCTGTTTAAAATTAGTTATCTTTTTTATAATGGCAGTGGTTCTGGTGTTTAACTTGCTTCCAATTAAAGTTAGTTTACCAAAGTTTATATAGTCGTTCGCTCATTTAAATAAACAGTCGCCAAATAAATATCAATCTAAAAATCAATTTCACACCCCTCAACAATTCCGTTGTATGCCGTTAATGGTTGAGTTTTCAGGTGTGGCGGTAATGAATCATCATCGAAAGTCAGCGTAACAACATGGGTGTCTTTAACAGTGAGAAGCGATTTTTGAATATCAGTAACTTTTGCAGCTTGACCGTTGCGTATTCCTATTAAATAGCGTACTGGTTGGCCAATTTCTATTTCTGAGAGTTTGATAGTCATAACTTGAGTTTGGACTAATCTTGATTACTAGGCTCGTCGTAATTTTTGATTAGTTCTAAGAGTGCTTCTCTGACTTTATTTTGCCAGCCAGGTATTGCTTTTAGCTGGTCTTTTACGCTTTGTGTGACCTTGAGATCAAGTTTGGCGGTAAGCGGCTCATCTCCAGCAGCTTTGAACTGTGTAGCTTCTCTTATACCTTCAAAAGCTTTGCGATTACTCATAAGTTTTACCTAGTCCACTCGGTAAATAATAGCATAAATCATAAGTAACTTATATCATACAATCATTGCTATTACCAAGTGGTCTTGGTATTATATAAATGTAAGCGACTGAAGGGCGATCGCCTGCCGTGGAAAGTATGCGATCGCCCCTTCACCAAAAACATCGAGGTTAATGATGAATAATCAAACTTTAACATTACCCGCAGAGATTCGCGCCCTACTTCCTGCACTCTACGCACAGGAGCAGATTGCTGACCCAATTGTCTATGTGAAATTCTTTACCCCTGATAGTGACTGGACTTGGTACGGGAGCGAGTTTGACGGTGAAGATACCTTCTTCGGTTTGGTGCAGGGGTTAGATGAGGAGTTGGGCTATTTCAGCCTTAGCGGACTACAAGAAGCGCGTGGGCCAATGGGTTTGCCTGTAGAGCGTGATTTGCACTTTAAACCCACACCGCTTTCACAACTTCGCAGCGGCGACGACTAATCAATCATAATCCCCGGTAATTTCCGGGGATTCAAACTGCATAGGGGGCGCATGAATCTACCCATTGTCGGGTTTTATACCTGTTTGGCGCTCCCTTGCCCGCTTCATCTACCAAAATTTGCATTTAGGCGAGGAAAACTGAATCATGGCTAAGAAAAAGTCTAACTTAGAAGCGAGGCATACATTAATCAACATTGGTAATATTGTCGTAGACGGCTATGAAGTCCTTCCAGAGGGAAGTGGAGATTACGTTTGTGCCAAAGTTCAGCTGTCTTCGATACTTGAGATTGATCACAGACGGTTCGCGCAATTGATCCGTTTGAACCTAGCTAAAATCCTTATGCCAGAAGGGCTACAGGTTCGCGCAATTTCTACTGGTACAGCACAAATAGATGGCATTTCGCTAGAGCAGATTACAAAATTGTGGGCGCTGGCGGCATCAAGGGGAAATGAAAAAGCTGCTATTTTACTAGCTGCTTGTGGTACGGAGACATTAGAACGCAGATTTGACAGAGCATTCAATAAACAGGTAGCAGAGAAAGAGCGAGATGATAGACTGACATCTCGAATTTTAAATGCACCACAGGCTTGGACTCGCATGTTTGAAAGGGAGTTTGAGGAGCATCTTGCACGGATTACCAAGTTGCATAAACGACACATTAAAAATGGATTTTTCTACTGGGAGTTTATCTATGAATGGATGACCCCAGAGGAAAAAACCAAGCTCGATATAGTTAATCCCGTTCTCCCGAACGGGCGCAGGAAGTACAAAATTCATCAGATGTTATCTTCCCAAACAAAGAAGAGACTGACCCCACACGTTACCTCAATTTTAATTTTGATGAAGTCGGCTAACTCCGTAGACGAACTACGGCGATTAGTTAGCCGACAGTATGGGGTTGACCAACCCAATCTGTTTGATGGTTGGAATATTGGTTGATATTCAATAGTACAATAGTACTGTTAACGTTGAACTTCTTGAAGGTTCCAAGTCAAAACACACCAAAAAAGCTTCTGGAATAGTTAGCCAGAAGCTTTTTTGGTGGTTATACAACGAAGCGATCGCATCACTTGCGAGACTAGTTCGCCAAGTCCACATCGCTTTGATAATTCATTGGTCTGGCTTTTCGTTTCCGCAGAGGAACTACAGAAGATTTCTTGGGTGCTTGTGGCGGACGACATTTCTCGCAGTACAACGGACGAACCCCAAAAGTCTCACGCTGGGTTGGTTGATCGCACTGTTTAC
>JAYGHB010000193.1:0-5236 GCA_034931985.1 Halotia wernerae UHCC 0503
CTCTGTCGGATTCGACGGTATTCCTCCACGCCCTGAAACAGTAAATTTACCCTTTGCCAGTTTTCCACCACCATTGCAGCTAGCAGCAATTTGTGTAGAACTATCTACCACATTTACGGGCAATTCTACTAATCCTTTACTGGGGTCAATACCTGGAGAGTTAATTTGTATAGTGCCATTAAATGAAGGACTCTGTTGAGAAAACGCCGTGATATTTAGCCCATTTCGTCGCCTCATTGGTCAAGGACAAGGACAACGTACCCATGTTTGTTGCGCGTCCGACCAACATATGCAACGTTTGAGTTGAAAACTTCTTTGTGTATCTTGTTGCTTAGATTTCCCAGGAGAAGCAGTAATAAATTGTGGCTTGAAGTTAGTGTTAGTTAGATCTTGAGTATTTGCTTTTGGACTAACTACTATAAAACTGAGTAAAACGATTGCCGATGTTGCTTTTAAAGCTTTCATTTGGTTCCTTCAGTTCAGTTATTCTAATGACTATTGAATTAGGTACAAGAGTACCAATTCTCTATGAGAATACACTTTATTGATCTTTTTTAACAAGGAGTGCATCCCATTTTGGCTCTCCTAGACTAGTTATAGAAAATTAATACTTGATGTCAGGTTAAGTCCTTACATAGTAAGGGATTCAAGAATCAGAAAGCATATTTTTATTGAAACCCCAGAGACTCTGGTTAGGAAATTCCATATTTTTTTAATAAATCCCTAACGTTAGAGTTGTCTAACATCTCACCTATTTTCTGGTCAATTTCATCTTGCAACTGTTCTAAATTCTCAGAAGTATTGACTTGCTGTGTTTTTTGAGATTCCATGATTTTTACCTTCTTTGCTAGTTAGTATTTGTATGAACTGAATAGAACCACGAGAGAAGAGGCTATTAGCAAAAAAATTAAGTTTCTCTAACCCTCACACCTATAAACTTCAGTTTGCCTTAGAACAATTACGCAATGTTTAACAAAACTTCATATAATTCTGGAACTTTCCCTAAAAACCTTGAGCTTGGGCGCTATGTATACGTTCTTTTAACCTCCGCAAGTTGTATTAAATAACTGAAGGTCAGCTTATTCCTACTTCTGTGCCGAAATTCTTTACCTACTGTCAATATCTGTATGAACCATGTCACCTAATCTAAAATGAAGCTATCAAATTTCCTATATCCACCAACAAAGTACTGTTCATATTTGCAACTCGGTAGACGCATTTGCACAATAGCAAAGACATATTATACATGATCAATTTTGTTGCAATTCTTATAGGTGGGGGAGTAGCGTAAAGTGGAAAATTTTGCAATCTTTAATCCTAATTCCACTTGGCGTATAGTCATAATCTGTCCGCACCCAACAAGAACGCAAAACACCTAATTTATGGTTCGAGAGCTTGAAAGAAAACGTCAGAGTACGCAGTTCCCTAAAACTGCGCCAGCTGCTAATCCAGTATTTTTTAGAACTTACAGCCGCCGCACCAAGGCAGGGCTGAGAGAAACATGGGATGAGGTGTGCGATCGCACTCTCCAAGGCATATATGAGGTATATTTTCCTTATTTTTTATAGTAAATAAGTAGAAAAGTCCTTCGCTTGTGGCTGTGGGATGAAATATCGATGAAACAGCGATCGTTTAAAGAAATGTAGGTTGGGTTGAACAAAGTGAAACCCAACAAAACCAACGATTTTTTGTGTTGGGTTTCGTCCCTCAACCCAACCTACGCCTATATTTATCAAACCCTCTAAAAATAAAGAGTTCTGATTTTTATTTAACGAGAGTAATAGAAGAGCGCTAGTTAGTAGCGCAAGATACAGGAGTAAGTGCTGAGTTATGTGGTGTTGTAGTTGGTACTTGAGCCACCAAAACCACGTTCCCATTGGCATCTACAACCCATCCTTGGGCTTCTACAATTTCATTAGTTTTAGTCACAGAATTAACTAACTGTGGATGAGTTTTCGGATGAAGTTGCTCTTGATTAACCGTCCTATTTTGTAGGGCGTTAGCACGATTATCTGTGTCTGGTTCCAGTGCGATCCAGTCTGCTAAAACCGTTTCAGCCGTCAACGCCTCTGTCGGATTCGACGGTATTCCTCCACGCCCTGAAACAGTAAATTTACCCTTTGCCAGTTTTCCACCACCATTGCAGCTAGCAGCAATTTGTGTAGAACTATCTACCACATTTACGGGCAATTCTACTAATCCTTTACTGGGGTCAACATCTGGAGAGTTAATTTGTATAATGCCACTTAATGAAGGACTCTGTTGAGAAAACGCCGTGATATCATTAGTATCAAGCTTACTTGGGTCTAGTTGTTCTGGGTCTTCAGTGTTTAACTCCCTCACTAAGTCTGCACGAGTGCGCGGCACAAACCCAAAGATCTTTTTAGCGTTGATTGTGATTTTACCACCAGAGCCAAAATTGGCATTGGCGGTGATATCGCTATTTCCCAAGGGAGGGGCGAGGATGAAGCCATTAGGCGCTTTGATGGTGATATTACCCCCATTTCCATCACCCCCAGCGTTAGTGGATATTTGACTGTTGCGGCGCATGAGTAATAAGTCTCGCACCTTTAGTCTAATATTGCCGCCTTGCCCTGCTTGACTATCGGTTGCAATTACTCCTTGATTTTCCAAAAAGATTGAGCGAGCCGCAACACTTAAATCACCTGCTCTTCCTGGATTAGGTATATTCCTTAAACTGCTTGAACTTATTCCAGCCCCGTCTCGAACAATTAATTTTTCTGTGATTATCGTTAAATTTCCAGCAGTTCCAACACCTTGAGTTGAAGTAGATAATAAATCAAAGAAACTACCAGTTGAAGGGTCTCCAATCAACTCTACAGATTCAAAAGCTTTTACAGTCAGATTTCCTCCTTTTCCAGTAGCTGGTATAGCTTCACCAGAAGCTAACAAGGTTCCTGCGGACTGTGTTGATACCTTTGCTAGTCCTTGGATACGTAATTTGCTAGTTGTAATCGTTATATTGCCAGCATTTCCAGCAAGAGGGGCTACACTGGACAACCCACTAGAAATAATACGACCATTACTAGGAGAACTAAAACCAAGCAATTCTACGGAATCTGAAGCGTTTACGGTTAATTCTCCTACCGGAACCGAATCAATACTATCAGTACTATTAATGACTACTTGTGCCCCATCCCGGACAATTAACTTCCCAGTATTGATTGTTAAGTTTCCAGCTTCTCCTCTACCGCGATTTCTGGCTCTCAAGGACGTATTGGGATCAGTTAATTCTACAGACTCAGAGGTATTTACAGTTAAAATTCCTCCTAATTCTGAATTAGAAGTATTAGTTGAAATAATTGAACCTCTATCAAGTAACAAGCGCTTGGCTTGCACCTGAATAGTACCGCCACGCTCACCACTACTATCTACATAAGATCGAACTTCAGTATAAGATGGAATTTCAGTTCGCTGTGTCAATTTAATATCTTGAAATTTATGAACGTTTTCATATCCCAAGATTAGACCTTGTTTGTCATTTACATCTAAATTAACTAAACTATTAGCAGCAACACTTCCTAGCTCAATTCTTCCTGAAGGTGCTGTTAAGTTTCCGCCCTCAAACGTTATATCCCCGCCTAAAAGAGCTAGTGTTTTGCCTGGTTTCACCTGTATACCAACATTTCCACCAAAACCATTTGTTATACCATCTAAACTTCTTGCTTGAGATTGATTGCGGATAGGTTTAGCAACTGCCCCGAATTGTAAGCCAATAGGTACACTTACTGTTAGTAAGGGTATGGTTGTAGGAGATACAGCACTAAATTTGTTACCATCGCTAAAATTTAGGCTACTTGCAGTGGTTGCTATAAATGAACCACCTATATTTAAAGAAGCATTAGCTCCAAAAATAATACCATTAGGGTTAATTATAAATAGGTTGGGTGTGCCACTAACTTTAAGAATGCCGTCAACATGAGAAACGGAATTACCTGTTATCCGACTAATGATATTTTGAACATTTCCACTATAGTTAAATTCAACCGTATGATTTTGCGGAACAGAAAATTCTCTAAAACTATGAAATAAATTTTTGCCATCTGGAGATAAAGTGCCTCCTTCAATAGTTGTAATATCTGTTTGTGGTGTAATTTGAGAATTATTAGGTAAAGTTCCATCTTGAATAATTTGGGCAATAGCAGAGTTTGCATAAAAAACAATTATACTAATAGTTATAAATCCTAGATAATTATGCGATTTTTGTAAATAATTCATAACTTGTAAATAATTCATAACTAATGTTCAGGAGAGATACAGTTTTAAAGCTTAATAACACGAAAACGCAAATTTATCATGAAACAGTCATTTTCACCAATTTTTATACACAAATTAAATATACAAATTAAGCCTTGAAAATAAGTAATAGCGGTTGAATATCATTGATTTTTTTATGGTTAGCAGGAGTTAGATAAAAAACATTTAATTTATCTAAGAAAAGTTTATAGCAGTTCCCAATTACACGAGGTACATAATCCCTATCCCCTAACCCCTGATCTCAAAGAGATGTACCTCACTAAAACGAGAAACGCTATATATAGCAATCCCCAATGATACGTGAGAATTAAGAAAGGGTGTAATTTTTGTAAAACAAAGAATTTTCTCTAAATATTTTCTCACGGATGATTATGGATTGCTACATTTCTATTCAATAAATTAGTTAAACTAATAACAGAATATTAAGGTTTACATATTGTTACTAAGCAACCATCAACATCGCAATTTGGGTCCCAATACGTCATACACCTTACTAACTGAAGTTCCCTATTTTGAATTGTTTTTGTAAGTTGGGTAATTGTTTTACTTTCTCTATTATCATCAATTTGAATGTCATTTAACTCAATACTGCACTCAAATCTTATAACTGCTTGTTTTGATAAATTAGATTTTTCCAGCAATTTCTCAAAATTAGAGTTATTTATTAGCTCACGGAATTTTTGTCCAATTTCATGTTCTAAGCTTAATAAATCCTGAATTACCATAGTTGCTAACTGTGATTTTTGAGAATCCAAATCTATATTTTTTCCTGTTTGGTCAATTTCATCTTGCAACTGTTCTAAATTCTCAGAAGTAGTGACTTGCTGTGTTTTTTGAGATTCCATGATTTTTACCTTCTTTGCTAGTTAGTATTTGTATGAACTGAATAGAACCACGAGAGAAGAGGCTATTAGCAAAAAAATTAAGTTTCTCTAACCCTCACACCTATAAACTTCAG
>JAYGHB010000194.1:0-5063 GCA_034931985.1 Halotia wernerae UHCC 0503
GAAAACTTCCAATTATTGTAGTGCGGGCATCTTGCCCGCGTTTCATATACAAATTCAATATGCAACAGCTTACATTGTAGCTTTCGTGTGTTGCGGTACGTATGATAAATATAGAAGTATTTTCTGTGTTGTTATGTTATTAACTGTTACAGATTTAGAGCAACTACAAACCGAGCATCCAGAATGGCAGATGGAACTGGTAGAAGGAAAGATTATAGTTATGGGGCCATCAGATTATGAGTCAGAAGAGATTGGCACTAGGTTGAGTACATTCTTGAATATATGGGTAATGTCGCGCAAACTAGGGCGAGTAACTGGTTCTAGCGCAGGCTTCATATTGCCCAGCATAGAAGAGGGCGGCTCTGAAAAAAGAAACCTCCGTGCGCCTGATGTGTCTTTTGTGCGGGCTGACCGATTAAAGAAGACCAAGCGCGACTTTGTGGAGTTGGTTCCAGATTTGATGGTTGAGGTGAAGTCTAAATCAGACAGAATTAAGCCAATTGAAGAAAAGATTCAGCTATTCTTACAACTTGGGTCTACAGTCGGCATATTGATTGACCCTGACAAATTGACAGTAATGGTTTATCGACTCAACCAAGCTCCAGTGATGTTGCAGAGTGGAGACACACTCACGCTACCAGAATTGCTACCGGGTTGGGAATTGGAAGTATCAGAACTATGGCCACCTGAATTTGATTGAAATATTAAGTAGAAAGCAGGAGATAAACCCGATCGCTCCATTGCCAAGGATAATCTTATTAGTAAATATACGTAGATATTGATTGAGCAAGAAAGTTTTTTGACTGAAGTGATAGATCAAAGATCGCAACTGGGTAATTTATTTCTAGAAGACAGCGATCGCATTCTACACCCCAAACCACAGGAGAAACCCCATGCTCAAGCCAGAATTACAAGCCAAATTCCTCAGCCACCTCAGCAATCGTAAGAACAAAAACGAAGAAGGTTTTACCTTAATTGAACTGCTAGTAGTTGTAATTATTATCGGTATTCTTGCGGCGATCGCCTTACCTTCACTACTGGGTCAAGTAAGTAAAGCCAAGCAATCTGAAGCTAAAAACAATGTCGGTGCTGTTAACCGCGCTCAACAAGCTTTCTATCTAGAATACCAGTCTTTCGCCACTAGTCTTTCATCTTTGCAAGCAGGTGTTAAAACCCAAACTGAGAACTTCAGTTATGTTATTAGTTCAGCCCCTGGTAACGCTGGTTCTTTTGTACAAGTTGCAGGTGTAGCACAGAAAAATGCTCTGAAATCCTACTATGGCGTAACTTATACAGCTCTTGGAGATGCTGCTACTTCTGAAGCGCTAACATTGGCAAATGCTTGTGAGTCTATTGTCCCACAGACAAGCATTACTGTTGTAGCTGCTGCTGCTGATGCTACTGGCTGTGTTAGTGGCTTTACCTCATTAGCTAAATAAGTAGAAACCAGTCAAAGAAAACTGAAGTTTTTTTGGAAGTGGGTAGTGCATACACTACTCACTTTTAATTTTTGATGTGTAACTTTAAGTTTTGAGCTAATTAATATGAATACTCAATCTTCTTTAACTGTTAATCCAGTTAGATTACAGCAACAAGCCTATAACTGGCTTATCCAAGATAATTATCTTTTGGCTGCTAACTTATACGAGCAAGCAATTGACTGTGAGCCTGATATTAAGTCCTATTATTGGTATTTAGGATTAGCCTTGCTTTTACAGGGACAAGAAGTAGAAGCACAAACGACTTGGTTTATGGTAATGGTGGAAGGAGAACCAGCAGCAGTTGATGGCTGGAACCAAGAATTAGTAGAAATTTTACAAACAGAAGCTCAACGCCGCGAAGTATTAGAAGAATATTCCATCGCCTGGAAACTTAGGCAGCAGATTAAAGAAATTTATCCTCAAGATGTTCACAATCTCTTGCATTTAGTACAGCTAGCTGTCAAGCTGAATTTTTATACAGGTGAGGAACTCACCGAGTTTGGTTTAATTGAAATACTCCAGTCTGAGCCAGATTTAATAGTAGATACGCAGCTATTAATACAAGTTTTACAGAGTGTTTTAAGAGATAACTTTTTGCATCCTGCCTTATTAGATTTTGTTAAAGCTTCTTTAGGTCATATCAAGAATAACTTAAATGATATTTTTAATATTTTGTTACCAGCAGCAATGGAAATTGCTTACTCCAAAAAGCAAAGCGCGGTTGCCGCTAGATTAGGAGAAATGTATTTAGAATTAGATCCAGAAAATTCAGACTTTTTACTGCACTTATCAGGATTTTATCAAAATGCTTATGAGTACGATAAAGGTATAGAAACTGCCAGAAAATCATATTCTTTGTTAAAAGAATCGGCAGATTTAATTTTTGCCAACCGTCAGATTATGCGGGGTTTGATGAGCGCTGGTGGCTACTGGCAGGAGGCTTACGATACACACGATCACCAAGAGTTTTTGATACAATCATTAATTGCAGAACAGCCCACTTCTATTACAGACTTGCAAGTATCAAGACTCTACAATGCAAACTATTTTGTACCTTACATAGAAGATAATCCCCAGAAAAACAGACAGGTTCAAAATCAATTAATGCAGTTGTGTCAAAAAAATACTGAAAAATTTGCCCAGCAATCAGTAGAGCGATATCGTCAAAGTCTTTTAAATCGAAAAAAAATTAGTAGTTCTTCAACTAAAATATTAAAAATTGGATATGTCTCTCATTGTCTAAAAACTCATTCGGTTGGTTGGCTAGCACGCTGGCTCTTTGAACATTATGACCGAGAAAAATTTGAAATTAATATCTATTGTTTATTTACTAAACCACTTTTTGACCCCTTACATGAATGGTATTTGGGAAAAGTATCAAAAGCTTATAACTCGAACAATGTTTTTCAAATTGCTGAACAAATTCACCAAGATGAAATTGATATTTTGATTGACTTAGATAGTATTACTTTAGACCTAACTTGTCATATCATGGCAATCAAACCAGCACCAGTGCAAACAACTTGGTTGGGTTTAGATGCTTCCGGTATACCTACTATTGATTACTATATTGCCGATCCTTACGTTTTACCCGAAACAGCCCAAGAATATTACAGCGAAAAAATATGGCGTTTACCTCAAACCTATATAGCTGTAGATGGTTTTGAGGTAGGTGTACCAACAATACATCGTGATGACTTAGATATCGAGAGTGATGCAGTTGTTTATCTTTGTACCCAACGAGGTTTCAAACGACATCCAGATACAGTGCGACTACAATTGCGAATTGTCAAAGAAGTTCCGAATAGCTATTTCTTAATTAAAGGTACGGCTGATGAAAAATCCACTAAAAGTTTCATTTATCAGCTAGCTGAGGAAGCAGGTTTAGAACGCTCCAAGCTGCGTTTTCTGCCAGATGTTCTTTCAGAAGCAACTCACAGAGCTAATTTAGGCATTGCCGATATTGTATTAGATACCTATCCCTACAACGGGGCTACGACCACTTTAGAAACATTGTGGATGTGCATCCCTATGGTAACGCGAGTAGGTGAACAATTTGCCGCCCGTAATAGCTACACCATGATGATGAATGCGGGTATTACAGAAGGTATTGCTTGGACTGATGAAGAATATGTAGAATGGGGCGTACGCTTGGGTAAAGATGAAGCTTTACGCCAACAAATCGCCTGGAAACTCAAACAATCCAGAAAAACATCACCTTTATGGAATGGTAAGCAGTTGACCCGCGAGATGGAAAATGCTTACACCCAAATGTGGCAAAAATATATTAGTTCGTAGTGAGGACTTAAGTCCTCATATTTAGAGGATGTTTGAAAAGTCGAAAAGTATACCAAGAACCCCTCTCCAAACCTCTCCCCGAAACGGAGAGAGGCTTTGAAACCCCCATTCCCTCGTAGGGAAGGGGGGTTTGGGGGGTTAGGTTTTTAAGATTTTGATGTTAGCCATAATACTTTTCAAACATCCTATTAAATAAGCACTGAAGTGTTTACTACAAACTTTCAAAATTAGGTATCAACTCTATTTGGAATGATAAAGTTGATACTTTTTTTGCGGAATATTTTTTTATCGTCAGGTGTCTGATGAACTTACCGAGCATAGTATTATAAAAATAAGAAATATAATTATGGATAGATATGTCTGCTAGAGATATCTTTCATCAAGTGGTTAAACGAGCTTTACAGAAGGATGGTTGGTACATAACTCACGACCCACTGTCAATTAGTGTTGGTGGCGTGAATGTCTCTATTGATTTAGCCGCAGAAAAACTGATTGCGGCAGAACGGGAAGGAGAAAAAATTGCAGTCGAAGTCAAAAGTTTTTTGGAGAAGTCATCTGCAATTTCAGAATTTCATACAGCATTGGGACAGTTTATCAACTATAGAGGCGCACTGAGACGACGAGAGCCAGAGCGTGTTTTATATTTAGCAGTACCTTTGACAACTTATACAACATTTTTTCAACTTGATTTCCCTCAAGCCATGATTGAAGAAAATAAAGTCAAAATGATTATTTATGATATAGAGCAAGAGGTAATTGTCAAATGGAAAAACTAGCAAAATATCGCCAGATTATACAGCAGATATTACAGGATTATAGCAAGCAAAAGCCCGTTAGCGGCAATATAGAAGTTGAAAATATTTTTGATATAGAACGCGACCATTACCAAATAGTCCATGTAGGCTGGGAGGGACAGGAATGGGTGCATACTTGTATCATCCATATTGATATTAAGAATGGAAAAATTTGGCTTCAGTGGAATGGAACAGAAGATGATATTGCGGCAGATTTAGTTACTATGGGAGTTCCGAAAGAAGATATTGTGCTAGGTTTTCAATCTCCTTTCATGAGGAAATTTACAGAATATGCAGTAGATTAATTTCAGATAATTTACAAGTCTAAAGTAAAATTAAGATTTTAATATATCAGGGATAGCCTTAAATCGCATAAATATATTAGTTCGTAGTAAGGACTTCAGTCCTTATTTCCAAATTATGAGGGCTTAAGCCCCTTGAGGGGAGACAAAATGGTCTAGAATGCTTATATTACAAAGAGTGTAGCAAT
>JAYGHB010000195.1:0-5063 GCA_034931985.1 Halotia wernerae UHCC 0503
CTCTTGTATCCTTAGTGGTTCGACCTTTTGGCAAAACTTTTTGGTTTACTGGTTATGGGTTTTCCTAACAGCCAGGTAGCAAAATCACTGGTAAAGTTTTCAACGAGAAATTTGCAGATGCTATCAAACATAAAAAAACTTTACCAAGTAATGGTAGGGCGATCGCCTTTAATAATTTTCAAAGTAGCTAAACACTGGACATTGCCTGCAAGTAGAGGTTATGACATAAAAATCTTTTGAAAACTCAGTATGAATTACATCAGCGATTTGATATCTCAGTTATTTTGGCACTTGCCAGCAAATTTGATGCCACTCGCTCAAGCAATTCACGATCCAGACCTCATCGGTCAAATCCAAAAAGCTTGGAGCCACTTTATACAGACAGGACAAGTGTGGGCGCTATTGATTGGTTTGGTCATTGGCTATATCATTCGGAATCTAACAAGCTACGGTTAGGGCTAGGGGCTAGGGAAGTAGAGGAGTAGAGAAGTAATAATTTTCCCATTCTCCATGCCCCATGCCCTATTCCCATTTCCCTAATAAATTTATGACCAAAGAACAAACTTGGAGTCAGCGATTTGAATCAGCACTGCATCCAGCGATCGCTCGTTTTAATGCCAGTATAGGTTTTGATATTGAATTAATAGAATACGACCTGACTGGTTCTCAAGCTCATGCCAAAATGCTGGCTCACACGGGCATTCTTTCTCAAACAGAAGGAGAGCAACTCGTTGCAGGGTTAGAACAAATTCGCCAAGAATACCACCAAGGAAAATTTCACCCTGGTATTGATGCCGAAGATGTACATTTTGCGGTGGAACGGCGGTTAACAGAAATTGTTGGCGATGTTGGTAAAAAGCTGCACACGGCGCGATCGCGTAATGACCAAGTAGGTACTGATACTCGACTCTACCTTCGCGACCAAATTCAACAACTTAAAAGCCAGTTGCGTGAATTTCAAGGTGTTTTACTAGATATAGCCGAACAGCATATTGAAACTTTGATTCCTGGCTACACCCATTTGCAACGCGCCCAACCATTGAGTTTAGCTCATCATCTATTGGCATATTTTCAGATGGCACAACGCGACTGGGAACGCTTGGGGGATGTTTACCGCCGAGTGAATATTTCACCCTTGGGGTGTGGTGCTTTAGCAGGAACTACTTTTCCGATTGATCGCCACTACACAGCCGAACTATTAAATTTTGATAGCGTTTATGAAAATAGTTTAGATGGAGTGAGCGATCGCGACTTTGCGATCGAGTTTCTCTGTGCTGCTAGCTTAATCATGGTTCACCTCAGCCGTCTGAGTGAAGAAATCATTCTCTGGTCATCGGAAGAATTTCGTTTTATTACCCTCAAAGATAGCTGTGCAACTGGTTCCAGCATTATGCCTCAAAAGAAAAACCCCGACGTGCCAGAATTAATCCGGGGAAAGACAGGGCGTGTATTCGGTCATCTCCAGGCAATGCTGGTGATCATGAAGGGGCTACCTTTGGCATACAACAAAGACTTGCAAGAAGACAAAGAAAATCTATTTGACAGCGTTAATACAGTCAAAGCCTGTTTAGAAGCAATGACAATCTTGCTGGCGGAAGGTCTGGAATTTCGCACCCAGCGCTTGTCACAAGCAGTGGCGGAAGACTTTTCTAATGCTACAGATGTGGCAGATTATCTGGCAGCGCGGGGAGTTCCTTTCCGAGAAGCTTATAATCTCGTGGGTAAAGTTGTAAAAACCAGTATTGCCGCAGGTAAACTTCTGAAAGATTTGACGTTAGAAGAGTGGCAACAACTACATCCGGCATTTGCAGCAGATATTTACAAAGCAATATCCCCTCGTCAAGTAGTAGCTGCCCGTAACAGTTACGGTGGTACAGGTTTTGTGCAGGTAAGCAAAGCAGTTCTTGCTGCCCGTACTCAAATAGGGACTACGGATAGGGATAGGGATTAGGGAGCAGGGAGCAGGGAGCAGGGGAAGCAGGGGAAGATAATAATAACCTATTCCCAATGCCCCATGCCCCATGCCCGAATGGCACTAAGTTTAGTTATTTGTTGAGGCAAGCTGGGGGAGCGGGGGGTGCTGGGGGAGACAAAGAAACTAGTGTATTCAAGGTTATTGCAGTAGTAAGAGTTACTAGTAATTACTATTTACTCCCCCAGCCTCCCCAGCTTATCTTCGTGACATTCCCCCATGCCCTATGCCCTATGTCCAAATAATAAATTAGGGCGTACATTCTGTATGCCCTAAAAAAGAATTTAAGTAGGAAACTTATTCAGTGTCAGCTGCTGCTGCTCCTTCCTCTTCCTCACTCTTCGGTGGTCTTTGTTGGAACCTTCTTTGCATTCTTCCTGTCGTAGTTCGTTTACGAAACTTTCTGGCGTATGCCTGGTTCCGTAGCGCCTTTTCTTTTTTCGGGTTACGGCGCTTAGCCATGTTCACCTCATTAATAAACAACAAAAAAGTGACAACTAGGCATCACCTACGCAATATCAGCTACTGATGTTATTGATATTAGGATATAGTTCTAACCTAGTTTAACAGTCTATACATTTGAACAGTATACTAGTCTAACGTATTTAGTCTATTTATGTCAATAGTAATTCACAATCATTTTCTAAATACCAAAGTGTTTATATACTAAATTATTAGAAATAAAAGCCAGTACATTGCTTAGTAAAGAAATCTAAAACATATTTCCTCATTTTGATAAAACTTAAAATACATTCTGTGTTTAAAAATTAGTATTTATTACTGCCTTGAGATTCAGATTTATGCTATAGCAGGGGACAGGGGACAGGCTTGAAAGTCTCTTGGTATCAGGATTTTATGATCAGCTTATGTCCTAAGCTAACTGGCAACAGCCATAGATTCAATCTGAACATCTTTTGATAAATAGCATAAGAATATTTTATGTATATTTGAATACAAATAGTTTTATATTTAAACAACGGTAAGATTGATATATTATACAAAAATCGTTAGAATAAAGTCCCAAATCACCAGCATATTTGTGTCACACAAATCTCAACTATTTAGTGGTTGAGCAGATGCGAATGGTATGGAATTTAGATAATACAATACAGACATTTTAAGATTGAACATTCTTGCTTTTTTTGCGGCAGCTGTCCAATCCACACGTAGCTTATGGCGCGTTGGACAAACGGTACTGGGTATTATCTTTCGTCATCCCATTACTGGCACTAGTATTATCCCCATATTACCTGATGGTCGAATTGTGCTAATCCGGCGGCGCGACGATGGCTGTTGGGCATTACCTGGAGGGATGGTTGACTGGGGAGAGGATATCCCGAACACAGTCCGCCGAGAATTGATGGAGGAAACTGGACTGGAGTTAGTAGAAATTAAACGTTTGGTTGGAGTTTACTCTGCACCAGACCGTGATCCGAGAATCCATTCAATTTGTGTTGCAGTGGAAGCACAAGTTCAGGGAACAATGGCAGTTCAGGACACCTTAGAAGTTATGGAAATCCAGGCTTTCTTTGCTAATTCTCTACCTCCAGGGCAAATGTCTCATGACCACTCTCGACAACTACGAGATTATTTAAATGGCTTGACAACACTGGCATAAAATATTTTGTCACTTGTCACTTGTCATTTGTTCAGTTATTTATAACTAATGACGATTGATAATTGACTAATCCTCTAAAAGTTAACTGTTAAATTAAGATGCATACGCTATTTCGTAACTCCCGGAGGAAAATCTCTCAAGGGCTACTGTTCTGGCGCGAGGCTGGTGAAGGTATTCCTGTAATTTTCTTACATGGTGCTTGGAAAGATAGTAGTCAATGGTTATCAGTGATGGAAACGCTATCTCAGAATTTTCATTGCTTAGCACCAGATTTATTAGGGTTTGGTGAATCAGAAAATCCAAATATTCATTACTCAATTGATTTGCAGGTAGAATGCATAGCTGAGTTCCTGCAAGCTTTGAAACTAGAAAAAGTGTATTTAGTAGGACATTCTATTGGAGCTTGGATTGCAGCTAGTTATGCCTTGAAGTATGCAGATCAAGTTTATGGTCTAGTACTGTTAGCGCCAGAGGGAGTAGAGATAGAACGGCAAGAACATAATTGGCAAAAAATGCAAAAATTAGTAAAATATCCACCGCTAGTATTGAAATTATTGCGACTGCTTCGTCCTTTTACTAAACGCCTAGCTTGGTACGAAAAATTTGAACAAGATTTGCAGTTGCGTCATCTGCTTCTACGATATCCGACAGCCTGTAAGCTACTATTCCAACGGCAGCACCAAGAAATTAAGGTTGAATTATTACAAAATCAATTGCATTTAATAGAAGTCCCGGCTTTGATTTTACAAGGCGGTCAAGAGACATCAGATATATTAGCTAAAAGTCAAACTTACGCTCAGTTGATTCCTCAAGCTGAGTTTAAAATGATTGCTCACGCTGGAGATGATTTGCCAGAATCTTACGCTGGGTTTGTGGCTAGAGATATTCAGGATTTTATCAAGGTTAATGGGTAATTGGTATGTAAAAAAGTGTATTACTCCTCTCGATTTTATTCATTTAAGCTGCATAAACAGTCATATCCCTCAAACTTTCAAATAAAGCACAGCGTTCTTGATTATCTATCTTGTGACAGTGAAACAAGACATCCTTTGCAAACTTGCTATTAAAAGTCTCAACCTTGATTATTTTGGTTTGGACGTTGACGAAATAAGCCTGTCATGCTTAGACCAGTAATCAACAAGCCGATTAATCCCAAACCATTTAAAATGGGATAAATTATTTCTAAATGCAATATTTCTAATGTGTGCAATCTGAGTAGAAATTCGCCTAACTCATTTTGGTGTAACCATTCGTGAGCAATAGTAAAGCCCATACCAGTTAATACAGTCAAAAATAAAGGCAGACATAACACGATCGCAATCTGGCGATGGTATCGCCGAAACATCCGATTCATACACTTTCCCCAAATAAGTAATCTAAATTACAAACTCTGAACTCCTCCTTGTAGAGAGTTTACAGAAGAACCCGGTAAGCGTAAAGCTCAGTCACTTTAGTGCTGAGATATAAGCGACT
>JAYGHB010000196.1:0-4809 GCA_034931985.1 Halotia wernerae UHCC 0503
AAGGTTTAATGGAAGGCTATTTTTCGCTACGAACTTGTGAAATCATGTACTTAGTCAATCGAAATTGACTGAGGGCCAGTACCCTTGCCATTATGCAGTTCAGTACTGAGGCTGGAATAACTGTGAGGACGAGTCTGCTGATCTAGCCAGCTTTTAACAGGATCATCCGCCAGGTTAAGTCTAAGTACACCAGACACAAACCCGCCCAAAAATGAGACTGGGTGCTGGGTAAATTGTTTGAATATTGGTGACAATTCATCAATAAACATTGTATGAGTCTCCCGGTGCTGTTGTAAAAAATTATCACTTCTTAATTGATCGTAACTTGAGAATGGAGCATAGGGCATTGGGCATTGGGAAAAGTTTTATTCCTCTACTCCCTTACCCCCCTGTCCCCTGTCCCCTGTTCCCTGTCCCCTTCCTCATGACATCGGTTGCTGATCTGGAAACATACACTTATCAGAGTCACAACCACTAGGGCCAGCCTCAGTCAACTCACCTAAATCATAGCGGCTGAGAACTGCACAGAAATCATCTGTCTTTCGTCGTGCCTTGACATCTTGAGTCAAAAGCTCGTAGGTTGATTTATCTATCGGCTCAAATGGCAAACGCGGAAATGATTGCAAATCGTCAAAACGGGCTAAAAGAGCTGCTGAGATATATCCCTCATCATTCTTAATCGCTTCGTAGATCCGTTGTCCTAAAGATTCGATTTCATCAGATCGCAGTTCTAAAGTAGCCGATGTATTGTGCGTTACATAGTGTTGCTGAACTTGGAGAACAAAATCGAATTGAGCCGAGACGGAGAACTTAGAAACATCAATTTGATCTGCTCCTGGTACATCAGCCCAAGGTACAGCAACGGGGATTTCTACTAGCCATTCACTGACACGAGAATCAAAGGGATCGTTTAACAAATTGCCTTGTTCATCTTTATCAGATTGAGAAGGGATGACATTGTAACCGTAGTCAATACAAGCTAAGGCTACTGGGTCATTTTTGCCAAAAGTGATCCGCCGAATAAATCTCTGTGCCTTGGGGGGATGCCATCCCGAACTAGCACCAGTTAATAAAGCCTTAGTACCACTAGGCTGGACTGTAGTGCAGCGATTGGGACGTTTGAGATTATGGCGATCGCAATATTCCCACACAACTCGATGCACAGTATCTTTCCAGAAGCTGAGATATTTTTCTTCTTGGTGCTTGAATTGTAATCCTTGAGTAGTAGCGGGTCTGCCTTCCTCCCACCAGCGCAGCCAATCAACACCAAAAGCATGAACAAAGAAATCAAATAAACCTGTGAAAGAAACACCTACAATTGGGTCTAATTCACGGCTTTGTTGGTAGCGTGGTTCTAAAAATTGATGATTCAAAAGTGCTGCTACAGATAAAGCCCCAGCCGTGAAAGCTTCCTCTTGTTCTTTATAGTTAGCTGGGTCAATTTGGTTTAAGTGAATTTCCGCAAGGTTACAGTTTCCCGTTAGGGTATTGCCAAAAACTCCTTTATGATGCTCCGGCTCGTTAAAGCAGTAAGTATTATGTAATCCAGGCAATTGTTCAACACTTTTTACAACTTGCCATTTACCTTTGCATTTGGCATTTGTACCTTTACTAACGTCTAATCGTTGACAAGGAATCTCGCCACAGTCAGTTATTTGCAAATAGTATAAATCTTTACTTCTAATGCCATAGTTAGTGACTGCCCCTTGATGAGCGCAAAGATTTAAAGAGGAAAGAATACCACATTTAGTTAGTAGTAACTGAACTCGGTATGCTCGTTCATAGTCAGAGATATAAATTCTGATACCTTTGCTGTGAGTATTTGAGCCATCTGTATCTGCTAAACCAGCCAGAAAATGCAAAATTGCTGGACGATTCCAACTAGCAATGACATTCAATGCTTCTGGATTGATTTTTAAGCTTTTGAGGAGTTCCCCGGAAAAACCTAAGTTTGTGACATCTGTAAAATTAGGTAAATAGTCATACTCTCTTTCCGCAGATTTATTTTCTCCCAGAGATAAAGCAGCTTTTTTGCCATATAACTTAATTTTGGCATTCTCATTTTGATCTGTTGTGCCATCTCCTACAGCTGCTCCTAAAGTGTAGGCATAACTTAGATCAACACTTAATCCATCTTCATACTGAATTATAAACGGCTCGGTATGAATAGCATATTGGCTAGTATCCATCAAATCTTTTGTTTGCACTTCTTTGTAGATTTTGCCAAACCTATCTTTGACAAAAAAGCGGTGATACTCAGTCGCATCTAGATATGAACCATCTCCAAAGCGAACTCGATAAAGGGGAGAATCGCTACTTGTTTGAAATGGTCTGACGTGACTCCATCCTTGACCATTCCAAATCTCAACTTCGCATCCCACTACATCTTTAATTTTGTGCATTCCATCTTTGGTGATCAGTAAGGTATCACCACTGACACAATGGAAGTTAGCGCCGATAATTTCACCACAATTATGTGCCACAATTCCGTTAGCATCAAATCTAGAAGTTCCAGGTACAGTACAGTCATAAACTGGTTCTAGACCATCTGGCACAATTTCCTTGATTTTCACGGAAAAACGCTCACGATTTAGGTTTCGTTTATATGTACTGCATAATTCTTGTAAGCGTGCAGCTTTTTTAGGCTCCTGAAATCCGACAATTCTTTGGAAAGACGAGATATTATCATTAGAGATCACAAGCTCATGCTGTGCCTTACAAAAATATAAGGCTGGTTCACGATTACTATCAGGAAGATGACGATAGCTTTCAGGACGACGCTCTTGATAAATCGTGGAAATAATCCCCAAGCGTGACAGCATTCTTTGAACACTTTTCAAGGTTTCAAGATTGCTTTGTGCGAGTCTGACACTAACACCTTTTTGTTGATTACCTTGCATACTTCCATCAGCATCGAACAAGCCACGCAAAAAACCACGATAAAACTCATAGCTGGCTTGCTCAATTTTGTCTGTTGGTATTTTGTTTTCTAAGGTAACACCATAATCTGCGGCCAATCGAGCCAGGCTTGATGAATTGATAACTCGATGTTTTAGCTGTTGATGGTAGCAACTAGATTCTGTTGAACCTGACAAATCAACAGCATTTTTGAGTAAAGTAACAGCATATCTTCCCATTTCATCTTGGGTGTCTTCCCAATATCGTAAATAGGCTGTCTTACCCCATTGTGTTGATGCAATGCTGCCATCACCAATCAAGTTGCCAAGCAACCATCCTTCATCAAAAGTACCAAAACTATCCCAAGGTTGAACTCCACGATGATTATGAACCAAAATATAGTCGCCAGGAATTAAATCTTGAGTTTCTACCCACTCAGAGTATTGCTTTTTCTGTGTTTGAGCAGTCACTTTCAGTAGCTGATGATTGCCAGTTAAACGCAATTCATAGCCTTCTTGAGTGATAACTTTAAATACAGGCTTGACTCCTGTAAACCAAAAGCCATCGGTTGTAGTGCTGAACAATTCTCCGTTGACATATACACTCAACTGTTTGCCTATCAAGTCTTTAACTTGTCGCGCACCTAATTCAGTGTGAATCCAAGTGTCAGCAGTAACGCACGGATTTAAGCCGTGACGAGCTAAACGATGTTCTAGCTCATTAGCAGCAAGATCAGGATAGTGTTGTTGTAACCACTGTTTTGCTGTTCCTTGTTCGTAAGATTTCAAGAAATCAACTTTTAATGCTTGGGTCGGTAACAAATCACAATTAGCTCTAGCGATGGCTTCACCAGCCCATTGAATTGCACCTTCGCCACTGTAATACTGTTTACGAACAGCATCAACACATTCTTCTAATGTGGGCTTGCGGTGAAATACTCTAGTATGGTTTGCCATCCGTAAAGCATCACGCTCTGGATCAATTCGCCAGTTGCCATTTTGATCCTGCTGCCATAAGTTATCTTTAGCAGTGGCTCCTAGTTGATCGTCAGAAATAAACTGACGTATCCCCGCGCTTCTTCTAATATTGCCCGCAACTATGGTCACAGCAGCCTGATCAATTAACAAGCAGCATTCAACGGAATTTAATTGTCGCCCTACAGCTTTATTGAGGATGGATGCACAACGCTGATAGAGTCCAGGCAATTTAACGGGATTAGCTACCCCTCCAAAGCCGTTAAGAGTTTCCCCGGCTTTACGTACATCACTGATATCGACTAATACTTGAACTGCTGCGGAAAATCTTTCATCCGTGGAGAGTTCCAATAAAGTTTGATAGGATTTGACCCAACCTTCCCGGCTATCTCCAACGTGGATAGTGACGCTGTCACCTTCTATATGAGTTTCAGTATATTCACGTCGCAACTGCTGAGGAGTACTACCAAGTTCGCCTTGTAAGGCGATATTGAGGTGATTGCGGATGGCGGGTAACTGATTAATATATTTTGGTTCTAGGATGGCTCCCGTACCACAGCCCATCATGGCCAAATCCATCATTAACCCGAAAGCACTCCAGTCTTCTAGGTTGGTAGATGTGCAATTATAAGCCCCAGAAAAGTTTCTGGGTTTGGCTATCCAGTCAGTACCGCCAATCCACAGCCAGCGTCCACTAGGAAGAGCCTTAAGATTACGTTGCATCTGGTCTAAGATGACAACTTCTTCTGGGCGTAACTTGCCTAAATCGATTATGCCTTGGAGAGTGCGATCGCAAACCTCATCCCATGTTTCTCTTAGCCCTGCCTTAGTCCGGCGGCTGTAAGTTCTAAAAAATACTGGATTAGCAGCTGGCGCAGTTTCAGGGAACTGCGTACTCTGACGTTTTCTTTCAAGCTCTCGAACCATAAATTAGGTG
>JAYGHB010000197.1:0-4540 GCA_034931985.1 Halotia wernerae UHCC 0503
CACGACCTCTGTGAGGGTTGGCAGCTTGCAAAAGAGACTTAACGGGAAAAGTCAGCTTCTCAATGAGTACGTCATCATCTGGAACATCACTTTGAATACCAGTCCAAATAGCAAATTTATTACCAAAAATTGTGATTGCTGCAAGCCTAGCCGCAAGAATTAAACGTTGTTGTCGCTTAAGATTACCTTTTAATTTCGATGAAATCCGGCTCTGATTCCGTTCCTCACAAAGCCAGAGACATCCTTCAAGATAAAGTTCATGTAACCTTTGATTAGGAGGAAATTTACCATCGTAGCTACGATAAGTTTTAATTAGAAATTCTAATGTAATTGGTTTAATAGCCAAAGGTACAACATTTTTCTTTTTAATTTCTTCTAGAAATGCTTCAGCATCTTTGATACCAGCAATCTCTGCCGCTTGACTAACATCTACACGACGAAGAGGAGCTAGTTCATAAACTCCTACATTATCTTTACCCCAAATGTCTTTTAGCCCTTCCTCCAAAACGGCTGGACAAACCGCCGTTCGGCAGGCAATACGCAAATTTAAACGCTTGATATTATCACGATAGCGTTTAAATTTATGAACCAAGAGTGTTGCTAATGTGTCTATACGTAACAAACACTCATCAAAGCTATCTAAAAAAATATGTAGTTGATGAGTACCTTGTAACCACTCATTAAATTCTGGACTTTTAAATAATTCGTCAACTAGGGTAATTTCATTTCCAAAAGCACGAAGATTCAAGGTTAATACTTGACCACCTTGCTGCTGAATTTTACTGATAATCTTTTTTTGCTCCGCTTCTAAAGCATGACTTTTGCCAATTCCTGGCTCACCTAGAAGTGCTAAACATGGTAAGCGTGATATAGCTTCAAAAGTTACAAGGTCTGGATTATAGATATGTCCCCGCTCAGCTTCAGGATCACACAGATAACCACCACAAGACAAATTTATCTGACTTGATCGAGAACACCAAAACCGTTTCCAGCCATAATCGTAACTTGGCATTTTTACTGAGAATAAAGAGAAAATATTTTTACTATATTAACTTAGACAACTCCTAGTAGTGGCGTTCGTTTTCCGTTTTACCCAAATATTCAAGCTCCAAAACACTCAGTAGTTTTTCTTCCACAGCAGTAAGATAACCCCGGTTCAGCTTTCCCAGCATCTCCAAAAACTTCTGCACCGATTCTTCCAACCCACTAGAATACACCCGATTGATGCGATCGCATATTCCTTGCATATTTTCACAGCCCTGCGGTAGATAGTCGTAAGATTTCAAGTGCTTCAGCCCAACCGTAAGTTCTCCATTCCAGATTTTCACAGTACAACTAAACTCATTTACTTGGCTGACAATAGCCCAACACCCACCTTTGCCCCTGAGTTCTGGATTATCTTTTGCAAGGATTTGGCAGACTTCCCCAATTTGGTAGGTGTTGGGTATTCTGGTACGTTCCATAATTTTCTGCACCACATCAGTGACGATCCTGGCACTGGGAACTTTACCGCCAGCCTCCTGTACTGCCCATTGCCAAACTTTAACCTGCTGCTGGGGTTCTAGCTTTGCCAGAGGGCGCACTTGTCCTTCATTAGTTGGCAGGATTCGTAAGGGGTTAGGTCGAGTTTTGTCTACTTCCTCGTTTTGGGAACAATTTGTTCCCGTTTCATCCGCTTCCCCATTTTGGGAACAATTTGTTCCCGTTTTATCCACTTCCTCATTTTGGGAACAATTTGTTCCCGCCACTATGTTGTCAAATACTACAGAACCAGCTATTAAATAATTGACTCGGCGATGGGTGTATCCAAATCTATCACGACAATACTCCTCGAATGTGCGATGAGTAGATCTGTATAACCTGCGATCGCGCAACTGAGCCAATGCCTTGCCTGCCTCAAAAAATGCACGTTCCACCTTGCGTTCTAAATGCAAGCGATCGCTAATTTCCTGCTCGGTTAATTCGGGAATTTCAACAGCAGTAACCGTAATTGTTGCTGTAGCTGGGTCTTCTTCTTGAGCAAGATTATCTGGTGATGTGCTGTCAGTGGATGAAGAGAAGGTGGATTTTTTGGGCTTTGAGGATGTTTTGGCCATGATTTCACCCTTATTAAGGGTATTTGCTCAAACTGGCTCACAAAATTATGGCTGTAGTCAGGGCTACAAATGCTTAAGAGCGGCTAATTTCAGCTTCTACCGCCAGAACCTCAACTGAACCCCTAAGCGATCGCTTCTGTAGAGTCACTGAAAATAGCGCGGAAGTTAATGGCTTGAGGTCAAGCATCCTTTAACTCTCCATTATTCCTGGCACGCTCCAACTCTTCTTCGCAAAGGACTTCTATTAAATTTGACAGAGAACGCTTCCTAATCTTAGCTAACCGTTCTAAGTCAGACTTTAATGCTTCGTCCAAATAAAGCGATATTCGCTTTTTGGCTGTAACCACCGACAACACCATAGCACTACTCCAAAACTATACTTCCTCCATTGTAGCACGAGGGTAACGCTACTTTAATGCAGAAAGATGTTGCAGTAGCATTAAAGTAATGCTACCATGTGAATAAAGAAAGCGCTACCGACGGTCAATCTTGAGCGCTTTCCGTCCCAATAGGAACTTAACAATCATGACATATCCAACTTACAGCCAACAACAGCTGCAACAGAAATCCCTAGACCAACTCAGGCAAATCTACAGCGAAATCGGCTGCACAGCGCATGTAATGGACAGACGCTGCAAAGATGCTTGGATGAATGCAATCGCTCGATATCAAACTAGCAAACTTGAAAAAGTCGCCCCTGCTGCCCCTGACGAACAAACCGCAGCCCAAGCGGAACTCGACCACTACATCACCACCCAAGCCCAGACCATCGCACCCGAAGAACTGACCCCAGTCGAAATATCCTTTTACGATCACGAATACTACTGGGGCGACATACTCATAGCCGCAATCACCCATGATCATGCCGATTTTGTAACACAACCTTGGCTAGTTACGATCAACGGCAAAGAAGTACACCGCGCCAATACATGGGCAAAATGCCACAACTTCATTACATGGCATCATAAAGACGGGTCGTTACCAGCGCAAGAACAAGACACTACAGCCACTACAACGGGCAATGAAGTTATGGCGCAGATTTTCACTGAATGCGAAAAGTTTAAACTCGACATCATGGACGACGGCATTTATCGCAATAACCAGAAATTGGGTGAAGTGGGATATAGCAACGGGAAGTGGTGGTTTATACGTGCAGAAGACGAAACCCATCAGCGCATACATTGTGATTCTGCACTTGAAGCCGTTTGGTGGCTGTCGATGGTTGACATATCACTGGCGAATGAAGGGGCTGACGAATACTTGCAATACCGTCCACTGGAGCAGATGACTAGTGATGAACTGCAACGGCTGTTGGAGCCTGAAGCAGTAGCGGCGTAAATCAGAACACAGGAGCCAGAAATCAGGAGTCAGAATAATTTCCTTCTGAATCCTGGCTCCTGAATCCTGGCTTCTCCCTAATCATTCACCAATCACAAATATGCAACCCACAATATCAATTCCCTCCGGTTGGGACTATCCTCGTTTCACCTTCGGACAACTGACAACAAAAGGCGTTGTCGTTGGCTTGACTTATTACCAAAAGGGTACTCATCTTGCCGAAGAATTTGGTGAAGGTTGGCGTTACACCGTTTCGCCCAATAAACACAGTGAAGAGGTAAACCATTACTTGGAAGATGACCTTACCCTGCTATCCCCCGAAGAATTACAAGCACAAATCAAAGCAGAGATTGACTGCCATCAAAACCAAATAAAGACCCTTGTTAAGCAGCTATCAATAGTAACAAGAGGTAGGAAAAATGTCCAAGCCTGTTGATAACTATGTGGAGCGCACCTCATACAGATTGCTGCATTCACTCCTTCGCTGTGGTGGTTATGCTCCTCTGCACCGTGTCCAGTTTTCACAAACGATTATCCAACATTTGCTGGATCAAAAACTAGTGCAGGTACAAAATACGGGTCACGGTTTTTTGTTATCGGTCGTTAATAATAACTGAATTTAGGAGTAATTAATCATGTCTCTTCCCAATCTATACACGTTAGTTGATGCGGCAAAGTTCATCCTTAGTGAGATTGCCAAACATCCCGATTTTCTCACACTTGAGTATTACCCTGATTTAACAGTCGGTGATGCCCAAACTGCACTTTCTTACCTAAAACACGAGTTAGAAAACAATCAAAATACTCCAATTTAGGAAAAGGCAATTGCCTGAATGAGTGCCGTTTCTTCAGACAATTGCAAGCTATGGGAATTTACATTCCGCTACAGAAACACAATTATGGCACACGCCACCACAACACAATCATGGAAACCATCAAAATCAACAACAGCGTTTTCTTAATCCCTCCGTCACAACCCAAACTACAAGCCAACTGCGCTAAGGAATACGGGCAATTTCTTCTCGATTGTCCTCCCAAACTCACAATTCTCGAAGCACAAGCCGGAGGTTATCTCAAAGGCAATAAAGCTGACTTTGCGATCGCAA
>JAYGHB010000198.1:0-1441 GCA_034931985.1 Halotia wernerae UHCC 0503
GCGATCGCCTTGTCCATCTCTGATATCTGCAACTCATGATTTTTAAGTGATAACTCACCCTGTAGTTGACCATTGATGTGGTCTAATTGCATCTCACCTGGGGACTTCATAGCCTCAATTGTTTCTGAAGTCTGACGGGCGATGGCTTGCTTGGTTATCTCGCTTTGTTGGGCTTTGGAGAATGCTGTTAAGTCCAGATGGGATGAAGTGATAATGTCATTCTCTAAGGCTTTAATTTTGAGTAGGGCGAACTGGCTATGAATGGCTTTCTCTTGTTTATTAGTAAGTGATTTACTAACACTATATGCAACAAGCAGCGCGACACTTCCACCAATTCCAAATAGATAAGCGGTGCTGTCTTCTGGTGGTAAAACTCTCAACACTCGGATATTAATATCAAATAGTTGATTACGTCGTTCATTATCAATAATGTGAGCAATTCCCCGCCGCACACTTGACCCTCTGCAATCTGAATTGACTCTACAGAATAAAACCTCACTATGCTTAATGGAATCAGTAAATAATGGCACAGTTGCAGCTAGTCCACCAACTAACAATGCACCTACTAACAAAGTAGATGCTTTGCGTTCACGTCTGAGGTTTTCGTTAAATTCTTCTATCTCTTGCATTGTGCTTTTACCCAAAATAATAGATAAATGCCAGCAATTAAGTACAGCCAATATCCTTGGAGGAATAATCTGGTTTTGGTGATAAAACTTTCTACTGTGGCGATGGTATCAGAGGTGACTAACCAATTCAGTAGTGCATCAATGTTGAAAACAAAGTCTATAAACCCAGTGGCTAAATAGTTGAGCGTGACAATCGTAGCTAAGGAACTAATTAAGATTCCCCAAATATTATTTATCCTGTACATTTGGATTACCCAGAGTTTTAAAATAAATAACTACTGCCATAAAAATTAAGGCAATCATTAGAGATACGCTCATACTTGGCAGTTGAAAACTTAAACCATCACTTGATCTAATTTCTTTGTAAGTTTCAGCGATTACATCATGGGTAAGTATTACTTCTTTAGTAATTCTGCTAGTCCCAGAAAATGACACTGCACCACCAATCAACAGTTTGGCAATTCCTATTAATGGCTTATCTCCAAAGCGTATTCGCCAGTTTTCACTAGATGCTTCAAAATTGAAACCATCTCCTATATGAATTAGTCCAGGTATTAAGGCTACGCAAGCAGCAAACACCTGAATAATCACCAATGTTACTCTCAGTTCAAACAGCAACCATGACAGGCTACATGACCCTACCTGACAAGCTAGAAAGAGTATACCGCTATCAATTCTTTTTCTCGCTGTGATATCTTCATACAATCGATTTTCGATATGTTGTAAGTACCTCAAAGTATCTTCATTGGGGGAAGATTCTTGATTGTCTAGCAGTTCTTCTAACTGGTCATTAGGGTACATAGGTGAAATTT
>JAYGHB010000198.1:1541-2634 GCA_034931985.1 Halotia wernerae UHCC 0503
CAATCGGCAATCTGCAATCGTTTTGACGTTTCTGGGGAATTTTTTTAGAAGCCTAAAGCTGTACGCAATTGCAGTATTTTGGCTTTCAATCCTGATGTCTGGTAGTTTTTCTCAGGGATGAGGTCATAACGAGCGCGATCTCCTTTATTCAATCCCTCGTTTAATTCCCTCATTTCGTGCGCTTCATCTGCTGCTATTTGCTTAATTTCAGGTCTATGGGATTGTTCAAGTAATGAGGTTTGTTGGTCAATACCTGCTAAGTGAGCATCAAGATAACCTTTGATTTGGGTGTAGTTCATCTGGTATTGATGACGCTGGTTTTCACCCGTTTTAGATGCGACAAATTCAGCCGCTAGTTCACTTCGTTGGTGTCCATATTTGGAGTTGGCTAAAGTGGCTTGCATGGTGGCTTTATCAATGGCGATCGCTGACTTGCCAGCTTGAACTAAAATATCCGCAGTGGCTTTGTTGTAGGCTTCTGAACCGTTAATAATCTCGATGTAAGCTTGTGCAAGTTTTGGCGCTAGTTCGGCTGATAATCGTCCAAGTCTTGCTAGTTCTCCAATTTTTTGGGCAGATGCTACATCTCCACCCAACGCTTTGTCAAAGTCGGTCAAATTTACACTAAATTTAGGCTTTAAAACATTGCCAATTCTTCTGGCTTTGGGTGCAATGTGGTTTTTTAATTTGGCTTTAGTGGTAGTGGTTGTGTCAGTTAGTTTTTTAGTCATTATTTGATAACTCCTATTTTTCTCATATGAGCATTGAGTCTTCCGTCATCTAAAGATTTAGGTTTCTCTGGTGGTGGTGTTGAGGAATTGGTTATTTTTTGAATAAACTCTTCAAATGTTCCGTAGTCATTCTTCTTAGTCATGGTTTAGTTGGTTGGTAACAAAAAAACAGCTAAATTTGGTGGTGAGAGAGCTAACTGGTGAAACCTTCGAGCGCAAAAACGTTTAAAGCTTCTCCAGAGTTGTTTTTTACATTTGAAGTGGGATAAATGGGTAATTCTGATTGCAATTCGATTAATGCTTGCTGTGCATCTCCCAAAGTTAAATCCGGGCTATACTCTACTAGCTTGAACTGAGGATGA
>JAYGHB010000198.1:2734-3950 GCA_034931985.1 Halotia wernerae UHCC 0503
TGAGTTACATCATTTACATTCCTGTCTACTGTTGCCAATTCCTCACCAGTGGGCGCTGTTTCCGGTTCTTCTGATTGGGGGATTGATGCGATTACCTCTGGTTCTTCCTCAGTGGTAGCAGTGGTGTCTATTTCCAGTTCTTCACTAATAACGCTTAACTTGGTGGCGTTATTCATGAAGTGTTCAACAATAGCTGATATCTCCTCATCTGTTGGCTTATTTGTGTCTTTAACCAATTCTTTGTAAATTGGTCTAATTTCACCCAATGAAACTTTTACCCCTTGTCTAGATAGTCTTGATTGAATGCGTTTAGCAATTGTAGTAACCATGTGTTTTTCCTCCAAAATTAGCTGACTTTAGCGAGTGAGTTGTTTTGTGTTTTTGACTTGTAAATTAGTGCGATTGCACAAATGGGGATGAGAACTGTTTTGTTGTAGAAAGCTTTACTCTTGTAGCCTCCACAGCTTTTAAACCATCTGGATATTGTTGATTGATTTGGATGAATGTTTAGCTGCTCCAGAAGTTTTATAAACTGTTCGCCAGTTATTCCTTCACCAATATTTGGTTCTAGTTGCTTAGAGATTTGGGCTTTTACTTTGTGGTATTGGCTAAAGTACCTGGGGGATGTTTTCTTTAGTGCAATAAAAAGTTCAAATCCTGACTTGGTTAGTGGTAATTCACAGGTAATCATTGACTTTCTGACTCTCCACCAGTGAGAATCACACACTCTCTCACCTATCAATGTTTCGTAAATTACGCGCTCCTGGTTTTCCATAGTTTTTATGCAATATGCACAAGTTGAATTTTGCATTTATGCAGTATATGAATTACGCATCTCGCGTATATGAATTGCACATCTCGTGTATATGAATTGCACATCTCGCGTATTTGAATTACACATTCCGCATTTGGGGAGTGCAATTAAATGCACGGTAAGCAAATATGCGGTATCTGTATTGCAACTTTAAAGGTGTTTACGACTTCCATTGCTTGCTGTTAGGTTGTTGTGGTTATGCGGACGAATTGCATAACTCTCTGCTGGCACACTGCTATCAGCTTGAAAAATTAACTTCTCTACTGCTGCGGATAATGCTTGGGTTGGCACGTCTTGAGGCAGTCCAAACATTTTGCACAATTCTTCCACTGCTAAGTAGGAAATGGTGATGCGCCGAGAGTCATATTTCATGGGTTTACATTCCTACAAAAATTTTTGTTA
>JAYGHB010000199.1:0-3513 GCA_034931985.1 Halotia wernerae UHCC 0503
ATTTTACAAGCCGTTGTAAGGTTTCTCCCTGAATGCTTTTATCCTCGCCAAAGCCACTAAAACTGCCGAGGTAATATGCTTACCCCTATCCTTAATCAACATATCAGCCATCGCTATCACTTCGATAGCTTAGTATTAGGGGTTGAGCAAAAATAAGTTGGTCAGGCTTGGCACGCAATCCGACCGAATGTAGTATTAATAACTCTACTACTTAGCATCTTTGACCAAGTTGCAGGCTATGAAAGTACAAATGATTACAGTATTTACGTAGAAGCGAAGAAGTATAAACCCAAGCCATTCTTCGTCCCAGGAAAAAACACTTGTGTGTTTGTGGTGTAAGAATAAGCGCGGATTATAGCGATATAGTCCTGCTACCCGACCACAGTCCTGCCATTAATCCCAACAGTCCCCAGTTTCTCCCAAAGTTTTAAATATTTGGCGCTGTTTATTGGGGTGGATCTAGCGAAGCTGTCATGAGGGGCAAGATAGCTGGAAACTATTGCTATATCTACGCTCTAGCATTTTTGACATCGAACTAGAATTTCTGCATGAATGCACTGCTACTTTTCACCCCATAATTACTTTTCGCCTACCAAAGAGAATTAATAATACTGTTTGGTTGGAGTCTCTGGATTGAGCTACAAAGCTTGATGTCAAAGAGTTTCAGTCAATTCACACCAAAAGATGATCATTGTCCTAGCTGTAAAACCTGTAAATAAAGTTAATAAATACTCCGGTTTTTGTAGCTATGGATACCTAAGTTTTGTCCCCTGGTGTCAATTTTACTCAAAAAATGCTGAAACCTATATACAGTAAGAGTTTTCAGTCTATCTTGCCCCTGGTGACAGCTTCGCTATATCTACGCCTTATTGATTAGATTCTCATTAAGTTCAAAGTTCCCAATATTTCCCAGATAATCCCAGCAATTCCCCGCTGCTCCCAAACATTCCCAACTCCTCCCAGTTTCTACCAAACTCTCAAACGGCTGAAATCCACAAATTTTGGACGCAGAGTACGCCAAATTTGGCGGAAAGTTTTTTTGACTCAACAGCAAAATTATCAAAAATCGCGCTCACAGCAACTCTTTTTACTACTACTGCACTATATAAAAAATACAAAGACGATTTTCGGTTCAGGCACTTGCACTTGCGTCTACCACTATCGCCATAAAAATACCCCCAGAATATGGGGGCAAATAATGTTTTTCACGTTCCAAAAAGGACACAAGAGATTGATTGTCGTTCAGTATAAGGATTTCTGTATATATGCCCATATTACAATGAGCAAATCTTGATGCCTTCAGTGATCACTGATTCTTCAAAATCGCTTCATAACAACTGCTCAATCTACTCAAAAGCTTTCATCATTAATGTAGAGAGTTCGCCGATACAATGCCTTTATCATCGGCTCAATCTAACAGAGGGCTGCCGATACTGCTCTTCCAACTCCTCAATCTCTGACTCCAATTGCTCAATCTGCCGCTGTTCAACAAGCATCTCATTCCAACTCAATCCGGGCGGGTCAATTATCTTCGCCTGGGGCAGCACTTCCATGACGGCGCTTGAAAGTTCTTCCCCAGTCGCGTCATTGCCAAATGTCACCCCAATCCTTGGCACTTTCTTGAGAAATTCCACGGGCAGGTTTCTTGCACTATCCACTGCTATATATAATGTTCTAGCTTCAATGTCATTTTCGCTATCTATTTGAGCCATGCTTATAGCCTCAATTGGGGAATCACAAAGGAATACCCGCTGTACAACTTCTTCCTTGTTGCCTTTCAGCCCTAGATAAAACCAACTTTCATCTTGCCGTGTGCCTTTGGCGTACTCCATGAAGGTGTTGTCTTGTTCCTTAGTACCTATTCTCAAAGCACCTTTGATTTCATCATCCAATCCGAGCGAACGCATTCCAAATACAGCGTTTTGCTGGTCGTCGGCATAAAGTAATCCCCGTTCTTTGAGAGCGGACACTAAGTTTGATGGTAGTCCACGTTGTTGGGTAAGATATTCATGCACCGCATCCCATTTCTCTTCATCCGCGGGCGGTGGTACAAATAGAGCTAGTGTTTCTGCCTGTACAATATCCTGGGTTGGCTTTTGTGCTTGGTCAATTTGTACAGATTTAACTCGGTTCAATAACAGCTGCTCAATCCGCTCGTCATCGCGTATTGGCTGGTAGTCAATTGCTTTATCTTTTTGCAGTCCAGGCCAGGTATAGGCTGCACCTAAAGAAGTGCCGCTAAATTTCTGACCGCTCCAAGAATAGCTAATGCCCTTTGATTTACCATTGCGTGTTAAACCGTGACGAACTTCTACACCTTGTAATTGCAATCGCTCAACTAGTTGGGGCATAGTTGGCTTATCTGCGGTGGCGCGGTCGATGAGTTGAATTAACTGGGTTTTGATTGGCTGCTGTGGGGCTGTATCTCTTAAACCTTGTTCATACTCTAGTTGCTCCCTTTCAAGTCGTCGCTGTTGCCCTATGCTAGGTGCGCGGCTCAGTTTCTCTTTGCTACTATTCGTTTGCTGTAAACCGTATTCCAGTTCTAGCTGCCGAATAATTTTTTCTGAACGCACATATTCCCAGCTATCACTTGTAATCTTACCGTCATCCAGACTGATTCTGCTGGCGCAAATATGTATGTGGTCGTGGTCGCGGTCATTGTGGCGATAGATTGCATATTGGTTGGCTGTGTATCCCATCGCTGACATATAGTTGTCGGCAACCTCACACCAAGTATCGTTATCTAGTTGTTCGCCTGGGCTGAGTGACAGTGAAACATGGTGAACTACTTTGTCTGCTTCTGGGTTGAGTTGTCGAGACAGTCGAAATTCTCTAGCTAACTCTCTGGCATTTCTACCAAACATATTACCGCCGATTAAAGATGACTGTTCTCGGTTTTCGAGATATTCAAGTAGTCCGCGAAAGCTTTTACCTTTAGTTTGGTTGCCAATCATTCTTACTCCCAATCCTCCGGCTCTTCTTCGTCAATCTCGTCCTCATCAATTACTTCGGTTTCAATTTGGGACAGTTCTCGACCAACTTGTTGTAGGAGGTTTTGTAGTTGTTCTAATTGTGATGGTTCTGCGGGTGGTTGCAGTCCCAACTTTAGGGCTGTGTTAGTGGCTTTGGTGAGTTGATTGATGTTATTGCCGATGCGGACTAATTCTCGGTATGTTGCTAGGGTTATTTTGCTCAGTCGTTTGGGTAGTGGCTTTAGTAAAACACTACGTCTAGTTAATTCAGCTATTGACAGTCCCGCGTCTTGTGCTTTTTGTTTAATCATCTCGTGTTCAATTGGATTAACACGAGCTTCTAACATCTTGGTACGAAGCAGGGTTTTTGACAGTTTGGGACGCATAATTTATTGAAGCTAGGGTGGCTAGAGAAGCTGGAGTGGCTGGGGAAGAAAAAGAGGTATTTCTCAAACAATTCTTTCTCCCCCCGCTCCCTCTGCTCCCCCTGCTTGCCTGAACAGATAAACTTTCTTCACCCAACGAGTTGCTAGAGGGG
>JAYGHB010000200.1:0-3143 GCA_034931985.1 Halotia wernerae UHCC 0503
TTGGTTTATCACTAAACTGTTATATTCTATTTACTTATCAATCACAGGTTATAAAATGATTAACAGGTTAAGAACAAACCTGTTAGATGTACATCATGTTATACTTACGTTATGAAGCGCATCTAAGTTAACTGGTTGCTTTCCTAGTTCGTCGCTTTGTTTCATCTTTGACAAATGTTGACGAATTTCCCAAAAAGGGTGTAGCGATAAGCAAAGTTTAAGTCTTCTGCTTTGGAGACACTAGGGCGAACTGCGATCGCCGAAATAAAAGTAAGCGAGTAAGCTATTGGTATTGCTCATGCCTGGGACATTCACAAAGGCTATCCCTTTTTCAATACTACAGCATAATTGCTGTTCGTGCGCTTTTCTTTGGCTTCTGCTTCTATTCGTGATTACTGGGTGCAATCGCCTCCAGTGGGCGGCTACACCACGCCATCGCCTAGCTTTAGGGCAATTCTTAAATTATCGTCTCGTTAACCCTATGTTCGAGAATACACTGGATTTGGGGTTAGTTAAAAATGTCTTTTTACCGCTACCGCGATCGCCGAGTTCCTTAGCATAATCACTGGTCGTGCGCTTATATTTATGATTACTATATAACTAGTTATTAGTACATAACTAGTTATAAAATTCTTCCTAAAAAGCCTCCCAAACTAGCAATCCAACGTATACATTGCCCTAAACTTGGAACTTCATTTGGCGGCTTGTTCGTTTTGTGAACCATGCAATACAAGCTTTGCCATTCATGAGTTTCTAATATTCCTTCTACTGTCTGTTCTGGATTACAACGCGCTTCATAAGTTAACCACAATAACCGCCATGCCACGATCGCATACGTTGATAAGGCTCTTTCAATTCGTTCTGCTGACTCTAATTGTAATTTCTCAATTTGACAGCCACTTTTTAAACAATAGTGATAACGCTCTATTAACCAGCGGTAACTGTACCATTTCAAGCATTCACTCGCTTGTTCAAATTCACTCACCGTAAGCGTCGTCAACAGTAACCAACAAATTGCTTTTTCACCTACAGGAGGATTCACTTCTTCAGCTAAAATTACTTGAACTGACAAAGCTTCATTGAACTGCGCCTGCTTTATTGCCGGCGGTTGTAACCATAATTTAGTCACTTTTACGTCTAACGTTGCACTTCGAGCAACACGTCGAGGTGTACGCTGTAACTCTAAAGTCAATTGACCGATTACTGCTGTCTGCCTAATCGCTTCAAATAAAGGAATTACTTCCGCACATACCTTTGCTGATTTCGTATTTCGGTTTTGCGCTGCCCTGATCAAAAACTCACTTTTCTCTTCTGCTGCCAGAGCAAATAATTCATAAATATCTGCTTCTCGATCCGCTACTGTTATTACACGAGTTTCCTCATCAACACTTTAATTTAGCAATTTTTATCGTTAATTATAGTTAACGACTATTTTGACTGACTAAATCAGCACATTTTTTCGCAACCTGTTATTTGTTTTCACTGACTAATCCATTTTTATGCATTTAGTTTTATTTACTTTTTGTTAAGTTATATTTCTCTATTTTATCGTCAATTTACTTCAAACTCTTACTATGACTACCTTACAGCCTTTTATCGCCACAAATCCCCTTTTGTTGCTTTTTTGTTATCCAACTTCACTCTTGATTATTTTTAGTTACTTCTCTTCAATTTTACTGTTAAGTAAGGTTACTTTTCACGCGATCGCACTACTCTTAATTTTCGGCTTTAATCGCTCAAACTATTGCTGTATCTAAATTATAGCCTCTCACTCTTTTGTTAAGAAAGATGCGACTAATGCATAGCAAGGGCGAACAAGGTAAACCAGACATAAAAGCCAATAAGAAGAAAGGGTTTAAAAACAACCACTCATCAGAAAAAGAGCGAAAAACTCCAACAGAACATCATAAAAGAAGTAAAAACGAGACTCTAAAAGTAGATCGAGAAGAGATAGTTACCAGTTTTAATTAAGAATTAAAAATTAAAGATTAAAAATTGAAAGAAATAATAATTTTTAATTAATTAATTTTGGGTACAAGCCCCCACTAAATCTTTGATTTAGTGGTCTACAATCAGTGGCAGGTACAAGCCTCTACTGATTGCAATTTTTAATTTTACATTATTAATTTTTAATTGAGTTGACTAATGATTTGGCTTTGTGTTGGGTGCATGAGGGACGGCATTATAAAAAGTTAAGTCCATTTGTTGCTTGCCATCAAAATATTCTAGATGACTTTTTGGAAAAATTCTGGATATACTACCGAAAATTATTAGCTTACCGAGACTCTCCAAGTCTTGATAAAGCCTCGGAACTTAGGTCTGAATTTTGGACGCTTTTTAGCAAAGAAACTGGTTACGAGCAGTTAGATGAGCGAAAACGATTAACTGCTGCTAAAGCCGAAGAGTTGCTTGTTGTCTTGGAGCATCCAGAATTACCCTTGCATAATAACCCTGCGGAGTTGGCTGCTAGGACTATGGTGCAGCGACGTAAGATTAGCTATGCTACCCAAACTCAACTTGGTACGAAAGCATGGGATATTTTTATGTCCCTTGTTGCAACTACTCGCAAGTTGGGTGTCAGCTTTTTTGAGTATATGCGTGACCGGATTTTAAAAATTGGTCATATTCCCTGTTTGGCTACTATTATTCGAGAGAAGTCTTCTTCTAACCCATTTGGGTGGTCATGGTAGCCTGAATAAATCTCTACCCCCAAATTTTGAGCCGATACAAATTATCTTTCTCTGATCATAGGATCAATCATTCTGTGGAGTTCTCTAAAGTCATGCGGGTCTATCTACAGCAGGTGGAAGATACCTTTACGGCAACTTTAACCTGCGCCCAAGCAGCAGGAGAATTGAGTTCTGCGGCAAATCCGCGAAATTTGGCTCGTTTATAGATTATAGAATCTTGATTGAAAGGACGTTCAGCTATTATCTGCAAAATCGGATTAGAGTTGTTGTAAACAATCCAGCGATCGCACAACTGGTAACGTCGCCACGACTACGCTATGTTATGTTTCAGATCAGCGATCGCCATACTAAGCTATCGAAGTGATAGCGATGGCTGATATCTTGATTAAGGATAGGGGTAATACCGTTTCACTTTAAAGTTGATACATTTGGGCAGGCAGGGGGAGCAGGGGT
>JAYGHB010000201.1:0-3120 GCA_034931985.1 Halotia wernerae UHCC 0503
TACTACATCAGCCCTCTCTCTTCACCCTCTTATTTTGGCAACGGTATTGTAAAAGTCAGCTAATTTTATCGGCGTTGGCAGCGATCAATTCAAAAACCGTGTGGAAACTAAAGAACAGTATTCCAGGAGATTTCAGGAGCAAAGCTGCTCCGCGCTGATTGCTCTGAGTTTCATCGACATTATTGCGATATCTGTGGCCTACAGCTTCCCGTAAATTACGTAGCATCCTGGTATAGTTGCTTCTTAATGAATAGCTCCCATGATCCGACATACGAAAAGAGACATGTCTAATATCTTCCCTATTGCCTGGAGTGTCGGCGTAGACGGTCTTGACACTAGTAAAGAACGTTTCTGCAAAGGCAGTGGTGCCTAAGAGGAATGGGAGAGCAGTTAAGGCAAAGAATACTCGCGGTAATTTACGATGATAAAACATGGATGGTTACTCCTTCTTTTCTGTGATTTAAGATTGAACAACATTCACACAAAAAATAATTTTGCGGCAGAACCGTTATCTCTAAGTAATTGCACTACCTGTTAGTTTGCAATTGCTTTCTGTACTTGCTGTGAAACACCACCTGCGGTTTTAATTAAATCGGCTGCTTTTTCGCCGATCATAATTGTGGGCGCGTTCGTATGTCCGGTAATTAAAGTAGGCATGATTGATGCATCGACGACACGCAACCCCTCAACCCCATATACCCGTAGTTCCGCGTCTACAACCGCCATTGGGTCAGTTCCCATTTTGCAAGTGCCAACCGGATGATACACGGTACCGCAAGTTTCTCGGATGTAAGCTTCGAGTGCTTCATTGCTAGTCACCTCAGCACCAGGCGCAACTTCTCTGCCTCGAAACTCATCAAAGGCACTGGTATGAAATAGTTTGCGGATTAATTTAACTCCTTCAATCAGCCTTTGTACATCATATTGACTTTGAAGATAGTTCATCCGCAGAATCGGTGAGTCTTTGGGGTCAGGCGATTGCAAACTCACACTACCAATGTTTTGGGTATGATTCAAAGCGACTAAACCCGTAAAACCTATACCAGAGTGAGGATAGCCAGGAGGTGCCCACAAAATGGGACCAAAAACTAACTCTAAATCTGGTGCAGGGTCTAGATTACCCTCGCTATGCAAAAACACTCCAGATTCAGCGATGCCATTACTGGTAGTTGCAGTATGTAAATCCTGAATTGCTTCGTATGACACAGCAACTAAAACATGGTCGTGGAGGTTTTGACCGACACCTGGTAAATCAACGACTACAGAAATCCCCATTGCTTGCAGATGTTCTTTATTACCAATGCCTGAAAGCATCAGCAGCTTAGGCGAATCGAACGCGCCAGCACTTAAAATCACTTCTTGGTTGACCCTAACTTGGTGCAGCGTACCTTCGTGCAGATATTCCACCCCAACAGTGCGGTTTCCCTCAAACAACAATCGAGTTACCAACGCGCCTGTTATCGTTGTCAAATTGGGACGCTGGAGAATTGGCACCAAGAATGCCGCCGCCGCATTGTGCCGCTTACCATCTTTGACAGTAAACTGAAAAAATCCCGCACCTTCTTGGTGCATTCCGTTGAAATCAGGATTGTGGTCATATCCCATTTCCACAGCTGCGTCTACAAATCTTTGGGATATTACAGGGGGAGAAATGATATCGGTAACGCTTAACTCCCCATCAACACTGTGGTATTCAGAGGCTCCGCGTTGCTGATTTTCAGATTTCTTGAAATAGGGCAATACATCTTGGTAATTCCAACCAGGATTTCCCAATTCCTGCCAGTGATCATAATCGTGACGATTGCCTCTGGTATACAGTAGGAAATTAATTGAACTGCTGCCACCTAAAACTTTGCCACGGGGACAAAACATTTGGCGATTATTCAAGTACGGTTCTGGTTCAGAGAAATAGCCCCAGTCAACCTCGGTGCCTGGTAGGCGCGTACATGCCAACGGGATTTGAATTTCTGGTTTAGTGTCCGGGTTGCCAGCTTCGAGTAATAACACTGTTGTTTGAGGATCTTCTGTCAGACGGTTGGCGACAACGCAGCCTGCCGAACCTGCACCAATCACAATATAGTCATATTGAGTCATGTCTATTCTCCTTCTTTATTGTTTGTAGTGGATTAATGTAGTCAGGAATTAATGGGTTTAAAGAGCGATCACTAAAAAAATGCTGAGTCATTCGCTCATGGTGCTGGCAAAGATTCGCTCGTTGGAGAACATAGTCAGCCAACTTTATCTGCGCTGGTAGTGATCAGTTCAAAAACCGTATGGGGACTTTTAAAAGTTAGCCGCGCTTCTGGTTTCTGAAGTGCCTCCATTGTTTTTACGTGTTCACATTCATCATCACGGATGTTCACGAACACATCGTAGAGATTATCCACGCTAGGACGACGAAATTCATGATTTGGCGCAATCTGCATCTCCTCAAACATATAGAGATCACCATCTCGATAGTAATTGATGGCAACTTGGGGAGCGCTTTGAGCTTTCAATTCCTCTTCATGAGTTTTCAAATAGTCGTCGTAAGTATGATAAGCATGATCTTCAATCAGCTCCATCAAGTAGTAAGCGTAAGAAGGAAACAGCATATAAATCGGCACAACGATCCAGTAGTAAGCCACTGCAACGTGTTGAGCAATAAAGCGATCAATCCAGTAGCGATCGCCTCCCAGAGATTCCATAATCAACAGATGATGTAATTCGTTCCAAGTTTCAGCAAAATGAACTTTCAACAAGTCAGCTTTGCGCCAAAAACCCAGTGTTTCGTAAAGATGAAGTACTGATAGATAGGAAAAGTAAGGAACGCGGGCGATGGTTTCCAGCATATAAAACCGTGGATAGGAACGATTTCCATATACGACATCCACAAGGAAGACGAAAAAACTAACAATCACTCGAATCAAAACTTTCATGGTGCATTCCTCCAAAATCAGAACATAGAAACTTGCAGGATTTTCCGCTTAAGTCTTATTTTTTGAAAGTTTAAAGATTGGAGCCAAGGCTGTAAATTTGATTTGTTCGTTTCGATTTACCCAGTAGGTAGCGCCTCGGTAGATCAATGTAACCGTTCACGGGAGAAATTAGGCTACCAGGAAAAATAAGTACAGAGAGATG
>JAYGHB010000202.1:0-3061 GCA_034931985.1 Halotia wernerae UHCC 0503
TCAATTCATGTAATTAAGCACAAGTAAGAAAAAAGTAAGATAAATTTGTTTTTTACTCGCTAAAAAGGTTGATATAAAAAGGTTTCAGCTAGCCATTGTCTCGCACTGTTCTTGCCCGGTCGAGGCTGGGGAAGTGCGATCGCCTCAAGATAGCAGATAGAAACAATACTTCCAAAAGTAAGATTAGGAGCGCCCAAAATTTCTTACTTTTATTTGCCACAGCCAAGACTATCAATGGTTTGAAAGCCATTGCTGTGCATCTCTATTACGAAGTCGTGCCTACCAGAGGGACAACTGAGAACATGGAAATTGGTACACGTTGTAAAGTACGGTTGTTAGTTGGAATTACTTACTGATCTAATTCACCCAGTTTCCACAGCTGCTGTCTCCACCCTAATCTCCGTCTTGCTTCTTTAGTATCTACTCTTTGCATATGAATCTCTACAAGCTCTACGGTTTCTTGAACCAATGCTTCAAGTTCATTGACGGCTACAGAAGCTGGGTGATGAAACAAGCCTTCGAGACGAGAGGCAAGATTTTCCGGGGCAATCTTCATTTGCTCAATAAATCTGCTCATGCGCTTGAATTGAAATGTTGAGTAATACAAGCGGTTCAATCCTGACAGCACACCTAGAAGATTTTGTGCTGATTCAACCAGGATTTGGTGGTACCAGAGCGTTGTATCCCTTTTGACAAGCTTGGACTGTATTCCCCAAATTGGGAAAAACTTGAGATAATACTCGACCATGTTTTGCGCTAGTCCATCTGGATAATTCGCAACTTTGGCTTTCCACTGCTCGATCAGCGTTTCGCCATACAATGGGATTGCGACCAGTGTCCCTGACATCCCTTTCATGATCGGAGATTGAATATCAAACTCCTCCAATACTGTTGACATTTCCTTTTCCCATTGTGCGATCGTCGCATGAGCAAACTGACATTCAACCCCGTTGAAAAAGAAAGTCTCACCAAACGCACCCTCAGATCGATCACCCAAAATCTCGATCAACTCTGAACCCTGATTTTGCTGACGCGCAAGATGCAACTCTTCAAATGAAGGCAATTCATCATAATAAAGCATCACATCGCAATCTGAGTATTCATCACACAGCCCTTCTGCCACCGAGCCTGTAATCATTACAGCTTTCGTTTTCGGGTTGGCGATATATGCTTTGACGTTGCGTTTTACTAATTTCAACAAGTATTGAGTTCTATCAGTCATGGATTGTTGTGACTTGGGTAAAGTTACAAAACTGACTTATATAAATCTACTAAGATAGCCACAGCTTCGCAAGGAAGTTTCGCAGCACTGGCTGCCGCAAACCTTTACCAAAAACGATTGACAGCCTAAGTAAGATAGCCGTTTCTTAACTGACTTTCTTACTGAGACTGGCTTCTACAGTGAAGAGTATATGCTCTACCATGCAGTACAAACACACTTAAGTCAATGTCAGTTGAAGTTGTTAATTTAAGCTTTAGTAGCATCTTTTTGTTGCTGCTTTTGTCTATAACGCAAAGCTATACCAAAGCCAGCAGCTGTCAATGAACCCATTATAGTCAGCGGTTCGGGAACTGGTTCGGGATCTGATAGGGGTGTCAGCAGATAAGCATGAGATTGATCATTGAATATACCTCTACCCACAATTTGACCTTTATTATTAATATCATTTGCATCCTCTAGTTCCCACCCTGAATTAGGAGGAATTAAATTATTAAGATCTTTTAGTTGACCATCCCATAAAAAAGCATGGCGGCCGTAAGTTGGAAAAGAAGCTTCAGAAATAGTTGAGAAACCAACTATCTGACCTAAGTCATTAATACCTGTAGCTACACTACCAGTATTAACATTAGAACCAAGAATCCCTAAGCCTAACACATCACCATCAGACCATAATACAGCTTCATCATCTGAATACCCAACCACCTGACTTTTGTTATTAATATCGTAACCAGTACTCTGGGAAGACCCATTAAGTGCAGGGAGTTCAATTACTTGTTGATCTGGAGTTAATACAACAGCATTAAAGTCATTAATAGGGTGTTGACTAAGAGCAAAAGAAGTACCAACAATTTGACCTAAATTATTAATTTCCGAAAGTGATAAAGATGGGTTGTCAGGAGAATTTAAACCTGTTTTGATCCCGTTTTGCCACAACCAACCTAAATATTGATCTTGACCTTGCGAGTTGGTAGTAATTGCCCCACCAACTACCTGACCTAAATCGTTAATTGCTTCTGCCCTGTTGAAATTAGTGATGCCGTTAAAAGAGCCTAAGTCAGTAACAGTATTTTGATTACCTAAAAGAGGATGACCTTGTCCATTTAAGTCTGTCCAACCACCTACCATCTGACCTTTGTTATTAATATCAGTAACAACACCACCAAAGCCCAATTGCCCAGAGCTGCTTAGGCTATTGAACGCTTTTAAATCTTTAAGATTACCATTTGACCATAAAAAAATTTGCTGTTTTGCTGGTGTTAACAAAGTATCATCACTAGAGTACTTAGGATACTGAAAGTTTTCAACAACCACTTGACCAACATCATTAATTTTGGTGGCAACTGTAAAGTCAGGATAATCACCAAAAGATCCCAAATCAGTAATAGAATATAAGGCTGCCGCCTGAGCAGATTGAACTTCTAATAACGCCAAGCTTAAGGTCATTCCAACAGTTGCAATAGCTAATTTCATCAAGATATTACTTTTATTCATTTTTATTTTTTTATAAAAATATATTCAGTCCAGTCTCCAGTAATAATATCAGAAATTGTTTGCGCTACTTTAGATAGGAAACGATAGTACAATTCTAAGTAAATATCTTTATATCCTGCCCCAACTTCATAAAAGTGTTGCACGGCATTACCTACCAAAAACGCTTGTGATCAGCTATCTACAGTTTTGATATCACAAGCGTTTCTTAATTTTTAATTGGTGCAACGGCGATCGCTGTTTAAACCCGGATTTCTCTTAAGTCGCAGACTCACAATCTGGAGCATTACACGAATTTAGGATTTGGTGGAATACAGGGCTGAAACTACTTCAACAAGAGCCACAATTTGG
>JAYGHB010000203.1:0-3024 GCA_034931985.1 Halotia wernerae UHCC 0503
GCCTACTATCCTGGCACTTTAGTGTTAAATCTCCATAAGGGTATCGGTAGAACCATATATCCTTTGGTTCGTACCGCTCACGTAGCAAAAATCTGTTAACACTATCATGTGACAAATCTTCCATGATGTCTGCTAAACGTGTGCAGCCTGGATACTTTGATTCTGCCAGTAAAAACAGAGTGTAAGTGTTGAGGTCACACTTTGCTGTGGATGGCTTGGTAGTTACTCTGATTGCCCATAACCTCAATAGCAGACAGGTAAATTATCCATCTTTCCACTCCCTTACGGACTAGCGATCGCATATTTTTTCTTTTTTCCCCTACTGCACTTGTTGTCTAATTTGTCAATGCGTAAGTCCTGTCTGTGCCTGTGAGCAGTTCCCAGATTCATTTGTATCATTGCCCATTCTTGGGGAAAGGCTTCACGGGTATAAACTTGTAGGGCAAGTTTATAACAAGTGACTGTTGTTTGAAGATTTTCTGCTTTGTCTCCTCTAATTCTTTCACTAAAAGCTAGTCCCAAATTATTATGCGTTGCAGCCCAATCTACAGGAAAAGCGTTAAAAGTGAAAACTTTAAAAGCTTGTTGATGATAAGCGATTGCTAACTCTAAATTTTCTGCTTTATCTCCCTGTATTTTGTTAAAGTAAGCACGTCCCAAATTATTTTGGATTCTTACCCATTCGTAGTTAAAATTATCAACAGTGAAAAAAGCCAATGCTTTTTTGTATGCAGCAATGGCTTTTTTTATATTATTTGCTTTGTCTCCTCGTATTCTATTACAGTAAATATCTCCCAAACTATTTTGTATCTTAGCCCATTCATGAGGAAAAGTTTTGGGAATTATAATTTTTAATGCAGCTTTATATGTAGCAATACTTTTTTCTATATTATTTACTTTATCTCCCTCTATTCTATATGCGTAAACAGTCCCTAATTTATATTGTGTCATCGCCCATTGCTCAGGAAAAGCTGTGCGGGTAAAGACTGATAACGCCTTATTATAAGCTGTAATCGAAAGTTCTAAATTACCCGCCTTATTACCTTTAATTCTTTCACTGTAAGCTTGACCCAAAGAATATTGAATTTCAGCCCATTGTTCAGGGAAAAACTCACGATCGCAAATTTCCAATACTGAGGTGTAAACTGCTATAGCACTTTCTATATTTTCTGCCTTACTTCCCTGTGTTCCTTCACAATAAACTCTGCCTAAATTACTAAGAGATATCATTTCTCCGTAGCGATCACCTATTTCCCTAGCGATTTCCAAAGACCGCTGGTGGAAGTCAATCGCCCGTTGGTACTCTCCCAAAGAGTTATAAACATTGCCCAAATTGTTGAGGCAAAAAGCTTGCTCAGAGAGATACCCTATTTCTTGTGTGATTACCAATGTTTGCTCATAATCATGAATTGCTTCCTCAAATCGCCCTAATTTAAGCAGTGCCTCGCCTCGATAAAGCCAAGCTTCATAAAAGTCTGGTTTAATTTCTATAGCTTTATCGTATGATGCGATCGCTTCCTCATATCTTCCAGATTTAATGTTTGTGTTACCGCGTTCAAAGTACAGTTCAGGGTCATCATCTACTAATTCTTGCCAATCAAGCTCCAATTTTTGACATATTTTTAGAAAAACTGAACTTGCAATTCGTTCTCCGCTAAAAAATCTTTTGACAGTCGTCAAAGATAGCTCCAACTCTTCAGCAATATCTTGTTGACGTAAATATCTACTACGTCTCAAAGCTAACTTGAGAGTTTCAATCGAATTTTGGCTAACTTTGAGTGATCGCGCCATACTCATTAAATAGTGGATTATCTGTCCGCAATTAATTAAGATTATTTTACTGGTTTTCCACTTTGCTGTCTCAGGTATCACTATAAATCGTACATAGTAACGCCTTCTGTATAGCTAAAATGAGAGTTGATCAGTAAACCAAAAAGTTTTTGTACAGTTATTTATAAAAATTACGTTTTCCTGAGATCACAATACCTTTGACTAATCGCCTAGCAGACATATATCACAGATCATACATACATGGTGATGTTGGGTCTTTTGGGTCGTCTGGTGTTATCGTCCATCTTTCCTAGCCGAATTTTCTCAGATAAGCGATCGCTTACTTGATTGCTGTTTTCATGGCTAAATTTAGAGCAAATTCTTCTAACGGACAGCAGGTCATTTGCCGTCCTTAATTTTTGCATAGTAACACAAAGTTGATGACATGAATGTTCATGCCACCTCTTCGTAAGCTACGTTATTACTGCTTACAACAATAAACCTAAAATGTTATTATGGCAAGTAACAACGGTAAGAAAATTACTACGATGATAGATATTGAACATATTGCAACATTCAAATGGGGTAATAAACAAGCTGAAAAGTTAACAGAATTACGCGGAAGTATACCCCGTCGTCAGCTTGAGCAAAAAACCATTGAACTTGGTCTAAAGGTTGCACATCAATACATTCAACAGTTAGAACAGCCTGATTATTACGCCACTCGTCTCAAAAGTGGAACGATTACTGTATCAACAGATGTTGTTAATATTTTGTGTGAAGCACTAAATGCTGATATTACTGACTTTTTCGATACTGCAAAAATAATTACTGTTGCTGCTTGACGTTTGTCCGTTGATAACGGTAAAATAGGAACATACAAAACAAAAGGCGACCGCATAAGTTACTAGGCTCCGCGATCACCCTTTGACCTTTTACAGGAAATCCTATTATGACCCATGTCACATACACACAGCAAGCGTCTACTGCCCCCAACGACGAGCAAGCAATAGCCCAAGCCGAACTGAACCGCCACATAACCACACAAGCCGAAACTGTCGCCCCTACCCAAGACCCCTTAACATCTCGTGACCGCTACATTATTGGCGAGATTATTGAGGTACAACCCGAATCAATCCGCACTATCTGGATCGAAGCCGGAATTACAGTATGGGTACAATTCGTTGATGGTGGACGACTACCCTTTGACCGTGATTGGTTCGCTACAAGAGTTGCACAAGTTAAGGCAACACT